>NZ_JBIVHM010000007.1:157865-270942 GCF_044749185.1 Paenarthrobacter sp. NPDC089675 | reverse complement strand
GGAATAACAAAATCCATGACGGACCTTTCCCCGCCCTGTGCGTCAGACCGCAAGCGACACACAACCTGTCACACGACAGCCTGACACACAGGGACCTTCCGGCTATCCCGCAGCTGTCCAGCGATCCCGCGGAGCACCCTCAGGCGGCAGCCGCTTGGAAATGCTTCTCGACGAGGCCCTTGATGTCCTCGTGGCAGCCACCGCAACCTGTCCCGGCACGGGTGGTCTTGGAGACCTCCGCTACCGATGAACAGCCGTCCACCACAGACTCCTCGATCCTCGCGGCACTGACACCCGCGCAGCGGCACACTGTCCGCTGGGGGTCGTTGTTCGCCCCCCCCGTTTCGAGTTGGTCCGGCCCGTCCAGTCGAAGGAGCAGCGACCGGTCCGCAGGCAGCTCCGAGGAGCGTTCGAACAGCATCACCAGCTCAGCCGCGGTCCTGGGCATGCCCACGGAAACCAAGCCTTCCAATACTCCGCCCCGGGTAGTCATTTTGACGTATCGGCCGTGCTCGGGGTCGGCCCACTGGGAAATCTGACGGCGGGCGCGTCCAACGGCGGCTCCGGCTTCCAGCAGTTCCTCATCCCATGGATCGGCCTGGTTGTCGCCGGCCACGGCCAGGTTGATGCCCCGGGCCTTCAGGACGATGACGCCGGGCTTCTCAGCGGCCAGCGGCTCCAGCGAATCCGCCGCGGACTGCCCGCCACGGGCAAGGACTTGCAGGTATTCGGCCAACCACTCGGCCTGCCGCCACCCTGGACCCACCAGTCCGGAAGGACCACCGGCCGTCCGGCACGCGACACAGGACGCGTCGGTGCAACGGATTTCCGCGCAGTCGCCGATTGCGAACATGTGTGGTTCATGGTGGGTCCGCAAGCGGTGGTCCACCAGGATTCCGGCCGCAACCGGCAAGCCACAGCCCTCGGCCAACTCAATCCGCGGCCGCACGCCGCAGGACAGGACCAGCAGGTCGCCGTCGATCGCGGAGCCGTCCTCGAGCAACAACGCCGAGAAGGAGCCGCCGGGGCCGGCGGTTTCGACGCCGGTGGACCGGGCGTTGCCTGCCATCCGGACTCCGTTCGCCCGCAGGCTGGCGGTCAGGACCGAACCACTGCCGCGGTCGATGCTTCGGCCCAGCGGGAAGGGACCGTTATGCACCACGGTGGCGCATGCGCCTTCCTCGGCGGCGGCCAGGGCGGTCTCCAATCCCAGGACGCCACCGCCCAGGACCACAACGCGCTTGCGATCGGCAACGGCTGAACGCAGCACCGCAGCGTCCTTGAGATCCCGCAGCGTGATCACTCCGTCGGGCAACACGGGGCCGGACGGGTCAGGATTCAATCCCGTAAGGTTCGGAATGACCGGCCGGGAACCCGTGGCAAAGACAAGCCGGTCGTAGTGTTCAGCGGAGCCGTCGGAGAGGACAACATGTTGGCGCGCGCGGTCGATCCGCCGGACCTTGGTTCCCAGCCGCACCTCCACCCCGGCAGCTTCCAGATCAGCAGCATCGGCCAGGGCAAGCGCTTCGGAGGTAGTACGCCCCACGCCAAGTTCCGCCACCATCACTCGGTTGTAGGCAGCCTCGGTTTCCTGTCCGACAACGAGCAGTTGCACCATGCCCGAACGAACGGAAGGAAGCAGTTCCTCCACCAAACGAGCAGCCACGGGCCCGAATCCAACAATAACAATTCGCTCGCTCATGAAGCCTCCTTGGCGTGCAGTGACAGTCCTGCGTCTGCAAGGCCGTCGGGAGCCGGGGTGGATGCAGCACGCTGGACCCACACCCGGCTGGTCTTGAACTCCGGCATGCCGGAGATGGGGTCGGTGGCAGCCTCCGTGAGCCGGTTGGCGTTCTCCTGGCCGGGAAAATGGAAGGGCAGGAAAACTGTGTCCGGCCTGACGTTGTTGCTCAGTTCAGCCCGGCATAGGACCTCGCCGCGTTGGTTGGTCACGCTGGCGTAATCGCCGTCGGCGATGCCCCGGGAGGCGGCGGTGGCGGGGTGGATCAACAAACGTACTTGGGGCTGTGCCGCCATTAAGTCGTCAACACGCCGGGTTTGCGAGCCGGACTGGTAGTGCTCCAGGAGGCGCCCGGTGGCCAGGGCGAGGGAATCATCGGCAAACGAGCGCGCCGCCCGCTTGGACGGCATCACTGGGACCATCACGGCCCTGCCGTCGGGGTGGGCGAAGCCATCGGAAAACAGCCGGGGAGTTCCGGAACCGCCGGCAGGGAAGGGCCAGTAGGCGGCTTCGCCGCGGTCCAGCATGGCGTAGTCGATGCCGGAGTAGTCGGCCAAGCCACCGGCGGAAGCCAGCCGCAGTTCCTCGAACACGGTCTCGGGATCGTCACTGAACGTGGACGGGGCCTCCAGCATCTCCGCGAGCCGGGCCATGAGCCACAGTTCGGTCCGGACACCGGGCGGGGGAGTGAGCGCCCTGCGACGTCGGATCACCCGCCCCTCGAGGTTGGTCAGCGTGCCCTCCTCTTCAGCCCACTGCGTCACGGGCAGCACCAGATCGGCTTCCAATGCTGTCTCGGACAAGAAGAAGTCGCAGACCACCAGGAAGTCGAGGTCCCGGAGCCCCTGGGTGACGGCGTTGGTGTCCGGCGCGGAGACCACCACGTTGGCGCCGTGCACGAAGAGGCACCGCACGCCGTCGGGCTTTCCGAGCGATTTGAGAAGGTCGACGGCGGGCAGCCCCGGCCCCGGGATGAGCGACTCGTCGACTCCCCACACCGAGGCGATATGGGCGCGTGCGGCAGGGTCCGTAATCTTGCGGTAGCCAGGGAGTTGATCGGCTTTTTGTCCGTGCTCGCGGCCGCCCTGCCCGTTGCCCTGACCGGTGAGTGTGCCATAGCCGCTGCGGACCGAACCGGGGAGTCCGAGGAGCAGGCTGAGGTTGATTGCCGCCGTGGCCGTGTCTGTACCGTCCACGTGCTGTTCCACGCCGCGGCCACTGAGGATGTAGCTGCCGCCGGCACGTGCCCCCCGGGCCAGGCGGCGTGCAGTGTCACGGATGAGGTTGGCAGGAACGCCGGTGATGGACTGGACCCGTTCCGGCCAGAAGGCGTTGAGGCTGCGCACCAGGGCGGGGTAGCCGGAGGTGCGGGCCGCCACGAATGCAGAATCCACCAAGCCTTCGTGGACCACTGCGTGGCTGATGCCCAAAAGGAGGGCCAAATCGGTGCCGGGCGTTGGCTGCAAGTGGAGGCCGCCGCCGTCGGACGTGAACGCGGCAGTAGCCGAGCGGCGGGGGTCCACCACGATCAAGCCGCCGGCGTCGCGTGCGCCCTGGAGGTGCTGGACGAACGGGGGCATGGTCTCCGCGACATTGGAACCGAGCAGGAGGATGACCGACGCTGAATCGAGGTCCGTGACGGGAAAGGGGAGCCCCCGGTCAACGCCGAAGGCACGGTTTCCGGCAGCAGCCGCCGATGACATGCAGAACCGGCCGTTGTAGTCGATCCGCGAGGTGCGCAGGGCCAGTCGGGCGAACTTGCCCAGCATGTAGGCCTTCTCATTGGTGAGGCCGCCACCGCCGAAGACTCCCACGGCGTCGTTCCCGTGCTGACGCTGGGTGTCCTTCACGGCTGCCGTGATGAGCATCAGGGCTTGGTCCCACGAGATGGGTTGGTGGACGCCGTCGGAGCCTTTGAGCAGCGGTTCGGTAACACGTCCGTTGTGGCGCAACAACGACGCCGATGTCCAGCCCTTGCGGCACAGCCCGCCCCGGTTGGTGGGGAACTCGCGCCCGGAAACTTCCAAGGGAGCGGCGGGCTGGGCGGTCGCCGGTGCCTGGCCCGCCACCTCAGGGGCGGCCGGGCTCAGCGTCATGGCGCACTGGAGCGCGCAGTAGGGGCAGTGGGTATCGGCGCCGTTGGGCATCTAGATGTGTCCGATCGTGTTGCGCTGGCGGGCAGGGCGGATGTAGCAGGCCCAGCAGACGGTGAGCATGAGCACGTAGGCTGCGACGAACCCGTAGAACGCCGGCGTGTAGGAACCTGCGGTGGTGTTCGATGCGTTCAGGACCTGGGGGATGACGAAGCCGCCGTAGGCTCCGATCGCTGAGATCAGGCCGAGCGAGGATGCGGCGAGGCGGGCGGTGGCTGCGCTGCTGGCTCCGGAGCGGGCCGCGCGGCTGGAGGTCGCGAAGATCACCGGGATCATGCGGTAGGTTGCACCGTTTCCAAATCCGCTCGAGACAAAGAGGAGGAGGAACAGCCCCAGGAAGAGCCAGAAGTTCTTCAGCGGCAGCGTCCAGATCATGGTGAGGGTGATAACGGCCATGGATGCGAATGCGGTGATGGTCATGCGGGCGCCGCCCATGCGGTCGGCCATGCGGCCACCGTATGGCCGTGCCAGCGAGCCAACCAGCGGTCCGAGGAAGGCCAAGGACAGCGCCACTGCCCCCACATGGATGGAAGAGAACTCGGGAAAGTAGTCCTTGATCAGCTTGGGGAACACGCCGGCAAAGCCGATGAACGAGCCGAAGGTGCCTATGTAGAGGAATGCCATGATCCACAGGTGCGGTTCCTTGAGCGCGGCCACGGACCCGGCAACATCGCCCTTGGCGCTGGTGAGGTTGTTCATGTACTTCCACGCCCCAAAAGCGGCAACCAGGATGAGCGGAATCCAGATAATGCCAGCCATGGGCAGGTTCACGGTTCCGGCGGCAAGTACGGTCACGGCAATGGGAACCACCAGCTGCGCGACGGCGGCACCAAGGTTACCGCCGGCGGCGTTAAGTCCCAGTGCCCAGCCCTTTTCACGGGCAGGGTAGAAGAAGGTGATGTTGGCCATTGAACTGGCGAAGTTGCCGCCGCCGAAGCCTGCGAGGGCCGCGACGAGGAGCATGACGCCAAACGGTGTCTGGGGGTTCGAGACGCAGATGGCCAGCCCGGTGGTGGGGATCAGGAGCAGGAGGGCCGAGACGATGGTCCAGTTCCGTCCGCCGAACTTGGGAACCATGAAGGTGTAGGGGATGCGGAGCGTTGCGCCCACGAGGCTGGGCATCGAGATGAGCCAGAAGATCTGGTTGGTATCGAACTTGAAGCCTGCTGCCGGAAGCTGCACGACCACGATCGACCACAGCTGCCAAACAACGAATCCGAGGAATTCGGCGAAGATGGACCAGTACAGGTTGCGCTTGGCGATTGACCGGCCTTCGGCTTCCCATTGGCCCTTGTTCTCGGCATCCCAATTGGCGATCCAGCGGCCGGGACGGTGTTCGAGGGCGGGTGCGGTGACGGCAGCGGACTGGATGGGAGCCAGTTGGTCTGCGGTGCGTTCAACAGTCACAGGAGTGCCTCCTAGGTGGGGGACGTTGTGCTTTCAAACGTAGGTATCGTGCATTTCGCGGACCGTCGCCGTTTGTAAACGTGCTGTGACATTTCCCTATCTACGCCATCACAAGAGCGTGAGACGATGGTGAGGTTGTGGCGCGTGCCACAAGGTGAGATTTTTCTGTGCGTCCACATTTTGGACTTGGTGTCCATTCAATGGACTCCGGGAACTATTATTGAACTCTCGAATAAGCCATCGCCGGCAGTGTGCTCAGGCACCGACCGGCGTGAACGAAAGCTGCTACTACATGTCTTCCACTGCACCCTCCAAGGAAGGTAAGTCCACCAAGCCGGTGAACTCCCGGGGCCGGGTGATCTTCGCCAGCCTCATCGGTACCACGATCGAGTTCTACGACTTCTACGCCTACGCCACGGCGTCCGTGCTGGTCTTCCCCAAGCTCTTCTTCCCGGATGCCACCGACATCAACGCCCTGCTCAGCGCCTTCGCCATTTTCGGCGTCGCCTTCTTCGCGCGGCCCATCGGAGCCGTGGTCTTCGGGCACTTTGGTGACAAGATCGGCCGCAAGGGAACGCTGGTGGCTTCCTTGCTGACGATGGGTATTGCCACGTTCCTCATCGGTCTCCTGCCCGAGGCGTCCTTGCCGGGTTGGGCCATCCTGGCACCGGTCCTGCTGGTGGTCCTTCGGTTCTTCCAAGGCCTGGCCTTGGGTGGCGAATGGTCCGGCGCGGCTTTGCTCGCCACGGAGAATGCCCCCGAGGGCAAGCGTGCCATCTACGGCACGTTCCCGCAGTTGGGTGCGCCGATCGGCTTCATCATCGCCAACGTGATCTTCATCTGGATGAACGTTGCCCTGACCGCGGAACAGTTCCTCGCATGGGGTTGGCGTGTGCCGTTCCTGGTGAGCGCCGTCCTGGTGATCGTGGGCCTGTACGTCCGCCTCAAGCTCGTGGAGAGCGCTTCCTTCACCAAGGTCATCCAGCAGGACAAGGTCCAGAAGCTTCCGCTGGGTGCGACGCTCAAGAACCACTGGCGCCCCGTGGTTGCCGGCACGTTCATCATGTTTGCCACGTACGTGCTGTTCTACATCATGACCACGTTCACGCTGTCCTACGGCACCAAGCCCACGCTGGCCGGCGCGCAGGCAGCGGCCGAGAAGGCCGGCAAGCCCATGACAGCTGACCAGATTGCCGCGTTCGTTCCGGGCCTGGGCATTTCCCGGTCAGACTTCCTCTGGATGCTGATCGTCGGCGTTGTCTTCTTCGGAATCTTCACGGTGGTCTCCGGGCCGCTCGCGGAAAAGTGGGGCCGCCGGAAGTTCCTGCTGGGCGTTACCGCGGGCATCTTTGTCTTCGGAGCGCTGTGGTTCACCATGTTCGGCCCGGGCCAGGCAGCCGCGATGGTCGGCCTCATCGTTGGCTTCACCCTCATGGGCCTGACCTTCGGTCCCATGGCGGCGATCCTGCCTGAACTGTTCCCTGCCAACGTCCGTTACACGGGTTCGGCAGTGGCATACAACCTCTCGTCCATGATTGGCGCAGCCCCTGCCTCGTTCGTCGCGATCGCACTGTGGTCCGCCGCCAACGGAAGCACGTGGCTGGTGGGCGTTTACATGGCTGTTGCCGCTGTGATCACCTTCATCGCGCTTTGGCTCACTCGCGAAACCAAGGACACGGACTACGAGAACAACGTAGCCTAAGTACCTCTTAACGACGCCGGCCCCGCACCACCATAAGGTGCGGGGCCGGCGTCGTTAAGGCGTGCTTGCCGCTAGTCCTCGATGGTGGCGATGACAGCGCCGGCGGCTACCGTCTCGCCCGCGGAGGCGGTCAGGCCGCGGACCGTTCCGGCCTTGTGCGCGGTGAGGGGCTGCTCCATCTTCATGGCTTCGAGGACCACGATCAGGTCGCCTTCGGCCACCACGTCGCCGTCGGACGCTGCGATTTTCACGATGGTGCCCTGCATGGGGGAGGTCAGGGCGTTGCCGCCCGCGGCAGCAGCCGTAGCGCCTGCCGAGCGGGAGCGCTTTTTCGACTTCCCTGCCTTGGCGCCCGCGCCGCTGGAAGCAACTGCCACACCGGCACCCAGGCCGGACGGCAGGACCACCTCAAGGCGCTTGCCGCCAACCTCGACGACGACGCGCTGGCGCTCACCGGCGTCGGACGTTTCCGTGCCGGTGCCCGTCGGCGACCAGGCCGGGATGCTGTTGACGAACTCGGTCTCGATCCAGCGGGTGTGGACCTGGAACGGTCCCTCGGCGGGAGCGAAGGCCGGGTCCGTAACGACGGCGAGGTCGAAGGGGATGACCGTCGGGATGCCCTCGACAACCATTTCCTCGAGGGCGCGTCGGGAGCGCTGCAGTGCCTGCTCGCGGCTGGAACCGGTGACGATCAGCTTGGAGAGCATGGAGTCGAAGTTGCCGCTGATCACATCGCCCTGCTCCACGCCGGAGTCCACGCGGATGCCGGGACCCGTGGGGTTCTTCAGCGTGCTGATCGTGCCGGGGGCGGGCATGAAGTTGCGGCCCGGGTCCTCGCCCGTGATGCGGAATTCGAAGGAGTGGCCGCGGACCTCAGGATCCTCGTAGCCCAGGGCTTCGCCGCGCGCGATGCGGAACTGCTCGCGGACCAGGTCGATTCCGGTGACTTCCTCGGACACGCAGTGCTCCACCTGGAGGCGGGTGTTGACCTCAAGGAAGGAGATGGTTCCGTCCTGGCCCACCAGGAATTCGCAGGTTCCGGCGCCGAGGTAGTTGGCTTCCTTGAGGATGGCTTTGGAGGACTCGTACAGGCGCTTGACCTGTTCTTCGCTCAGGTAGGGGGCCGGGGCCTCTTCCACGAGCTTCTGGTTGCGGCGCTGCAGCGAGCAGTCGCGGGTGGAGACCACCACCACGTTGCCGTAGGCGTCTGCGAGGCACTGGGTTTCAACGTGGCGCGGGGAGTCGAGGAAGCGCTCGATGAAGCACTCGCCACGGCCGAAGGCTGCCACGGCTTCGCGGACCGCGGATTCGTAGAGTTCCGGGATCTCTTCCATGGTGCGGGCAACCTTGATGCCACGGCCACCGCCGCCGAAGGCAGCCTTGATGGCCACGGGAAGGCCGAACTCCTCGGCGAACTTCAGGATCTCGTCCGCGTCCTGGACGGGGTCGGCCGTGCCGGGGACCAGCGGGGCGCCAACCTTTTCGGCGATGTGGCGGGCCTGGACTTTGTCGCCCAAGGCGGAGATGGCCTCGGGCGAGGGGCCGATCCAGTTGATGCCTGCCTCGATGACCTTGGCGGCGAACTCGGCGTTTTCGGCCAGGAAGCCGTAGCCGGGGTGGATGCCATCGGCACCGGACTGCTTGGCAACCTCGATGATCTTGTCCATCACCAGGTAGGACTCGGCTGCCGTGTTGCCACCCAGCGCGTAGGCCTCATCGGCGAGGCGAACGTGCAGGGCATCACGGTCCGGGTCTGCGTAAACGGCTACGGAGGCGATGCCTTCGTCCCGGGCTGCTCGGATGATGCGGACCGCGATCTCGCCGCGGTTGGCAATCAAGACCTTGGTAAGAGGGCTGGAAATGGGCTGCGCCGGGTTAGCTGACAAGTTGTTGACTCCTTCTGTCCTTCAGGGAGCCTAGCGCGATTGTGAGGGTTCCGCCCATATTGATGGGGGATTCCGTGTGTGAAGCGCTGTTCCTTTGTAGGGTTGCTACAAAGTGATCTACTGTGCCTGCGGCGCCCACAGTTCCGTGACGCTGACGTTCGCGTGTACCAGCAGGTCGCGGAGGGTCGAGATGGAAAGCCCGACGACGGCGTGCGGATCACCGTCCACCTTGCGGATGAACGCCCCACCCAAGCCGTCGATGGTGAACGAGCCCGCGCAATGCAGTGGTTCTCCCGTGGCAATGTAGGCGTCGATGTCGTTTTCGGACATCTCGGCGAAGTGCACTTCCGCACTGGAGACGGCACCCAGGGTGGCGCCCGTACCCTCGGCGGTTTCGTCGTCGTCGACGTCCACGGCCGTGTCCCGGCAGTCCACCAGCCAGTGCCCTGTATGAAGGACACCCTTGGAGCCGCTCATCCGCAGCATCCGCTTCCTCGCGACGTCCGCGGTGTAGGGCTTGCCGTGGGATTCTCCGTCGAATTCGAAGACGGAATCGCAGCCGATCACCAAGGCACCTTCTGCCTCGGGGAGCGACGCGACCGCCTCGGCCTTGGCGCGGGCCAGGAGCAGTGCGGTGTCGTGGGGATCGGTCACGCCGTACTTGGCCTGCACCGCGTCCTCGTCCACGTCTGAAACCATGATCTCGTGGTGGATGCCTGCCTCGGAGAGAAGCTTGGTGCGGGCAGGGGACTGGGAGGCCAGGATCAATCGGGTCACGTCTTCCAGCCTAATACCCGCCGCCCCCCGAAGCTCTCTCACGTCCCACCCCCTTCCCGGTGGTTCCTCTCTCACGTCCCGCCCTTTAACGCCCGATGCTCTCTCACTCGCTTCGGGCAAGTGAGAGAGCATCGGTGATATCCGGTGGTTATGTGGGAGAGGGACCTAGTGGACCAGTTCCTCCGAGCCGGACTTGGGGCGGTCGCTGCGGGTGAGCTTGGCTCCTTCCACGTCCACGTCGGGAAGGATCCGCTGCAGCCACTTCGGCAGCCACCAGGCCTTCTCGCCGAGCAGGTACATGATGGCCGGCACGATCGTCATGCGGACAACGAACGCGTCGATCAGGACGCCGAATGCCATCGCGAAGCCGAGCGGCCGGACCATGGTCAGGTGGCTGAAGATGAAGCCGGAGAAGACGCTGACCATGATGATTGCCGCCGCGGTAACCACTGCCGCTGCGTGGCTGAACCCCGTGCGGACCGCGTGCCGGGCGCTCTCCCCATGCATGAATGATTCGCGCATGCCCGAGGTGATGAACACCTGATAGTCCATGGCGAGGCCGAACAGCACACCGATCAGGATGATCGGCAGGAAGCTCAGGACTGCGCCGGGGTTGGCGACATCGAATACGGATCCCAGCCAACCCCACTGGTACACGGCCACCACAGCGCCGAACGCAGCAGCGAGGGAAAGCAGGAAGCCACCGGTGGCGAGCAAGGGAACAACAATCGAGCGGAACACCAGAAGCAGCAGGATCAAGGACAAGCCGACGACGATTGCCAAGTAAGGCGGCAGGGCCGCGCCAAGCTTGGCGGAGACATCGATGTTGCCGGCGGTCTGTCCTGTCAGGCCAATGGTCGCACCTGTCTTGTCGTGGATCCCGGAGCCCTTCTCGCGAAGCTGGGAGACCACTTGAACGGTGCTGGCGCTGGCCGGACCTTCCTTGGGGATGACCTGGAAGACTGCCGTGCGGCGGTCGTCGCTGATGGCAACCGGAACTGCCGCCACCACGTTGTCCACACTGCGCAATTCATCCGCGACGTCATACTGTTTGCTCTTCGCGTCGTTTTCGCTCAGGCCTGCAGGGAACTCACCGACCACGATGATCGGACCGGTCATGCCTTCGCCAAAGCTGTTGCGCGTGAGGTCGTACGCCTTGTATGCCTGGGAATCAACAGGTTCCGAACCGCCGTCGGGCAGTGCCAGCCGCAGCTGGGATGCAGGCAGCGCGAGTGCGCCGAGCAGCACGATGCTGGCAATCAGCGAAACCCAGGGGTGGCGCGTCACGAGCCCGCCCCAGCCGCGCGTGCTGCGCTTCTCCTCGAGTTCGCGGTCGGCAGCTTCGTGACCGGGTTCCGCATTGTGCTGCGCGGCCTTGGCCCAAGCGCGCTTGGAGATGAGGCGGCGGCCGATCAGCGAAAGGACGGCAGGTGTCAGGGTCAAAGCGACGACGACGGCGACAGCAACAGTTGCCGCTGCGGCAACACCCATGACGGCCAGGAAAGGCAGGCCGGGCACCACCAGGGCGGCCAGCGCGATAATGACCGTGAGGCCGGCGAAGAGTACGGCGTTGCCCGACGTTCCTGTTGCGAGGGCTGCGGATTCTTCGCCATCCATCCCTGCGAGGAGCTGGTTGCGGTGCCGGTTGACGATGAACAGTGAGTAGTCGATGCCGACGGCGAGGCCCAACATGAGGGCGAGCATCGGTGACATGGAGCTCATGTCGATCACGCCGGTCAGGGCGAACGTTCCACCTACGCCAACCGCGACGCCGATCAACGCCATGATCAGGGGGAGGCCGGCCGCGATGAGCGTACCGAGCATGAGGATCAGGACTGCAGCTGCGACGGCAACGCCAACGATTTCCGCGATGCCGAAGATCTGGGAGACGTCCTCGGTGATTTCCTTGCTCGCGTACGCCGTCACGCCTGCCGATGAGACGCCGTGGACGATGTCCTGTACCTGCTGGCGGACAGCGGGTGCGACCGCGTTGATGGATGTCTTGAACTGGACTTGGGCGATCGCGGCCTTGTTGTCGCTGGAAACGAAGCGCAGGCCTTCGGAGGCGGCAGCCTCCCGCTTCCCGAGGGCCAACGCAACGGCGCCGTCGGCCGCTTCCTTGGTTCCGGCGTCGAGCTTTTCCTTGCCGGCCGCCAGCTCGGCACGCTTGGCTCCAAGCTGGGCCTCGATCTGCGCCGGCGAAAGGCCGGAAGCGGCCAGCTGTTGTTCTGCGGCGGCGAGCTGGGCCTCGCCCGCGGCCAGCTGGGCACGCGACGCGTCGAGTTGGGCCTGACCGGCGGTGGCCTTGGCTTCGCCTTCGGCAAGCTTGCCGGTCGCCTGGTCAAGCTGCTCCTGGGTGGTGAAGGGGTTCACCGTGCCCTGGACATCGGGCAAGGACTTGAGCTTGTCGAGCGCCGACGCAACGGCATCCTTTTTGGCTTGGTCAAAGCCGGCATCACCGGCGTCGAAAACAACGCTCGCGGAACCGCCGGAGGAGGCCGGAATCGCTGCCTTCAGCTTGTCCGCCATCTGCTGGGTTTCGGTGCCCGGAATCGTGAAGTTGTTGGACATGGTGCCGTGGAACGCAGCGGCCGAGCCGCCCACGGCCACCAGGACGGCCAGCCACAAGGAGATGACCAGCCAGCGGCGGCGATACGAAAACTTGCCTAGACGGTAGAGAAGCGAAGCCATGTCAGGACCGATCTGTGGTGGTGGAGACGGGTGCGGTGTGAGTTTTTGTGAACGACGACGGCGTGAAGCCGGCTCCCAGGAGCCCCATCGCATCGATGAGGTGCTGGCGAAGTACTGCGAGCGATTCGGGGGAGAGATCCGGCCCGCGCTCGGCGAACCAGACGGTCATGGCCGCTTTGCCGCAGGAGATGACCGAGCCTGCCAGCGCATAAAGGTAGAGCTCGCTGACGTCCTCTCCGAGCCTGGTGCGGGCGGCCTCGATGATCTGGCCTGTGCAGTGCTCCCAGGCCTCCAGTTCCGACCGCGCCAAGGAGCGGTTGTCCTGGGTCAGGCTGAAGAGTTCGGCCATGGGTGCAACGGACATTGGATCTGCAAGGGCCATGAGGGCGGCCTGGGCTGACTCGAGGATGGTCTCGTCGCTTGGCCGCAGCCTGAATTGCTCCAGGGCTCGATCCATGAAGCCGTCGGCAACCGAGGAGAGGGCGGCCTCGAGGCTCGGGAAGTAGTTGAAGAACGTGCGCCGGGATACGCCTGCGGTGGCAGCGATGTCCTCCACCGTGAAGTTCCCCGGGCCGTTGGTGCGCAGCAGATCGAGGGCCGCTGCCGCGATGGAGCTGCGGGTGGCGGCTTTATTGAGTTCGCGGCGTGAGGGAGCACTTGGCTCAGTGGTGGCCGACGTGTTGGTTTGGGTCACATACTTACACTAAGTGCAACTTTGCACTCTGCGCAATTTGAATCTTTATTGGGTGTTGATTTGGGTGGTCCTTGGGCCTGCCCAAATTGTCGTACCCCTCTGGAAGAGTTGATGCATGGACGGGAATCGGGCAATAGACACGGGTGCGGGCGATGGGATGGCGCGTGTCTCACCGATGCAAGGAGTTGCCCCGGGCCACGCTGCGGACGTAGCCCGCGATCTCATCGAGCAGTTGCGTGTCCTGGAGGACGTGAAGTCCGCGATTTCCGGCCTCCAAGCCAAGATCGCCGTAGGGTTCGATCACGCACAGCGCCAGGTCCAAGCTGAGCGAGGCCTTCCGGCATCGGAGCGCGGCAAGGGGGTTGCTGCCCAGATTGCGTTGGCGCGGCGTGAATCGCCGAACCGTGGATCACGGCTGCTGGGGCCCGCGAAAGCGCTGGTGACCGAGATGCCCCACACGATGGCCGCTTTGGATGCCGGCCAGCTCAACGAATGGCGCGCAACGCTGTTGGTCAAGGAAACTGCATGCTTGTCAGCCGAGGATCGCTGCGCTGTGGACGAAGAACTCGCCGCGGACACGGGAACCTTCGAAGGCGTCGGGGATCGTTCGATCATCGCTGCTGCCAAGGCTGCCGCATATCGGCGGGATCCGCGTTCAGTGACGCAACGAGCGGCGCGTGCGGCCTCGGAGCGGCATGTGGGCCTTCGGCCGGCGCCGGACACCATGGCTATCCTCACCGCTCTCCTTCCTGTCGCCCAAGGGGTAGCCGCCTACAAAGCCCTGACGGAGGCTGCGGATTCGGCTCGTTCGACGGGTGATGAACGTTCCCGCGGCCAAGTCATGGCGGACACCCTCGTCGAGAGACTCACGGGTACGCCGGACGGCATTTCCAAGGTGGAAGTGCAGCTGGTCATGACGGACCGCACGCTGTTCCAAGGAGACAGCGAGCCCGCAAGGCTTGAAGGGTACGGAATAGTCCCGGGTGGTTGGGCAAGGGAGCTCGTGGGCAGGGCTGGTGGGCCAAGCAACGCCGGGCAAGATGATGACCTGGCTGGAACCGCTCCAGCCTTCGAGGTGTACCTCCGTCGCCTCTTCACGGCCCCCGGCAGTGGGGAACTCGTGGCCACGGATTCCAAGGCAAGGCTCTTTCCTGCCGGCATGCGGCGATTCATCGAGGCCAGGGACCACACATGCCGAACGCCATATTGCGACGCGCCCATCCGGCACATCGACCACATCCTGCCGTGGCAAAACCGAGGGCCCACCACTCTGCACAACGGCGCAGGGCTTTGCGAGCAGTGCAACCACACCAAGGAAAACCCGGGCTGGTCGTCCAGGACGCTTCCCTGTGGCTCGGACGTGCACGAAATCGAAGTGCGGACACCCACGGGCCATAAGTACAGGTCGAAAGCCCCGCCCCTGCCGGGGCACAGCCCTGCCATTTCGTAGGCAGGACTGGGCTCCGGACCGACTAGAACTGCGGCTGCCCGGGGAACTGCTGGCCGGGCTGCGGCTGACCCGGTTGCGTCGGGGGCGCCGGCTGGGAGGGGGCGGACTGCCCCGTGCCCTGTTGCGGCTGCTTGGTCAGGTAAATCGACTGGCCGGTAGCGCCGGGCTCACCTTCACCGAGGGGGAGGACATAGACGGCCGTGCCGTAGGCGCAGACCTCAGTCCAGTTGGTGCCCATCTCCGAAGTATCGAAGCGCATGGCGACGATCGCGTTGGCGCCGCGCTGCTGCGCCTCGTTGACCATGCGGGCCATGACTTCCTGGCGGCTCTCGTAGAGGGCCCGGGTCATCTCGGGCAGCTCGCCGCCGCCCAGGGAACGGAATCCTGCGAGCATCTGTGATCCGATGTCGCGTGAGCGGACAGTGAGGCCCATGACCTCGCCAAAGACGGCGTCAATGCGGTGGCCGGGGATTTCATTGGAAGTAACGATCAGCATGATCCAGAGCCTACTCAGAAGTGTGCCTTAAATGCCGCAATCCCCCAGGGGAGTTCTCCCCCGGGGGATCGCGATGCGACGCTGCTAGCTCTTGGCGTCGGCCAGTTCGCGCTCTTCGGCCTTGGCCGCAGCGGTATCGGCTGCGTACTCGTCAGCGAACGCGGCACCGTTGCGGGGGGCGCTGTACAGTGACTCGTCCAGGATGCCCTGGCGCTTGGCCACGATCGCGGGGACCAGCGCCTGCCCTGCGACGTTGACCGCGGTGCGGCCCATGTCCAGGATGGGGTCGATCGCCAACAGGAGTCCGACGCCGGCCAGTGGCAGTCCCAGCGTGGACAGGGTCAGCGTGAGCATGACGACGGCGCCGGTGGTACCTGCCGTTGCGGCGGAACCGAGCACAGAGACCAGGACGATCAGAAGGTACTGGGTGAAGTCCAGGTTGATGCCGAAGAACTGGGCCACGAAGATCGCTGCGATGGCGGGGTAGATCGCTGCGCAACCATCCATCTTGGTGGTGGCACCAAGAGGCACGGCGAAGGAAGCGTAGCCGGAGGGGACGCCGAGGTTGCGCTCAGTGACGCGCTGCGTGAGCGGCAGCGTGCCGATGGAGGAGCGGGAAACGAAGGCGAGCTGCACGGCCGGCCACACGCCGGAGAAGTACTGCTTGATGGAGAGCCCGTGTGCGCGGACCAGGACGGGGTAAAGCACGAAGAGCACCAGGACCAGGCCGATGTAGATGGCCAGGGTGAACTTGCCGAGGGAACCGATGGTGTCCCAACCGTAGATGGCTACTGCGTTGCCGATCAGGCCGATGGTGCCCAAAGGAGCGATGCGGATGATCCACCAGAGGACCTTCTGGATGACGGCCAGGGCGGACGCATTGAAGGTCAGGAACGCCTCTGCCTGCTTGCCAACCTTGAGGGCCGCGATGCCGACAGCGATCGCGACAACCAGGATCTGGAGGACGTTGAAGCTTACGGACGTGCTGACCGTGGTCGCAGCATTGGCGCTTTCAGTGACGGTGGAGCTGGCGCCAAGGCCGAGGAAGTTCTTCGGGAACAGGCCGATGAGGAAGGCCCACCAGTCACCGGTCTTGCCTGCGTACTCGGCCTTCTGGGTGATGCCGGTCGCTGCGCCGGGTTGCAACAGTACGCCGAGGCCGATGCCGATGAGCACCGAAACGAGCGACGTGATGGCAAACCAGAGCAGCGTGTTCCAGGCCAGGCGCGCGGCGTTCGAGACCTGGCGCAGGTTGGCGATAGAGCTCACCACGGCGGTGAAGATCAAGGGAACGACGGCGGTCTGCAACAGGGAGACGTAGCTGGACCCGATGGTCTGCAGCGTTGCGCCGAGACCGTTGGGGGCGGTCTTGGTGCTGCCGGTGTACTTGGCGATGAGGCCAAGGACCAGGCCCACAACAAGGGCGGCAATGATCTGCACGCCGAAGGACGTGGCCCACTTGGGCAGCCGGGAACCGGTCTTGCCGGTTGGGGGAGTGATGGTGTTTGAGGTGCTCACCGGAACACGGTAGGTGCTCCGCAAATAACATAGCGAACGGACGTTTAGAAATGTTACGTGCGCAAAAGTTATTCCTTGTGCGTTTGTGACGTTGCTCTCCGGCGAGCACCTCGGCCAAGCTACTAACCCAGCAATGCCCTCCGCAGCACGTCCAACCCCACCGAACCGATGTTCAGCGCTTTGCTGTGGAAGGACTTGAGATCGAAGTCGCCACGTCCCTCCAATTCCGTGCGGATCTGCTGCCACAAACGCTGGCCGACCTTGTAGGACGGTGCCTGACCCGGCCAGCCAAGGTAGCGGGCGAACTCGAACTGCAGCTGGCCTTCGCTGATATCGAGGTTCGCTTTGAGGAAGTCGAACCCCTTCTCCGGAGTCCAGGTTCCGGTACCCCAGCGCTCAGGGACGGGGAGTTCCAAGTGGACGCCGATGTCAAACACCACGCGGGCCGCACGCATCCGCTGGCCATCGAGCATCCCCATGTGGTCACCAGGGTCCTTGAGATAACCGAGCTCCAGCATGAGCTGTTCGGCGTAGAGGGCCCATCCTTCGCCGTGTCCGGAGACCCAGCAGACGTTGCGGCGCCAGTTGTTGAGCAGTTCCCGGCGGTAGGTGGCGGTGGCAACCTGGAGGTGGTGACCGGGGACTCCCTCGTGGAAAACGGTGGTTGTCTCCGACCACGTGGTGAAGGTGTCCTCGCCGGCGGGTACCGACCACCACATGCGGCCCGGCCTGGAGAAGTCGTCAGAAGGTCCGGTGTAATAGATTCCGCCCTCGTCGGTCGGCGCGATCATGCATTCGAGGGTCCGCATGACGTCCGGGATGTCGAAATGGACGTCGGCGAGCTCGGATACGGCCCGGTCAGAGAGCTCCTGCATCCAGGCTTTCAATGCGTCCGTTCCCTTGATTTGCCGGGCGGGATCGTTGTTGAGGATGCTCTTGGCCTCCTCGATGGACGCGCCGGGCTTAATCTGGTTGGCCACCTTTTCCTGTTCAGCAATCAGGCGCTCGAGTTCCTGCACGCCCCAGGCATAGGTTTCTTCGAGGTCCACCGAAGCTCCCAGGAACGAGCGCGAGGCCAAGGCGTAGCGTTCCCGGCCCACGGCATCCTTCTCAGGGGCCTGGGGGAGCAGTTCGTCCCGGAGGAAATCGCCCAAGGCGCCATACGCCGAACGGGCGGCTGAAGTACCGGCGTCGAGCTTTGCCTGGACATCCGGCGGCAGCGGTGAGCCGCCAACCGTGGCCTCCGCTGCAAGCTTGGCGAAAAAGCCGTCCGGTGCCGCATACCGGCGGGTCTGCTCGATGACGATGCGCACCTGCCGGGCGGCGGACACCTTACCGTCGGCAGCCGCGCTCCGGAGGGAAGACATGTAGCCCTCCAAGGCTCCGGGAACGTTAGCTGCACGTCCGGCGAGGTGCCCCCACTGCTCAACCGTGTCCGTCGGCATGAGGTCGAAAATGGCGCGGATGTCCTGCGCCGGCGAAGCGATGTTATTGAGGTCCGCCGCATCCCAACCCGAGGAATGGATCTCCAATTCCAGCCCGAGGCGTTCTCGCATGGCGTCGAGGGTGACGGCGTCCACGTCGTCGGAAGGCTCAAGGCCCGCCAGGGCATCCAAGGCCAACCTTGTGGACTCCGCGTGCGCGTCTGCGCCGGCAGGGGAGTAATCCTGGTACTCGGTCTCGTGGCCCGGAAGTCCCAGAGTGGTGGCGAAACTCGGGTTGAGTTCGATCAGCCTCTCTGTGTACGCGTCAGCTACGGCGTCGATGGCGGACTTGGCTCGCACAGGCAAATTTGCAGTAGTCACCCGAAGAGCCTAACCGCGACGAACGCCACGTGAAAGGGTTGTTGAACTTATTTGCTGCGTGCCGTGAAAATCAGCCGCGGCTGCGCCGCCAAGCACCCGGACCCGGGGTGGGATCCAGGCGCAATTGCTGCCGGCGCACCCAGTGGCGCACGCTGGGCTTGGCCTCCGCTTCCGTCGTCTGGGGCACTCCAACGGAGGCGACGACGGCGGCCAGTGCCGCGAGCTCCTCAGGCGTGGGATCCCCTTTGACCACGGAGAACATGGGCAGCACCGGCTCTTCGGCCGGCGAAGGTGTCTGTGCCGCACTCACAGCGGGATGTTCCCGTGCTTCTTGGTGGGCAGGCTCGCCCGCTTGTCGCGCAATGCACGCAGCCCGCGGATGATCTGCAGGCGGGTGTCCGAGGGAGCGATGACAGCGTCCACGTAACCAAGCTCAGCCGCCTGGTACGGGTTGAGGAGTTCTTCCTCATAGCCCTGGATGATCTCTGCGCGGCGGGCCTCGACGTCGCCACCGGCTTCGGCCACCGCAGCAAGGTCGCGGCGGTACAGGATGTTCACGGCACCCTGCGCGCCCATGACGCCGATCTGTGCCGTGGGCCAGGCGAGGTTGAGGTCCGCGCCGAGCTTCTTGGAGCCCATCACGATGTACGCGCCGCCGTAGGCTTTCCGGGTGATGACCGTGAGCTTGGGGACAGTGGCCTCGGCGTAGGCGTAGAGGAGCTTGGCGCCGCGGCGGATGATGCCTTGGAATTCCTGGTCCTTGCCGGGGAGGAAGCCGGGGACGTCAACCAAGGTGATGATCGGGATGTTGAAGGCATCGCAGTGGCGGACAAAACGGGCGGCCTTTTCCGAAGCCGAGATGTCCAGCGTTCCGGCGAACTGCATGGGCTGGTTGGCCACGATGCCAACGGTGTGTCCCTCGACTCGGCCGTAGCCGATGATGACGTTGGGGGCGTAAAGCGACTGCATTTCGAGGAAGTGCGCGTCGTCCACGATCTGCTCAATGACCTTGCGCATGTCGTACGGCTGGTTGGCGGAGTCGGGAATCAGCGTGTCCAGGGCGAGGTCGTCCTCGTCCAGTTCCAGTTCCTGGTCGTGCTCCACCACAGGAGCTTCGGAGAGGTTATTGGAGGGCAGGAAGTCAAGGAGTTCACGGACGAACTCGATCGCATCGGCTTCATCGGACGCCAAGTAGGTGGAGGTACCCGTGGTGGCGTTGTGCTGCCGGGCACCGCCCAGCGTTTCCATGTCCACGTCTTCGCCGGTGACGGTCTTGATGACGTCCGGGCCCGTGATGAACATGTGGGAGGTCTTGTCCACCATCACCACGTAGTCGGTCAGGGCGGGGGAGTAGGCCGCACCGCCGGCACACGGACCCATGATGAGGGAGATTTGGGGGACCACGCCGGAGGCATGGACGTTATTGCGGAAAATGTCCGCGAACATGGCAAGGGATGCCACGCCCTCCTGGATACGCGCGCCGCCGCCGTCGTTGATGCCCACAACCGGGCAGCCGTTGCGGAGGGCGAACTCCTGGACCTTGACGATCTTCTCGCCGTTGACCTGGCTGAGTGAACCGCCGTAAACGCTGAAGTCCTGGCTGTAGATGGCAATCAGGCGGCCGTCCACCGTGCCGTAACCGGACACCACTCCGTCACCGAGCGGCTTTTTCTTCTCCATGCCGAAGGCCGTTGAGCGGTGCACTGCCAACGCGTCGAACTCGACGAACGATCCCGGATCAACCAGCAGGTCGATGCGTTCGCGGGCCGTGTTCTTGCCCCGCGCGTGCTGCTTCTCGATCGCTTCCGGGCCGGAAGGCTGCTCTGCCCGTGCCTGGCGGTCGCGGAAGTCGGCAATCTTTCCCGCTGTCGTTGTCAGATCGTGGCTCATCAAGTGTCTCCGGCTCTGTAGCTGATATGTCGCTGGCGCGGTTCCCTCACGGAGCTGGTTAAGTAGCTTCCGTACAAAGAACAGGCCTCGATGGCCAGTCTAGTAACGCGTTTGCTGCGAACCGCTGTAGAAACCCTACAATTTTCCGCGCTGATGCCCAACGGTCCGGCCATCGCGCGCGTCGCGGCGCCCCATGATTCCGCCTGACGAGGACCGCTATGTTACCCGTGAGTAACATAATTGCGTTACAGTGTCTGCATGACTCCAAGCAACGACGCTTCCTCCGTTTCTGCTCCGGTCCAGGCGCAGTCGCCCTACCGCGCTTCGGGTTCGCTCAAGGGCCGGACCATCATCATGTCCGGCGGCAGCCGCGGCATTGGCCTGGCCATCGCAACCCGGGCCGCTCGGGACGGCGCCAACATTGTGCTCATGGCCAAGACCGGCGAACCCCACCCCAAACTTGAGGGAACGGTTTTCACGGCCGCGGATCAGCTTCTCGCCGCCGGCGGCCAGGCGCTGCCGCTCGTCGGGGACGTCCGTAATGATGCCGACGTCGCCGCTGCCGTGAATGCCGCCGTCGAGCGTTTCGGCGGGATCGACGTCGTCATCAACAACGCATCCGCAATCGACCTCTCGCGGACCGACGCCGTGGACATGAAGCGCTACGACCTCATGCAGGACATCAACGTCCGTGGTACGTTCCTGCTCTCCAAACTGGCCCTGCCCTTCCTCCGGGAGTCCCGTCACGGCCACATCCTCACGCTCTCGCCGCCCCTCAACCTGGACCCTAAATGGGCGGGAATGCACCTGGCTTACACCATGGCCAAGTACGGCATGAGCCTCACCACCCTGGGACTCGCCGAAGAATTGAAGAACGACGGCGTGCAGGTCAACTCGCTCTGGCCGTGCACCTTGATCGACACGGCGGCCATCCGGAACATGCCCGGCGGTGACCGGATGGTCCAAGCCGCCCGGGGCCCCGAAATCATGGCCGACGCTGCCCACGCACTGCTGGCAGCAAGCGGCGGCTACGGATCGGGCAACTTCTACACGGACGAGGAAGTCCTGCGGGCCGCCGGAGTCAGCGATTTTGCTGCCTACAGCCTCGGCGCTCCGGAAGACCGGCTGGTTCCGGACATCTTTCTCTGAGCGGATTCACACGTTCGCGGCGCCGTCTGCCGGGCTACGACTGGATAGGATTCAGCTATGGATGCCGAACAGCCCGCCAGCCCCGAACGCCCCGAGTCCCAACAGCGTGCCGCGCTGGATCGAGAGGCGTTGCTCGCTCCGGATTTCCTGTCCGCCACCGGCATCCCGCAGCTGAACATCGTCGAGTCCACTGGGTCAACCAACGCCGACCTCGTCCGGGCCGTCACCGTCGAACCGAATAGGTGGCCAGACCTGGCGGTGCTCACGGCAGAACACCAAACCGCGGCCAGGGGCAGGCTGGACCGCCACTGGGAATCGCCGGAACGCTCGGCCGTTTCCGTCTCCATGGTGCTGCGCCCGGTTACCGCCGATGGCATGCCTGTGCCTACGCAGAGCTACTCGTGGCTGTCCCTGCTGGCCGCGGTGGCCCTGCGTGAGGCCCTGCAGCAGGCGGCAGGCGTGACCGCCGAGATCAAGTGGCCAAACGATGTCCTGGTCAACGGACGCAAGATCGCCGGCATCCTCGCCCAGATGACGCCCTTGGGTGACGGCTCCGTTCCAGCGGTGATCCTCGGCGTAGGCCTCAACGTGACTCTTTCCGAAGAGCAACTACCGGTCCCCACGGCAACATCGCTCGCCTTGGAAGGCTCGACGACGACGGACCGTACCGCGTTGCTGAAGGCGTACCTTTCCAGCTTCACGAAGCTGTACCGCAGCTTCTGCAATGCCGAGGGCGACCCCGCTGCCGGTCTCGCAGGCGGCCCGTCCCTGCACAAGCGGGTGGAATCGGCCATGGTCACGTTGGGCCGCGAAGTCCGGGCACACCTCCCCGGCGATCACGAGCTTGTGGGTCACGCATCGCGGCTGGACGAGCACGGCTCGCTGCTGGTGGTAGACCATGGCGGCCGTGAACACGTAGTGACGGCCGGAGACGTGGTGCACTTGCGCGCCACGGAAAGCGGTTATGCGTAAAGAGCTGCTCCCGGGGGAGCAGGTCCTGACCATCACGCGTCAGCAGGGCCGTTCGCTCTTCTTTCCGGTGCTGGTTTTTGTCCTGGTTCCTGCCCTGACCGCCTACGCCTGCGCGTGGATCGTCAAGGGAAACCCGCAACGGCTCGCCCCGTTCATTACTGCGGGATGGACGCCATGGCTGATCGGGGTGAGCGTGGGACTGGCGGCATTCATCCTGCTGACCTACAGCGTCAAAAGGTTCCTGCGCTGGCGTTCGGTGCGTTACATCCTCACCAGCCGCCGCATCATCGCCCGGCACGGTATGTTGCGCCGCCGCGACTGGCAGGTTCCGCTGATGTCCGTCCGCAATGTGGGCATTGAACAGAGCTTGCTCCAACGGAGCTTGCACTCAGGGAATATATCCTTGGATACCGGGCACTCCGGAGTGCTTGTTTTGGCCGACGTCCCCCACGTGGGGAAGTTCCGGGGCTTCATTGTTGATGCTTTGGAAGACCTTCCGCGGGATGGGGTCCTGGAAGGTGAAGTGCTCGGGGACCTTGATTTTGAGTGACGTGCCGTCGGATGTGAGAGAAGGTGGAAGAGATGAGCGTTGAGGATCAGCAGTCCGGCGAGGACCTGGACCAGGAGTTCGACGCCGTACCCGAACCTTCAGTGGATGAGGACACGGAACCAGCGCCCGGCCGGGCAAACCCGGCCGGACCCCCTACGGGAGTGATGTCAGCGGAACGGCTTGCCATCAAGGCCCTCGAGACCCGCCTTCTTGGCGGTGAACGCAAGCTCCGTCGTCGTGAAGTTGCCGCGGGAGCCGGTGTTTCGGTGCTGTCTGCGCGCAAGCTGTGGCGTGCCCTCGGGTTTCCCAACTGGGGAGATGACGATGTTGCCTTCACCGAACGCGACCAGGCCGCGCTGACCACCATCCTGGACTTGGTGCGAGCCGGACTCCTGACGGAGGAAGCCGCAATCTCCGTTACCCGTTCCATCGGCCAGATGACCGACCGCATGGTGGTGTGGCAGATCGAGGCGCTGGTAGAGGACATGGTCCAGGAGCAAGGTATTCCGGACGCCGTGGCCCGAAAAAAGTTGGTGGGCCAATTGCCGGCGTTGGTGGATTCGCTTGAGGAGATCCTGGTCTACTCGTACCGCCGCCAACTCAACGCCGGTGTCCAGCGGCTCGCAGTCCGCGCCGAGGCGGGGCTCCAGGCGAGCGAGGAGGGCCGGGACGGTGATGAGGACGATTCGCCGTTGCCCCTGGCCCGCGCCGTAGGCTTCGCCGATTTGGTGTCCTACACCAGCCTTTCGCGGCGGATGAACGAAAAGACCCTGGCCCAGATGGTGCAACGCTTCGAGAACAAGTGCGCCGAGATCATCTCCGTTGGTGGTGGCAGGCTGGTAAAGACGGTCGGCGACGAAGTCCTCTACATCGCTGAAACACCGGCGGCCGGAGCTGAGATTTCGTTGGCCCTGGCCCACGCCTTCACTGAAGACGAGATCCTTCCGCAGGCCCGGGTGTCCATGGTGTGGGGCCGCATCCTGTCCAGGCTTGGTGATATCTACGGGCCCACGGTCAACCTGGCCGCACGACTCACCAGCCTCGCGCAACCGGGAACGGTGCTGGTCGATGCCATGACGGCAGCCGCGCTGGGCCAGGACGAGCGGTTCGTGCTGGTCCCCCAGGCTTCCGAAAATGTCCGCGGTTTCGGCGAGATCCATCCCGTCATGCTCGCCCGCGGCCGCGGCAAGGGTCTGGTCCTGGACTAGTTTTACAGCGTGCCGCTCCCGTAATCGAGGGAGGGTAGTTGTACCCATCACACCTGCACTAATCGATGGATTAAACCGGTAGGCTTGGAGACTGTTCGCGTCAAGCCAGCCGCGCGAGTGGGTGTCGGCTGCCAGAATACACCGGGGGATGTTGATGGCTCCGTCCAAGAGGCCTGCCAAACGGGCGCCCAGACAGGGGGCTTCAAGGAAGCGCCGCAACCGGCTGATAGGTGCGGCATCGGCGGCAATCGCTGCCGCCGTCGTCATCACAGGTGCCATCCTCTATCCGGGGTTCAAAACCACCGAAGTGGATTTGAACGACGGCGGAGTGTGGGTGGTCAGCAAGGCCAAGAATGCGGCCGGCCGCCTCAACTATCCGTCCAAGTCGCTTGACGGCGCGGTAACCCCGGCCAGCGACAATTTCGACATCCTGCAGCAGGCAAGCGACGTGTTCATCGACGACGCCGGCGGAGCAACCATCAACCCCGTGAGCGCTGCGAACATGCGGCTCGGCGGAGACCGGAAGCTCCCGGGTTCCGCCCAGGTGAGCTTCGGCAGCAAGGTCCTCGCGGTCACCGACCCTTCCAAGGGCAAAGTATGGGCCGTGTCACCAACGTCCGTCGGCGGATTCAGCGACGAGTCCGAGCCTGTGATCGAACAGTCCCAAGGCATCAGCTCCGTGGTCGGCGCAGACGACACCATTCACACGCTGGATCCCAAAACCGGCAAGCTGACCGCAACCAAAGTGGATGCCGACGGTAAGGCCGTGGACTCACAGGTCCGCAACGACGACGCCCTCAAGGCCGACGGCGAAGTCCAGCTGACCGCCGTCGGCGATCAGGCCGTGGTCCTGAACCAAGCAAACGGCAACCTGGTCCTTCCGGGAGGCGCCACGATCCATCTGGATGACGCCAGGGACGCCAAACTCCAGCAGCCCGGCCCCAAGGCGGACACAGTGGCCATCGCGACCAAGGGCGCGCTGCTGCTCCAACCACTCGGTGGAGGCACCGCCAAGACCATCCAGGCGGACGGCCAGGGAGTGCCTGCCGCGCCGGTCCAGCTGGGAACATGCACGTACGCGGCCTGGTCAGGCGCCAACAAATACGTTCGGGAATGCGACAACCAGGCAGACAACCGCCGCGCCGACGTTCCCCAGGCGAGCGCATCGCCGTCGTACGTGTTCCGCGTCAACCGCGACCTCGTTGTCCTGAACGACGTCAACTCGGGGAACGTCTGGATGGTCAACCAGAACATGCAATTGGTCAACAACTGGGACGACGTCATTCCGCCCCAGCAGACGTCCGACGACGCCGACAAGGACTCGGCGGACGAGGTGCAGCAGACCGTTCTTCCGGACCGGAGCAAGCCCAACACACCTCCGGTAGCCAAGCCTGATTCCTTCGGGATCCGGGCAGGCAAAACTACGCTTTTACCGGTTTTGGACAACGATGCCGACTCCGACGGCGACATCCTTACGGTGAGCGCCGGCGAACCGCTCAAGTCCGGGGCGTTGTCCGCGGTATATGGCGGAACCGGCTTCCAGATCGCCGTGCCGGCCGGAACCACGGGATCCGAATCCTTCAAGTACACGGTGGACGATGGTCGGGGGGGAACTGCTTCTGCGGACGTCGACCTCAGGATCGTGCCGCCGGAGGAAAACAGCGCGCCGAAGCCCAAGGCCAACCGCAACAACACCATGGTGGTCCAAGCGGGCAAGATTGCTAACCAATACATTCTTACCGACTGGATGGACCCCGACGGCGACGACATCTTTGCGGTCTCCGCGTCCAGCAGCGACCCGGCTGACCAGGTCAGGATCAGGCCGGACGGTCTGCTCACCTTCCAGGATTCCGGCGCGGGCCCAGGTCGCAAGACCATCAACGTCACGGTTTCAGATGGCTCGCTCACTGCCGAGGGCCAGATCAGTGTGGATGTCCGTGCCCCCGGCGCCCTGCCGCCCATTGCCAACGCGGACCATGTGGTGGCGGTGGCCGGCCAGGACACGGTGGTTGCGCCGCTCAAGAACGACACCGATCCGCAGGGCGGCACACTCCGGCTTGCACAGGCCCAGCCCGACGGCCAGTCGACGGCTGTGGTGGGGCCGGACCAGCAAACCTTCACTTTCAACTCAAGCGCTTTGGGAGCGCACTACGTCACGTACATGGTGACCAACGGTCCGGCGAGCGCCCAGCAGTTGGTCCGGGTGGACGTCGTTTCCGGAAACAGTGACGGCGCCCCCGTAGCCGTGCGGGACATTGCCCTGCTGCCGAGCGGCGGAAGCACCGTGGTGGACGTGCTCGGCAATGACTCGGATCCGGCCGGGGGCGTCCTGGTGGTGCAGTCAGTAACCGCCGCTGACGGACTCCCCGTCAGCGTCGCCGTCCTTGACCACTCTGTTATCAAGATCACCGACGTCCGCGCTGAAGGACAGCTGTCCCTCAAATACACCATTTCCAACGGCAAAGCCTCCGCTACGGGCGACATCTCCGTGCAGGTGGTGCCCGCGCCCACCAAACTCCAGGCACCACAGGCAAAACCGGACGAGGTCACCGTTAGGGCAGGGGACGTGGTGACAATACCCGTGCTGGCCAATGACTCGGATCCCAACGGCGGGGAACTGACCTTGGATCCAGTCCTTGCGCAGCAACCGGACGAGGCTGACGGACGCATGTTCGTTGCCGGCAATACCCTGCGTTTCATTGCCGGTGGGGAAGCCAAGACGGCATACGCCATTTACAAGGTCAGCAACGCTTCCGGCCAGTCAGATTCGCAGCAGGTGACCATCCGCATCCGTGCACGCGACGATGCCACCAACACCCGGCCCGAACCGAAGAACCTGACCGCACGTGTTGTCGCGGGCATGACCGTTAAAGTGCCGGTTCCGCTCGACGGCATCGACGCCGACGGCGATTCGGTCCAGCTCATCGGCATCGACAAGGCCCCGGCCATGGGTACGGCCATCCTCCGCGACGGCTATCTGGAGTACACGGCGGGCGGCAAGTCTGCGGGGACGGACACTTTCAGCTACCGGGTACGTGACCGGATCGGCGCGGAAAACACCGGCAATGTGATTGTCGGCATCGCTCCAGCGGAGGCGGACAACCAGAAACCGATCGCGGTGGATGATGTCATCGACGTCCGCCCCGGCCGCCGTGTGGCTGTCGATGTCCTCAAGAACGACTCGGACCCCGACGGCGACCCGATCGCCCTGGTGCCGACGTTCGAAGCCAAGCCTGAGCTCCACGTGGAAGCTGCTGCAGGAAAGGCTGTCCTGACGGCGCCGGGCGAGGCCGGCATCGAAAGCGTGAGCTACCGGATACAGGACGACAAGAAGGCCGAGGCCAGTGCGGTGGTCCGCGTGCAGACCAGCCCCACGGCGCCGCTTCATGCACCCATCGCCGTTGACGATCACGTGACGCTCGCCGAAACACTGGGCAAGACCGCCGTGGACGTCCCGGTGTTGAAAAATGATTCGGATCCTGACGGGGTGGCAGAAGACCTCAAGATCTCCCTCCCCGACGGTAACCCCAATGCCCGCTTGGGAACGTCCGGCAGCGTGGTGGTCACGTTGGCTCCCCAGGACCAGTTGATCCCATACACAGTGACGGATATCGACGGCCAGTCGGCTACGGCCGTCATGTGGATTCCAGGGCAGGGTCTCCAGTACCCGACGCTGGCCAAAACCGACGTCGTCGAGGTCACGGCCGGCAAGGAAGTCACCTTGTCCTTGGCGGACTATGTAAAAGTCCGCGACGGTCGCAGTCCCAGGATCACGGTCGCGGACAAGATCAAGGTCCAGGGCGGCGACCCCGTGAACGTCATCGCCGGTGACGGCACCGCGCTCCGTTACGCGGCGCAGGCGGACTACGTTGGCCCGGGCTCGGTGACCTTCGAGGTCACTGACGGCTCCGGTCCCGACGACTCCGAGGGACTCAAATCGACGCTGACCATCATGACCAGGGTGCTTCCGGACCCCAATGCCAACCACCCGCCGACGTTCAGCGGAGCGTCCATCGAGGCGCCGAAGGGGGAAACGACTGAACTGGACCTCGCGAACCTTGCAAAGGACGTGGACCAAGCGGACCAGGGCAAGCTCAAGTTCGAATTCGACGGACAACAGCCGGGCGGTTTTGATGCCAGGATCGACGGCAGTGTCCTGAAGGTCACCCCTGGAGGCACCTTGAACCCGGGAGCCCGGGGAACGTTGCCCCTCAAGGTTAGCGACGGCCGGTCCGATGCCGTGCGGGCCGCCATCACTGTCACCGTGGTCTCGTCCAACCGTCCAAAGCCTGTGGCCAACGACGACACCGTGGAGAAGGCCGACGCCGGTAAGCCGCAAACAGTCAACGTGCTGGGCAACGACTTCAATCCGTTCAGCGAGCCGCTCACGATCGTTTCCGCAGTGGTCGAGACCGGTTCGGCAGGGCAGCCCGACGTCTCGGGGGACTCCATCACGGTTACCCCGGCAGCCGGCTCCAAGGGCGTGCTCGTGGTCCGCTACACCATCAAGGACAAGACCGACGATCCCGGCCGGCAGGCAGTGGGCCGTGTGCGCATCACCGTGCGGGACAATCCCGATGCGCCCTCTGCCCCTTCTGCAACGGATGTCCGGAGCCGCACGGCAGTGCTCAAGTGGGCGCCGCCGTCGGACAACGGCTCGCCCATCACCAAGTACACCGTCAGGTCGGCTGGCTTCCAGCAGGAATGCCCCACCACCACGTGCACGCTGACCGGGCTGACGAACAACGTCAAGTACGTCTTCACGGTCACGGCAACCAACGAGGTGGGAGATTCGCCGGCATCGGTTACTTCGAACGAAATCCGTCCCGATGAGAAGCCGTCACCGCCGGAACCGCCAAGCGTCAAGGCCGGTGACAAGGACCTGGCCATCACCTGGGCCCCGGCCAAAACGGAGGGTTCGGCGGTGAAGCACTACAACCTTGAGATTTCACCGCCGCCGGCAAACGGCATCGCCGTGAAGAACGAGGTCACCGGACTGAGCTACACCTGGACGGGCCTGACCAACGGCGTGAAGTACAAGGTAAGGGCGCAGGCCGTCAACGACCTGGGGCCATCGGACTGGGGCTTGTACTCGGCCGAGGACCATCCCGCGGGCCTTCCCGGAGCGCCGGCGGCGCCGAGTACCGCCGTCGTCTCCTCGGTTGGATCGCAGAACCAACTGCGCGCTGACTGGAGCGAGCCGGACATCAATGGCGACCCCATCAAGACCTACTACGTCACCATGAGCGGAGGAGGCGGCGCCACGCAGACCCAGACGGTGCCGGGCAACGTCCGCTCGGCGACGTTCACGGCCAATAACTCCGAGGCCGGTTACACCTTCACTGTCCAGGCCGAAAACAAGGCCGGCAAGGGTGCCGTCAGCGCGGCCTCCGCGCCGCGACGGGCCACCGGCAAGCTGGGAACCGTGGGCAACGTCAGTGCCACGCCGGCGAACACCGGGGGAGCGGGCGGCCAGGTGACCATCAACTTCACCACCCTCAACCAGGCCCAGCGCAACGGTTCCACCGCCAACGAAGTGAGCTACACCTACCGTGCCAGCACCGGTCAATCAGGACCGATCCAGCCTGGCCAAACGGTGGGCGGGTTCGCCAACGGCCAAGCGAGCAGCATCACGGTGACTGCACAGTCCTCCGTGGCGCCAAGTTCGGACGCCAGCCAGGCTGCCACTGCAACACCTTACGGTTCACCGGGAACGCCTTCGGCCTCGGGAACGAACGGTGCAATGAACGACCCCTCGGTCACACTGAACTGGTCCTCGCCCTCGACCTCCACCAACGACGTCAGGACGACCAAGATCCGGATCGACGGGGGAGCCTGGGAGACCGTGGCCGCCTCCGGCAGCCGGACGATCAACACCGGCGGGTATGAGCAGACCCGAACCATCGATGTGCAGACCTTCAACTCCTTGGGCACGGGCGGGGCGGTTGCCAGTGCCAGTGCGAAGTCGGGGAAGAAGGGCGAATGGACTGGCGTGTTGAACACGGGCGTGGTCCAGCGTTCATGCACCTACACGCTGGGCGGGATGAACTACCAACCCAGCCCTGACTTCACCTGCGACGGAAAAGGCGGCAACCAAGAGCCCTGGGAGTACCCCGGCCAGACAATGATTGTGAAGTGCTACATCGTCCAAAAAGACGTCAATAACTGGACCTTCAATTGGTGGCGCATTGAACCTGGTTCCAGCCGTAACGTTGGGCGGTACATCATTGCGGGCCACACCTCCATTGGTGAGCCCGGTGCGGTGGGAGCGCCTCCATGCTGACACTCGCCGGCCCTGCAAGACGGGGACTTGTACCCATCGCGCCCTCCACTGCGAAGACAGTATGCTGTCAAAGCCATTGGAGAGGCCTGTCTCGGGTTTCCTTGGATGGCCGTGTGGCGCGTGGGATATTCTTGGACACTGAAAATTCCGCCGCTGTATGGGGGTACTGCGGAATGTCTGGCTGCCGGCACCGGCCGGTATGCCTGAAAGCTGCTTCGCGCAACTTGAATAAAAAGGGAATTTTGGGGCTGTGACTTCTTTCTTCGGCAAGCTGGGGCTGAAAAAGCGTCGGAACAAAAGACTGGTGTCTGCCATCGCTGTGGCTGCGGCCGGTGCGGTATTGGTTGCCTTCGCTGTGCTGTACCCGGGATTCAAGACCACGGAGGTGGACTTGAACGACGGCGGCGTGTGGGTGGTGAGCAAGACCAAGAACGCGGTCGGCCGGCTTAATTACCCCTCGCGGGTCCTCGACGGCGCGGTGACACCGGCGAGCACCACGTTCGACGTCCTCCAACACGAAGGCAACGTGTTCGTCGACGACGAATCGGGCTCCACCATCAACCAGGTCTCGGCGGCGAACCTGAAGCTTGGCGGCGACAAGCAGCTGCCGTCGTCGTCCCAGGTGAGCTACGGCTCGACGGTCCTGGCCGTCACCGATCCCGCCAAGGGCAAGGTCTGGGCACTTTCCCCGTCCACGGTAAACGGCTTCGATGAGGAGGGCACCGAACCGGTCCTGACGGGCTCCCAAGGCATCGTTTCGGCCGTGGGCCGGGACAACCGCATCTACACAGCGGACCCCGGCAAGGGCGAAATCACGGTCACCACAGTGGACGCCAACAGCGAGCGGACCGCCTCGGAGGTCACCAAGGTCGATGAGCTCAAGGGCGCAGGCAACCTGCAGATGGCCGTGGTGGGCGACAAGCCGGTTGTGCTCGACGCCGCCTCCGGAAACCTTTTCCTGCCCGGCGGGCGCCGTTTGCAATTGCAGGATGCCCGCGAAGCCAAGCTCCAGCAAAGCAGCGAAGACAGCGGATTCGTCGCCATCGCCACGCGCAAGGCCCTGCTGAAGCAGCCGCTGGACGGCTCCACTGCGGATGTGGTCAGTGCCGGCGGCGAAGGTGTTCCCGCTGCGCCCGTCCAGGTGAGCAAGTGCGTGCACGCGGCCTGGGCCGGAGCCAACAAGTATGTCCGCGACTGCGAAAACGACGCCGACGACAAGAAAAACGACGTCCCCAAGGCAAGTGCTTCGCCAAGCTATGTGTTCCGCGTGAACCGGGACCTGGTGGTCCTCAACGACGTCAACTCGGGCAGCGTATGGCTGGTCAACCAGAACATGCAGCTCGTGAACAACTGGGACGAGGTGGTCCCGCCCAAGAACCAGTCCGATGACCAGGACCAGGAGTCCGCGGACAACAACACCATCAACGTCCTTCCTGACCGGACCAAACCCAACCGGCCACCGGAGACCAAGCCGGATGAGTTCGGTGTCCGTCCCGGCCGTACCTCCATCCTGAGCGTCCTGGACAACGACTCGGACCCCGACGGCGATGTCCTGACGGCCGCAGTGGGTGCCAACGGACCCAAGTCCGGCGCCCTTGAAAGCATCTACGGCGGCTCCGCCTTCCAGATCAAGGTCCCTGCCGAGGCCAAGCCCGGCACGGAGGTCTTCGACTACAACGCCTCCGACGGGCGCGGGCTCTCTGCCGGCGGCAAGGTCACGCTCCACGTTGTTGGCCCGGACGACAACAAGCCTCCCTTCTTCAAGCGCGCCGAACCCACCACCATGCTGGTGGAGCAGGGGAAGTCGGTCAGCCAGAACATCCTGACCGACTGGATGGACCCCGACGGCGACGACCTCGTCCTGTTGGACGCCAAGGCGGACAACGAGCAGGACCAGGTCAAGGTGCGCCGCGACGGCTTGCTGACCTACCAGGATTCGGGCGCTGCGCCCGGCAAGAAGAATGTCACAATCACCGTATGGGACGGCCGCGCCACCACCACCGGCCGCGTGGTGGTCAACGTCCAGCCACCCGGTGCACTGGCTCCCGTGGTCAACGCGGACCACGTCACGGCCGTGGTGGGCCAGGACCTGGTTATCTCACCCCTGAAGAACGACGTGGACCCCAATGGTGGCGCCCTGCGCGTTGCGCACGTTGAAGCTGCCGGACAGGCAGAGTTGGGCGCCATTACCGACGGCGGTACCTTCACTTTCCGGAGCAACACGCCAGGTCCCGTCTACCTCACCTACATCGCCAGCAACGGTCCGCAGAGCAGCCAAGGCCTCATCCGCGTGGACGTGGAGTCCGGCAAGGATCCCGGTGCGCCCGTTGCGGTGCACGACGTGGCGCTCCTGCCCGTTGGCGGCAGCGTCCTGGTGGACCCGCTGGCCAACGACTCCGATCCCTCCGGAGGGGTGCTGGTCCTGCAATCCGTGACCGTCCCCGAGGGCTCTGCGGCTTCGGTCAGCGTCATCGACCATAGTGTCCTGCGGGTCACCGACGTCCTGGGCTCCAAGGACCCGTTCGTCTTCAGCTACACCATGTCCAACGGCCGGGCCTCGGCCACGGGCACGGTGGGCGTTGTCCCCGTGCCGGCCCCCGCCGTCGTGGAGGCTCCCCAGCCCAAACCCGACGAAGTCAACGTTCGCGTGAACGACGTCGTGACCGTTCCGGTCCTGGACAACGACACCCATCCGCAGGGCGAGGAGCTCAAGGTGGACCCGGTGCTGGCCCAGAACATCGCCGAAGAAGACGGCAAAGCGTTTGTTTCCGAGAACACCCTCCGCTTCATCGCCGGGCCCACACCCAAAACCGTCCGTGCCATCTACAACGCCGTGGATCCGCAGGGCCAAAAAAGCGCCGCAGCGGTGACCATCCACATTCTTCCGCTGGAGGGTTCGCAAAACTCCCGTCCGCAACCACGCAACCTGACCGCGCGTGTGGTGGCCGGGGGCACGGTCCGTATCCCCGTGCCGCTGGACGGCATCGATCCCGACGGCGACTCCGTCCAGCTCACTGGCATCGACAGCACCCCCACCATGGGAACCGCGACGGCGGGAAGCAACTTCATCGACTTCGTCGCCGCGGGCGATGGCGCCGGCACAGACTCTTTCCGCTACAAAGTCATTGATCGCCAAGGTGCGGTCAACACCGGAACGGTGACGGTCGGCGTCGCACCCCGCGGCGAAAACAACCAAAAGCCCACGCCGGTGGATGACGAAGTGAAGGTCCGGCCGGGGCGCCAGATTGCCGTGGACGCCACTGCCAACGACACCGACCCCGATGGTGACCTGATCCGGATACTGACGGACAGCATCGAGGCCGACCCGGGACTGGATGCCCACGTCAGCAAGACCAGCGGACGCATCCTCATTACCGCTCCTGCCGCCGAAGGCACGGTCAACGTCCGCTATTCGGTAGCCGACGACCGCGACGCCGTGGGGCAGGCGAGCATCCGGGTGATCGTCAAGAAGGACGTCCCCCTGCAGGCCCCGATTGCCCGCGATGACCGTGTGACCTCTGCACAGACGCTCGGCAAGACCGCCGTGGATGTTCCCGTGCTCAAGAACGACGAGGATCCCGACGGTGTGGGGGAGAACCTCAAGGTCAGCACCGATGTCCCCACAGCTCGTCCCGGGTCCGAAGGCAACGTGATTGTCGAACTCACCGAGCAACCGCAACTGGTGCCTTACACCGTGGAGGACGTGGATGGCCAGAAGTCAACTGCCATCATCTGGGTCCCGGGCATCGGCCAGCAGGTTCCGACGCTGGCCAAGGACGAAGTTGTGGAGCTGGTCTCCGGCCAGTCGGTCACCGTTGACCTGTCCGAGTGGGTGAAGGTCCGCGACGGCAAATCGCCGAGGCTCACCCAAGCCGACCGCATCAAGCTGATCGGTTCGGACGGAAGCGATCCGATCGCCAACAACGGAACCGCCGTCAAGTACACGGCAGGTGCGGAGTACGTGGGCCCTGGCTCCATCAGCTTCGAGGTCACCGACGGTTCCGGACCTGATGATCCCAACGGGCTGAAGGCTACGTTGAGCATCCGTACCAAGGTGCTTCCCGACCCGAACAAGAACAACCCACCGGAGCTCCTGGGCAGCGACGTTGACGTGCCCAAGGGAGACTCGGCGAGCCTTGACCTGCGCAAGCTCACCTCGGACCCGGATGGGGACGACGTGCAGAACATGAAGTATGAGGTGGTGGGATCGGCACCCGGCGGTTTCCGGGTCTCCGTGGACGGCAGTACGCTCAAGGCTTCGGCTGAGGATTCCGTCCGGATCGGCCAAGGCGGAACGGTCCAGGTGAAGGCCAAGGATCCCCGCGGCCTGGAAGCACTTGCCAGCTACAAGCTCTCCCTGAGCGCTTCCAACCGGCCCAAGCCGGTAGCCAACGACGACGTGGAGCCCGACGCGCAGGCCGGGAAGCCGGTGACGGTGAACGTGCTGGCCAACGACTCCAATCCGTTCCCCGATACGGCGTTGAAGATCGTGTCCGCCGTGACGGAAACAGGGCAGGGCTCCGCCAGCGCCGGGGGAGACAGCGTGACTGTGACGCCCGCGGCGGGTTTCACGGGGACCTTGGTGGTTGCCTATACGGTCGCCGACAAAACGGGCGAGCTGTCCCGTTACTCGACGGCGCGCATCCGGCTGACGGTCAAGGACAAGCCGGAGGCCCCCACCACGCCCCAGGCGCAGAGCGTAGGCGACCAGACGGCGCTGCTCACGTGGAATGCCCCGGCTGACCGGGGATCGCCCATCACTAAGTACACGGTTTACGGCGAAGGCGGATTCAAACAGGACTGCCCCGCGAACACCTGTACGCTCACCGGCCTGACGAACAACGTGAAGTACCACTTCGCAGTGACGGCCACCAATGCCATCAACGAGTCCGAACGGTCGCCGGTCTCCGCCGAAGTCCGTCCTGACGTCAAGCCGGACACTCCTGTTGCGCCCAGCCTCAAGTTTGGTGACAAGCAGTTGTCCGTGGCCTGGGTTCCACCGGCCAGCAAGGGTTCGCCCGTCAAGTCCTATGATCTGGAAATCTCGCCCGCACCGGCCGGCCAGAACCCCCAGATCCAGAACCTGACCGGTGCGAGCTACGTCTGGAAGGGCCTCACTAACGGGGTGGCCTACAAGGTGCGCGTCCTGGCAAGGAACGATGCCAAGGAGCCCTCGGAGTGGAGCCCGTACTCCGCGGCGGAAACCCCTGCCGGAGTTCCGGCCACGCCTTCCGCGCCGTCGGTATCAGGCGCCGGATCGGTGGGTACGCAGAGCCAGTTGAGGGTCAGTTGGGCGGCCCCCAACAACAACGGTGACCCCGTCTCGGCCTACACGTTGACCACCTACCGTGGCGGCGCCGTGGTCGGTTCGCAGTCGGTGGCCGCTACGTCGCAGAACGTGTCCGTGGCGAACTCCGAGGCGGACTACACCTTTACGGTTTCGGCCACCAACAAGGCAGGCGTCAGCGGCGTCAGCCAGCAATCGGCGCCGATCCGCGCGGCCGGCAAGCCCGGGACGGTTGGCAGCGGTTCGGTGACCGCGACCGGTTCCAGCGGCCAGCTGCGGGTCACGTTCACACCGCTGACCGCGGCGGAGCGGAACGGCTCGCAGGACAACGAGATCACCTACCGATGGCAAACAGCCTCCGGTTCCGGCCCGATCGGCCGTGGAGGCGGCGACATCGGCGGCCAGCCGAACGGCACCAACGTGGTGGTCAACATCATTGCGACGTCGGTGAAGAACAACCAGTCCGGCGACGCCAAGGCGATCGGAACGGGCAACCCGTACGGGCCGCCGAACGCGCCGAATGTCAGCGGCGGCAAGTCGGCCAAGGGCGACGGCCAGGTGCACTGGACGTGGAACAACCCCGCAACGAACGGGCGCCCGCTGGACCACTATGAGGTCTCGTTGGACGGCGGCGGCTGGACAAGCGTGGGCAAGGCCAACAGGTACGACGTGTCCGGCGGTGGCTGGGATAAGACACGGAGGCTGAACGTCAGGGCCGTTACCGTGGTCGCAGGCCCGGGCAGCGGCCAGGTCTCGGCCACGAGCGGTGACGATCCGACGCCGCCACCACCTCCGCCGTCGCCGACAACGGTCCAGGCGCACAACAACACGTGCCCCGGCAAGCCCGGACAGCCGGACACCTACAACCCGAGCGGTCCCTCCTGCGGCGTGGGCTGGGTCTCCCGCTCGGAGGGCAAGCTCAAGATCGACTGCACCAAGGCCATCTACGGCGGTTCCACCAAGTGGTACCGCGTGACCGAGGGCAGCCACCCGGGCTGGTTCGTCAAGGCCATCACCGTGGACCGCTACGGTTCAGAGCCCGGTGGCTGCTGATGCCCGCGAGTGAACAACTTCATCCCTACATCCCCACAACGAACAGGATCAACCGATGACCATGACAAACGAGCAGGCCCTGTGGTTTGCAGAAACATTCGAGAAGCTCGTTGCCAATGTGGGCCAGGCAGTCCTGGGCAAGGAACACGTTATCCGGCTGACGTTCACGGCGATGCTGGCTGAAGGGCACGTGCTCTTCGAGGACGCGCCGGGAACGGGCAAGACGTCGCTGGCCCGGGCCCTCGCCGCGACCGTTCAGGGTTCGCACAACCGCATCCAGTTCACTCCCGACCTCCTGCCCTCCGATGTCACCGGTGTGACCATCTATGACCAGAAGACCCAGAAGTTCGAGTTCCATAAGGGCCCCGTCTTCAGCAACATCGTGCTCGCGGACGAAATCAACCGCGCCTCCCCGAAAACCCAGTCCGCGTTGCTTGAGGTCATGGAAGAATCGCGGGTCACAGTGGACGGCACCACGTACGACGCCGGCCGTCCTTTCATGGTCCTGGCTACCCAGAACCCGATCGAGCAGGCCGGCACGTACCGGCTGCCCGAAGCCCAGCTGGACCGCTTCCTGATCAAGACGTCCATTGGCTACCCGGACCACGCCTCGACGGTCCGGCTGCTCGGCGGCAGCAACCTCAAGGACCGTTCAAGAGACCTGTCGGCGATCATCACCACCCAGGCCGTGGCTGACATGGCAGACCTTGCAGCCACCACCCACGTGGATACTGCAGTGCTTGAGTACATTTCGCGTTTGTGCGAGGAGACCCGGAATTCCGCCGAAACCCGGCTGGGTGTTTCCGTCCGTGGTGCGTTGGCCATGGTCCGCGCCGCGAAGGTGTGGGCCGCCGGCCAGGGTCGGAACTTTGTCCTGCCCGACGACGTCAAGGAACTGGCACCCGTTGTATGGACGCACCGACTGGTGATGGATCCCGAAGCCGAGTTCTCGGGTGCCACACCGGAAGTGGTCCTGACCCGGGTGCTGGCCGATGTGGCCGCCCCGCAGCAACGGGCCAGCGCCTAGCTTTCAGAAGCACCCGCAACTGCAAGATCCCCGCACCCCGGCACGAACAAAGGTCCGTACATGTCATCCAGCACACCCCTGAACAGGGCTGCTGATTCGCTCAAGCGCGCAAGCTCGGCGCTTGGCAGCAAGATCCGCTCCCTCGGGGGTTCCGGGAAGGCTTCCGGCAACCCCTCCGGCAGCCCTTCGGGCCGGCCGGGGAAATCCAGCCGCCAAGACGGAAAATCCGGCAAGCTCCATCCCGCCGCTGTGTGGGCCGAGGCCGCCGGGACGCTGGGGGAGTTGGTAGCCCCGGTGTGGTCCACGCTTCGAAGACTGTGGCTGCGTTCCGCCTGGCCGGTACTGTCGGTGGTCAGTGTGCTTGGCTGGGTGATTCTTGCCACGGCAATCGGGCTTTGGCTGGCGGGTCAGGCATGGGGATGGCAGGAAGCGAAGTCGGCGGCCATGGTGGCTTTCCTCCTGCTCATCCTGGCGATCGTGTTCATCGTTGGCCGCTCCGCTTATGGCGTGGTCCTGGACCTCGCCCGGACAAGGGTAGCGGTAGGGGACGACGCCGTAGGCAGCATCGCTGTGTCCAATGTTTCAGCCCGTCCCTTGCTGCCGGCCACTCTGGAATTGCCGGTGGGCTCGAACACCGCGATCTTCCATTTGCCGCGCCTGAAGCCTGCCCAGATCCACGAGGACCTCTTCACGATTCCTACGGCCCGCCGCGCCGTCATTGTGGTGGGTCCTGTCCGGTCCGTGAGGGCCGACCCGCTGCATCTTCTCCGCCGCCGCGTGCTGTGGACGGACCCCGTGGACCTCTATGTGCACCCTCGCACAGTTTCGCTGGGCGGTTCTGCCGCAGGTTTCATCAGGGACCTGGAAGGCATGCCCACCACGGAACTCTCCAGCGCGGACGTTTCCTTCCACGCCCTCCGTGACTACGTTCCGGGCGATGACCGCAGGCACATCCACTGGAAGACGACCGCCCGCACCAACAAGCTCATGGTCAGGCAGTTCGAGGAAACCCGCCGGGCCCACCTGGCCATTTCCCTTTCGATCAACACCGACGAGTACAACACCGAGGCCGCGTTTGAGATGGCCATCTCGGTGGCAGGCTCCATCGGCCGCCAGGCGATCAGCGAGCAAAGGGACCTTGATGTCCTGACGCAGAAGGGACCCCTGCGTTGTGAAACCGGCCGCAACCTGCTTGACGACATGACCAGGATCGTCGGGGCACCGATGCGGAAGACCGCCGTCGACCTCGCCCGTACGTTGGCGGACACCGTTCCCAACGCCTCGGTGGTGTTCTTCGTGGTGGGCAGCGAAGTCACAGCCACCCAGCTGCGTTCAGCAGCCGCTTCGGTACCGCCGGGCGTGCGCAGCCTGGCCGTCCGCGTCCAGCCGGGAGCAGCGCCGTCGCGGGCCAATATCGCGGACCTGACTGTCCTCACTGTCGGTGACCTCGACGATCTCGCCATTGTTCTTCGAAAGGCGGCAGCATGAGTACCGCGCCCAACCTGCGCAGCCGCGAGCGGCGGAACACCCGTTCATCCGGTCGGAGCGGCACCGCCGGCCGGGGCGCCCTTTTTTCCGATGGACGCCCCCTATGGCATTTCGCGATTGACTGCGCTGCGCTCGTGGCGCTCCTGTTCCTCGGCTTGCTGGGGTTCAGCCTGAGCTTCGGCGGCGATCCACGCTACCTCGTCGCCGGGCTGGGCGGCATTTTCCTGGGCCTTGGCATCGCGGTGCTGAACGCCTGGCTTCGCCTGGGGTTGCTGATCACCACAGCCCTGGCGTTTGGCGCGTACATGCTCTTCGGTTCCGCGCTGGCAGTGCCGGACACTGCGGTGCTTGGCTTCTTGCCGAGCCTGGATTCCCTGCGGACCCTGTTGCTTGGCGTGGTGTTCTCGTGGAAGGACATGCTGACGGTTGGCGTTCCTGTGGGCACGGCCAACGGAATGCTCATTGTGCCGTTCCTCAGTTCGCTGATCACGGCGCTGGCCGCCGGACTCCTGGCCTGGCGGCTCAGGAGCCCGTATTGGCCGCTGCTTCCCGTGCTGGTGCTTTTTGTGACCGGTATCGCGTTCAGCACCAGTGCCGGCTTCCTGAACGTGGAGCGCGGCGTCTCACTGACCATCATTTCAGTTGTTTGGGCCACCTTCCGCCGGGACGCCTTGCGCCAGTCAAGCACCAAGGCCGTTTCAGCCAACAGACCGGATCACGACGCCGGAGCGGCCCGACGCGGCAAGCTCCGCCGGCTGGGGACTGCTGCGGCCGTCATCGCTGCCGCAGTCGGCATCACCGCCGTAGCGTCGCCCCTGGTGACGGCAAGCGACGACCGCAGGGTGCTTCGCAACACGATCGTTCCGCCGTTCGACCCCCGTGACTACATCACGCCCTTGGCCAGTTTCCGGAACTTCGTGAAAGACCAGAAGGACAGCACGCTCTTTTCGGTCAAGGGCCTGCCGAAGGATGCCCGGGTACGCCTCGCCGCGTTGGACTCGTTCAACGGCTTGAACTACACGATGGACCCCAACAGCTCCGGAAACTTCAGCAAGGTCGGGGATGCCCGTTCCCTGAATACCCTGGCGGACAGCGGCAGCCCCGTGGCCAGCACCAACTACTCCCTTGACATCACCATTGAGGACTACCAGGGGTACTTCGTCCCCGGCGGCCGGCACGCCACCGGATTGAGCTTCCCGGGCGGATCAGAGGCCGCGTCCGGCCTGTACTTCAACGCCGGCACGGACACCGCGGTAACCACCAAGGGCCTGGCCAAGGGCGATGAATATACGGTCCAGGTCTCGGATCCTGGGAAGCTGGAGCACGGCCAGCTCACCCAGTACGACTTTGCCAAGATCACCTTGCCCGAGGCCCAGGAAGTCCCGCCGATCGTGACGTCCCAGGCCAACGAGCTCTCAGCCGATGCGCCTACCGCGATCGACCGTGTCCGCCAGATCGAAGCCCACTTCCAAAAGAGCGGCGCGTTCAGCAACGGCCTGGTGGCGGACGGCCAGCTGCCGAGCCTGCCAGGACACAGCGCCGCCCGCATACGCAACTTGCTCTCCGCCAAGCAGATGCTTGGCGACGACGAGCAGTACTCAGTGGCGATGTCCTTGATGCTTCGCAACCTGGGGATTCCCTCCCGGGTGGTCATGGGCTTCTACCCTGACCCCAAGAGCCCCGAGAACGGTGCCGGGGACATCAAGATCACGGGCAAGGACGTCCATGCCTGGGTCGAAGTGGCCTTCGACCGTGTTGGCTGGGTGGCTTTCGATCCCACCCCGCCTAAGGACAACGTCCCCATCCCCCCGGATCCTGAAAACAAGTCCAAACCCAAACCCCAGGTGCTGCAGCCTCCGCCCCCTCCGCAGGAGCCTGCGGACCTGCCCCCGGACTCCACCCCGGACGCGCTCGACGCCGATGAAAAGAAGAACAACCCGTGGTTGTTCTGGGGGCCCCTGCTGGCTGCGATCGGGGTCGCTTTGATTCCCATCGGAATCCTTGCCATACCGCTCCTGCTCATCCTGCTGTTGAAGGCACGACGCCGGAAGGCACGTTTCCGTGACGGCCACCCCGCCCAGCGTGTGGGCGGAGGTTGGAATGAGGTCCTGAGCCTGGCCACGGACATGGGTGCGTCGATCGACGGCAAATCGACGCGACGGGAGTCTGCGTCAGTGATCGCCGAGGCGTTCCCGGTCACCGGTACCACCACTACCCTGCTGGCCCACGGCGCCGATGCCGCCGTGTTCGGCGCGGGCCAGCCAAGCGAGGATGAAGTAGAGGAGTACTGGAAGATCGTTGACTCGTCCCTGGACGACATCACGCGAAGCGTTGGGTTCTGGAAGAGGCAGCAAGCGCGGTTCTCGCCCCGATCCCTGTTGTCCGATGGCCGGGCCGCCCTCCGGCAGCGGGAACAGCGCAGGTTGCTTCCGAAGGACCCCTCCGCAGATAGCACTGCGTCCAGGCTCGGGGCGTGGCTGAGGAAGGGAGGAACGCGTGGGTAGTGACGCTGAACTCTGCGCCGCTTGCCGCCATACCGTTCGCCCCGGGGCTGCTTTCTGCACTTTCTGCGGCTCTCCGCTGAACAACCGTGGCGCACGCCGGGACAGGAACGTAAACCACGCCCGGGTGGAAGCACAGAACCAGCCTGACCGGCTTGGCGTGCCCGCTCCCGGTAGTATCTCGGTAGTGTCCGCGTCGCCAAACGAAGGGTGGCAGGGCGCAGCCCAGCCTGGAAATGTGGCTGGCAGGGAGTCGTATCCAGGGGGAGGGACCACTTTGACCACCAAGCTTGAGCCCGTAGCGGCATCGGCCGGAAAGCGGCTCGGTGCGGCGGTCCTGGACTGGCTGGCTCCCGTCGCCGTCCTGGTGACAACCTTCGCCATCGGCATTGCCGGCATCACGCAAACCCGCAGGAACGGCTTCATCGTCTATGACACCGGCTTGCTGGTTCTGCTTGGAAGCATTGGCCTTGCTTTTACGGTCCTTTACATGTTTGTGCTCCTGGCACTTGAAGCCCGGTCCGGAAACACCATCGGCAACCAGTTGATGGGCCTTCGCACTGCCGACTCCGACGGTTATGCCCCCGGTGCCGGCGTGGTCTTCGTAAGGGGCATCATCACCGGTGGAGTGCTGCTCCTCGGCGTGATCGCGGGCGGTGTACTGCTTGGCTTGGGGCAGGCTGGGCTTGTCCTTTTTGTGGCACTTCCGCTCATGGTGCTGGGGGTTGTCTGGGCCGTCGTCGTGGTTGTTTCCAACGCCTGGGACAAAGACGGCAAACTCAGGGGCTGGCAGGACAAGGCTGCCAAGGCCTTGGTCTTCGACGTCCATGCAGGGCGCAACCCCGTGGCCACGGGCGGCATACAGGGACCGTACAGCTTTGCGCCGGTGGATCTTCCGCCGGTACAGCCCGTCGCTTCCCCTGTTCCCGGCCGGGGTCCGGCGAACGGTCCCGTGGCGGGGACTGCCGCGCCGCAACCGGCCGTTGCTGTTCAGCCGGCAAACCAGCCCTCGCACGACCCCAACCAGTGGCGTCCCCCAACGGCGCCGCGCCCCGGCAACCCGGCGCCCGCCGTCGTCGTTCCTCCGGCTGCCCAGGGCCACCCCGACGACGACGTCGACCGCACCCAACTGCGGCCCGGTGCCGAACGCACCCAGGCCGTCCTCCGGCTCCGCGTGGATGACGGCCAGGATGTGCAGCTCGAGGGCAGTGCCCTGCTGGGCCGCAACCCGGCGCCCCAGCCCGGCGAGGCTACCCAGCAGCTCCTGCCGGTCTCCGACCCGGGCCGGTCCATCTCCAAGACCCACCTGCACCTGCGCGTTGACGGCGACGGTGTGTGGGTCACGGACCGCAACTCCACCAATGGCAGCGCCGTCACCACTCCGGACGGTGTCCGGACCCGGCTGCAGCCGGGCGTTGCCGTTTTAGTCCGCCCCGGCTCCACCGTTCACTTCGGAGACCGTTCCTTCCACCTAGGACAAGCATGAACTCACAGCCGGCAACCCCCGATGCCGACGCCGATGCCCTTGCCGCCGCCAGCGGGTCCAGCTTCCAACTGAGCTATGGCTACGGAACGGACCGTGGCTTGCGCCGCGAATTGAATGAAGATTCCTTCATAGCCGCCGATCCCGTGTTCGCGGTGGCCGACGGCATGGGCGGCCATGAAGCGGGGGAGATCGCCAGCGGGATATGCGTCCGGACACTCGGCGCTGCCCCGGAGCTTGCCACGGGCACACGGACTGCCTCTGCAGGTGAGCTGCAGGGATGCCTGCTCAAGGCCGATGCGGCGATCCGTGATGCCACCGGCGGCCGGGCTGGAACCACGCTTTCCGGGGTCGTAGTGGTGGAGCAGATGGGCCTGCCGTACTGGCTGGTCATGAACATCGGCGACTCCCGGACATACTTGCTCAGCCAGGGCCGGTTCTCGCAGGTCAGTGTTGACCACTCCGAGGTCCAGGAGCTGGTGGATTCGGGCGATATCACACCCGAACAGGCCACGATCCATCCCCGCAGGCACGTGGTGACGCGGGCCCTGGGCACGGGCGATGAAACCGAGGCCGACTTTTGGTTGCTGCCCATCCAGGAGGGCGATCGCTTGATGGTCTGCTCGGACGGACTGAACGGCGAACTCGGCGACGACCATCTGTTCCGCGTCCTCAGCACCGTGGCCCACCCGCAGGACGCCGTGGATGCCCTGATCCAGGCCGCACTCCGCAGTGGCGGACGCGACAACGTGACCGTCATCGTAGTGGACGCCAAGAACGTCCTGAACGACGCCGGGATTGCCACCACAGCGCCGCGGCCGGAGAGCGGAACAGAGGTGGAGGAAGACACCCTTCCCCGCGCACGGGTGAACGGCACGGAGGGGGAAGAGGAGCCAGATGGCAAGCAGTAGCAGCGTTCACGACGCCCGTTACCAGCCTGGCTCCTGGTTCGGAATTATCCGCCAAGGCACTGTGGTGCTTCTCGGCCCCGACACCCCGCCCCAGCTGGTTTCGTCCTTGTGGGACCTCCTGGCTTCCGGTCCCGAGGCCCACGAGGTCCTCAACCATGTCACCGAGGCGTTCGGGGTCTCACTTAGCCGCATCCCGCCGTTCGGGATCATCGACGCCAGGGACCAGTTGCGCGTCTTCCTCCGTGGCGACCTTGAACTGACGGTGCGCTCAGCCGATGCCCGCGAGGTCCTTTCCGGCCGGGACGTGACCACCTGGACGGAGCGTCGGATCACGTCCGCGGACGCCTACAGCCTGCGGGTCGCGGCCGCATCCCCGGCTGGCGGCTTGCCATGGATGCCGGTCAAGGATGGGGCAGTATTGCTCGCCGGCCTGGACGTGAACCTCGCGCCCGGGCCGGGACAAGACCTTTCCGCTGCCCCGGTTTCCGACGAGACTGTGCTCGGTTACCCCGACGCTGATCTTGGCCTGACTATCGCCCCGCACGCCCACCCGGCCCAGGAAGAGCCGGAAGCTGATCCTGCGGCGACCGAGGGGGTCCATGCCGCAGATGTCGCAACTGGCCCTTCCGGGGACGGGGAACCGCCCGCAATCGGACAGGAAACCCCTATGGACGGTGACGTCCTGCCCGCTGCGAGCTTGGAAGCGCACGCGGACCGCGAGGAACCGCACACGGACAGCGAGGACCTGGCGCTGGTTGTGGACGAGACCGAGGTGCCCGTCCACACCAGCACCACCGATCCCAATGTCCCCACCCTGGAAAACACCACCAACTATGACCACTTGTGGGACAAGACGGTGATGCGGAACATCGAGGACGCGGCAGTCCGGATTGACGGCGACTCCGAAGACGACGATGTGCCTGCTGCCGGCCCAGTAGCGATCCCCGTGGATGCGCTCTACCCGGCAGAAGGAGCGGAAGCACCCCGCGACGAAGGTGACGGAGGCGCCCAAGGAGCGTCCGTCGTCGTACCCGGGCATGGCGGCACCACACCGGAAGCGGCGGCTCCGATCGGTGTCCCCGCGCTCATTGAGTCTGTTCCGTGGCTGCGCAGCACCCCCGGGGCCGAGACCCGGCAGCCCTCCGTCGCGCCACCGCCCCAATCCTCGGCGAAGCTGAACCAGCCTTCACCCGTGCCCTCATCGGCTCCCCAGGATCCGGATCACGACGGCCAGACCATCATGAAGAGCAGCGTGGCCGAGTCAGTCCCGGCACCCTCGGCTGCGTCCCCGGGCAGCAGGCCGCAGCCCGGCAACGGCCCCACTGTTTTGGCACGCGTGTGCTCCCAAAGCCATGCCAATCCGCCCACCTACTCCCAATGCGCCGTCTGCGGTCAGTCGCTGACAGGCGACGCCGAGCAGGTAGCGCGGCCCCGCTTGGGCCGGATGCGCTTGTCCACCGGGGAACTCATCGACCTGGACCAGTCCTTGATCATTGGCCGTCAGCCCTCCGTCTCCCGGGTCCAAGGCGGCACCATGCCCCGGCTTGTGCAGGTGGAGAGCCCAGGGGGAGATATCTCCCGATCCCACGTCGAGGTACGCCTGGAGGGTTGGCACGTCATGCTGTGCGACCTCAAGGCCACTAACGGCACAGTCCTTATCCGGGAGGGCCAGGCTCCGCGCCGGCTCGCCCAAAACGAAATGGCCATCCTCCTCGACGGCGACATCGCCGAGTTGGGTGATGACATTTCCTTGCGTTTCGAGGAGATTCTTTGAGTTCCAAGCGGCCCCCGGCACCGCCGCCGCCCATCCCCGGTTTCAAGTACATCAGCCTGCTCGGCTCGGGCGGGTTCTCCGATGTCTTCCTGTACGAGCAGGACAGGCCGCGCCGGAAAGTGGCGGTCAAGGTGCTGCTATCGGACCTGAAGACCGAAGGGGCCCGTCGCCGCTTCGAGTCCGAGGCGAACCTGATGGCGCAGCTGTCATCGCATCCGTACATCGTGACGATCTTCGAAGCCGAAACCACGGAAAACGGGCATTCGTACCTCGCCATGGAGTACTGCTCCCGGCCGAGCCTGGACGTCCGCTACCGGCGCCAGCGCTTCAGCGTTGACGAGGTACTCGCCGTCGGTATCCAGGTGGCTTCCGCCGTCGAGACCGCGCACCGGGCCGGGATCGTGCACCGCGACATCAAGCCCGCCAACATTCTGGTCACCGACTACAACCGGCCCGCCCTGACGGACTTCGGCATTTCCGGCACCATTGGTGCAGACAACGACGACGACGCCGGCATGTCCATTCCGTGGTCGCCGCCGGAACAGTTCCGAGGCGGGGCAGTGGACGGCGTTCCGGTGGATATCTGGGCCCTCGGCGCGACGTTGTACACCCTGCTCGCGGGGCGTTCTCCGTTCGTCCTGCCGGGCCAGGACAACTCCCAACGGGAACTGATCTCGCGCATCACCAACTCACCGCTCCCCAGGCTTGGGCGTGCGGATGTTCCCGAATCACTGGAACTGGTCTTGGCCACCGCAATGGCCAAGTCCCCGGGGTCGCGGTACTCCTCCGCACATGCCTTCGCACTGGCACTGCAGCGGATCCAGGCGGAACTGAACCTTTCCGTAACGCCGTTTGAGGTGCTGGCCGACCCCGGGCATGGCGACGAGCAGCACCCGGACGACAATGTGGAGGAAACACGGGTCCGCAGCATCGCCTCCATTGACCCGGACGCCTCCGGAACCGCTACCACCGGTTCAGCGCCGACGTTCCCGGCCCGGACCTACCCGTCCACGCTGCCTGGCAACGGCCCGCGGACCACGCCCCCGGAGACGGCACAGCCGCAGTCCGCCCAAGTTCCGCCGCCTCTCCATACTTACGAGCCTCAGCACCAGATGCAGGCTCCGCAGGTTTCTACCGGTCCGGCAGCCGGGCCGGATACAGCGGAATCCACGGTCCTCCGCGGCTGGCAACCATCAGGGCGGGCGTCCGAGGAGCAAGACGTCACCGTCAGCCGCTCCGCCTCACCAGCGGAAACGACGGCCGGGCAACAGGCAACGGAAACGGACCATAGCAAGCGCAATCTGTGGCTTGCCGTGGCAGGTGCGGCGGTATTGGTGGTGGCCATTGTGGTGGGCGTGGTCCTTGGCGGGCAGGCGCAACCAAAGGTCGCACCGACGGAAACGGCAAGCAAGCCTCCTGCCGATGCGATCGGCGATGGGGGAGTGCCCGACCCGAACATCACCTATGAGGTCCAGCCAGGAGGTACATCATCGACCCCCTTGGTGGTTTTCCGGTGGGATAGCCCGGACTACAAAGTGACGGACACGTTCAAATGGCGCCTCAAGACTGCAAAGTCCGAGGGAACCTACGAATCGACGTCCGACCTCTACACCATCATCACGGGCCACAGCGAGCGGCCGCTCTGCGTGCAGGTCATCATGGTCCGCGCGGACGGCTCGGCGTCGCCCGGTGGCCCGGACTCCATCGCCTGCCTGGAGAAATAGCAGGCTCATGAAAGAAACACGTTGTCCAGCAAGGAGGCACAGATCATGGGGGATCTAGCGATAGATTTCTGTGGCGAATGGTACGAACCGTCTGACGAAGACGTCTTTGACATCGGCCGCGAGGGGGACCTCGAAGTCGACGACAATCCGTACTTGCATCGCCGCTTCCTGCAGATTGCGCGCTATGACGGCATCTGGTGGCTGAGCAATGTGGGCAGCATGTTGTCGGCCACCATAGCCGACGGCTCCGGTGGGATGCAGGCCTGGCTGGCGCCCGGTGCGCGCATTCCGCTGGTTTTCAGCCACACGAACGTCATCTTCACCGCCGGGCCCACGACTTACGAGTTCGCTGTGCATTTGAAAACGCCGTCCTTCCGGCATGAGGCCCGCGACGAGGACCAGGCCGGGGACACCACTATTGGGCCTGTGGTCTTCACGGATTCGCAGAAAGCCCTCATCGTGGCTTTGGCCGAGCCCATGCTGCGCCGCGAGGGCACGGGTTTCAGCGCGATCCCGTCCTCCGCCGAGGCAGCCAAGAGGCTCGGCTGGGCACTCACCCGCTTCAACCGGAAACTGGACAACGTCTGCGACAAGCTGGACCGCGTAGGCGTGGTGGGCCTCCGCGGCGGCGCGGGCAAGCTGGCCACCAACCGCCGTGCGCGCCTGGTGGAGCACGCAGTGACGTCCCACCTGGTGACCCCTGCAGACCTGTACCTCCTTGATACCGAGACTGGAGTCGACGAAGGATGAAGTTCCGCCTGACCTTGCGGCGGGACCCCGCCGAAGCAAAGGACCTCGCAGTAACCGTGGATGGTCGCGCCACAGTGGCCGATATTGCCACGGAGTTGTGGGCCGCCGACCCGGCTCGAAAGGGGACCGAACCGCCGTCGAACCTGTCCATCAGCGTGGACGAAGCGTTCGTCGGCGGCGGCCTGTCCGGCCAGGTCCTCAAGCCCACCGACAACCTGCTGGAGTCCGGGCTCCGGCCCGGCTCCAAGGTTTCCCTGGCCCAGGTGAGCGAGCAGTTCGCCGCCACCGGACACGGTGCCAACCGGGGGCCCGTTGCGGCGACGCTGCGGGTCATGTCAGGGCCCGACGTCGGGCGCGAGTTTTCGCTGCCTTTCGGCACCAGCTACATCGGCCGGGACAAAGACGCCGATATCCGGCTTACCGACCCGCTCACGTCCAAGCGCCACGCCAGGATCACCGTGGGCGAGACCGTGGAGATCGTGGATACGAACTCCGCCAACGGGCTGCTCATGGACGGGCTGCCGGTAACCCGGGCAACGCTCGAGTCTTCGGACACAGTCACCCTGGGCGATACCACCGTGGGCGTTGTTTCCCTGGCCCGCAACCATTCCGGCGGCCCGTCGTCGCCACTGGTCGACTTCAACCGTTCGCCGCGCGTGGTTCCACGGTTCGAATCGCCCAAACGAGTACCGCCTGCGGGGCCAAAACGGCCTGAACACCAGCCTTTCCCCTATATCATGCTGTTCACGCCGCTGCTGATGGGTGGTGTTCTTTTCGCCCTGACGCAGAACCTGCTCTCAGTGATCTTCATGGCGATGATGCCCCTCTTCATTGTGGGGCACTACGTCGACCACAAGATGCAAAGCAAGCGGCAAGCCAAGGAAGGGCACAAGCAGTTCAAGGCGGCCATGCTCGCGTTCCGGGAGGACATCGACCGGCAGCAGAATATCGAGCGGGCCGTCCGCCTGCAGGAGGCGCCGTCCGTCAGCGATACCGTTGACGCCATTTACAAGCTTGGCCCGCTGCTGTGGACCAACAGGCCCGAACACACCCATTTCCTGGGTGTACGCTTTGGCCTCGGTTCGGCTCCCTCGCGCATCCAGTTCGACGAGCCGGGTGCGAATGAAACCGAGCCCAAATACATGCGGGAGATCCAGGAGTGCCTGCAGCAAGTACGCGTTATCGAAGGCGTGCCGATCGTCTCCCAGTTGCGGACATCGGGTTCCTTTGGTGTGGCTGGGGACCGGAGCATCGTGGACGACGTCGCGCGCGGCATGGTCCTGCAGTTGGTCGGCCTTCATTCGCCTGCTGAATTGGTGCTGACTGCGCTCACTTCGCCGCGTTCCCGCGAACGGTGGGATTGGCTCCAGTGGCTTCCGCACGTCGGTTCCGGCCACAGCCCCCTGGCCGGGGACCACCTGGCTGCCGGACCTGCGGCGGGTTCGTCGCTCTTGTCGCGACTGGAAGACCTCGTTGAGCAACGCGAGGCGCAGTCGAAGGATCAACCGTCCAAGGAAAAAGGCCAGCAACCCAGGCCCGGGCTCAAGGACGAGAATGAGGACACACCCGGACCCGTGGTTCCCGCGGTCCTGGTGGTGGTGGAAGACGACGCTCCGGTGGACCGGGGCCGGCTTACCCGGCTGGTGGAGCGCGGCCCCGACTTCGGGATCCACGTCATGTGGGTGGCCGCCAACGTCCAGTCACTGCCCGCCGCTTGCCGCGATTTCCTCTCGGTGGACGGCGAACACGGCACCACCACCGGCCAGGTCCGGTTGGGGCGCCACACCTATCCAGTGAGCTGCGAGAGCCTCGATGCCGGGCTCGCCACCCAGTTGGCCCGCATGATGTCCCCGCTGGTGGATGTGGGCAATCCGCTCGAGGACGATTCCGACCTGCCGCGTGCTGTCTCCTATGCCGCGTTGATCGGCAAGGAGTTCATGGACAACCCGCAGGTTGTCGCCGAACGCTGGCGGGAAAACAACTCCGTTCACGCCACGGCTGTTCCCAACCGCAAGGACAACGGCAGCCTCCGCGCCTTGGTGGGCTCCAAAGGCGTGGAGCCGTTCTACCTGGACCTGAAGAATGAGGGCCCGCACGCCCTGGTGGGTGGAACCACCGGTGCCGGCAAGTCCGAGTTCCTGCAGTCCTGGGTGATGGGCATGGCGGCGGCGTACAGCCCCGACCGGGTCAGCTTCCTGTTTGTCGACTACAAAGGCGGTGCAGCCTTTGCCGACTGTCTCCACCTGCCGCACACCGTGGGCTTGGTGACAGACCTTTCCCCGCACCTGGTGCGCCGCGCATTGACCTCCCTCAGGGCGGAACTGCACTACCGCGAACGCCTCCTGAACAGGAAGAAGGCCAAGGACCTGCTGGCCCTGCAACGCGAAGCCGACCCCGAGGCGCCGCCGTACCTCATCATCATCGTGGACGAATTCGCGGCGCTGGCCACCGAGGTGCCGGAGTTCGTGGACGGCGTGGTGGACGTCGCCGCCCGCGGCCGTTCACTCGGGCTCCACCTCATCCTCGCCACCCAGCGGCCTGCCGGCGTCATCAAGGACAACCTCCGGGCCAACACGAACCTCCGAGTGGCCCTCCGAATGGCCGATGAAGTGGACGCCGTGGACATCCTCGGCGTCCCGACGGCGGCGTACTTCGACCCCTCCATCCCCGGCCGTGGAGCGGCCAAGACCGGCCCGGGCCGTATCCAAGGCTTCCAGACCGGGTACGCCGGTGGCTGGACAACGGAGAAGCCGCAGCGGCCCCGGATCGACATCGTGGAGATGGCCTTTGGCTCCGGTCCGTCCTGGGAACCGCCGCCCACTACCGACGTGATGGAAGAACCGGCCGGGCCCAACGACATCGCCCGGATGACCGCGAACATCATCCGGGCCGCCGACTCGTTGGAGATCGAACCCCCGCGCAAACCGTGGCTCAACGAACTCGCAACCACCTACGACTTCTCCAAGCTGCCCAACCCGCGTACCGACGAGCGGCTGCTCCTTGGCGTTGCCGACGATCCTGCCCACCAGGACCAGCCAACGGTGTTCTACGAGCCGGACAAAGACGGGAACATGGCCATCTACGGCACCGGTGGTTCCGGAAAATCCGCTGCGCTTCGCGGCATCGCCATCGCGGCCGCAGTGACTCCGCGCGGCGGCCCCGTCCACGTGTACGGCATTGACTGCGGTTCCTCCGGACTGAAAATGCTCGACGGACTGCCGCACGTGGGTGAAGTCATCAACGGCGACGACGTTGAGCGTGTGGGCCGCCTGTTGCGCTGGCTCAAGGACATTGCCGATGAGCGTGCCACGAGGTTCGCAGAGGTCCGGGCGTCCACGATCGTCGAATACCGCCAGTTGGCCAACCGCCCGGAGGAGAAGCGCATTTTCGTCCTCGTGGACGGCATGTCTTCCTTCCGCGAAGGCTATGAATACAGCAACCTTTCGGCCCTGTGGGACATCTTCCTCCAGCTCGCAACGGACGGCCGTCCCCTCGGCATCCACCTCGTTGTCAGCGGGGACCGCCCCAACTCGGTTCCGGCGTCGCTCCTGGCCTCCATCCAGAAGCGGCTGATCCTGCGCTTGAGCTCCGAAGACGACTACATGACCTTGGACGTTCCGAAGGATGTCCTCAGCGCGGCATCGCCTCCGGGGAGGGGGCTGCTGGACGGGCTCGAAGTCCAGTTGGCGGTACTGGGCGGGAACTCCAACCTCGCGCTGCAGGCCCGCGAAGTCACCAAGCTCAGCCAGGCCATGCTCCGGCAAGGCCTGGACCAAGCGCCGCAGATCCAGCGTTTGCCCGAGCTGGTGGACCTGGACATCCTGCCCGTGGGCGGTCCGGACAACCCCGTGATCGGCGTGGACGACGAGACTCTCGGTCCTGCGGCGATTGCCGCGAAGGGTCCCTTGCTCTTGGCAGGCCCTCCGGGCTCCGGCCGCACGGTCGCGCTGGTCACCTTGGCCTACGCCCTGCGGCGTTCCAACCCCCGTACGGACCTTATCTACATCGGCTCCCGGCGCTCGGCAGTGGCTTCGCTGAACATTTGGAGCCGTTCGTTGGTGGGCCCCGATGAGGTCTCCGACGTGGTGGACGACCTCGTGGACAAGGCCTCGGACAACCCGGGCACCATGGCGATCTTCATCGAAGGCCTGACCGAATTCACGGACACCTTGGCGGAGTCCGGCGTTGGACGACTGGTCACCGCGGCGATCAAGGCTGACCAGTGGGTGGTGGGGGAGTCCGAGACCTCCACCTGGTCGCAGGCTTGGTCCCTGGCCCAACCCTTCAAATCCGGTCGCCGCGGCCTGCTGCTCAACCCGGGCGACGTGGAGGGGGACAGCCTGCTCAACACCTCGCTTGGCAGGCTCGGAAAGGACTTCATTCCCGGCCGCGGCTACATCGTGGGCCGAGGAAAAGTGCGGAAACTGCAGGTGGCCATGCCGCCGGAGAACCGCGCCTAGGATTTGCATCTGCGTGGCCTCGTGTAGGAGGATGCCGGAGACATTCGGACTTCCGGACTGCCTAAAGCGCCCCAACGCCCCCAGCGAGGTCATGCTCCATGCAACGCACCGTTCTACCTGCCGTTATGCCATCCGCCCTGCGCCGCCGCGTGCCCGCCGTTCTGGCAGGCGTGCTGCTGGCTGCCGGTGCCTGGTTGGCGCCACAGGGTGCTGCCAATGCGGCCCCCTGCGTTCCGTCAACGGCCGGTTCGTGCCCGACGCTGTCCGCCCCCACCGAGCCCACACCCACTGAGCCCGTGCTGGTTCCGGACGCCGGCAAGACCAAGCCCCAGCCCCAACCCAAACCCGAACCCACCCGCGTTCGCGAGGCACAGCCGCCTGCTGCCCCGGGGCCGGTGGCTCCGGCCCCGGCCGTCCAAGCCCCGCAGCCTGCAGCAGTGCAGGCTCCGGTCACGGCGGCCCCCGAAGTGGCGCAACCGCCGTCGGCCGCTCCGGAACCAACCACGACGGCGACCGCATCGGCTGCCGCTTCGGCCACGCCGACGTCCACCCCAAGCCCCTCCAAGTCCAGCAACTGGAACACGCCGGTGGACAAGGGCAAGGAGACGCAGGCCGCGGCGATGGCCACCACCAACTTCTCCGGCCCCAACATGCTTGGCCTGTTCGGGATCCTCGGAGGGGTGCTCCTTGTGGGCCTGGGCGGCCTCGCGTTTGCGTTGTGGAGCAAGAACCGCCTGTCATCGCATTGATAGGCGACTGACCCGGCTGGTACTCGCCCATATTGTCTGTGCCGTTTGGCAAGATAGATCTGTGAGCACACCAGAGAATCCAGATCGGGTCGAAACCACTTCCAAGGCTGCCGCCTCCATTCTGGCGGACGAGGGCAATCCGCCGTCGGAAAACCTCCGGGACGAGTACCAGGAACTGGCGGACCTGGTCCGGAAGTACCGTTACGCGTACTACCAGGAAGACGCTCCCACCGTTTCGGATGCCGAGTACGACGTCCTGTATCGGCGCCTGGAGGAAATGGAAGCTCTCCACCCGGAGTTGGTCTCCAACGATTCCCCCACCCAGGAAGTGGGCGGCGAAGTTTCCGCCGCCTTTGCCGCGGTGGAGCATTTGCAGCGGATGTACAGCCTTGACGACGTCTTTTCCCTGGATGAGCTTGAAGCGTGGGTCCGGAAGGCCGAAGCGTCCGTGGCCAAGCTGGGAGACAGGGTGCCGCCGATCGCATGGCTGACCGAGCTGAAGATCGACGGCCTCGCCGTCAACCTCTTGTACCGCGACGGCAAACTGGTCCGTGCCGCCACCCGCGGGGACGGCACCACCGGAGAAGACATAACCCACAATGTGCTGACCATCAAGGAGATCCCGCGGCAGCTGAGCGGTTCGGGTTTCCCGGCCGAGGTGGAAATCCGCGGAGAGGTCTTCATTCCTTCCAAGGCCTTCGTGGAATTCAACGAAACCCTGGTGGCTGCGGGTAAGGCGCCACTGGCCAACCCTCGTAACGCAGCCGCAGGTTCCCTGCGCCAAAAGGACCCGGCCGAAACGGCTAAGCGGCCGCTGAGCATGTTCGTCCATGGCATTGGTGCCAGGGAAGGCCTCGAAGCTGCCAGCCAGTCGGAAACCTACGAATTGCTGGCGGAGTGGGGTCTGCCTGTGAGCCCCTACTCAAAGGTCCTGGACACCTACGAAGGGGTCCTGGAGTTCATTGCCCACTATGGAGAGCACCGCCACGACCTCCTGCACGAGATCGACGGCATCGTGGTGAAGATCGATGATTTCGCCACCCAGCGGGCCCTTGGTTTTACGTCCCGCGTCCCGCGCTGGGCGGCGGCGTACAAGTACCCGCCGGAAGAGGTCCACACCAAACTCCTGGACATCATGGTCAACGTTGGCCGCACGGGCAGGGTTACCCCCTTCGGCCTGATGGAACCGGTCAAGGTGGCAGGCTCCACCGTCGGCATGGCAACACTGCACAACCAGGACGTGGTCAAAGCCAAGGGCGTCATGATCGGGGACATCGTCATTCTCAGGAAGGCCGGAGATGTCATTCCCGAAATCGTCGGCCCGGTCCTGGCGCTCAGGGACAAGCAGGATCCGCCTGTCCGTGAATTCGTGATGCCTACTGAGTGCCCGTCGTGCGGAACCCCGCTGGCACCTTCCAAGGAAGGTGACGTGGACATCCGTTGCCCCAACGGCAAGTCCTGCCCCTCGCAGTTGCGTGAGCGCGTCTTCCATGTGGCCAGCCGTGGCGCGTTCGATATCGAGGCCCTGGGCTGGGAAGCTGCCATCGCGCTGACCCAGCCCGCCGAACCGGAGGTGCCGCCGCTGACCAGCGAGGCCGCGTTGTTCGACCTGACCAAGGAGGACCTCGCCAACGTCCTGATCCGTCGGGAGAAGAAGTCCAAGGGAGTCGGCACCGGCCAGTACGAACTCGTGCCGTACTTTTACACCAAGGCCACGGCCAAGACTCCATCCAAGCCGACGGCAACCACGGAGAAGCTCTTCGTAGAGCTCGAAAAGGCAAAGAAACAGCCCTTGTGGCGCGTGCTCGTGGCGTTGTCCATCCGGCATGTTGGTCCTACGGCGTCCCGGGCGCTGGCCACCAATTTCGGCAGCATGGACGCCATTCGCAATGCCACGGAAGAACAACTGGCCCACGTTGACGGCGTAGGACCAACCATCGCGGCCGCCCTCAAGGAATGGTTCGCCGTGGACTGGCACAACGAGATCGTGGACAGGTGGGGCGCAGCGGGCGTGCGGATGGAAGATGAACGGGACACCGCTACGCCGCGCACCCTGGAAGGCCTCACCATTGTGGTGACCGGAACCCTGCCCAACTTCAGCCGGGACGAGGCCAAGGAGGCCATCATCATCCGCGGCGGGAAGGCGGCAGGCTCGGTGTCCAAGAACACGAGCTACCTGGTGGCCGGAGAAAGCGCGGGCACCAAGCTGGACAAGGCCGAACAGTTGGGCGTTCCCGTGCTGGACGAGGACGGTTTCCGCGAACTGCTGGCCAACGGGCCGGAATCGGGCACCGAATGACCCGGCAGCAGGCCGACGCATTGGATCTGCTGGGAGTAGCCAAGGCAGCGGCCGCTGCCGGCGCTGCCGTCCTGGCGAAGCGTTCATTCACCGGGACCGGCGGTGAAGGGCTCGGCCTGGAAAACAAGGGTGAGGCCGGGGACTGGGTGACGGAGTTCGACGTTGCCGCGGAAAACGCCGTGCGCCTGGCCATCAGTGAGGCACGGCCCAATGACACGATCACCGGCGAAGAGCACGGCACCACCCGCCCCGAGGACCCCTCCGGGTACCGCTGGTCCATCGACCCGTTGGACGGCACCACCAACTTCATCCGCAACATCGCCTACTACGCCACCTCCGTGGCGGTAGCCGATTCCGACGGCGTCTGGCTGGCCGGCGTCGTCCACGCGCCTGCCCTGGGAAGGGTCTATTCGGCGGCCCGCGGGCATGGGGCCCGGGTGGAAGTCGGCGCGGAGTCCGCGGAGCTGACCGGACCGGTAGCGGGACGCAAGGGCCTTATCCTGGCCACTGGGTTCAGCTACGATCCTTCCACGCGTGCCAGCCAGGTGGCAGGGCTTGGCGAGCTCATGGAAGGATTTGCCGACGTCCGTCGACTGGGATCCGCAGCCTTGGACTTGTGCTTCGTGGCCGATGGAACAGTGGACGCTTTTGGTGAGCGGGGACTCAACGAGCACGACTTTGCTGCCGGCGCCTTGATCGCCGAAGAAGCCGGATGCTGGGTGCGCAGGCCCAAACTTGCGAGTCCGCTCGACGGCGGTCCGGCCACCGAGGACCGGCTGGCCGCATGGACGTGTGCCGCCACCTTGGAGTTGTCCGGCAAGTTCCCTTTGTGATGCAGCGATGATCCGTACACTGGCCATCGCGAACTACCGCTCCATCCGGGACCTGACCATGGAGCTCCAGGGCCTGGACGTGGTGACCGGAGCCAACGGCAGCGGCAAGTCCTCGCTGTACAGGGCGTTGCGGCTGTTGGCGGAGTGTGCAGGAGGCGATTCCGGCAACGTGGTGGGTTCCCTGGCCCGCGACGGCGGCTTGGCTTCCACGCTGTGGGCTGGACCGGAGACCATCAGCGAAGCAATGCGCCGCGGAGAGGTCCCGGTACAGGGCACCGTACGCAAGGACGTCATCAACCTGAAGCTCGGTTACTCCGGCGACGACTTTGGGTACCTGGTGGACCTTGGGATCCCTGTACCCGGCGGGGCCGGCTTCGACGAGGAGACCGGGAAGCCACGCCGGTCAGCCTTTGGCCGCGATCCCGAGATCAAGCGGGAGCAGATCTTTTCCGGCCCTGTTGCCCGGCCGGGCTCGCTGTTGGTGGACCGGAAGGGAAGCCTGGCCAGATTGCGTGGTCCTGCCGGGGACTGGGTGGAGCTCTCCCGCAGGCTCGATACGTTCCAGAGCATGCTGACCGAGGTCTCGGACCTGGACAGGGCGCCGGAGGTACTGCGTGTCAGGGACTCGGTCAGGTCCTGGCGGTTCTATGACCACTTCCGCACCGACGCCGAGGCACCCGCCCGCCAAGCCCAGCTCGGCACCCGCACCCCGGTGCTGCACCACAGTGGGAAGGACCTCGCGGCGGCGTTGCAGACCCTTCGGGAGGTGGGCTTCGAACGCCAGTTGGATGCCGCCGTCGACCACGCTTTTCCGGGGAGCCGGCTCAAAGTGGCCGTGAGCGACGATGGCCGGTTCAGCGCCGAGTTGCAGCAGCCGGGGATGTTGCGGCCCATGAAAGCGGCCGAACTATCTGATGGAACCTTGCGTTTCCTGCTCCTGGCGGCCGCCCTCCTGACGCCACGGCCGCCTGAGCTCATGGTGCTCAACGAGCCTGAGACCAGTCTCCATGTCGACCTGATGCCGGCACTGGCAGGACTGATTGTCCAGGCCAGTGCCAGCAGCCAGGTGATCGTGGTGACCCACTCCGAGGCGTTGCTCAAAGCCCTCCGGGAAAGCGGCGCGGCACAGGAACATGAGCTTTACAAGGACCTTGGCGAAACCCGCATCAAGGGGCTCGGAGCGCTTGAAGGCCCTCCCTGGAGCTGGCCCAAGCGCTGAACCCCAAACGCTAGAACGCAGAACCGATCGAGGTAAGTTCGCGTGCCTCGCTGTCCGCAAAGCGGTTGTCCGGGCGTGCCAGGCCGTAGTGTCCGCGCAACGTGGACGCCGTGTACTCGGTCCGGAACAGCCCGCGCTGCTGGAGGATGGGCACCACCTGGTCCACGAACACTTCCAAGCCGGAAGGCAGCACCGGCGGCATGATGTTGAAACCGTCGGCAGCACCGGCGTCGAACCAGTCCTGGATGGCGTCGGCAACCTGCTCGGGGGTCCCGGAGAAGGTTCGGTGGCCGCGGCCGCCGCCGAGGCGGCCAATAAGCTGCCGGACTGTGAGCTGCTCCCGCCGGGCCAGTTCCACGATGAGGGTGTAGCGGCTCTTGGCACCCTCGATCTCGTCCTCGGATGGAAGGTCGGCCGGCAACTGGCGGTCCAGGGGCAGGTCCTCCGGGGACAACCGGAGCGTCTTGGCCAGCTGTTCACGGGCGTATTCGGGCTTGATGAGTTCATCGAGTTCGCGTTCCAGCTTCAGCGCCTCGGCTTCGGTGGACCCGATCATGGGAACGATGCCGGGCAGGATCTTGATGCCTTCGGGGTCCCTGCCCACGGCCACAGTCCGTGACTTGAGGTCGGCGTAGAACGCCTGGGCGTCCGCCAGGGTCTGGTGGGCGGTAAACACTGCTTCGGCGTATTGGGCAGCGAGCTTCTTGCCGCTCTCGGAGGAGCCTGCCTGGACGATCAGCGGGTGGCCTTGCGGAGAGCGGGGAACGTTGAGCGGTCCGCGGACGCGGAAGTGCTTGCCCTCGTGCTCGATCGCGCGGATCTTGGTGGAGTCGCCCCACACGCCTTCAGCCTTGTCGGCGGGCACGGCGTCGTCCTGCCAGCTGTCCCAGAGTTTTTGGGCCACGTCGAGGAACTCGGCGGCGCGTTCGTAGCGGACTGCGTGGGCCGGCTGGTCATCCACGCCGAAATTGCGCGCTGCGTCCGGGCCTGCCGTGGTGACGACGTTCCAGCCCGCGCGTCCGCCGCTGACCCAGTCCACCGAAGCGAAGCGGCGGGCCAGGTTGAACGGCTCGTTGTAGGTGGTGGAGGCTGTGGCGATCAGGCCGATTTTTTGCGTGGCGGCCGCGATGGCGGTGAGGAGGACGGTGGGTTCCAGTTTTCCGACGGGACGCCGGCCTACTTCGCCGAACAGTACGGGGGAGTCGGCGAAGAAGATGGAATCCAACTTTCCCCGTTCAGCCGTGCGTGCCAAGTGCTGGTAGTGCTCGATCTTGGTGGAGGCGAGGGGATCGCTTTCCGGCAAGCGCCAGGAGGCCTCGTGGTGGCCGGTGCTCATGAGGAAGGCGTTGAGGTGGAGTTTGCGTGGTGGGGTAGGCATGTTTCTTCCTTGAGGTGGATGGTTGGCGGGACGGTTTTGGCAACTCCAACACGGGCCCATCACCCTGCGCCAGCCTTCCGACACAAGCCCGCAACGGTGCGAAACCGAACTTCATGGCACGCAACGCAACTCAATTCCGCGCCTTCGAGCGAAACGCTGGGACTGATAGTTCGGTCACGGAAAGCGCCATTTCGCGCAACAAAGGCCGCCGGTGCCACTACCATTGACTGGTGCTTCCGTCGATTACTGTCCGCCCCGCCCTTCCCGAAGACTACGACGCCGTTGCCCGGATTACGCTGGACTCCTACGTCACCGCGGGCTACTACGGCAGCGCCGACCACCCGTACCTGTTGGAATTGCAGAACGTTGCAGGCAGGGCAAAGCACGCCGATATCCTGGTGGCCGAACGGGACGGTGAAATCATCGGTTCCGTGACGGCAGCTCCTGCCGGCGGTGGCTTCTCGGACATCGGGCTGGAAGGCGAACTCGAGCTCCGCACCCTCGTGGTGGATCCCGCAGTACAGCGCTCCGGTGCCGGACGGGCCCTGGTGAAGGCCGTCGTCGAGCAGGCGCAGGCAACCGATGGCATCAATGCCGTATGCCTCACCACCGGCGCCACGTGGGAAAGCGCCAATGCCCTATACCAGCGCACCGGTTTTGACCGTGCTCCCGAGCGCGACTGGTTTGTGCCGGGGACCGACATAAAGCTGTTCGTTTACAGGCTTGAGCTCCCGCAGCCATAAAGTTTCCTCGTAAAACCGGTAACAGGCCGGGAAGCGACAGGAAAGGCGCACCATGCGCAAGACATACGGCTCGGGCTCGGTCTGGGAACAGACCCTCGGCTACTCCCGTGCAGTCCAAGTGGACAACACCCTCTTCATTTCAGCCACTGCAGCTTCAGGCGCGGACGGCATTGTGGGCGATGACTTCTACACGCAAACCAAGTACATCTTGGAGAAGCTCGGCGCTGTCCTGGACGAAGCCGGCTTCGCGTACGAGGACGTGGTGCAGTCCAAGCTGTACTTGACTGACATCAGCAAATGGGAAGACGCCGGCCGGGCGCACGGCGAGGTTTTCGGCGAAATCCGGCCCACTCTTTCCCTGGTGCACGTGCTGCCGTTCCTCGATCCGCAGATGCTCGTGGAGATCGAGCTCGTAGCGCAGAAGTCCGCGTAGCGCCTCCGCGCCCTGGTTGGGTCAGCCCGGGATGCCGTAGCGGTGTTCCGGGCGGCCCGTGGTTCCGTAGCGGAGTTGGATTTCGACGGCGCCATCGTCCGCGAGCGAGGACAGGTACCTTTGCGCCGTTGCCCGGGAGACGCCTACCCGGTCCGCGACTTCCGCTGCCGAATACTGTTCGCCCGCCACGAGGGACTCCAGGACTGCCGCTTCCGTGGCGGAGCGCGGCTTGGCGGACGGCGTGACGTCACCGGGGATGAGGGCGCGTTTGGCCCGCTCGATGCTGGCCTGGTCAACGTTCTGTTGCTGTCCGAGGATGCGGCGGTACCGGGCGTAGGACCTCAGCTGCTGTGACAGGGATTCCGCCGTGAAGGGCTTTAACAGGTACCCCAGGGCTCCGCGGCGCAGCGCTACCCGGATTGACGGGGCGTCGGAAGCTGCCGTGAGCATCACGACGTCCACGTCGAGTTGGCCCAGCAGATCCAGGCCCGATCCGTCCGGAAGATAGACATCCAGCAGCACCAGGTCCGGCCGCAGGCTGTGGATTGCCTGCAACGCCTGCGAGACCGAGCCGGCGGGCGCCAGTGCCATGAAGCCGGCCACTGAATCCACGTAGGCCGCGTGAAGCCGGGCCACGTGGAAATCGTCGTCCACGATCAACACCCTCAGGTCCTCAGCCACTGTTGTCCTTCCTTGAATCTGCCTGTCCGCCCGCCACGTCCATCACGGCCGGTACGGACGCCATGAACACTGCTCCGGGTCCGCCTGTGCTGCCGGGTTCGAGTACCCGGACATCGCCACCGCGGCGCCGGGTGAGTTGGCGGACCAAGGCCAGGCCCAGGCCCTGGCCGGCGCCCGGACGCGCCGGGTGGTCCGCCGTCGTGAATCCTTCCGTAAACACGTCCTCCGGTTCGATCCCTCCCAAACCGTCGCCCGAGTCCGCCACCACGATGTGGAGGGTGCCGCCGTCGTGCGCGGTATCGTCCAGGAGCTCAACCTCCACCCAGCGTTCAGCGGCTGAGCCGGCGACGGCGGCGTTGACGGCGTTGTCGATCAGGTTTCCCAGGACCGTGGTGACGTCTTGTGGATCGGCCACATGGCCGCGGACCAACGTCTCCGGGCCAATGCGCAGGGCCACGCCGCGCTCCGAGGCTTCCACGCTCTTGGCGCCGATGAACGCCTGAAGGTAGGCATCCTGCAGCAGCTCCGCCTGCTCCACCGGGAACTTCAAGGGTCCGGTGGCGGAGAGCCGTTCAAGGTATTCCTTGGCCTGTTCGTGCTGGCCGATGCTCATGAACCCGGCAATGGTGTGGAGTTGGTTGGCGAACTCGTGGCGTTGTGCCCGCAGGGCCGTGGACATGGTGCCGACGGCATCCAACTGTCGGGTCAATTGCTGCAACTCGGTGCGGTCGCGAAGCATGACCACCCAGCCTAGGTCCTCCTTGCGGTGCCAGGCTTTCCGGGCGCTGGCCACGAGCACCCTGCCACCCGCCACGACCTCAACGGCTTCGGCGTCTTGCGGAGCCGGGCGGGTGAGGCCCTTGAGCTGGCCGGGGACCGGCGCGGTGGCCCAGTCCTGTCCCGTGGCGTCCGGAACCTCCAGGAGCCTGGAGGCCGCGGCGTTGAACACGGAAATCCTGCCGTCGGCGGAAATACCGATCACGCCGTCGTCCACGCCTTGCAGTACCGCCACCTGGTCGTGGACCAGGGTGCTGATTTCCTCGGGTTCCAGTCCCAGCGTCAGCCGTTGCAGGCGGTGGCGGAGCAGGAATGAGGCCAGCACTCCGGCCAGCAAAGCGCCGCCGGCCGTCAACGCGATTGGAACGATATCCCGGGCCAGGCTCTTGGTGAGCGATTCAATCGAGTAGCCCACGCTGACCTCTCCGACGATGGTTCCACCGGTGGTCCCAGGGGCGTAGATGGGCACCTTCGCGCCGGCCGAGGGCCCCAGCGTGCCCGTGTTGCGGGTGGTGATCTCCTGGCCGGCGAGGGCAACGGAGGGATCTGTACTGACGCGCTCGCCGAGGCGCGAGGGTTCCGGGTGGGCCAGTCGCAAGCCGGTCTCGTCCGTAATCACGACGAACAGCGCGCCCGTGCGGATCCGGGCTGCTTCGGCAGCGGCCTGCAGGGAGCCTGCCGCGAGGACCGACGGGGGAGGGGTGCCCTCTTCCTTGCTGATGTCCTGGACGTCTGTCCGGATATCGGGATCCGCTGCGACCGTGCGGGCCAGTGTGAGTGCTTGGTTTTCCGCTTCCGTGCCGATCCGGTCGTAGACCAGCCAGGCGTGCACGACGCCGCTGAGCAGCACCACCAAGAGGACCACACCGAGCTGGAGGAGCAGCGTCTGGGTGGAGAAGCGCATACTGACCCTCTTCAAGCGCGGCACCGTTGGCTCCTTTCCTCCAGCTCCATTGAAGCACTGAGCACAATGCGCAAAACGTTCGCAACGAGCAGTATTCCGATCAATTCCCACAAACCCCTGTGCGTGACCGGGGCCACCCTACGGTTTGTAGTGCGCATCACACCGAAGTGTTGCCGTTCACAGTAGTAAGGAGCCGGCCGTGCTGGTTTTGCTTGGATTCGCAATGATTGCGGTATTCATGGTCCTGATCATGACCAAAAAGTTGACGCCTGTCCTGGCGCTGATCATCGTCCCCACTATCTTTGGCCTCTTCGCCGGTGCGGGCCTGGGCATCGGTCCCATGGTCATGGATTCGATGAAGTCCATGACGTCCACGGCCGCGCTCCTCATGTTCGCGATCATCTACTTCGGCCTCATGATCGACGTCGGACTGTTTGATCCGCTGGTGAAGTTCATCCTCCGCAAGCTGGGCAACGACCCCGCCAAGGTGGTCCTCGGCACGGCCATCCTCGCCGCAGCGGTCTCCCTGGACGGCGACGGCTCCACCACCTTCATCCTCACCACCGCAGCCATGCTGCCGGTCTACCTGCGCCTCAAGATGAGCCCGGTTGTCCTCACCTGCGTGGCCGGCCTGGCAAACGGCACCATGAACATCCTGCCCTGGGGCGGACCCACAGCCCGCGCAGCCACTGCCCTGAAGCTCGACGTCAATGATGTCTTCGTCCCGATGATCCCGTCGCTCATTGTCGGTTTGATCGTTGTGCTGGTCTTCTCCTGGCTGCTCGGCCTGCAGGAACGCAACCGCCTCCGCGCCACCGCTCCCGAAATCTGGGGCGACGCAGCCGATGCTTCGGAAGCCTTCGACGGCGGCAACGGCCGCGGCGGTTCGGTTACCGGCGGTTCGGGCCGGGGTTCAGGCACCGGCCCAACCAAAAACGCAGGCAAGCCGGGCACCGGCGGAGGCGCCGGCGTCGTGGTCCTGGAACGCACCGAAGAGTTGGTGGACGAGCACGACACCGCGATGGCCGACACCGCTCTCGATCCCAACCGCGCCACCCTGCGTCCCAAGCTGTTCTGGTTCAACCTCGCACTGACCGTAGCCGTGATGGTGACCCTGGTTGCCAACATCATCCCGCTGCCGTTTGTGTTCATGGTGGGCTCCGCCATCGCCCTGCTGGTGAACTTCCCCAAGGTCAAGGACCAGGGCGCGCAGTTGATCGCCCACGCGCCGTCGATCGTCGCCGTCGTCAGCATGGTCATGGCAGCAGCAGTCCTCACCGGCGTGCTGAACGGCACCGGAATGGTCAAGGCCATGTCCGAGTGGCTGGTCCAGATTATCCCGGCGGACATGGGCCCGTTCATGGCAGTCATCACCGGCGTGCTCAGCATCCCCATGACGTTCTTCATGAGCAACGATGCGTTCTACTTCGGCGTCCTGCCTGTCCTCAGCGAAACCGCCGCACACTACGGCGTCGGGGCAGCAGACATGGCCCGCGCTTCCATTACCGGCCAGCCTTTCCACCTGCAGAGTCCGCTGGTTCCGGCCATCCTGCTCCTGGTTTCCCTGGCCAAGGTGGAACTGGGCGACCACCACAAGAAGGTCCTGTGGCGCACGGCCGTCATCTCGATCGTCATGCTTGCCGTCGGCATGCTGACGGGAGCCATCGGAATCGGCTAACCCGTTCCGACCCAACCCAACAACACCGCAAATGATCAGCCTGCCGGGTTAGTCGCCTGGCAGGTCTGGTCATTTGCTGTTTGCCCAGTGACGCCGCCTGCTCCCGCACTGCCGGAGGCCGGGGCCTGGACGGGCTTGTCGCCACTGGCAAAGTCCTCGCCGGCGTAGAGCTGTACGCCCTGGATCGCCGTGGCGGGTTGCACGCTTGTTGCGGGCAGCCCGAACATCGCCGCGACATCGGTAGCGACGTCTTCAAAGCCAGCCTGGTAGTAGACCGTGGTGCGGGGAATAGCCTGGGCCTGCAGCTTGGTGACCTTGGTGAATCCGGCCGCCGTGAGCGTTGCGGCGATCGCGTTGCTCCGGCCCGCCACATTGGTGCCGTTGGCCACCGAGACCGGCTGGAGCGACTTGTCGTAGGCGGGAGCCGCAGGGGCCGAGGAAGGATCGGACGACGCCGGCGCCCCCTTGCTGAGGTCGGCGCTGTTCCGGAGTGCCGAGAACAGGTTTCCGGCCGCCGGTTCGTCCAAGGCCAGCCGGTTGGGGTCCGATGGGGCAGGAACAGTGGGGACTGTGACGAAGTTGACCTTGGCGGGGTCGATGTTCTTGAGCCGGTCGGCGATGGTCAGTAGCGACGGGACCGATGCCAGGCCCGTGTCCACGGTGAGGTTCTTGGTCATGGTGTCGGCGATGCCCAGCACCTTTTGGGGATCGGACAGCGTCCCCTCGGACTTCAGCTTGCGGGTGAGCGAACCAAGGAACGCCTGCTGCGCCTGGATGCGGCCCAGGTCTCCGCCGTCCGCGAAGGCATGGCGCGTGCGCAGGAAGGCCAAAGCCTGGTCGCCTTGGACTTGGGAGGTGCCCTTCGGCAGGTGCAGGCCGGATTCAGGATCATTGACCGCGGAATTGACGCACACGTCCACCCCGCCCACCGTGGTGGACAGTTCCTTGACGGCGTTGAAATCCGCCATCATGAAGTGGTCCACTTCCAGCCCGGTGAGCTTGTTGACGGTATCCACCGCACACCCGATTCCCGCTTCCGCCATGGCACTGTTGATCATCACGTCCGGGCGGGCCGCATGTTGCTGCCCGGTGGCCTGGTCCTTGCATTCGGGCACGTCCACCAGGAGGTCCCTGGGGAAGCTGATGACGTTGATGTTCTGGTTGTCGGCCGAAATGTCCACCAGCATCATGACGTCGGATTGCCCGTAGCCGGAGGATTGGTCTGCGGAGCCATACTGGCTGTTCTTGCCGCTTCGGGTATCGCTGCCCAGGACCAGGATCTGCAAGCGATCCTTTCGGTCGTCCACGGCACCCTCTGTCCGGGTGCCTCCTGCGCCGAGTGAACCGGTGGCAATGTTTGATTGCAGCTTCCACAACCAGAAACCGCCAAAACACAGGACGCCAAGGAGTACGGCAGCGACTGCCAGTACGGTGATCCTGAGTCCGCGGCGCCTTCTGCGGGGCGCGCCGCCCAGGCTTCCCTGGACGAGGTTTCCCTGGCCCGGGTAGCCTGCGGGAGACGGATCAGTGGGTTTGGGGTCGGGACTTCCGTGACGACCTTGCACGGCGCTGGCCTTTCCTAGGGGTAAGAAACGGCCCATATTACTGGCCGAATCTGGGAAATTCCCTTATCAGCCGGCGGGCATATCATTGCCCTGTGCCGCCCCTTGAAGTCCTTGGAAGCGCCTGGCGAATCGACTGGGCAGCCCTCGCAATGATCTGTACTTTCGCTGTGCTCTATGGCATGGGCGTCAGGACCGCGGCCCGCAAAGGGCACCGTTGGCCGCTTTGGCGGACAGTAGCGTTCTACGTCCTGGGGCTGGGTTCCATGGCAGTGCTCACCTGCGGCTTCACGGGGGTTTACAGCGCTGAGTTGCGCTGGGCCTTTACCCTCAAGGTTTCCTTGCTCTTGTTCGTGGTGCCCCTGCTGATGGGCCTGGGCCGGCCGATCACGCTGGCCCGTGCGGCCCTGCCACAAGCCGGGATCGAACGCTTGAACCGTGTACTGCGCCATCGGGTGGTGCGGTTCTTCGGTAATTCGCTTGCCGCACCGCTGCTCGGACTGGCCCTCTTCTCCACATTCCTCACTCCGGCGTTCCATACCTTGCGCGCAGATCCACTGGCGGAAACGCTGCTGACCCTGGGAATTCCCCTGCTCGGCTTGTTGATGGCGCTGCCCATTATCGAAGAAGCGGACTTCCAGCGGTCAAGCACTTACATCACCCTCGAATTCGTCTTCGTGTTCATCGAATTGCTGGCCGACGCCGTACCCGGAATCCTGTTGCGGCTCAACGGACAGGTCCTTGACGGGGTGATGGCCCTGCAGTCCGTGCCCGGATGGTTCCCCGATCCGCTCCGTGACCAGCAACTGGCGGGGGACGCTTTGTGGTTCATCTGCGAAGTGGTGGACCTGCCCCTCATCATCTTGATGTTCGTCCGCTTTGCCAGGAGCGATAAACGCGAGGCCAGGGGTTTCGACCAACTGACCGATGAGCAGTTGGACGAACTGAACAGGCAACACCTGCGCGGGCGTTGAAGCCTGCGCCCGCCAAGTAGACTGGACCGGAAAACCATTTGAACTTTGCAGGGGAGATCCATGGCTGCGATCAACCGTGACGACGTCGCGCATCTTGCGCGACTTGCGCACATTGAAATGAGTGACGAGGAACTGGACAGAATGGCAGGCGAGCTCGCCGTCATCGTGGACTCGGTGAAGTCCGTGAGCGAAGCCGCAGGGGACGACGTCCCGGCCACGTCCCACCCGATTCCGCTGACCAACGTCTTCCGCGAGGACGTTGTGGGGCACACCTTCACGGCAGAGCAGGCGTTGTCCGGAGCTCCCGATGCCGCCGAGAACCGTTTCAAGGTTCCGGCAATCCTGGATGAGGACTAACAACCATGACTGAAGCTAAGAACGAACTCATCCGCCACTCCGCTGCCGACCTCGCCGCCAAGCTGGCCTCCCGCGAGGTTTCCGCCGTCGAGGTTACGCAGGCGCACCTGGACCGGATCGCCGATGTGGATGGCCAGGTCAACGCCTTCCTGCACGTCAACTCCGAGGAAGCGCTGTCAGTTGCGGCCGAGGTTGACGCTGCCCGTGCCTCCGGCGAAGAACTGCACGCGCTCGCAGGCGTGCCCATCGCCGTGAAGGACCTGATCGTCACCATCGGCCAGCCGACCACGGCAGGGTCCAAGATCCTTGAAGGTTGGCACAGCCCTTACGACGCGACGGTCATCAAGAAGCTCCGCGCCGCCAAGATGCCCATCCTGGGCAAGACCAACCTTGACGAGTTCGCCATGGGCTCCTCCACCGAACACTCCGCTTTCGGACCCACCCGCAACCCGTGGGACCTGGACCGCATTCCCGGCGGTTCCGGCGGTGGCTCCGCAGCCGCCGTCGCCGCTTTCGAAGCTCCGCTGGCTCTGGGCACTGACACCGGTGGCTCCATCCGCCAGCCCGGTGCGGTCACCGGCACTGTGGGCATGAAGCCCACCTACGGTGCCGTGTCCCGTTACGGTGCCATTGCCATGGCTTCGTCGTTGGACCAGATCGGTCCCGTCTCCCGTACGGTGCTTGACTCCGCGCTCCTGCAGGAAGTCATCGGCGGACACGACCCCTTCGACTCCACGTCACTGACGGATCCCTTCAACAACCTGGTGGAAGCTGCCCGGCTGGGCAACGTCGCGGGCGTGAAGATCGGCATCATCAAGGAACTGCACGGCGAGGGCTACCAGGGCGGCGTTGAGAACCGCTTCAACGAGTCCCTTGAGCTGCTCAAGGACGCCGGCGCCGAGATCGTCGAGGTTTCGTGCCCCAACCTGAAGTACGCCCTGGGTGCCTACTACCTGATCATGCCGTCCGAGGTTTCCAGCAACTTGGCCAAGTTCGACGGCGTCCGCTACGGCTTGCGTGTCCTCCCCAAGGACGGTCCCATGACGATCGAGCGCGTCATGGCCGCCACCCGTGCTGCCGGTTTCGGTGACGAGGCCAAGCGCCGCATCATCCTGGGCACCTACGCCCTGAGCGCCGGCTACTACGACGCCTACTACGGCTCGGCCCAGAAGGTCCGCACCCTCATCCAACGCGACTTCGATGCCGCGTTTGCGCAGGCCGACGTCTTGATTTCCCCGACGGCGCCCACCACGGCGTTCAAGCTGGGGGAGAAGCTCGACGATCCGCTGGCCATGTACCTCAACGACGTCGCCACGATCCCGGCCAACCTGGCCGGCATCCCGGGCCTGTCCCTGCCCGGCGGCCTCGCTGACGAAGACGGCCTGCCCGTCGGGATCCAGCTGTTGGCGCCTGCCCGTGAAGACGCCCGCTTGTACCGCGTGGGCGCCGTGCTCGAATCCGCCCTTGAAGAGCAGTGGGGTGGCCCGATTCTCGCGAAGGCACCTGTGCTGAGTTCTGCTGCAACAACCGCCGGAGGTTCCAACTAATGTCCGTCGACGCAACCCTGAGCTTCGAAGAGGCCATGGAGAAGTACGATCCCGTCCTGGGGTTCGAGGTCCACGTGGAGCTCAACACCAAGACCAAGATGTTCTCCTCGGCCCCCAACGTCTTCGGTGACGAGCCCAACACCAACGTCAACGAGGTTGACCTGGGCATGCCCGGTGTCCTCCCGGTGGTTAACAAGACGGCCGTAGAGTCCTCCATCAAGATCGGCCTGGCGCTGAACTGCAAGATCGCAGAGTCCTGCCGCTTCGCCCGGAAGAACTACTTCTACCCGGACACCCCCAAGAACTTCCAGACCTCCCAGTACGACGAGCCGATCGCCTACGACGGCTACCTGGACATCGAATTGGAAGACGGCACGGTTTTCCGCGTGGAAATCGAACGCGCCCACATGGAAGAGGACGCCGGCAAGCTTACCCACATGGGCGGCGCCGCAGGCCGCATCCAGGGTGCGGACTACTCCCTGGTGGACTACAACCGATCCGGCGTTCCGCTGGTGGAAATCGTCACCAAGCCGATCGAGGGCGCGGGCAGCCGTGCACCCGAACTGGCGAAGGCGTATGTTGCCGCCGTCCGCGAGATCGTGAAGAACCTCGGTGTTTCCGATGCCCGCATGGAGCGCGGCAACGTCCGTTGCGATGCCAACGTCTCCCTGCGGCCGCACGGCCAGGAACGTTTCGGTATCCGCTCCGAGACCAAGAACGTGAACTCGCTGCGCGCTGTGGAACACGCCGTTCGCTACGAGATCCAGCGTCACGCCGCTGTCCTCGACTCCGGTCAGCCGGTCATACAGGAAACGCGACACTGGCACGAGGACACGCGTTCGACGACGTCGGGGCGCGCCAAGTCCGACGCCGACGACTACCGCTACTTCCCGGAGCCGGACCTGGTTCCCGTGGTTGCTTCGCGTGAGTGGGTGGAGGAACTCCGTGCCACGCTGCCCGAGCCGCCGGCCGAGCGCCGCAAGCGCCTCAAGGAAGCCTGGGGCTACTCCGATCTCGAATTCCGCGACGTGGTCAATGCCGGTGTCATGGACTCGATCGAGGAAACCGTGGCCGCCGGAGCCACCGCGGACGTTGCCCGCAAGTGGTGGATGGGCGAGGTGGTCGGCCGCGCCAAGGTTGCCGACGTCGAGCCGGCAGAGCTTGGTGTCACGCCACAGCTGATCGTTGAGCTCAACAAGTTGGTTGAGGGCGGCAAGATCAACAACAAGATGGCCTCGCAGGTCCTCGACGGCGTACTCGCCGGTGAAGGCACCCCGGAGGAGATCATCGAGAAGCGCGGCCTGGCCGTTGTTTCCGACGACGGCCCGCTCTTGGAAGCCATCGATGCCGCACTGGCTGCCCAGCCCGACGTGGCCGAGAAGATCCGCGGTGGCAAGATCCAGGCCATCGGCGCGATTGTTGGCGGAGTCATGAAGGCAACCCGTGGCCAGGCCGACGCCGGCCGCGTCCGGGAACTCATCCTCGAGAAGCTCGGGGTAGAGGGCTAGGCCCTCAAGTAGCTCGCAGTTGTGGTTGTTTTGAGGATTGAACAACCACAACTGCGAGCTATTTTTTTATGGGCGCTGCAGCGCCACTGTCCTGAATCCGAGGTTGCCGCTGGCCGAGTCCGGAGTATTGGAACTGCGGGCTGCCAGCCGGTACCGGTTGCAGTACGAGTCGTGGCACAAATACGAGCCGCCCCGCATCACGCGCCCGCGCCCGATGCTGGGTCCTTGCGGGTCCTCAACGGTGCCCGCCGCCAGGCACGTCTTGTAGTACTTGGGCAGGAACCAGTCGCTGCACCACTCCCAGACATTGCCGCTGGTCTGGTAGAGCCCGAAGCCGTTGGGGGTGAACCAACGTGCCGGAGCGGTGGCCAGAAAGCCGTCCTCTTCGTCGTTCCGCACGGGAAATTCGCCTTGCCAGATGTTGCAGTTGTGACGCTCTTCGCCCTCTGCGGCGTTGTGGAGTTGGTTGCCCCACGGGTAGCGAAGCCCCGCTCCACCGCCACGGGCCGCGTATTCCCACTCGGCTTCGGTGGGGAGCCGCCGGCCTGCCCATGCGCAATAGGCAAGGGCGTCGTTGTAGGAAACGTGGGTGACGGGGTGGTCCGGGATATCGCTCCAGTTCGAGAGCGGCCCCGCGGGATGAGCCCAGTCGGCACCACGCACATTGAACCACCACGGTACGTCGTTGACCCGGTTGAGGACATCCTTGGGGTCGGCCTTGACGGCGAGGTGGAACACCGCTGAGGTGCCGAAAGCTTCTGATTCTGTCAGGTGCCCCGTGGCGTCGACGAACGCGGCGAACTCCTGGTTGGTCACAGTGGTGGCGCTGATCCGGAATGCCGAGACGGCCACCTCGTGGACGGGCGTTTCACCATCGCCGACGTTGCCTTCATTGAACGGGTCACCCATGGCAAAGGTCCCGGCGGGGACCGGGACGTCGTTGGCGGCGGCCGCCGCTACGGGTGGGGAGCCTACGGAAGAACGCACGACGGCGGCAGCTGGCTCTTGCTGTTTTTCCGCCGCCCGACGTGGTTGCGTCAGCCCCGGCGTCGAGAGTTCCGGGACGCCGGCGCTTGCACCGCAGCACTCTGCCATTGCCGCCCTTTCTTCCATAGAAGCCGCCTTTGGGCTTGCCTTGCACCATCTTACTGGGAGGCACCCGCGCCAAACGTGATGGAAAGTGAGCGCTACGCTCAGTTTCAATCATGATCTTGCAAATGATGCATGCGTCACTTATTGTTTGTTAAACGGTTAACGAACGTGGCTTGAATCACACTCACCATCTGAGGAGACAGCATGAACCCGACAACGGAACAGGCTCCGGCATTGTCCGAAGCCCGCCGTGTCCCGGCGCAGGCGGACGTGAAGACGTCCGGCTCCCGGAAGGGCAAGGGCAGCAAGCCACCGAGCCAGAGCTTCCGGTCCCGCCTGCGGCGTGACAAACAGATGCTCCTCATGATGCTGCCGGGCATTGCCTTCCTCTTGCTCTTCTTCTACATCCCCATCCTGGGCAACGTCATCGCCTTCCAGGACTACCAGCCGTACCTTGGCATCGGTGACAGCCTCTGGGTGGGCTGGCAGAACTTCGTGGACCTGTTCGGGAACCCCGATTTCATCCATGCGTTCTGGAACACCCTCTACCTCGCCGCCTGGCAGTTGGTCTTCCTCTTCCCGGTCCCGCTGGTACTGGCCCTGATCGTCGATTCACTGATCAGCACCAGGGTCCGGCAGGTCTTCCAAAGCATCGCCTACCTGCCGCACTTCCTTTCCTGGGTCCTGGTGATTGCCTTCTTCCAGCAAATGCTCGGCGGGGCGGGCTTCGTGAACAACCTGCTCCGTGGCTGGGGCATGGACCCCATCCCGTTCATGACCAACCCTGAGACGTTCCCCGTGCTGGTGGTGGTCCAGATGATCTGGAAGGACGCCGGCTGGGCCATGATCATCTTCCTCGCGGCCCTGGCGAGCATCGATGCCTCCCTCTACGAGGCAGCAGCGGCCGACGGAGCAGGCCGATGGCGCCGGATGTGGCACATCACCCTCCCGGGCCTCCGTCCCGTGATCGTCCTCCTCTTGATCCTGCGCATCGGCGACATCCTCTCGGTGGGCTTCGAGCAGTTCATCCTGCAACGCGACGCCGTAGGTGCCGGTGCCGCCGAAGTGCTGGACACCTTCACTTACTACACCGGCGTGGTGGGTGGCGGCTGGAGTTCAGGTGCAGCCGCTGGCCTGGCCAAGGGCGTGGTCAGCGCGCTGCTGATATATGGCGCGAACAAGTTGGCACACCGCTTTGGCGAAGACGGCATCTTCGCACGGAAGGTCGGCTAGCCCAGCGGCGGCCGTACAAGGAGAACCCCCATGGCAACAACACTTTTCACCCGCAAACCCCGGGAACTGAGCTACAACCCCAAGCGCCCGGTCTGGAAGGAACGCCCTTCCGCGCTCTACCAGACCGTCAAGTCGGTGGTGCTGGTGCTCTTCAGCCTGTCCATCCTCGCTCCCATTCTGCTGGTGGTTTCAACCTCCCTCGCGGACAACGAACAGTTGGTCAAAGCCGGCGGCTTCGTCCTCTGGCCGGAACGCCCCACGTTGGATGCCTACGCCACGATCTTCAAAGGCCCCATGGTGCTGCAATCCCTTGGAGTGAGCGCCTTGATCACCGTGGTGGGTACCGTCCTGGCCCTTTTCGTCACGATCACCATGGCGTACGCCACGAGCCGTTCAGTCCTCTTCGGCCGCCCTGTGGTGCTTGCCGTCCTGTTTACCCTGCTGTTCGCGCCGGGCCTGATTCCGTCGTTCCTGATGATCCGCCAACTGGGCCTCCTGGACTCGCTGTGGTCCCTGATCCTTCCCGGCATCTTCGGCGCGTTCAACTTTGTGGTGATGCGCTCCTTCTTCATGAACATCCCCGGGGAGCTGATCGAAAGCGCCCGGATTGACGGCGCGAATGACTGGCAGATCCTGTGGCGGATAGTCATGCCGCTGTCCAAGGCAGTGATTGCCGTGGTGGGCCTGTTCTACGCCGTCGGTTTCTGGAACTCGTTCTTCAACGCACTGCTCTACATCAACGACCACAGCAAATGGCCCATCCAATTGCTGCTCAGGAACTTCGTGGTCCAGGGCAGCGGGGCCGCCGACCAGCTGGGAATCACTACCAGCCCGCCGCCGCAATCCATCCAGATGGCCGTCGTCGTGGTGGCCCTGGTACCCATCCTCATGGTCTACCCGTTCCTCCAGAAGCACTTCGCCAAGGGCGTCATCACCGGCGCCGTCAAGGGCTAGGTCCATCAACCTCACGATTCAACAAACCAGGAAAGTAACCAGAAAGGGTTATGCCATGACAAGCAATACCTCAGGGCAGGCTGGATTCAGCCGCCGCGGTTTCCTTGGCCTCGCCGGCCTGGCTGTGACCGCCGTCGGTCTGTCCGCCTGTGGCGGCGGCGGAGCTTCCGGGGGTGGGGGCGCCGCTGCCTCCGCCGCGGTCAAGCTGCCCACGTACAAGGAATTCACGGGTGTCACGCCGGACCTCGCCGGAAACGCCCAAGGCCTGCAGGCGGGCTACTTCAAACTGCCCGGCGCCGTGCAGTCCGTGAAGACCCCGCCGCTCAAGGGCAAGGTCACGGGCCTGACGGAAACGTTCGACACTATGAGCCCCGGACTGAAGGACAACCCCTTCTGGCAGCGGCTCAACGCCAAGCTCGGCGGTGACTTGGAGCTGCAAATCGCCGAAGACATCGGCGACGGCTATCCGGCCAAGTTCGCCACAGTCCTGGCCAGCAACGATCTCCCGGACATGATGTGGGTGCCGCCAAACCAGGGCATCCCCAACGTCGGGCCCATGCTCGAGGCCAAGTTCCAGGACCTGACGCCGTACCTCTCCGGCGACGCTGTCCTTGAGTACCCCAACCTGGCCGCACTGAAGCCGGATTCCTGGAAGACCGCCGTCGTCAACGGCAAGATCTGGGGAGCTCCCATCCCCAGCACGCCGTTCGGCCAGGTGTACCTGGGCAACCACGATATGTGGGCGCAGGTGGGCGGTTTCGAAGCATCCAGTGCTGACGAGTTCCTGGACAAGGCCAAGGAACTGACCCGTCCCGGTGAGCAGAAGTACGCGCTGGAACCGGCGTACATCAATGCACTGCACATGGTTACGGAATGGTTTGGTGCGCCCAACAGCTGGGCCGTCAACAAGGACCGCACCCTGACCCACCTCTACGAAACCGACGAATACATGGCCGGCGTCGAATTCACCGCGAAGATGTTTGCAGCAGGTGTGTTCTATCCCGATTCCAAGGCCACGGACATTCGAAACCGCGTAGCCAACGGCACGGTTGCCGCCCAGGTAGTGGTGGGTCCGCATGACATCCGCAGCTACCGTTCGCTCAGCCGGACAGCCAAGTTCGACATCCTGATTCCGTTCAGTGCCGACGGCAAGGTCAAGCCGACCTACGACATGGGCTACGGAACCGTGGGCTTCACTCCCTTCAAGAAGGCCGACGAGGGGAAGATCCGCGAACTGCTTGCGTTGATCGACTACCTCTCTGCACCGTTCGGGACCGTGGAGTACATGCAGAAGAACTTCGGCGAGCTCGGCCAGGATTACACCTTGGACGGCAGCGGAAACCCCGTCCGCACCGACACCGGCACCACCAACGCCCCTGGCCTTGTCTCGGCTTTGAACATCATGGCCAGCCCGGAGAACGTCATCTTCAACCCGGGATTCGACGACGATACGCGCTACGTCAGCGAGCAGGAGAAGAAGCTGCTGGAACTTGCGTGGCGCAACCCCACCAACGGTTCCTACTCGGACACCAACGCCAAGGTTGGCGCCAAGATCACCAAGCAACTTAGGGACAAGGTGGTGGACATCATCACCGGCAGGGCCAAGATCGACGAGCTCAAGGACGCGGTCAAGCGCTGGAAGAGCGAGGGCGGCGACAAGATGCGCGACGAGTACCAGGCCGCGTTGGATCCCAACGCGCCGGTGTTCCGGAGCTAGCAGCTTCCCGGACAGGCCCGGCTTCCCGGGCTAGCCTCGACACCACGGACACGCACCTCATCCACACCAACACCCAGGGGGAACCATGGCAAAGACAAGCAGCGCCCGCGTCAGGCCCACCATCCGCATGGTGGCCGAACTCGCCGGCGTTTCCACCGCCACGGTCTCCTATGTGTTGTCAGGGCGCCGGGGTGAGGGCGGGCCCGGCGTCTCCGATCCGACGGCGGAAAAGGTCAAGGCAGCTGCGGAGCGGCTCGGGTACCGTCCCAACCAGGCGGCACGCGCCATCAGGACCGGCCGCACCAACACCGTGATCCTCTCGCTGACCATGCTCTCGGATCCGTGGTCCTTGTCCGTGGTGGAGGCTGTCCAAAAGGCGGCATCACCGTTGGGAATCACACCGATGATCCTCGGGGACGCCGACTGGGTGAAGGTGCTCGGCACCCACAACGCCGATGCCGTGTTCGTGGACGCCGTCCGCGACGATCAGACTGCTGCGCTGCGTAAGTTGGCCGAGCATGGAACCACGCTGGTGGTCTTCAACGAAAAGCTGGAACCGGAGGGCTTCGACGTCATCCGCTCCATTGCGGAGCCGGGCTGCCGGATGGCCGTGGAACACCTGATCCACGGCCACCGGCGGATCGCCTGCCTCACCCCGGCCACGGCTTCCGGCACCTCCGGCGGCAGCCGCTACCGGGCATATTCGGAAGCGCTGACGGCTGCCGGAATCGAAGAACGGGAAGAGTACCTCGGGCTCTTCGATGGGACCATCTCGGGTGCGTTCGCGGCAACTACGAGGCTTCTGGGCATCCCGGATCGGCCCACCGCCATCTACGCCACCACCGACTTCGCCGCAGTGAGTGCCATCAACGCCGCCCAACGCCTTGGGCTCGCGGTTGGACACGACGTGGACATCATCGGCGTGGGCAACACGGTGGAGGGCGAGCGGATGTCGCCGTCGCTCAGCACCGTGGGCCCGGTGGACTTCTTCGACAAACTCGCCCGCCTGCTCCTCCAGCGGGCAACGGACGACGGCGGTCCGGAGGCACCCGCTGTCCTGGACTTCCCTTGGCAGCTCTTCGTCCGCGAATCGGCACCCCATCGCAGTGCCGCAACCAGACTTAACTAAGAAACAGCAGAAGGAATGTGCACACCATGGAAAAGGATTTAAAGGTCGGCATCGTGGGTTTCGGCCTGCGTTCGGGGTTGTGGAAGCACGCCCACAAGCCGGGCGAGGGGTCTGCGGTCACGATTGTTTGCGACCTCAGCGAGCGTGGACGCGCCGATGCCGCCGAGCGCATTCCTTCCGCCCGGATTACGGACGATCTTGAGGAGTTGCTGGCCGGCGGCCTGGACGCAGTGTTGGTGCTGACCCCGGACAACCAGCACGCCGCCGTCGCGGTCCGTACGCTCAAAGCAGGCATCCCCACGTTCTGCGAGAAGCCGTTGGACATCACGCTGGACGCCGCCGACTCGATCCTGAAGACCGCCTATCAAACCGGGACCCGGCTGTACGTTGGCCACAACATGCGCCACATGCCGGTGGTGGTCCAGATGCGCCGGCTTATCGAGGAAGGAACCATCGGGGAGGTCAAGGCAGTCTGGTGCCGACACTTCGTCGGTCACGGGGGTGACTTCTACTTCAAGGATTGGCATGCGCAGCGGGCCAACGTCACGTCCCTGCTGCTCCAAAAAGGCGCGCACGACATCGACGTGATCCACTGGCTGGCCGGCGGCTATACCAAGCGGGTGGCCGCCGTCGGAGATCTGGCGGTCTACGGCGACGTGAAGAACCGCGGCAACAACGACGGCAAGCGCATGGGGGACTGGTTCTCCCTGGACAACTGGCCGCCGACGGAGCAGAAGGACCTGGCGGAGGAAATCGACGTCGAGGACATTTCCATGATGAACATGGTCTTGGACAACGGGGTGCTGGCGTCCTACCAGCAATGCCACTTCACGCCCGACTACTGGCGGAACTACGCCATCATCGGCACCAAGGGCCGGATCGAGAACTTCGGAGACGGACCGGGGGAGACCATCAACGTCTGGACGTCGCGGACCTCGGGCCGGGGTGAACCGGACCAGGTCATCACCATCGAGGACGGGGAAGGCGGCCACGGCGGTGCGGATCCACGGCTGATCGAGGAGTTCCTCCGCTTCGCGTCCCAGGGTGGCGCTACCCGGACCAGTCCCATCGCGGCCCGCCAGGCCGTGGCCGCGGGCATCCTCGCCGCTGAATCACTTCGGGGCGACGGCTCTGCCCGCGAGGTCCCCGAACTGCCCGCGGACCTGGTGGAGTACTTCGACGCCGGACAGCCCGCCCTGGTCCGCGACTAGTACCCAACCGGGGGACAGATAACGCTCCACTGAACCCTCATGAGAGCATGTGCTGTCTCTCAGTTGGGTGAGGTGAGCCCGGTCATGACGGTTTGAAGTGACTCGCAAACCGTCATGACCGATTTCCGTTTCAAGGTCTCGGGCCTGGCCAGGATGTCGATCTTGCGCACGGAGTTCACGCCCGCCAACGGCCGCAGCACCACCCCGGCGTCCAGCACGCGCCGTGCCGTAAAACGCGGCAGCAGGCCGATCGCGCCGCCGGCCGAAACCAACGCCGCCACCGTTGAATAGTCGTTGATGCGGTGCAACACTTCCGCCGGGCGCCCGCTGACGGCGACGACGGCGGCCAGGACGTCCGCGGGGGAGTAGCCATCGCGGCTGGTCACCCAGGGTTCATCCACGACGTCGTTCGGCTCCAGTTCGCTGTGGGACGCCAAGGGGTGCGCCGCGGGCAGTGCGATGTCCAGGGGCTCGTCGGCCAGGGGTATCACTGCCACTTTGTCTTCGGGCCAGGGCGGGCTGTTGTCCATCCGATGCGCCAGGACAAGGTCGTAGCGCGCCACCAACCCGGGGAAATCCTCCTGGGCTACGTCCTCGTCGGAGAGGCGAAGTCCCGGTGCCTTGCCGCCGTCGGACGCTTTTCCGGATGCCAGCAGCGCCGCCAAAGGTGCGAACAAGGCTTGGCCCGCGCTGTGGAAGGCACTGACGCTGACCGGCGCGTCGGGCGCGTCGTGATAGGCGCCGATCGCTGCCCGCGCATCCGCCATGGCATTGACGACGGCGGCACCCGCCTCGGCAAGCACGCGGCCGGCGTCGGTCAGCACCAGGGCGCGGCCCTCTTTGCGCGTCAACGGAACGTCCACGGATTTCTGCAGCAGGGCAAGCTGCTGGGAAACGGCCGAGGGGGTGACCATGAGGGTCTCCGCGACGGCTTTGACGCTGCCGAGGTCGCCAAGTTCCCGCAGCATCTGCAACTGATGGATTTCCATTAGCAAATCCTAAATCGTTGATTGAGAAGAATCTAGTTGTGCTAAATCATTGACGGGCTTTCAATGGAAGTCAGCAGCAGCGAAGCAGCATCAAGCCAGTGAGGAATTCCATGAAGGCTCTCTACAAATCCGGACCCCACGCAGGGTTCGAACTCGTTGACCGTCCCGAGCCGGAAGCCGGTCCGTCGGACGTCAAGATTCGTGTGATGACCACGGGCATCTGCGGCACCGACCTCCATATCCAGAGTTGGGATGCCTGGGCCCAGAGCATCATCGAAACCCCGCTCATCGCCGGTCACGAGTTCTACGGCGAAGTAGTGGAAATCGGCGAGGACGTACGCGACGTCAAGGTGGGGGACCGCGTTTCCGGTGAAGGCCACGTGGTCTGCGGGATCTGCCGCAACTGCCGTGCCGGTCGCCGCCAGATGTGTATCCACACGGTCTCGGTCGGCGTGCAGCGCGATGGTGCGTTCGCGGAATACGTCGTCATCCCCGAGACCAATGTCTGGGTCCACCACGACGAATCCGTTACGCCCGAACTCGGCGCCATTTTCGATCCGTTCGGCAACGCCGTCCACACTGCCCTGAGCTTCCCGCTCGTGGGCGAGGACGTGCTCATCACCGGTGCCGGGCCCATTGGACTCATGGCCATCGCCGTCGCCCGCCACGCCGGTGCCCGCAAGATCGCCATTACCGATGTTTCCGCACCCCGCCTGGAGCTGGCCAAGCAGATGGGCGTGGACCTCGCCGTCGACGTATCCAAGATGCGCGTGCGTGAGGCGCAGCAGGAACTGGGCATGCGCGAAGGCTTCGATATCGGGTTGGAAATGTCGGGACACCCCACGGCACTGCCTGAGATGATCGAGAACATGAACCATGGTGGCCGCATCGCCATGCTCGGCCTGCCCAGCCAGTCCATCGACATCGACTGGGGCAAAGTAGTCACGCACATGCTCACGCTCAAGGGCATTTACGGTCGTGAGATGTTCGAAACCTGGTACGCCATGAGCGCCATGCTTTCTTCGAACCCCGTGCTGCACCGCAACATCTCCGCCGTCGTCACCGACAAGCTGCCCGCCACCGAGTGGGAGAAGGGCTTCGAGATCGCCCGCAACGGCGTGGGCGGCAAAGTGGTCCTTGACTGGACTGAACTCTAGGAACCTCAGGAGCGATTCAATGTACTCAGCCATCAAAGACCAACTCCAGGGCGAACTCGATGAGATCCGCAGCGCCGGACTCTTCAAGACCGAACGCCACATCGATTCCCCGCAGGCAAGCCACATCGCCGCAGGCCAGCTCGGCCAGCCGGCCAACAAGGTCCTGAACTTCTGCGCCAACAACTACCTCGGCCTGGCCGACCACCCGGACATCATCGCCGCCGCGAAGTCCGCCATGGACGAACGTGGCTTCGGCATGGCTTCCGTCCGCTTCATCTGCGGCACCCAGGACCTCCACCTGGAACTCGAAGCCCGTGTTTCTGCCTTCCTTGGCACTGAGGACACCATCCTCTTCTCCAGCTGCTTTGACGCCAACGGCGGGGTGTTCGAGTCCCTCTTTGGCCCGGACGATGCCATCATTTCGGACTCGCTCAACCACGCCTCGATCATCGACGGCATCCGACTGAGCAAGGCAAAGCGTTTCCGCTACGCCAACCAGGACATGGCCGATCTCGAAGCCAAGCTCGTTGAGGCTGCCGGTTCGCGGCGCAAGATCATCGTCACCGACGGCGTCTTCTCGATGGACGGTTACCTGGCACCCCTGGAAGCGATCTGCGACCTTGCCGAGAAGCACGACGCCCTGGTCATGGTGGACGACTCCCACGCCGTGGGCTTCATGGGTCCCACCGGCGCCGGCACCCCTGAGCACGCCGGAGTCTCCGACCGCGTCGACATCTACACCGGCACGTTCGGCAAGGCCCTCGGCGGCGCTTCCGGTGGCTACGTGTCGGGCCGCGGCGAGATCGTCGCGATGTTGCGCCAGAAGGCCCGCCCGTACCTGTTCTCCAACTCGCTCGCACCGGCCATTGTTGCGGCCACCATCAAGGCGCTGGAACTGGTGCAGGGGTCCGGCGAACTGCGCACCCGCCTGTTCGAGAACGCCGCTCTGTTCCGTCGCCGGATGAGCGAAGAAGGTTTCGAGCTGCTCGACGGCGAACATGCCATCATTCCGGTGATGTTCGGTGACGCCGTGGTTGCTGCGAAGGTTGCCGACGAGATGCTCTCCCATGGCGTCTTCGTGACGGCGTTCAGCTACCCCGTGGTGCCCAAGGGTGCCGCGCGCATCCGCGTACAGCTCTCGGCCGCCCACAGCGCGGACGACGTCGAAGCGTGCGTCCAGGCGTTCGTCAAGAGCCGCGCCGCCGTCGCCTGATTCCGGTCCCTCTCTCACTTCCCGTCCCTTTTCGCGCGTTCCTCTCTCACCCTCCCCGGGAAACTGAGAGAGGAACCCGCGGGTTGTGGGTGGGATGTGAGAGAGGAACCACAGGGAAGGGGTGGGATGTGAGAGAGCATCTGGGAGGATGGAGCCATGGCTTCGAATTATGACGTGGTAATCGTGGGCGGCGGGATCGCGGGGCTCTCCTTGGCTTCGGCGCTTGCAGGAAATTGCAGCGTGGCGCTGGTGGAAGCGGAGCAATCACTGGCCTTCCACACGTCCTCCCGTTCCGCCCGCCAACTGATCCCCAGCTACGGTCCGCCGGTAGTGCAGGAACTCACCCTTCGTACCTTGGAGCTGATGAGGTCTCGGGACGAGAACCTCCCCGAACCGGTGTTGACCCCACGCAGCTTCATGCTGGTGGGCGACGAGGAGGGCGTCAAAGCAGAAGCCAGTGGAAACATGCGCACCATCACGCATGCCGAGGCCCTCGCACTCTGTCCTGCACTCAAGCCGGACTCCTTCACGGCTGCCGGCCTGGACAGCGGTTCCTACGGATGCAACGCACCGTTGTTGTTGGAAGACCACCGCAAACGGGCTGAAGCTGCCGGTGCCGACATCATCACCGGCGCCAGGGTCCACTCCGCGCAGCGCATCGGGAGCGGCTGGGAGGTGGGAGCCGGCACGGAGGGTTTCCAGGCCGGCGTCGTGGTTAACGCGGCCGGCGCCTGGGCCGATGAACTGGCTGTCATCAGCGGTGTGGAAAAGCTGGGACTACAGCCGTACCGCCGCACGGCGGCGATAGTCAATGTGGATAACCCGCTGGCGCCGGAGACGCCAATGGTGTGCGCTGCCGACGATTCGTTCTATTTCCGGCCCGAGGGCAGCCAGGTCCTCATCTCGCCGTCGGAGCATGTACCCAGCGGGGCCGAGGACGCCAAGCCTTACGCAGGCGACGTCGACAAGCTCATCAGCAACCTCAACTCCGTGACCACGCTGGGCATCCACTCGGTGGACCGTTCCTGGACCGGTCTCCGCACCGAGGCTGCCGACGGCGTGCCTGTTGTGGGTTTCGACGCCGAAGCGCCTGGCTTTTTCTGGCTGGCCGGACAAGGCGGCTACGGCTTCCAGACGAGTTCCGCGATCGCCGAGCTCGCCGCGGGACTGATCCTGGGGACTGTAGAAGCCGACAGTCCGGTATCCCGGACAGCTGAGCAGCTGGCAGCGGTCCGTTGGTCCATCCGGCGCTGAACAATAGGGACATGACCGGAACCACACTCATCACCAATATCGGCGAGCTGATGACCCAGGACCTGGAGCACAGGGTCCTGAAGGACGCAGCGATCGTGTTCGAAGGCGAGCGCATCGCTTGGATCGGCGCCAGCAAGGATGCCCCCGCCGCTGACGAAAAGGTCGACGCCGAGGGCCGCGCCGTCCTGCCGGGGTGGGTTGATTCGCATTCGCACCTGGTTTTTGCCGGGGACCGAACGGCTGAGTTCGAGGCCCGCATGGCCGGGGAGAGCTACAGTGCCGGTGGAATCGGGGTAACAACCAACGCCACGCGCAGTGTGGGCGACGACGAGCTCGCCTCGCTGGTCCGGGGGCGGGTTGAAGAAGCCGTCTCCCAGGGCACCACGTACCTGGAGAGCAAGACAGGCTATGGCTTGGACGTGCAGAACGAGGCCCGCAGTGCCCGGATCGCGGCTGGCCTGGTGGATGAGGTCACCTACCTGGGTGCCCACCTTGTCCCCGCCGGTTCGGATCCGGAGGAGTACACCGCACTGGTCTGCGGTGAAATGCTCGACGCAGTGAGGCCATACGTCCGCTGGGCGGACGTCTTTTGCGAGCGCGGCGCTTTCACCGAGGACCAGTCGCGCCGGGTCCTTGAGGCTGCCCGGAATGCCGGTCTGGGGCTCCGTGTGCACGGCAACCAGCTGGGCGAGGGCCCTGGTGTGGCGCTCGCCGTTGAGTTCGGGGCTGCCAGCGTGGACCACGTGAACTATCTTTCCGAGGCCGACGTCAAGGCTCTCGCGGCGACGTGGTCGGGGTGGGATGCCAAGGCTGGCACCGGAACCAGGGGAACCGTGGCTACGTGCCTTCCGGCCTGTGACCTTTCGACGCGGCAGCCACTGGCACCGGGTCGCGAACTGCTCGACGCCGGTGTCCAGATCGCGCTGGCAGCCAACTGCAACCCCGGTACCTCGTACACAAGTTCCATGGCCTTTTGCGTGACGACCGCGGTCCTCCAGATGCACCTGAGTGTCCACGAGGCGGTACGAGCGGCGACGTACGGCGGCGCCCTCGCCTTGGGACGGGAGTCCGGGAACGACGTCGACGGCGAACGGGCGGTCGGCTCGCTCGCCGTCGGCCATCGCGCCGATCTGCACATGCTCAAGGCTCCGTCGGCCACGCACTTGGCGTACCGTCCCGGCATCCCGCTGACACACTCGGTGTGGCGGGCGGGACGCCGGGCTTTTTAGTCACGTTGCAACGCGGAGTCACCTACGGCCCATGAGGCGCCTCGGGATGGGCTAGATGTGACCCCGCGTTGGTTCTAGGAGCAGGTAAAGCTCGCGTCAGCCCAGTCGGCGTGGTCGTTGCCGTTGCCGTCACCGGAATCGTTCGCCACGAGTTCCACGTATTGCGCCCCGGAGATGTCCACGTTCAGCGGCAGGGGAGCGCTTGTGGGGCCGAGGATCGGAGTGGTGATCTTGGCGGCTCCGTCCGCAACCACGGAGAACTTGACGCTTCCCCGTGTAGCCTGGGCGTCGTCGATGCCCACGGTGGCGGTAAACGCAGTGCAGCGTCCTCCGAGGAAGTAGCGGATGGTGCTGTTGGCGTGGGCGCCGAGTCCCTTGGCGTACACGGTGCCGTTCAGGGTCAAGGGTTTGCCATCACCGGCGCCCTGCTCACCATTGGACATGTCTTTCTCAACGGGTCCCCATCCGTTGCTGGCACTGATCCACGGGTGGTCGCTGGCGTAGACGGTGGCCTGCGGCGGTTTGGGAAGCGTCCTTACCGAGGCAGTGGTGCTGATGGTGCGGGCCCCGGATGGCTCCGCGGTGGTTGAGTAGGAAGCTGTCGCCTTGATGGGGTAGACCCCGTCCGCCGACGCCGGCGCCGTGACTTTCCAAGTGGTGGAGAGGCGTCCACCGGCCGGGAGGCTTGCCGCTGTTGCCGGGGTGGCCGGGACCGCCATCCATCCTTCCGGCAGTTCCAGGGCAACCCAGAGTTCCTTGATCGTGGCGGGTTCGTCGGACACGAACGTCGTCACGAAGTCCTGTGCATGGCCCTGCTGGACCACGTCGCCTTGCAAGGACGCGGCGAGCTGGGCGCATGCCGGGACGGATTCTGAAGCGCCGAGGTCTTCCACCAGCAGGTTGTCCAGGGTGAAGTCCGATCCGTTGGCGCTGCCGGTCCGTTGGAGCCCCACGAAGTAGTCGCCGCAGAAGCCGGTATCGAAGACTTGTTCAAACCGAGCCGTCGAAGTCATGGCGTCGATCGGCTGGCTGCCGGTCACTGCGGGCCCTGCTGCCGAATCGTACCCTGAGACCCACGCGTACTCGCCGGCCTTGGAGTTTTGATAGTCGAACGAGACCCTGTAACTGTGGCCGCCCTTGAGCGGCAGGGTTGCCTCGGTGGTCCGGTACACCATGCCGGGTCCGCCGCCGGGTGCGCGGTTCTCGTCGTGCGCAATCAGTGACCATTGACCGTCCAGGACCTCGTCGATCACGTTGGTGTGCCAGCCCTTTTGGGTGAAGGGTTCCTGGCGCTCGGTGATGTGGGTTCGGGGATCGGTTGACCCGCCGGCGTTCCCTTTGACGAACGGGCCCCATCCTTGGTCCACGTTCTCGAAGTCTTCGCTGAGCACCCCCGTTGTGGCGACGCGGGCGGTCTCTACCGCCCGGAAGTCGTCAACGCGCACTGTTGCGTCGCCGTCGTCCGCCGTGAGCGCGACTATCGCCTTGGTGTTGTTGCGCGGGACGTCCACCAGCACCCGGACGCGTTGGAAGGATGTCCCGTGCTTTTCATCGCCCGCGACGAAGTTTTCGGCCGTGGACGAATCGATGGTGGTCTTTTCCGTCTTCCCGTCAACCGTGACGGAGAGCGTGGTTGGCCGCGTTTTGCCCGGCTGGATTTCCACCCACGCGCTGACGGAGCGGGTTCCGGCGTCGAGCCTTACTTCCTGGCTGATCGACGACGGCGACGCGCCCAATTGGGCGAAGCGGCGGCCCTTGTCGTCGCGGACTTGGGTGACGGAGCCGCTAGGTTTCCAGACGGTGAGGTCCGGGCCGTTGAAGCCGGGGTCGTTGAAGACGGTCCCGGCGCCGAAGGCTGCAGCAGCGGGCAACGCATTCTTGGCAGCAGCCAGGACATAGGGCTGCTTGGCGTCGGCCGTAACGGTAACCTGTCCGTTGACCACCGGCACGTCCGCCACTTTGACGCGGCCGTTGTCGGTGAGCTTGAACAGTTCCAGGGATGTGGCCTTGGCGAAGTCCTTTGTGAGGGTCCACGTGCTGGAGCCGCCGGCGGGGTTGTAGTGGTACAGCTTGTCCAGGGTGTTGTTGTCCTTGGAGGACCACGGCAGCAGGTAAGCGCCCGCGGTCAGCACGGAAGCGCCGCCAACAGTGATGTTCCGGGTCTCGGGGGTGTTGCCGGTAACGGACACGCCGTCAGTGAGATCGATCCGGTCCGCGGTCCACTTGGAGATCCGGTGGTGCTGGAGGAACTTCGCGGGCAGGTTGGAAGTCCAGATGTTCTCGCTGAAGGCATTGAAGTCGTTCTGGCCCGTCCATCCCTCGAACTCGACGATGTGGCTGACGCCTAGTTTGGGGTCGGGGTTCCAGACGTCGGACTGGCTGTTGTTGATGAACCTGAGGATTTGGGAATTGATGCCCTTGTTGGTGGAGCCGCCGTACTTCTCATCGTTGGCCCAGTGGGACCAGGTGTTGTTCCGGGACAAGTGGTCCGCCCATTCGGATCCCACACGGAATCCGTTCTTGACCAGTTCCTGCTGCAGGCGTTCGGCGAGCCAGCCGTACTCGTAGTAGACGTCCACGTAGACGAAGTCGAGGTTCTTGTCGGTGGCTTCGCGTAGTTCCTTGATGCGCTGCGCGAGCTTTCCGGAGTTTATGTCCTGGCGCTGGTTGATGTAGTAGGACTGGTCCAGCCAGTTCCAACCGAGGGCCTTGTCTGCCCGGAGCAAGTCCTCGCTGAAGGATTTGGCCTCGGGGTAGATCTCCGTGGCATTGATGTGGACGCCGAAGCTCGCGTTCCAGTCTTTTCCTTCCTTCACCAGGGTGTTGAGGTCCTCGAGCCCGCCGGCCCGGGTGTTGAAGTTGTTGCCGTAGTCGGTGTTGGCGGAATCGTGCCCTTCGCTGGTGTACCCCTTGAGCATGGCAACTTGGCCCAGCCCGTCGGTGGCCAGGGAAATCCGCTTTACGTCGTCCAAAGTGCGAAGGAACGGGTGGGTTGCCTGCGAAGCAAAGTTGAAGGGAAGGTGGGTGACCACGTTGTCCGGGGTCTGTTCGCCCTTGTTGGCGCTGACTTGGATTGAGCGCATGGCAATGGCCGCGTCCTGCCAGTCAACGGCACCGTCGGCGTTGGCATCGGCGGTGATGGCCACCCGGGTCCACGGCAGTTCCTCCGTGGTGTCCGATCCTTCTGCGCGGTAGAGCCACTGGCCGCTGGCGATGCCCATGGAGACACCGCCGGCACCATCCGAAACAGCCTGCCGCCAAAACCTCCCACGGTCCTTGGAACCGGCCCCGGAGGACGTGTCGTAGAGTGCATTGGACTCCAGAGCGGCACCCAGGGAGGAAGTGTTGGCCACGGCGTAGGCCGAACTCTTGGCTGCCGCGTCCACGGGGGTTCCCGCGGTGACCGGCGTGAACTCGTCACCGCTCACGGCACGGTCCACCGACAGGTTGGCCGTGGATACCTGGGCGCCGGGCTGTGCGGAGTTGACGGAGACCAGGTTGAGCCGGGGGAGTTGGAGGGTCCGCACTTGGTGGTCCGGGGAGTCCTTGATTTCCGTGACATTGAAGGACACCACGTTCTTCTTCACGGCCACGCGCGCTTTGATGACGGTGTTGCCAAAGGCCGGCACGGTGAGGACATAGTCGACTGCGCTGTCACCAACCGGGGTGGAGGTGCCGTTGGCCTCGTATTCGGTGCCGTTGATGGTGATGGTGTGCAACCGGGCGCGGGACCCGTCCATGGAAGCCTGGGTGGCGGGATCGGTGTAGCTGAGCACCTGGGGGAAAGAGGTGGACACTTCAACGCTGAGCTGTCCGGTCTTCAGGATGGTTGTCCCTGGCGTTTGGGTGGTTGGGGCTGCGGTTGCGGGCTGGATGGCCAGGAGGCCGAGCGAGGATAAGGCGACGACGCAGGCCAAACTCAGGGAAACCATGCGTCGAGGGGAGGGCAAGCAGGGCATATTGCTCCTTATTGACTACTTTTACGGAGTAACAATCATGTTCTTGCGGACTCGACCAGCCTGATGCATCGGACAGAAGAAGACAAGAGTTAACGGAATATTTGCTAAACCGCACAACTTGTCACACCAAACCCCGCGTGATCGACGTTGCGCGGCTTCCGGGCGAAGCGCGTCGGTGAACTGCAGTGAATGATCCTTGTGAGATCGAAAGTGATCGTTTAGTGTTTTTATAGATCAAAAAACGTCATTGCCTGAGCAGGAGCTGAACACAGATGAGCCACAACGTACTGGGTGCCTTCATGGAGGAAGAGCTGGTCTCCCAGCCCGAGGTCTGGCGGCGCGCCATCGATCAGTCCAGCTCGGAAAACCTGCTTCCCGCCGACGGGCAACGAATCGCCGTCATTGGCTGTGGAACCTCCTGGTTCATGGCCCAGAGCTACGCCGCCGCGCGCGAGTCCGCAGGCAAAGGCGTCACCGATGCCTTTGCGGCGTCCGAGGCGTTCCTGAACCACAACAGCTCCGCGCGCCATTACGACGCCGTAGTGGCCATCACGCGCTCCGGCACCACCACCGAGGTACTCGAGGTCCTCGAAGCACTGAAGGGCGTGGTTCCCACCGTGGCCATCATTGGTGATACGGAGTCACCGATTGTCGGCCTTGCGGATGCCGTCATCGGACTGCCCTACGCGGATGAGCGTTCGGTGGTCCAAACGCGGTTCGCAACCACGGCGCTGGTGTACCTTTTGAGCAGCCTCGGCGTGGAGTTGGGCACCGCGGTAGAGGACGCCCGCACCGCCGTCACTGCCCCTGTTTCCCGGGAACTCCTCGACGCCGAACAGTTCACCTTCCTCGGGACCGGCTGGACAGTGGGGCTGGCCCACGAGGCCGGCCTGAAGATGCGCGAGGCAGTCCAAGGCTGGACCGAGTCCTACCCCGCCATGGAGTACCGCCACGGCCCCATCTCCATTGCTGCTCCCGGCCGCGTCACGTGGCTCTTCGGCGACCAGCCGGAAGGGCTGGACAATGACATGGCAGTTACCGGAGCCCTCTACATCCATACCGACAAGCACCCGCTGGCGGAACTTGCCCGGGTTCACAAAGTCACCTTGGAGCGTGCGCGCGTCCGCGGACTCAATCCAGACCTGCCTCGCAACCTGACCCGCTCCGTCATTCTCGACGCGTCCGCCTAGGCCCGGCCATGGTGCTTGGAACCGCCCCGTCAGCTGTGCTGGCCTTCGATGTTGGCGGGACCGACATCAAAGCCGGGCTGGTGGATGCGGGCGGACACGTCCTGGGCATGCGCCGCGTACCAACGCCGCTGGACCCGGCCCGTCCCGGAGACGCCGTCCTGGACAAGCTGACAGGGCTGGCCCGGGAATTGGCCCACGAATTTCCCGGCATTCCAGCCAAAGCTGCCGGGCTGGTCGTCCCCGGTATCGTCGATCCGGTCAATGGCGTCGGCATCTACTCGAGCAACCTGGGCTGGCGGGACTTTCCCTTCGCCGTCGAAGCCGCAAAACGATTCGGCGTCCCGGTCGCCTTCGACCACGACGTCCGCTCCGCAGCCGCAGTGGAGCACCGCTTCGGTGCTTCCAAGGACTTCAACGAAGTAGTGGTCATGGTGGTGGGCACCGGGATCGCCGCGGCGGTCTTCTCCGGTGGGAAAGCTGTGACCGCCGGCGGCTTCGCCGGGGAGCTCGGCCATGCGCAGGTTCCCGATCCGGATGGGCGGGCAGGCTCCACGATCCTCGAAGCAGTCGGTTCAGCCGGCGCCATCACCAGACGGTACAACGCCAGTTCCACCAACCCTGCGGATGGCGCCCGGGAAGTCCTGGCCCGTGCGCAATCAGGGGAACCGCTCGCGGCCCGGACCTGGCAGGATGCCGTGGATGCCCTGGCCTTCACGATCTGCCAGTGCGTCAACATCATGGGCACCGAAGCCGTGGTGATTGGTGGCGGGCTGGCCGAGGCAGGCGAGGCCCTCCTTGGGCCGCTTCGCGAGCGCGTAGACCACACCCTGGACTTCCAGAGGCGGCCTCACTTGGTCAAGGCGCAGCTGGGCCAAGACGCCGGACTGCTGGGCGCGGCGCTTAATGCGCGCCGACTCCTGGACCGTTCAAGGGTGGGGGACGCCGCATGAACCGGATCGTCACCGTCACCCCCAACCCTGCCATCGACATGACGTACACCGTCCACGGCATTACCGAAGGGGCCAGCCACCGTGTTCCCACACCGCTGAGCCGTGCCGGTGGCAAGGGGATCAACGTCGCGCGCGTCGCGCACCAGACCGGCAATCCCGTGCTCGCCATCGCTCCGACCGGAGGCGCCGCAGGCCAGACGTTGGCCGCCGAACTGTGGACCAGCGGCGTGCCCCACCAATTGGTTTCCGTCGCAGCCGAAACCCGCCGGAGCATCGCCCTTGTGGACACGGTCGCAGGCGAAACCTCCATCTTCAACGAGGAAGGCCAGGCCCTCCTCCCTGACGAGTGGCGTTCGCTGGCTGCCGCCGTCGTGGACGCCGTTCATGGCGGTGACGGGCGCGCTCCTGCCTCGGTGCTGGTTGGTTCAGGCAGCTTGCCTCCCGGCGCGCCGGAGGACTTCTACCCGTCGCTGGTGCGAACAGCGCACGACGCCGGCATCCCGGCAGTCGTCGACACCTCCGGTCCGGCGATCATCGCCGCAGCCCGGGCGGGTGCAGATGTCCTCAAACCAAATCATCACGAACTCATCGAAGCCACCGGAGAGCGAAGCCTGGAAACCGCAGCGTTGTCCCTGATCGCACTCGGTACGCGGACCGTCCTCGTCAGCGCCGGCGCCGACGGCATGCTCGCCTTCGACCACGCCGCGCCAGGGGGCTACTGGAGCGCGCGCCTCCCGGCTCCGCTGAGTGGAAACCCCACAGGGGCGGGCGACGCCGGGGTGGCAGCTGCCGCCGTCGCACTCGCCGAAGGCGTGACGGAGCCACGGGAGATCCTCCGGCGAGCCACTGCCTGGTCGGCGGCCGCGGTGCTCATGCCCGCCGCCGGCGAGATCTCGCCGCGATACACGGAACTTCAAGACCAACTGATCATGACTTGGAAGGAGACCCGGTGACCCTCGTCAACACGCGGGAACTGATGGACAGGGCCGCAGCTGAAGGCACCGGACAAGGCGCGTTCAACGTAATCCATGTGGAGACAGCCGAAGGGCTGGTGGCCGGAGCCGAAGCCGCCGGCGTGCCACTGATCCTGCAGATCTCCGAGAATTGCGCCAAGTACCACGGTGGTCTAGAACCGATCGCGCTGGCCGCCCTGTCGATAGCGCGGAATGCCGCCGTCCCGGTGGCCCTCCACCTGGACCATGCCGAGTCCGAAGACCTCGCCCTTGCTGCCGTGGACCTTGGGTTTGGCTCGGTTATGTACGACGGCGCGCATCTGCCCTACGACTGGAACGTGGAAGTTACCCGCCGCGTGGCCCGGTATGCCCGGGAAAGGGGAGTGTACGTCGAAGCGGAATTGGGCAAAGTGGGCGGCAAGGACGGGGCGCACGCTCCGGGGGTGCGGACCGACCCGGCCGAGGCGACGGCCTTCGTGGAAGCGACAGGAGTCGATGCGCTCGCAGTAGCGGTTGGTTCCTCCCACGCCATGACGGAACGCAGTGCCGCGCTGGACCTGCACTTGATCACCAGGCTGAAATCGGCCGTGGGAAAACCCCTGGTCCTCCATGGCTCCTCCGGCGTCACAGACGAGATGCTCGTAGCTGCTATTGCCGCAGGTATGACTAAAATCAACGTATCCACACATTTGAACGGGTTCTTTACCCGCGCCGTCCGTGAGTACCTCGATGCCAACCCTGCAGTGGTGGATTCCCGGAAGTACCTCAAGGCCGGCCGGGACGCCCTGATGCTGGAATCTGCACGTATGCTGACGCTGTTCGCCAAAGCGAAATAGCTGGACCACGCGAAAGGCTTGTCATGACCCGCACCGATCGGCTGACCGCCATCCTCGACCTCCTCGCCGAATCCGGCCATGTTGAGGTCGAGGACATCGTGACGCGGCTCGGCGTGTCGCCTGCGACGGCCCGGCGCGACCTCGACAGCCTCGCCAAGCAGCGCCTCCTCAGCCGGACACGTGGCGGAGCCACTACCGGTTCGGTCGCCTACGACCTGCCCGGACGCTACAACCGTGACGACCACGCCGAGGCCAAGCAGGAGATCGCCCAGGCCGCGTCGGCCCTGATCCGCCCCGGAGCAGTGATCGGCCTCAGCGGCGGAACCACCAACACGGCCCTCGCCCAGTTGCTTTCCACCCGCGAGGACTTGAACGCGCCATCCAACCGTCCAACGCTCACTGTGGTCACCAACGCCATCAATATTGCCTCCCAGTTGGCGGTGCGTCCGAACATCAAGATCATGGTCACGGGCGGCATCCTGAACCCCCGTTCCTATGAGCTCGTGGGACCCTACACGGACGTCATCATGCAGAAAGTGGCCTTGGATATCGCCTTTATCGGAGTCAACGGTGTGGATCCGGAACTTGGGCCAACCATTACTGACGAGGGCGAAGCCATGGTGAACACCGTCATGGCCAGACGCGCCACGGAGTCCTACGTGGTTGCGGACTCCTCCAAAGTGGGCAGGCGCTCCTTCGCCGCGATGGCCGGATATGACTTCCGGCACCTCATCACGGATTCCGGGATTACCCCCGAGGATCGCGCAGCCTTCGAGGCCAAGGGCACCGAAGTCATCGTGGCCGCTGCCGGAGTTGCAGCCTAGCTCCGGAGTGCGGTTCCCGGCCAAGTGGCAGGAACTGCAGGCAAGATAGGAACATGCTCCTAGCCTCCCGCCGTCGCCTGCGCGCAGAAGTCCTGATCGTGCTGGGCCTTTCACTGGGCCAGTCCGCCGTCTACTCGATCGTGCAGCTCCTGGACAAGCTGACCCGCGCGCCGCTCTCGGAGGCTACCTCCACGCTCAACAGGTCCCAAAGCACCCGCGAGTATTTCGACCTCACCTACCAACTGCTGGACATCTTCTTTGCCCTGGTTCCGGTGGCATTGGTGTTCTACTTCCTGTCACAACACGCTGCCGCGGGATCGGCTTCCCCCTTCGCCCGGCTGGGCTTCAACTTTGCCCGGCCCGGCAAGGACCTGCTGCACGGCGTGGGCCTGGCCGCGCTCATCGGCATCCCCTCGTTGGGGCTCTATGCGGCGGGCAGGGCGTTGGGAATTACCACGGCGATCCTTCCGAGCGGACTGGACGCATACTGGTGGACGGTCCCTGTCCTCGTCCTTTCGGCGGTGCGCCATGCGATCGTGGAGGAAGTGATCGTGGTGGGCTACCTTCTGGACCGGTTCGGGAAGTTCGGCTGGAGCACACCACTGGCAATACTGGTCAGCGCCGTACTGCGGGGCAGCTACCACCTGTACCAAGGCTTTGGGCCGTTCATTGGCAACGTGGCCATGGGGTTGGTCTTTGCCTGGCTTTACACGAAGACCAAGCGGGTCATGCCGCTGGTCATTGCGCATGCAATGCTGGACATCGTGGCGTTCGTCGGCTTCAGCCTCTTCGGCAAGGCAATCGGCCTCGGCTGACCCGGTTGGGGGATCGCCGCTTAAATGTATTCGGCCGCCATCCCTGGGTGACGTCATTGGCACCCGCTGATGGCGGCCGAAGTTTATCCGGAGTGTGTCAGATGGTGACAGCTCCGGAGGCGGTCTCGAAAGTGACGGACATGATGCCGGGCGTGCCGTGGGGAGCCATCCACTGCACGGCAACGTCCTCCAGCGGCTTCTCAACGGGCTCACCCAGCCATTCAGTGACGCGTTCCGCCGAGCCTGCAATGGTGAGGCTGGACATCTTGACGTCGCTCTCGTAGACCTTGGACGGGTGCAGTGAGGGGTCGCCCTCCCACTTGAGCAAGTACGGCACTTGGGGGTCTGCGATCAGGCCGAGGATGCCGATTTGCTGCCACACGAGTTCGCGGCCGTCCGGGAACTTGCGGTTGCCGGGTACGGCGGAGCGGCCGAGGCGCTCTTCGAAGGGAGCGAGGTCGTCAACGGCGACGCACCAGCCCATCCATCCACCGCCGGCCGCCGAGCGTGCCCGGACTGCCTGGCCGAAGGGTGCCTTGTCCGAGGCAGGGTGGTCCAGGACCTCCACTACTTCAAGGTATTTGTTGTCCGCCAGGGGAATGATCATGTTCCGGGTGCCGAAGCGCGGGTGCACTCCACCCCGGACCGCGTCCACTCCCAGTGCTGCGGAAATTCGTTCGGTAGTGGCCAAGAGGCCATCTTTTTCACAAGCGTAAGAGACGTGATCCATGCGCATGGCTTCATCTTGGCACTTTGTGATTCGGGTCTCAGCTAAGTCAAGCCTAACCGAGGTGGGATGTTACCCAGGGGTCGCCGTCGAGGTCACGGGGGGACCAGCGGATGTCGCCGAAAGTCCCAAAAATACCGTCTTCGTCATAAAGCTGTGCAATACGCAGGCCGCTTCCTAGACTGGCCGCAGTTCGAAGCACTCACAATCCACCGAACCATGCGCGCTGCGCTGACGCAGCCGAGAAGGAGAATGCCATGTCCCAGGGATGGTCTTTCGAAACCCGACAGATCCACGCCGGCCAGGAGCCGGACGCCGCTACCGGAGCGCGGTCGCTGCCGATCTACCAGACCACGTCGTTCGTTTTCCCGAGTGCCGAGAGCGCAGCGAACCGCTTTGCCCTGGCCGAGCTTGCCCCCATCTACACCCGGATCGGCAACCCCACGCAGGACGCCGTCGAGCAGCGCATCGCGAGCCTCGAAGGAGGCCTTGGAGCATTGCTGCTCAGCTCCGGCCAGGCCGCTGAAACCTTCGCCATCCTCAACATCGCCGAAGCCGGCGACCACGTGGTGGCCAGCCCCAGCCTGTACGGCGGAACCTACAACCTCCTGGCCCACACGCTGAAGAAGTTCGGCATCTCCGTGACGTTCGTGGAGGATCCGGACAACCTTGAGCAGTGGCGGAACGCCGTCCAGCCGAACACCAAACTTTTCTTCGGCGAAGTTGTTTCCAACCCGCGCCAGGACGTTCTGGACATCGAGGGCATCGCCAACGTGGCGCATCAGGCCGGCGTGCCCCTGATCGTGGACAACACGCTCTCCACTCCATACCTGATCCGGCCCATTGAATGGGGCGCGGACATCGTGGTCCACTCGGCCACGAAGTACTTGGGTGGGCACGGTGCGGCGATTGCCGGTGTGATCGTGGATTCGGGAAACTTCGATTTCAGCCTGGACCCGGAGCGTTTCCCGAACTTCAATACCCCGGACCCCAGCTACAACGGGCTTGTCTACGCCCGGGATCTCGGCAAGGACGGCGCGCTTGGTGCCAACCTCTCCTACATCCTCAAGGCGCGCGTGCAGCTGTTGCGGGACCTCGGTTCGGCAGTCTCGCCGTTCAACGCCTTCCTCATCGCCCAGGGCCTGGAGACCCTGAGCCTGCGCGTCGAACGCCACGTTGCCAACGCCACCAAAGTGGCGGAATGGCTGGAAGCCCATGACGACGTCGAATCCGTCGCCTACGCCGGGCTGCCCTCCAGCCCCTGGTACGACCGCGGACGGAAGTATGGTCCCCGCGGCACCGGCGCCGTGGTTGCCTTCAACATCAAGGGTGGCGTCGAGGCGGGCAAGCGTTTCGTGGACGCCTTGGAGCTGCACTCGCACGTGGCCAACATCGGCGATGTCCGTTCGCTGGTCATCCACCCGGCGTCCACGACGCACAGCCAATTGAGCGTTGAGCAGCAGGCAGTGGCGGGAGTTACTCCCGGCCTGGTGCGGCTGGCCGTGGGAATCGAGCACATCGACGACATCATCGCCGACCTCGAGGCCGGCTTCCGCGCAGCCAAGGGCGCCTGACAGGTCCCCTTGCCGAGCCCTTGCGGGCGCCGCCCGGCCCTGACGATTATTCGCCGGGCGGCACCCGCGGGTGCTTCTTTCTGAACGAAGCAGCCCAAAACCGTCACACTGCTGTCACATTCTTCGCCAGAACAGCTGTGTTCTTCCTAAACTCTTAGTCATTAGGTCATGAGTGCCAGTGACAGCCCCGGCTTGCTGGCCGGCAACCCTCCTCCGCGGTGGGGTGCCCCGGGTGAGGACCTGGCCTGCCGCATGAAAGGCGGCGGGCAAGCGCGAGGTTAGGTGTCAAAGGAATGACCATTACTGCTACTGCCCTTCCCACATCGGAAGAAAAAGACGGAACCGTCAAGTACGCCCACATAGGCCCGCTCCAACTCGAAGCGGGCGGGTTCCTTCCCGACGTCGTGCTGGCCTACGAGACCTGGGGGCGGCTGAATGCAGACGCCTCGAACGCTGTCCTGGTTGAACACGCTTTGACGGGCAGCACCCATGTGGCCCGCGGTGCAACCGAGGAAGAGGGCTGGTGGGAGCAACTGGTGGGCCCGGGCGCCACCATCGATACCGATCGATTCTTTGTCATCTCCATCAACATCGTGGGTGGCTGCTACGGCAGCACCGGGCCATCGTCGCCGGCGCCGGATGGCCGGCCTTGGGGCTCGAGGTTCCCGCTGGTTACTTTGCGTGACACCACGGAGGCAGAATCACGCCTCGCCGATGCCCTCGGTATCCAGGCCTGGCACGCCGTCCTGGGCGGTTCCATGGGCGGCGCCCGTGCCCTTGAGTGGGCCGTGACGTTCCCCGAGCGGGTCAAGCACTGTGCCGTGGTTTCGGTAGGTGCGTACAGCACGGCGGAGCAGATCGCTTTCGCGCAGTCCCAGACCCTGGCCATCAGGCAGGATCCGAACTTCAACGGCGGCGACTATTACCACGGTGCCGCACCCGAGGCAGGACTGGCCCTGGCCCGGCGGATCGCCCACATCACGTACCGTTCGGCGCTGGAACTGGATTTCCGCTTTGGCAGGGAAGCGCAGCATCAGGAGACTCCGCTTGCCGCCGCGGTGCTGGGGGAACGAGGCCGTTACCAAGTGGAGAGCTACCTCGACCACCAAGGCACCAAATTGGTGCGGCGCTTCGACGCCAACAGCTACATCGCCATCACCGAGGCACTCATGAGCCACGATGTCACACGTGGTCGCGGCACCTTGGAGGAGGCCCTTGGCCGGGCAACCGCGGAGTTCTTCATTGCCGCAGTGGACTCGGACCGTTTGTATTTCCCTGCCCAATCCCGCGAACTGGCCGCAGCGCTGCCGGGAGAGGTGCCCGTGCATGTGATCGAGGCACCCATTGGCCACGACGGTTTCCTGACGGAAATCGGGCAGTTGTCTGCCCGCCTTCGTGAGGCCTTCTTCGCCTGAGCGGGGCCTCGGCCCGAGCTGACACTCACTGTGCCTCAGGCCAGCCTTGCCTCCACGCCCAGGAACCTGCCGTAGCGTCGGACCTCCGCGTTGAGGGCTGAGCGGACCGGGGGAGTGGTTGGCTCATTCATCCGCACGTCGAGTTCGCAGGCGCCCCCGGAAAACGTGTGGCGCCATGAGCCGGCCAGCCTGCCATCGAGCAGCACCACGTGCATGGGGCCGCCGTTCTCCGGAATGTACGGAGCCACGCCGCCAAGGTAATGCCTGGACTGCGAATAGCCCATGACGTACTCGTCATAGCACTGGATGAGGTCCACGCGCGGAGCCGAGGGATCCCGGAGATCCACGGTGCCGGCCGCGTCCGCTTCCAGAAAATACTCCAAGCCATCGATCGTCGCGGAGTGCAGCGCGCCAGGGGAGAGGTCATGGGCAACGGCCAGTCCGCGTTTCACATCCTTCATGGTCAGTCCCGACCATGCTGCGCAGTCCTTCACGGTGGCCGGTCCGCGGCTGCCGAAGTAGCGCAAGGCCAGCCGGCCCAATGCGTGGTCGCGTTCGGCTTCATCAAGGGTCGGGGGACCGGGCGCCGGCACACGCTCTTCGAAAAGGGCGTAGGTCTGTTTGAGGGCGCCTGCGGCTGAACGAACCGGCGTTCCGCTGACCAGGATCCGGCTGATTTCCGCGTGCATCAGGTGGTAGACAAGCCCAAGGCCTTTGGCCGGGAATCCAGCCTGCTCGAGGACTACCGCCAGTTCCTCGCGGGTCTTGTGGGCTCCACCGGCAACGGCCCCGGCAAGGACGGCGCCGCTGCGTGCAGCGGAGTCCTCGTCCACTCCGGTCTGCCGGTACATACCTTTGTTTCCCTGGTGCAGTCGCTGGGCGGACAGCGCCATCAACCAGCCAAGGTCTTCCCTGTGCACAAAGTGCCAGGTGGGCCGGAGGATATGCGTCCGCAAGATGGTTCCGTCGGCTACCAGCTGTTCCACGTCGGCGGCTTTTGTGTCCGGAGCCCGCTGGGCCAACGACCAGCGGGCATACGGAAACTCCTGGGCCTGGACTGCCAGCAGGTTCCTGGCCGCGTCGGCGGCAGACCCGGCGAAGGGCGCCCGGAGTTGTTGACGGGCGAGCCTGACCTTTACTACTTCGCCGGGCTGCAAGGCGCTCACGCTAGCCGCGGGGCAGGCCGGTGACGTTCGGGCCGAAGACGGGTCCCGGCGTCGGGCGTTTGGGTGTGATGCCGTCGCCGGAGGATTGGTGCCGCAACCGCCGGATCACCCACGGGACAAAGTATTCGCGTGCCCAAACAAAGTCCGAGGAACGCGCTTCGCGCCAGGTGCGCGGAGGCAAGGGTTTGGGGACCAGCGGCTCCAAGGTATGCGGTACGTTCAGCGCTTCCAGGACCATCATGGCGATGGTGTGGTGGCCCAGGGGCGAGAAGTGGAGCCGGTCCTCGTCCCACATCTGCGGATCGGCGAGCTGCCGGAGCGACCACATGTCGGCGACGATTGCGTCGTGCCGGGCAGCAACCGTCCGCAGGTTTTCGTTGTAGATGGCCACCTTTCCACGGATCCGGCCCAGGACGGAAGATGCGGTGTCCGGCCCGTTGAACAGGACCACCGTTGCACCACCCGAGCTGAGCTCCTGCACGGCCGCGTCCAGTTTTTCCGCCAAAACGTCGGGGTCTCCGCCGGGACGGATGAGGTCGTTGCCGCCGGCGGAGATGGACACGAGATCCGGCTGGAGCTCCAGGCACGGGCCCACTTGTTCGTCCACGATCTGCTGCAGCAGGCGCCCCCTGATGGCGAGGTTGGCGTACGCGAAGTCGTCGTGGCCGCGTCCAAGCTCTTCGGCCACGCGGTCGGCCCAGCCGCGGTAACCTCCCGGGTTCTGCGGTTCGGGATCGCCGATACCTTCGGTGAAGGAGTCACCCAGGGCTACGTAGCGGCTCCAGGGGTGCGTTTGGAGTGGGCCGGGCACTTGACTGCCGTGGCTGGAAACTTTGCTGCCGGGGCCGGGGACGGGCTCGCCCGGCGTCACCAATGAACTCATTCTTCCTATCCTGCCTCGCGACACCGAACCTACGCGACCGTAGGTTGTTACCCGCGGGTAACTGCAAGAATAGACCCATGACTGAAGCCGTTGCATTCCCCGCGCCCGTTGTCCTGTGGTCCCATGAAGAAGCTGAACGGGCGGGCAAGCCGCTCCTGGTCCTGCTGCACGGATACGGCTCCAACGAGGACGATCTCTTCAGCCTCGCCGGCCTGCTGCCCGCGGATTTCGTGGTGGCTTCCCTGCGTGCGCCGATGCCCATGGGTCCCGGCTTCACGTGGTTCCCGCTGACCGCCTCCATCGACTACTCGCTTGATGCCGTCAAACTTGCCGCAGAGTATGCGTTGGAGTGGCTCGATACGGTGAAGGCAAACCATTCCTCGGTGACCCTGCTGGGCTTCTCCATGGGCATGGCCATGGCTACCACCATGCTGCGCTACCGGCCCGCCGACTTCGCCGCCGTCGTCGGGCTTTCAGGTTTTGTGGTCGACGCCGGCGCTGACGCCGCCTTCCGTGACGCCGAACTGGATGGCTCGGTCCCGCTGTTCTGGGGCCGCGACCAGCAGGATCCCGTGATCACGCCGGACAAGATCGAATACACCATGGGCTGGGTCCGCAAGCACGTTGACCTGACCAAGGTGCTCTACACGGGCATGTGGCACGGGATCAACCAGCAGGAGATCGGCCATGTGGGCGAATTCCTTACCCACAAGGTACTGGGCTAGCCGTTGCCGGCAATCCGGACGGTCTGACCGTTGACCGTGACGGTATCGCCCGGGTGGAGCTGGCGGCCGCGTCGTTCCTCAATGTCATCGTTGACCTTGACCAGCCCGTTCTTGATGAGGTCCGTTGCCTCGACCCCGTCCTCCACCAGGTTGGCCAGCTTCAGCAATTGGCCGAGGCGGATCATGTCGTCGCGGATTGGGATCTCTTCGATTTCGGGGTTGCTCATACAGCAATGATGCCTGAAGTAGTGTGGTGACAGTGCCGCAACCTTCCCGTCGTTCCAACCTTCCGCTTGCCCTTGGGCTGCCCCTGGCCATCCTCACGGGACTCGTGCTCCCGGTTCAAGGACGCATCAATGGGGCACTCGCGGCCAAAGTGAACGACGGCATCACCGCTTCCGTGGTGAGTTTTACCACGGGGCTGGTGGTGATCGCCGCAATATCCCTCGCAACACCAAGGGGGCGGGCAGGCCTGCAGCGCATAGTTCCTGCAGTCCGCAACCGCAGCTTCCCGCCCTTCTATGTCATGGCCGGTGCCGTGGGAGCGTTCTTCGTCTTTGCCCAGTCCTACACCGTGGCGCTTTTGGGCGTGGCGTTGTTCACCGTCGCGACCGTCACCGGACAGACCCTCAGCGGCCTCCTCGTGGACCGTTTGGGGATAGCCCCCGGCGGGAAGCGTTCCGTTACGGGCATGCGGGTGCTGGGGAGCGTCCTCACCGTTGCTGCCGTCGCCTGGGCCGTCTCGCCGCGCTTTAGTGGCGTGTCCGACGTCGGAACCCTGGTTTTGCCGGTGGTCCTGCCTCTCTTGGCGGGTTTCCTGATGAGCTTCCAACAAGCCATGAACGGAACCGCCACCGTCCACTACGGCACGCCCATTGCGGCGACGCTGGTCAACTTCCTGGCCGGTTCGGTGGTGCTCTGGCTCGCCTGGCTGCTGAAAGCGGCGGTGGCGGGGGTTGGAAATCCGTTGCCCGGGGAGCTTTGGTACTACCTCGGTGGACCGCTGGGCTGCGTGGCGATCGGGCTGGCGGCCCTGCTGGTCCGCAGTCTCGGGGTTCTGGTCACGGGCCTTGGCATGATCGCCGGCCAGCTGATCGGTTCCCTGGCGCTCGACGTCGTGATCCCCGCTCCCGGGACGGTGGTCGCCTTGCCCACGGTGCTGGGTACGTTGCTGACGCTCGCGGCAATCGTCCTGGCCACACTTCCATGGCCGAAAGGCTCCTTCGCCGGAAAGTCGGCAGGCAAAGGCCGGTAGGCTAGGACACGCAGCTTCCTGCACAGATCAAACCACCGCGGACCGCACCCAGCGGCCCTGTAGAAATATGGAGTACCCATGGCAGCAAAATCCGTCCTCGACCAGGTCATTTCCCTCTCCAAGCGGAGGGGATTCGTGTTCCAGGCCGGTGAAATCTATGGTGGCTCCCGCTCCGCGTGGGACTACGGACCCCTCGGCGCCGAACTGAAGGAAAACATCAAGCGCCAGTGGTGGCAGAGCGTGGTCCGTGGCCGCGAAGACGTGGTGGGCTTGGATTCCTCCGTGATCCTGCCCCGCCAGGTCTGGGAAGCTTCCGGCCACGTCGAGGTCTTCTCCGACCCCCTGGTTGAGTGCCTTTCCTGCCACAAGCGCTACCGCGCCGACCACCTCGAGGAAGAATACGAGGAAAAGAAGGGCCGTCCTGCCGAGCATGGCCTCGCGGACATCGCTTGCGCCAACTGCGGCACCCGCGGCCAGTGGACCGAGCCGCAGGAGTTCTCCGGCCTCCTCAAGACTTTCCTCGGCCCCGTTGCCAGCGAGGAAGGCCTGCACTACCTGCGTCCCGAGACCGCCCAGGGCATCTTTGTGAACTTCAACAATGTGCTCACCACCTCGCGGAAGAAGCCGCCCTTCGGCATCGGCCAGATCGGCAAGTCCTTCCGTAACGAGATCACGCCTGGCAACTTCATCTTCCGTACCCGCGAGTTCGAACAGATGGAGATGGAGTTCTTTGTCGAGCCCGGTACGGACGAGGAATGGCACCAGTACTGGATGAAGGAGCGCATGGCCTGGTACACCGGCCTGGGCATCCGTGAAGAGAACCTGCGCTTCTTCGAGCACCCGCAGGAAAAGCTGAGCCACTACTCCAAGGGCACCACGGACATCGAATACCGCTTCGGGTTCCAGGGCTCCGAGTGGGGAGAGCTTGAAGGCATCGCCAACCGCACGGACTTCGACCTCTCCACGCACGCCAAGGCCTCCGGCACGGACCTGAGCTACTTCAACCAGGCCACCAACGAGCGCTACACGCCGTACGTGATCGAACCCGCCGCCGGCCTGACCCGCTCCTTCATGGCGTTCCTGATCGATGCGTACACCGAGGACGAGGCACCCAACGCCAAGGGCGGCGTCGACGTCCGAACCGTACTGAAGCTCGACCCGCGACTGGCCCCGGTCAAGGCCGCAGTCCTGCCGTTGAGCCGCAACGAGGACCTGTCCCCGAAGGCCAAGGCTCTCGGCGCCCAGCTGCGCAAGAACTGGAATATCGACTTTGACGACGCCGGTGCGATCGGCCGCCGCTACCGTCGCCAGGACGAAATCGGTACTCCGTTCTGCATCACCGTTGACTTCGATACCCTCGAAGACCAGGCCGTGACCATCCGTGAGCGCGACACCATGAGCCAGGAACGCGTGTCCCTGGACAAGGTGGAAGGCTACTTGGCAGCCCGACTGATCGGCGCCTAGCAGTGGCCCTGGAATACCGTGAATGGAAGGAAGGCGACGACCTCGCCCTCCTGGAAATCTGGGGAGACCCGGAGACACTTCCGGCCGAACAGTTCCGTGCTGCGCTGGCCCCGTCAAGCAACCAGCCGTGGCGTCGGTGCATTGTGGCCGAGGACGTGGTGGACGGTGTCCGCATTCCCGTGGCCGCTGGAGTGGTCCATGAGGCTTCCTTGCATCCGGAACGCCTGTGGGCCTACATCGAGGTTGCCAAGGACCACCGCCGCAGTGGGATCGGGGCTACGCTCCTGACCATGTTGCGCCGCGAAGCCGGGAACTCGCCGTCGGGCGTTTCAGCGCTCCGCAGCAAAGTGGAGCCCGGTACGGCCGGGGCTGCCTTCGCCGAGGTGGCGGGTCTTTCACCGATCCAGCGTTCGCAGTTGGTCGTGGTGGAGCCGGAGCCGTTGAAGTTGCCGAGGTTCGGCGACGGATCCGAGGAAGCCGCTTCCGAGCGGGTTGAGGACCTGGCCACCGGTTCGGTGGAACTGAGCGATGTGGTGGGACGCTATTACTCCGCCGTGCACCACTGGGATAGCCCGGGTGAGCTCAGCATCGCCACGGTGCAAAGGTTGTTCCTGCACGACCTCACGGGAGCGCACGGCGCCATTGTGCTGCGCGCGCCCAAGGAGAGTGCTTTCGGTGCCGGTGTTCCGGCGTCGAAAAAGGGAAAGATCCAGGCATTTGCCATCAGCTACGCGCAGGGAAACTCCGAGGAGCCTTCCGACGTGTTCCTTGGGCATGATCCCGCCTTGGGCACGGAAGAAGCGGAATCCGCTCTTAGGGACCTGTTGGCACTCATCGCCTACCAGCACCCGGTGCTCTTGGAAGTGGATGAGTCGATGGTGGCACTGCGCGGCGTACTGAAGCCCCTGCTCGAGTCAGGAAAGGCGCATGTGCGCGACGCCGACACCTTGATTGTCAGCGACTGAACCGCACTGCGGGTTGGACGTCGGTGACCGTGGTTTGGCCACGTAGGGTTGAAGCATGAGGTTTTGCTGCTGATGGGCCACGGTCACTCCCACACCGACGTCGCCGAGCCGACTCCGCAGGCAGTTGCATCCCGCAAGCGGGCCAACTGGCTGCTCGCTGCCGTGCTGGTCCCGCTGGGCGTCCTGACCATTGTGGCCATGATGCTGATGTGGCCCTCGGGCAGCCGTGAAGGGATCTCTTTCGCGAGTCCTTACCAGGCTGCCCCGGGCGTCACCTTCGATACCGGCAAGATCCAGCGGGTAGTCCAGGAGAGCTGCACCCAGACGGGCCAATCGGACGCAGGCCAACCCGATGCAGGCCAATCAGCCACAGGAAGCGCGCAAGGCGGTTCCGAATGCACCTTCGCCTTCACCGAACCGGACAAGGGCGGCGAACCCGTCAAGGTAGTCATCAACCCTGACGTCGCTAAGTCCCACGGCGTCGATGTGGGGGACTCCATCCGGTACCTGAACCTTTCGGGTGTCCAGGGTGCTTCGGCCGGCAACGGGTCACCGTCATACGTCTTCGTCGATTTCGTGCGCAATGTCCCCATGGCCCTTTTGGCCGTCCTCTATGCGGTGGTGGTCATCGCAGTGGCCCGCTGGCGCGGTTTCAGGGCGCTCTTGGGCTTGGTGGGCGCCTACGCAGTCCTGGTCAGTTTCATCCTGCCCGGGCTGGTGGAAGGCAAGCCGCCGCTCCTTCTGGCCCTCGTGGGCTCAACAGTGATCATGATCGGGGTGCTCTACTTCGCCCACGGCTTTTCCGCGCGGACGTCCACGGCTTTGTTGGGCACGATCTTCGGCCTGGGCATCACTGCGTTGCTCGCCGCGTGGGCTACCGACGCCGCCAACCTGGCGGGCGTGGGGAACCACGATGCCGCAACGCTGATCAATATGTCGGACAAGATTTCCATCTCCGGAATCATCCTGTGCGGGCTGATCATTTCCGGTCTGGGCGTCCTCAACGACGTCACCATCACCCAGTCCTCCGCTGTGTGGGAGCTCTATGAGCTGGCCCCCGAGACGAGCGCAAGGAAGCTGTTCACCTCAGCCATGAGGATCGGGCGTGACCACATAGCTTCCACCGTCTACACAATCGCCTTTGCGTACGCCGGCGCCGCGCTGCCCATCCTCATCATCGTAATGCTCTACGACCGCCCGCTTGCCGAAGCACTGACCAGCGCCGAACTGTCCGAGGAAGTCATCCGCACCCTGGTTGGCTCCATCGGCCTGGTCCTCGCAATCCCGGTGACTACATTCATAGCGGTGCTCGTCGTCAAGGCAACGGGCCTGAAACGCGCGAACGGACCTTCCAGGGTAGCTCCCGACGACGTCGACGATACCGGCGCGCTCGCGGCCGCTGCCGCCGTCGTTGGTTCCGAAACGGACCGGGGGTACGGCGGTAGCCCGAACCGGCCCGCCGTAGCTCCACGGCCGGGAAGCCGCCGCGCCCGGCGGGAAGCCGAACGTGGCAACAGCGACTGATCATGACATTTGTCATCCACCACGGATGACAGCTGATAGGGGACGCCCAGCCGGTTAAGGGCTTCACTGGTAGTAACAGAAATCCACTTCCAGGGAGAGCGATGACAACCGCAGGCGTACCGGCCGTCCATGCCACCGGACTTCATAAGAGTTTTGGAAAGGTCCACGCGGTCCGTGGCTTGGACCTGACCGTGCAGCAAGGCGAGGTGGTGGCGTTCCTCGGACCCAACGGCGCGGGGAAGACCACCACCATCGATATGATCCTGGGGCTCAGCACTCCGGACCGGGGTGAAGTGTCCATCTTTGGGCACACGCCTCGCGGCGCGATCGCCCGTGGACAGGTAGCAGCAGTCATGCAGACCGGTGGCCTGCTCCGGGACATCAGCGTCCGAGAAACCGTACAGCTGACCGCAGCGATGTTCGAATCCTCAAGGCCGGTGGATGAAGTACTGAAACGCGCAGGCATCCAGGACATCGCCGATCGCCGGGTGGAGAAATGCTCGGGCGGCCAGCAACAGAGGCTGCGCTTCGCCATGGCGCTCGTGTCCGATCCCGGCCTTCTCATACTCGACGAACCAACCACCGGGATGGATGTTGCCGGACGCCGCGATTTCTGGTCCGCCATCCGCGCCGACGCCACGAAGGGCCGGACGGTCATTTTCGCGACCCATTACCTGGAAGAAGCCGACGCTTACGCCGACCGGATTGTCCTGGTCCGGCAAGGAACCATCGTGGCCGACGGGACCGCGGCCCAGATCAAGAACCTGGCGTCCGGCCGGACCGTGAAGGCATCCCTCCCGCAGGAAGATCAGGGGCTGCTTGCTTCACTCCCGCCAGCGGACGCCGTGGAGTTCGACGGCGGCCGCGTCACCGTCCGTACGTCCGACTCGGATTCAGTGGTCCGGTTCCTCCTCAACAACACCCGGGCCCACGATCTCGAAGTGGTGGCCAACAATCTGGAAGAAGCCTTCGTGGCGCTCACTGGCGATGAACGGCCAGGCCCTGCGCCCCTTGACGGCGGCGTCGGCGAAAACAGGGTATCCCGCGCATTCGAAGGAGACCGGGCATGAGTCAGGCAACGGCGATCCAGGATCGGAAACCTTCGGCCGGCGGCGTCAACGCCACCTTCCTCTGGATAGAGATAAAACGGATGCTCCGCAATCGCAGGACCGTCACGTTCACGGTCCTGATGCCGGCCATCTTCTTCTTCATCTTCGGCCTGTCCAACAAGAACCAACACCTGCCCAACGGGCACAGCTACGGCCAGTACATCCTCATCAGCCTGACGGTCTACGCGGCCATGACCGCGGCCACAGGCGCAGGCAGCCAGGTCGCGGTTGAACGCGCACAGGGCTGGAGCAGGCAGCTTCGGCTCACTCCGCTCCTTCCCGGTGCCTACATCGCAGTCAAGGCAGCGGCGGCGCTCACCCTGTCCTTGGTAGCCGTAGTGGCGCAGTTCATCATAGGTGCGATCGCGGGTGTGACCATGGACGTGCAGACCTGGATGACGGCGGGAATCGTTGCCTGGCTGGGATCACTGGTCTTCGCCGCCTTGGGACTGTTCGTTGGCTACCTGATGCCCAGCCAGAACGTCATGCAGATCCTTGGCCCTGTGCTGGCCATCTTGGCCATGCTGGGAGGGCTCTTCATGCCGATCGAGATCATGGGGGATACGTTTGGGCAGATCGCCAAGTTCACTCCCGCCTACGGGATCGGCCAACTGGCCCGAAGCCCCATCACCGGCGAGTTCGATGCCATGTGGATCGTGAACGTGCTGGCATGGCTGGCGATCTTTGTGGGCGGGGCAGCCATGGCCTTCCGTCGCGACACCAACCGCGTCTGAGCTGCCCCGCGTGACTAAGGTGGGAGCCATGAGCAGCCCGTCCCTGTGGGAAACCCTCCGAGGTCCGGGTCCCCGGCGTTGGTTCCTCGGGGCAGGCTTGTCCATCATGCTGTGGGCGTGGCCCACCTGGAATCTGGTGTGGTCCGTGGATGAGCCGGCAGCCTGGAAGGTGTTGGCTTCGGCGTCCCTGGTGGCGTTCTTCGCAGCTTATGCGGTCCTGCCCATGATCAGCCGCAGACGGGATGCCCGGACCGGATTGGTGTGCGTTGCGATCCTCCTGGCGCTGAACGGACTCGTCATCCTGCTGGTGGGCAGGGAGGCGCTGTGGACGTGGCCATTCCTGGCCTGCGCCATTGGGATGACCACGCTGCCATCGCGCGTGGATTTCGCGCTGATCATGGCGCTTTCCGGGATCTCCCTGGCCTCGGAGCTGGCTGAAGGAAACCACGAGCAGGCAATCTTCCAGCCGGCGCTCATCTTGTCCCTCGGCTTTATGATGTCCTCGTTCGCCCGGCTCATCCGGCAGACGGCGGAGCTACGCGCGGCGCAAACGGGATTGGCTGATGCCGCCGTGGCAGCCGAACGGAGCAGGGTCGCCCGGGACATGCACGACATCCTGGGCCATTCCCTGACAGTCATCGCCGTAAAGGCCGAACTGGCGGGCCGTATGCTCGAGACTCCAGCAGGCGCGGACCGCGCGGCGAGGGAGATCGCCGATGTCCAGGACCTCGCCCGCGGCGCCCTGGCGGACGTTCGGGCCACTGTCGCGGGGTATCGCGGGGTCAATGTCCTGGCCGAACTTGCCGCCGCCCGGACTGCCTTGGAATCGGCAGGAATTGCAGCGGAACTGCCCTCCACTTCCGAGGAAGTTCCGGCGCGGCACCGCGAGCTTTTCGGCTGGGTGCTGCGCGAAGGGATCACCAATGTGGTCCGCCATTCGGAAGCCGGCCATTGCAGGGTCAGGTTGAGTGCCTCAAGGGTCCAGGTGGAGGACGACGGCGTTGGGCCGGGTTCCGGGCGCGGGTCCGGTAATGGACTGGCCGGGATCCGCGAAAGGGTGGAGGCCGCCGGCGGGACGGTGACCATCGGTTCGAGTGACCTGGGAGGGTTCAGTTTGGCGGTTGAGGTATGACGATCCGATTGGTGATCGCAGACGACCAGGCGTTGGTCAGGGGAGCGCTCGTTGCTTTGCTCGGGCTTGAGCACGACATCGAGGTGGTGGCCGAACTTGGCGATGGCACCGGTGTGGCGGCGGCTGTTGTGCAGCATTCGGCCGACGTCGCCATGCTGGATGTCGAAATGCCCGGCTTGGACGGGATCAGTGCCGCCGCCCAGGTGCGCGAAGCTGCACCGTCCTGCAAGGTGCTGATGGTGACCACTTTTGGCAGGCCGGGCTACCTCAAGCTGGCCATGCGTGCCGGGGCGTCCGGCTTCGTGGTCAAGGACACCCCTGCGCGGCAGCTTGCTGAGGCCGTTCGCAGGGTACACCAGGGGCTCCGCGTGGTTGACCCAGGGCTGGCAGCCGAGTCCTTGACGTCAGGGGACAGCCCGTTGACCGAGCGTGAAACCGAGGTGCTGAGGGCAGCGGCCGACGGCGGTACCGTGGCCGATATTGCCAAGGCTGCCTTCCTGTCCGAGGGGACCGTGCGCAACTATCTTTCAGCAGCCATGGCAAAGACAGGCGGCCGGACGCGCGCCGAGGCTGTCCGGATCGCCGGAGAGAACGGGTGGCTGTTGTAGCTGGGGCCCTGGCCGCGAAACCGCCGATTTGCCCTGATTTGCAACAATGGATGGGTGACTGTAGTAGCAACGCCTCCCACTCCCAAGCTTGAGCTGCCGCCCCTGAAGCTCGGCGGGATCACCGTGGACACCCCGGTGATCCTTGCCCCCATGGCCGGTATTACCAACTCTGCCTTCCGCAGGCTGTGCCGTGAATACGGTGGCGGCCTGTACGTGGCCGAGATGGTGACGTCCCGTGCCCTGGTGGAACGGACGCCGGAATCGCTGCGCATCATTTCGCACGACGACGACGAGAAAGTCCGGTCCGTGCAGCTCTACGGCGTCGATCCCAAGACGGTGGGCGCGGCAGTCCGCATGCTCGTCGAAGAGGACCGCGCCGATCACATCGACCTCAACTTTGGTTGCCCCGTGCCGAAGGTCACGCGCCGCGGTGGAGGCTCAGCCCTGCCCTGGAAGATCGACCTCTTCACCTCGATCGTCCAGACCGCCGTCAAGGAAGCCTCCAAGGGTGGCATCCCGCTGACCATCAAGATGCGCAAGGGCATCGACGAGGACCACCTGACGTACCTCGACGCAGGCCGCATTGCCCGCGATTCCGGGGTTGCCGCCGTCGCCCTCCACGGTCGGACGGCCGCGCAGTTCTATTCGGGCCAGGCGGACTGGTCCGCAATCGCACGCCTGCGCGAGGCACTCCCGGACATCCCCGTCCTGGGTAACGGCGATATCTGGTCCGCCGAGGATGCCGTCCGCATGGTCCGGGAGACCGGCGTCGACGGCGTGGTGGTGGGCCGCGGCTGCCAAGGCCGCCCTTGGCTTTTCGGCGATCTTCAGGCTGCCTTCGAGGGCAAGGACGAACGTCACCGCCCTGGGCTGCGTGAGGTTGCCGAAGGCGTCTACCGGCACGCCGAGCTCATGGTGGAGACGTTCGGGAACGACGAATACAAGGCGCTCCGCGAGATCCGCAAGCACATGGCCTGGTACTTCAAAGGCTATGTGGTGGGCGGGGAGCTGCGCGCCAAACTCGCCACGGTGCCCACCTTGGAAGTCCTGCGTGGACTGCTTGAGGAACTGGACCTTGAACTGCCGTACCCCGGCGTTGATTCCGAAGGTCCCCGTGGCCGGGCCGGTTCACCGAAACGGCCCGCGCTCCCCAAGGACTGGTTGGACAGCCGTCAGCTGAACGCCGAACAAAGCGCCGATATTGCGGCGGCGGAGCTGGACGTTTCGGGAGGCTAGGTTCGTACGTGCAAGACTGGCTCAAGAAGCACCACACCCCGGCGCTTGAAGGAGGCAGATAGCCATGGGAACCGAAGCGACCATCGGCCGTACCGGCACCGCACACGACTACGTGCAGGCGATCCCCGGTTATACGGAAGCGGACTCCGCACGGTGGGTCGAAGAGCCGCGCAAGAACACGTACCGCTCGGACTTCGAACGGGACAGGGCACGCGTACTGCATTCCTCGGCTTTGCGCCGTTTGGGTGCCAAGACGCAGGTTGTGGCACCGGACACGGACGACTTTGTCCGCACCCGCCTGACCCACAGCCTCGAAGTTGCCCAGGTGGGACGCGAGCTTGGCCGTTTCCTAGGGTGCGATCCCGACGTGGTGGACACTGCCTGCCTGAGCCACGATCTCGGTCATCCGCCGTTTGGCCACAACGGCGAGTCTGCGCTGAATGAAGTCGCCCATGCCATTGGAGGCTTCGAGGGCAACGCCCAGACCCTGCGCCTGCTCACCCGCCTCGAACCGAAAGTCCTGACCGAAGACGGCCGGCCGGCAGGGCTGAACCTTACCCGAGCCAGCCTCGACGCCGCATCGAAGTACCCTTGGTCCGCCCTCGACGCTCCCGTGATCCATGGGCACCGGACCAGCAAGTTCGGCGCCTACGAGGACGACCTTCCGGTTTTCGAATGGCTCCGCGAGGGCGCTCCCGGCAACCGTTCCTGCATAGAAGCCCAGGTCATGGACCTGGCGGACGACATCTCCTATTCGGTCCACGACGTGGAGGACGCAATCGTCGCAGGCCACTTCCAGTTGAAGTGGATGGAGAACCCCGACCATCGTGCCCGCGTTGTCGGCTACACCAAGCAGTGGTACCTCCCTCATAACGAACCGGCGGAGATCGATGCTGCCTTGGCCCGGCTTGAGGCCACCAAAGTGTGGGTGCGCGAAGCTGACGGCAGCCGCAAGTCCATGGCCGCACTCAAGGACATGACGAGCCAGCTGATCGGCCGGTTCTGCCAGAGCGCCATGGAGACCACCCGTGCACACTTCGGCCCGGCCAACCTGACCCGCTACAGCGCCGAACTCATGGTGCCGGAGGAGACCGTCACGGAGATCGCCGTGCTCAAGGGACTGGCCACCACGTTCGTGATCTCCACCGACCACCGCCAGCCCGTGTACGAGCGGCAACGCGAACTCCTGCACGCCCTCGTCGGCGTACTTAACGCCACGGGCGACCGTCACCTTGAGCCGATGTTCGCCGCAGACTGGCGTGCCGCCGTCGACGACGGTGCCCGCCTGCGGGTGGTGATCGACCAGGTGGCCTCGCTCACGGACGGGTCCGCGCTGGCGATGTACGAGCGCTTGGTGGGCAGCCTGCCGTCACTGTGGTAGGCGATTGGCGCTGTGGAAAGCAACGCTGTGGAAAGCAATAGGATGGTCCAGTGGCCGGCCTGATCAAACGCGAAGACATCGACGAAGTACGCCAACGGACGGACATCAAGGAAGTAGTCGATGGCTACGTCACGCTCAAAAGCGCGGGCCTCGGCAGCTTCAAGGGCTTGTGCCCCTTCCACGACGAGCGTTCGCCCTCCTTCACCGTCCGTCCGCAGGTGGGCAGGTACCACTGCTTCGGTTGCGGGGAAGACGGCGATGCCATCTCGTTCATCCAGAAGATGGACCACAGTTCCTTCCATGAGGCCGTGGAGAAGCTCGCCGCGCGGATCGGTTACGAACTTCGGTATGAAGACGGCGGTACAGGCCCCAGCCGCGAAGAAGTGGGCAAGCGCCAGCGCCTCCTGGACGCCCATAAGATCGCCGATGAGTTCTTCCGCGCCCAATTGCTGACACCCGGGGCCGCCGAGGCCCGCAACTTCCTGGACGGCCGTGGCTTTGACCGCGCTGCAGCTGAGCATTTCGCCGTGGGCTACGCTCCGCAGGGCTGGGACTCGCTGCTCAAGCACCTGCGGGGGCGTGGTTTTACGGATGCCGAGTTGAAGCTGACGGGCATGTTTTCCGAAGGCAACCGGGGAATCTACGACCGTTTCCGCGGCCGGCTCATCTGGCCCATCCGGGACATCGCCGGAGACACCATCGGTTTCGGCGCCCGCAAGCTCTACGAGGATGACCAAGGCCCCAAATACCTCAACACACCCGAGACCACGCTCTACAAGAAATCCCAGGTGCTCTACGGCATCGACCTCGCCAAAAGGAACATTGCCAAAGAACGCCAGTTGGTAGTGGTTGAGGGCTACACCGACGTCATGGCTTGCCACCTGGCCGGAGTCACGACGGCGGTAGCCACTTGTGGAACCGCGTTCGGCACCGAGCACATCAAGATTGCCCGGCGGCTGCTCTCGGACGACGGCAGCGGGGGAGAGGTGGTGTTCACCTTCGACGGCGACGAGGCAGGCCAGAAGGCGGCCCTCCGGGCCTTCGAGGAAGACCAGCGCTTCGTGGCCCAGACCTATGTGGCCGTGGAACCCACCGGGGCCGATCCCTGTGATCTTCGCCAACTCAAAGGTGATCCTGCCGTGCGCGAGCTCATCGCGAGCCGCAAACCCCTTTTCGAATTCGCCATCCGCGCGTCACTGCGCAAGCACAACCTGGACACCGTGGAAGGCCGGGTGGCCGCCCTTCGCGAGGCCGCCCCCGTGGTGGCGCAGATCCGCGATTCGGGCATCAGGCCGGCCTACACGCGCGAGCTCGCCGGATGGCTGGGCATGCCCATCGAGGAAGTCAGCCGCTACGTCGGTGCAGCGGCCAAGCGGGCAGCTTCCGGAGGCAGCCCGTCGGCCGCGCCGGAACAACAGACCGCAACGGCGGAAGCACCGCCGTCGAACGGTCCGGCTTTCCACCGTCCCGACCCCCGCGACCCGGTGGCGGGCATGGAGCGGCAGGCGCTTGAGGTGGTGCTCCAGGAACCTGGCGTGCTGGGTGACGGGAACTGGGAACGGTTCGAGGCCTCCTACTTCGCCACCCCGGCCTACGCCGCCCTCCACGCTGCCATCAGGGCCACGGGCGTTGCCCAGGCGGCCGATCCTGTGTCCTGGGTGGAGAAAGTGCGCCAGGAGGTTCCGGAGCCGCTCCGCCCATTGGTGTCCGAACTCGCCGTCACTCCTTTGCCGGCAAGTACGCCGGAAGCCATGCAGCGCTATTGCCGCGATATCCTCGCCAGGCTTTTTGAACTGCAGATCACCCGGATCAAGGCAGACAAGATGGGGCAGCTGCAGCGACTGGACGCCGCTGCGCATCCCGAGGAATTCCAAAGGCTGAACCGTGAGCTCATGCAGCTCGAAATGCAGCGCAGGGCGCTCCGTTCCGAGTCCTGAGCGGCTTCCGGGCCCGGCAACGGAGGCCGGAATCGCCCGATTTCGCTTTTCGTCCCGGCCCTGTT
>NZ_JBIVHM010000007.1:0-157767 GCF_044749185.1 Paenarthrobacter sp. NPDC089675 | reverse complement strand
TTAAGCTAATTACCGCTTCAATCCTCCGTAGCTCAATTGGCAGAGCATTCGACTGTTAATCGAAGGGTTACTGGTTCAAGTCCAGTCGGAGGAGCGTGCAATCCCCCCGTTCCGCGACTGCGGAACGGGGGGATTTTTTATACCCCCAGGGGGTATGGGGTCCGATTTCGTTTTTCGGCCCGGCCCTGTTAAGCTAATTACCGCTTCAATCCTCCGTAGCTCAATTGGCAGAGCATTCGACTGTTAATCGAAGGGTTACTGGTTCAAGTCCAGTCGGAGGAGCGCACGAATCCCGCACCGGCCTGCTGCTGGTGCGGGATTCTTTTTTACACGAAGTCCATTTCCACCTGCAGGAAACGCGAGGCTTCCCCGACTGCGGCCAGGAAGGCCTCTTGTTCCGTTGGCGGCGTTCTGGGATCCCTGGGATGCCACTCGTGGGGAGCTGAGTAGACGCGGGTGAAGCCACCACCGGGTGGGGCGTAGAAAATGCCGAAGCGCTGGACAGGCCACTCGGGGGAAGTTTCCGGAGCCACCAGCAGGGCCGCATCGGCGTCGGGGTTGTACCACTGGGCGATGGGTCGGCGCCTGTCGTCCGTGAAGAGACCTGCCGCGTATAGGGCTGCCGATTGCGGGCTCGTCACGGAGCACAGCCTGTCCCACCACAGCGGCAGGATGCGTTCATCCCGTCGCTGCCAAGGTGCCGGAAGCGGCTGCAGCTCTTGCCAATGTGGCACATATCAACTTTATCGTCCGCGCCGTATGCGCAACAGGGGCGGGTGCGGCGAGGGGGACGCATTTCAGGGCGATAGACCCAGCCGGGGGTACAACACCTCGAAGCCCTTGGCCAGGCCCGCGTTCAGGGCGATCCCCACATGTCCGCCGTTCGGCACCTCGTAATAGGTCACGTGCATCCCGGCGGCCTTGGCAGCAGCCGAGACAGCCTTGGCAGCGGCCACGTAGACCACGTCGTCCGATCCCGCCGTGAACACCGCCGTGGTGTCCGGGAATTGCTTCCCCTTCATGATGTTGATGGGCATCTGGGCGTTGTACGCCGCCTGGTCTCCCTCGAAGATGTCCGCAAGGTTCCCCGCCGGGTCTTCTGCGCCGGGATATTCCTCCCCGGAGATGTCCACCACGTTGCCCCACATCTGCGGATACTTCACGGCAAATGAAATGGCACACTGCCCGCCATTGGAGTACCCGGCAATGGTCCAGTGGTCCCGGTCAGGAAGGATATTCAGGTTTGCCTTGGCCCAGTTCACCACGTCCACGTTGATGTATTTCTCCACATTCCCGTACGTGGGAGTGTCGAGGCAGAGAGTGTCGTCTTCATTGGGTCCGATCTGGTCCGCAACGATCACGATCGGGGCCAGTCCGTTGTTCCTGGCGGCAAAGTCATCCAGGGCTGCCGCAACGTATTGCGGGTCGGGGAGGCCGGGCTGCCCCATCATGAGCACGAACAACGGCAGCTTCGGAGGATTGGCGGTGAGGGCTGCCGGAGGCAGATAGATTCCCGCGGGGCGGGCATTGAAGCCTGAATCCGTGGGAGGGATGACCTGGGTGCCCACCTTTCCCGCGGCAGGCATGTTGGCCGGCGGCTGCCAGTTCCGCCACAGCGGGCCGGAAGGGACACGCTCGTCGGGGTTTGGCTTGGCCAGCTTGATGGGGTCCTGGGTGGGAATGCCCAAAGCGGATCCCAAAGTGTTGTTGAGGCCAAACTCCATATTGATTCCAAGCGCACTCACCAGCACGAAGACCGGGATGGAGAACGCCGCGGCGACTTTCCGCCACCGGGGGCTGTGCCGGAACGTGACCACTGCCAGTCCCAGCGCGGCGAACCCGCTGATGGCCCAGAACCAGACCCTGGGAGTGAGGCCCACATGGAAAACATCCAGCACGTCCTCCACCAGCCATACGGTCAGCCACCCAAGGACGGCGGCCGCGGCGATGCCCAGGATTGCCGTGACGGTCCAGCGCGAGGACGGGCGTAGGAGAAGGAGCAGGAACATTCCGACCCCCACCGCTACGGCGACTGTCATGACCACGGGGCCGGTGATTTCGAGTTTCAGGAGCTCGTTCATTGCGACTGTTCCGGTCCCGCGATCATGCGGCGGGCTCCCTTGCCACCATTTGCCGCAGCAGGCCTGCGCTCTGCGTGGGGGAGAGCCCGGGGAGGTAGGCGGAGCCGACCGCCAAACCTATTGCCGGAAGCGACAACGGGTCCCGGTAGTACATGTACAGCGTCCGGTGCTCGGGCTGGAATCGTGACTTGAATGCCGCGAGTGACTTGAAACCGTACATCGGTTCCAGCGCATTGCCCAGGAGGGCGAGGACCCGGTCCAAGGTGCTGTGGTCGCCTTCGGCAGGGACATCGGCCGCGTTGGCCAGCGGGGAACCGGACAGGGAAATCTGCGGTACGTCCTCCCTGAAATGAGTGACGGCGGAGGCGATCAGGAACTCCATGACGCCTTTGAAACCCGTGGTGCGTCGGCGCATGAAGTCCAGGGTCCAACCAGTCACGACGCCGTCCGTGAAAACCGGCAGCCAGCTGGTGACGCCGTGGACCAAGCCGTCGTCGTCCACCGCGACGCAGCACAGCACTTCCGGGTCCTTCAGTTCGTCCAGGCCGCCGAGGGTGAACCCCATTTCGGGGAGCGCCTTGTCTGCCACCCACTCTTCGGAGATTTCGGACAACTGCGCCCGGATCCCCGGCGGCATCTGGTTGTAGTGGTGCCAGCGGTCCCTGATCGAGAGCTTGTCCGCCCGGTTAAGGGCGGTCCTGACGTTCTGCCATTCCTTGCCTTTGAATGTCATGGTCCGGACATTCAAGAGGGTTTCCTCGGCCACCTCCAGCTTGCGGAAGCCGCGGGCGAGAAGTGGTTCGTCGAGCTCGTCGGTCGCCGAATAGAAACATGGTGTGAGGCCCAAGGACGCACAATGTGCAAGGAATCCTGTCGCAGCATCAGCATGGTGTTGCCTCACGCCGAACGGGCCGGCAACTGTCAGGGCCACGCCATTATGGACCTGGTAGGCGATGCCCGCCCTCCGGTCCCGGGTGAACCAGTACCGGTTGTTGTCCCACAGCGCCATCCACGACAGCGAGCCGCCGCCGTCGTGGATCAATTCCCGGGCGTGTCCGAGGTCTGCTTCCGGGTCGGTCGCCAAAGCGCGGAACCGCTGGAAGTTGCCGAGGACAAGGAAGAGGATGGCCAGCCAGATGACGACGCCTCCCAGTCCGTAGATGACAGTACTGAACAAGCCCTGGGGGAGCTCAGTGACGAACGGCAGGGGGAAAGGAACCAGGATATGCATCAACTGGCCCACGAGGTCCCACGGGGTTGAACGGTCCGGATTGCCCTCCATGAACCAGAAGAGGATGTACAGCGTCACCGCGGCAGTGGTCATGGCCAGGGTGGTCACGCCGAGGATGCGGTAGCCGGCGTCGCTGGACTCTACCCGGAACTTGTGGCGGTTTCCCCACAGGAGTGACGCGATGATGAGCGGGGCGAGGATGGCCGGGACGGCATACAGCAGGAGGAATCCCGTGTCTTCGCTGCCCAAGGTTACTTCCGGGTCCGTCACGTACTGCACAATCGTGAAAACAGTGACTCCTGCCAGGTAGAGCTGTATAGCCAGCGTCAGCCTGTACGCAAGGCGGCGACCGCGTCGCAGCCCTTCGGCGCACACCAGCAGCAACAGGACAGGAATCACGCTAAGGATGGTGGCGCCAAAGCTCCGCACACCAACGATGCTCTGGAGCGTCACGCAGCTTTTGTCGTTGTCGCAGGCTTCCTGGACCTCGTCCACGGTGGGACTGGCCTGCAACATGACCTGCGAAACCACGGAGAGGGGCCCGACTTCCAGCGTGCCCGTCAACTGTGTCAGGAGGGGACCCAAGGCAAAGACGCCCACTACTGTTCCCACCAGGAACCGGGTCTCCCGAAGACTCGACGAATGGAAGGATGCCGCGCGCCGCCGCAGGAGCAGCGACTGGACCGCCCAGCCCGCAAGGATGCCGATCACGGCTCCGGCCAGCGCTTGGAGGGTTTGCGCCACACCCACGAACAGGGCGAACATCAGCGTTGCAGCCAGCAACCACGTCCTGATTCGACGTCGCCACAGGGCCTCAAGCGCCGCCGTCGAACATCCCAGAGCAGCCGCGGCGCCACCATAGGCGCCAACCACGTATTCGCCGCCGAGGAAGCTGAGCCATTGGTCGCTGTTGTCTGTGCCGAACTCCACCAGCGCCACCACCACCAAAGCACTGAGCGCAGTTCCGGCTACGAACGAAGCCAGGGCCAACCAAGGCCCCATGGTCCGTTCGGCAATCCCCACTCCCACCAGGATTGCCAAGGTGCAGGCCAGGTAATCCAGCAGCGAAGTCGCGAAGAACCCCGAGGTGAAGATCGACCACCATGGCCCAGGCTCCACTGCCAGGCCCAATCCCACCTGCTCCAGAAGCGGTTCGCCGGGTCCGGCCACGAGGCCTGCTGAAAATGCGCCCAAGGCCAGGAAAACGATGATGAGCCCCACGGCTACCGGCAGTCTTCGGAGGGCCCGTAGACCTCGGGTGGTGCTCTTGTGACCCAGAGCCGTCCTCATGCGATGTCCCCTCCAGCGGCAAGCGCGGGTAATCCCGGCTGGCCACCATTCTGCCCTGCCGGGCCACCGAAGGGGAGGTCCGGCTAGTCGTGTTTCCAGGGACCGGGGTTCACACGGTAGAGCAACGCGGATCCGATGACCGCTCCCAGGAGGGCGCCGAACAAGGCGCTTCCAGCCACACGGCCCAGCAAAGCTCCGACGACGACGCCCAGCACGGCACCGAGGAACAGCCCCCGGCCGTTGCGGTGCGGTTTTTTCGTCATGGTGAACAGCCTACGGTGCTTGGAGGGGCACGCGTTTCGGCGTGCGGACGGGCCCTAGTGAATGGAGGGGACGGTTCGCGGCCTGACCACCAGCCACAAAGCAACAATTGCCCCGGCGATGCAGACCACTTGGACGGAGCCCATGGGCACCGCGGAACTGACACCCAGCCAGCCGACCACCGGAGGGACGATCCCTGCCATCAGGAACTGCGCGGCGCCAAGCATGGAAGCAGCTGTTCCGGCCTGTGCCCCGTGGTTGGCAAGCGAAAGAACCTGGACGCAAGGGAACATGAAACCCGTGGCGCAGATGTAGAACCACAAGGGGATAAGGATGCCCCAAAGCCCGACGTGCAGGAGGTCCAGCACAATGATGAGTGCGGCCATCAGCAGCAGGGTCAACGTGGCACCCGCAACGATCCACTGCGGCGCAACCCGCCGGATCAGGCGCGAACTGATCTGGACGCCTGCAACAATGCCAAGGGAGTTGACGCCGAAGAGGATGCCGTATTGCTGCGGCGAGAAGTGGTAGATGTTCTGGAAGAGGAACGTTGAGGCCGAAAGATAGGCAAACAGGCCACCGAAGTTCAGGCTTCCCACCATCAGCATGCCCACGAAAATACGATCCGTCAGGACCTTCTTGTAACGCTGGCGAACGGTGATGTCCGATGTCCCGCGCCGTCCCGCAGGCAGGGTCTCCTTGATGAAGAAGATGGAAGCGAGGATCACCAGGCTGCCGTAGCAGGCCAGGAAGTAGAAGATTCCGGGCCAGGGCAACACCAGCAGCAACTGGGATCCAATGATGGGGGCGAGGATGGGTGCGAGTCCGTTCACGAGGGACATCCGCGAGAACATTCGAACCATCGCATAGCCGTGGAACAGGTCACGGACCATGGCCATTGCCACCACGCCGCCGCCCGCTGCGCCGATTCCCATCAGGACGCGGAACAGGGACAGCAGCCCGATATCCGTGGACAAGGCGGCCCCCAGTGACGAACCAATGTGCAGGGCGGTGGCCAGGATCAGGGGAAGGCGCCGGCCGAACTTGTCGCTGAACGGGCCCACTACCAACTGGCCGAGACCGAAACCGACTGTGGTACCCGTCAGTGTGAGCTGGATCGCCGCTGCCGACACGCCGAAGCTTTCCTCCAAAGCCGGGAATGCGGGGAGGTAAAGGTCCACCGTAAACGGTCCAAGGGCAGTCAATGCGCCAAGGAGGAGGATGTAGACAAGCTTCTCGCGTCGGCTGAGGGAATCTCCTGGAGCGGTGGTGTGCGTCACGATCATCTATCCTATGGCCGTCACATCATATTTATGGATGACCTTTGGGCGCGCCGCGTTGTTGGCGGCGGAAGTCGAGCCGGAACCTGAATGGTAGTTTTGAGGACAGGTGCCCGCGGCGTGCGTTTTGCCCGCGTTCGCCCGTCACGAAGCCCAGAGGAAGCAGTTAGGCGGAACCCATGAGTGGACGTCACACCAGCCGGACCGGTAAAGGCCCGGCTATCCGTACTTTGCCGAAGACCCTCAAGCTTGTTGCCCGGTTGGCCCCGAGGCAACTGAATGACGAAATTGCGCTGGCCAAGGTGGAGCTCAAACGCAAGGCCACCCAGGTGGGCGTTGCCGGTGCTTTCTTCGGTGTCGCCGTGGTCTTCCTGGCACTCTTGGTGATTGCCCTGGTGGTTGCCGCCATCCTCGGGCTCGCCACGATCATGCCCGGTTGGTTGGCGGCATTGATCGTTGCAGCCGTTTTCCTCATCATCGTGGCCCTGGGAGCCTTGATCGGCGTCGCCAAGTTCAAGAAGGCCATGCCCCTCGTGCCGGAAGACACCATCCGCGGCATCAAGCACGATCTCGGTATTGCCAAGGAAGGTTCGGCTTTCGACGAGTCCATCCTGGATCCGAACTCGCCGGCAGCCAAGGCAGCGAAGGCCGCGAAGCAGGCCGAAGCGGAGAAAGCCAAGGCGGAGAAGGCAGCCAAGGATGCGGCCAAGGAAGCCGACGCCGCCAAGGCGCCCACCGAGGCCGAACTGCGTCGCCGCCTGGATAAGCGACGCGAGCACCTGACCGGCGTACGCGATGAACTGGGCGAGCAACTGGACGTCAAGAAGCAAGGCCAGGCACTCCTGGACAGCGCCGGCCAAAAACTTCAGGAAGGTCGCGAGTACGCCGCTGCAAGGTTTGCTGCGGTCAACGAATCCGTGTCTGAAGACCTGACGGGCCGGATAGCCTCCCGGTGGAAGGATCTCGTGGCTTTCGCTGCGGCCGCCGCCGTCTTCGTGGTTGCCCTGCGAAAGCTGCTGAAGAAGTAGCGCAAGCTGCCGAAGATGTAGCGGGAGCTGCTGGCGTGGCAGCACTCTGGCGCATCGGGAACATGGAAACGAGGAAGGGGGACATCATGCGGTTGATCGGTGCCGGTTCACGCGCTGACCGTCCCCAAGTGGACCATGACCTCATCTTCACGGTTCCCAACGTCCTGACGGTCCTCCGGTTCATGGGCGTTCCCTTGTTCGTGTGGCTGGTCCTGTCGCAAAGGGAATACGGCTTCGCCGTGCTGGTCCTCGTGATCATGGGAAGCACCGACTGGGTGGATGGCTACATCGCCCGGCGCTTCGACCAGACGTCCAAGCTCGGGCGCGTCCTGGATCCAATGGCTGATCGTGCCGCCCTGATAGCTGTTGCCGTGACCCTGGCGATCGCCGGCGTCGTGCAGTGGTGGTACCTTGCCGCGCTTGTGGTGCCGGATGCCATCCTGGCCATCGCCTCCTTGATTTACTTCCGCAGCCACCCGGACCTGCCGGTCAGCATCATCGGTAAGATCCGCACCGCCCTGCTGTTGGTGGGCACGCCGCTGCTGGTTCTTTCGAAGCTGCAGGTGCCGCTCGCGGACGTCTGTTTTGCAGCCGCGTGGACCTTCCTCACCCTCGGGCTGGTGGGTCACTGGATTGCTGCCTGGAACTACTTCTGGGCCATCCTGCGCAAGGGCAAAGAACTGCAGTCCGACGGCGGCGGGAACGGTTGATGGTCTGGCTTGCGGTTTCCTTGGCGGTACTTGGTGCATTCTTCCTTGCCGTGGGTGCCCAGCGACAGGGCAGCGCAGTCAAAGCCGATACCGGCGGACTGGCGCTCAGCTCCAACGGGTTCCTTCGACTCCTTCGCAATCCGCGCTGGATGTTCGGGCTTTTGCTGCTCTGCCTTGGCATGGCCTCCAATGCCATCGCCCTCGTCTCCGCCCCGCTGACGGTGGTCCAGCCCATCGGCGCCATCGCTTTGGTGATCACCACCGTGGTCAACGCCAAGGACCAGGGGCTCAGCATCAACCGGGCCACGGTCGTCGCCATCTCCGCCTGCGTGACGGGCTCGGCGCTCTTCGTGTTGCTGGCCGTTTTTGTCACCCAGGAGAACCACCACGTCAGCGGTGACGACGAGCTCACCATCGTGCTGCTCCTGGCACTGGCGGTGGGGTTGTTCGGTACCCTTGCCGTCCTCTTCAAGCACCGGATGAGTGCCTTCATCTACATCCTCGGTGCCGGGGTGCTGTTCGGCTTCGTGGCCGTGTTGACCCGCATCATTGGCAAGCACTTGCTTGATCCGAACGGGCTTTTCCTGCTCAACGTTCAGTGGTACACCCTGATAGCCATTGCCGCCGCTGGAGGCCTGGGTTCCTGGTTCGTGCAGAGTGCCTACTCCAGTGGTCCGCCGGACCTGGTGATCGCCGGATTGACCGTGATCGACCCCATGGTGGGCATTGCCATCGGCATTGTGATCCTTGGTGAGCTTCGTCCCGATGTCCACGCCGTGATGGCCGTTTCCATGGCTGCGGCGGCCGTCCTTGCTATCGTGGGGGTTATTGCCCTGAGCCGCCATCACCCGGAAGTCACCAAGCGCAAGAAGGACGCCAAGGGACCAAGCCGGAAGGCCTAGGGCAGTGCAGCATCTTGCGCCACCGCCTCCGCGGTAAGGCAAAACCGGCGACACCGCAGCATTGCCACCTCTCATGCTGTCCGCACCGTGACCATCAGGAGTTCTCCATCGTGACCATTCCCGACACCAACAAACCCCTCACCATTTTGATAGCGGCGGATACCTACCCGCCCCACGTCAACGGTGCAGCCCAGTTCGGCTACCGCCTGGCCAAGGGAATGACGGCGCGCGGTCACAACGTGCACGTACTGGCCTGCCGGCAGGACAAAGGGAAGAGCTTCACCGAGTTCAGGGATGAAGCCACCGTCCACCGTCTCCGTTCACACAGCGTGCCGACCCACGAGTACTTCCGCATCTGCTTCCCCTGGGAAATCAAGAAGGAAATCAGCCTGCTGTTCGACAAGGTCCAGCCGGATGTGGTCCATATCCAGAGCCACTACATGATCGGCGAACACGTGCTTTACGAGGCCGTGAAACGGGGCATCCGTATTGTTGCCACCAACCACTTCATGCCGGAAAACCTGAACCCCTTCCTGCCCTTCCCGCAGTGGTTCAAGGACATCGTCGGGCGGATTTCGTGGAAAGACATGGGCAAGGTCATGGGCCAGGCGCACGTGGTCACCACGCCCACACCCCTCGCCGCCAAGGCGATGCACCAGCATGCCTTCCTCCGGAAAGTCCTGCCCCTGTCCAACGGCATCGATTCGGCTGCTTACGAGTTGCAGCCCGGCGAAACGATCGAACCCCATGCCCACCCCACTGTCCTCTTCGCCGGGCGGCTGGCCGAGGAGAAGCACGTTGACGTGCTGATCGATGCAATCGCAAAGACTCCGCGTGAACTGAACGTGCACCTGGAGATTGTTGGCGGCGGCGAGGTCCGGCCTGCCCTGGAGGCACAAGTGGCCCGGCTCGGCCTGGGCAACCGCGTGAAGTTCCTGGGTCTGGCCAGCGATGAGGAATTACGCGAGGCGTACATCAAGGCCGATATCTTCTGCATGCCAGGTACGGCGGAGTTGCAGTCCCTGGTGACACTCGAGGCCATGTCTGCCTCCACTCCCGTGCTCCTCGCGGATGCCATGGCCCTGCCGCACCTGGTCCGCGACGGCGAAAACGGCTTCCTGTTCACGCCGAACAACAGCACCGAGCTCGCGGCCAAGATCACCAAACTGGTTGAGCTTCCCGAGGACCAGTTGCGGGCCATGGGCAAGGTCAGCCGCGAGATGGTGGAGCCGCACAGCATCAACGGCACGCTGCAGACTTTCGAGGACCTCTACAGGGGCGCAAGCTACGACGACAAGGTGTTGTGACCAAAGCACTCCTTCCCAGCTATTAGTATTGCTAGAGTGCTTTGCCTGGCTGGCCCGCTTTGATGCGGCCCGGCCGGGCAACACGGGGCTATAGCTCAGCTGGTTAGAGCGCGGGACTCATAATCCTAAGGTCCTCGGTTCAAGTCCGAGTAGCCCTACATTTCACGGGAGCCGTGGTTGACGCGAAGCGTCGGCTACGGCTCCTTTGCTGTCCGGCGCCATTGCGGGTTCCATGTCGATTGGGGTAAGTTACTCATCAGTAACATATACTCACCGGTAACTTTTACTGACTCGATGTGGTCATTGTGGACCACTCCCGTAAAGGAGAGACAATGCCCAACCCCTCCATTGACCCCGCAAACCTTCCCTACGCCGACGGGGACTTCTACGCCTTCGAGCAGATGCTGACCGGCAAGGAGCAGGATCGCCTGGCGGAAGTCCGCGAGTTCCTTGCCCGCGAGGTAAAGCCCATTGCCACTGATTGCTGGAACCGTGCGGAGTTCCCCATGGAATTGATCCCCAAGCTGGCTGAACTGGACCTGGTGAGCCCGGTGCGCAGGCAGGGCTACTCCAACCTCTTCGCCGGCATGCTCCATGCCGAAGTGACGCGGGCCGACGCATCGATCGCCACCTTCATGGGAGTTCATGACGGCCTCTTCACGGGCTCCATTGAAGCGCTGGCCTCGCAGGAGCAGCAGGACGCCTGGCTGCCGGACATTTATTCCCTCAAGAAGATCGGTGCCTTCGGCCTGACTGAGCCGCTTGGCGGTTCGGACGTTGCCGGCGGCACCCGCACCACCGCGCGCCGCGATGGTGACAACTGGATCCTCAATGGCGCAAAGCGCTGGATCGGCAACGCCACCTTCTCCGACTGGGTGGTCATCTACGCCAAGGATGTTGCCGACAATCAGGTGAAGGCCTTCCTGGTGGACACCTCCCTGCCGGGCTACGCGGCCAGCAAGATCGAGAACAAGATCTCGTTGCGCACGGTTCAGAACGCGGACATCACCTTGGACAGCGTAGTGGTGCCGGACTTCTTCAAGCTGGCCAATGCCAACAGCTTCCGCGATACCAACAAGGTCCTGAAGGTAACCCGCTTGGCCGTTGCCTGGCAGGCTGTGGGCCTTCAGCTTGCTGCCTTCGACGTCGCCCGCAGCTATGCCGTGGAGCGGCTGCAGTTCGGCAGGCCGTTGGCGGCTTTCCAGCTGGTCCAGGACCAGTTGGTCCGGATTCTTGGAAACGCAGTCGCATCAATGGGCATGATGGTCCGCCTGGCCCAGTTGGAAGATGCCGGGGTCGCCAGGGATGAGCAGTCGGCACTGGCCAAGGCTTTCACCACGGCACGCATGCGGGAGAGTGTGGCGCTCGGACGAAGCATCCTCGGCGGCAACGGGATTGTCGCCGATTACGGCATGGCCAAGATCTTCGCCGATGCGGAAGCAATCTACTCCTATGAGGGCACCTACGAGATCAACACGTTGGTCACTGGGCGCGCGATTACCGGAGTCTCGGCGATCGTCTGATCTTTTCGCCCTTGCTTGCCCGCCTGCGCCCCTCTCTCCTCGCTGCTCACCCGAGCGGCAACAGGATGGAGGGGCGCAGGTCTTCAACCAGCGTCAATGGATTGATGTAATCCTCTCCCCGCCGGACGCCCCAATGCAGGCAGGCGTCCGCGCAGTGTTCCGATCCCACATGGCCGTCCGGGACCGAGCCGATCACTTGTCCCTTGGTGACTTTGTCTCCGGGCCTCAGGTCGCTGTCCACCGGTTCAAAACTGCTCCGCAATCCATCCCCTTGGTCAATGGTGAGGACGGGCCGGTCAACAACGACGCCGGCGAAGGTCACCACGCCGTCCGCCGGCGCGGTGACCTCCTGCGCAGTGGTGCCAGGGCCGGCGTCGTGCGCTATCCCGAGGTCAACGCCCCGGTGCCCGCTGAGCCACGGCTTGTCCGGAGGGTCGAACTTGTGCACGACCTCCGGTTTGGGGGAGAGGGGCCAGGCCCAATGATCCTGTGCCGGCGCCGGGGTTCCTGACGGGCCTGCCAGCAACGCGGCGAGAAGCACTGTGATTGGCTTTTGGAAGGTCATGGACCAAGCCTTTCGGGAGCGGACTGCAAGGGGCAGGTCCGAGGTCTTGTATGTGGACAACCGGCCCCCGCCGTGGGTCAGATCCGCTGGTTCGCTGTAGTACACTGGGTGGAGCAGTTTGCTGTGCCCTCAAGCTTTTTCAGGAGCATGTCTCATTCAGATGTGCGGGGGCCTCAGGCTGACTACGCGTATCCAGCCCTCCACCAGCGAAGCCTTGTGGCTTCAGGCTGCGGAGGATTGTGCCTCCTGCGGTCCGGCCATGAACCCATGCCGGATGGGAAGTGCAAAGGATGCCAGGAGCCGCGCCCGTCCGGGCAGCGGCTGAACAACCGTCAACTATTGGCAGGGTAAGAGCAGCCCCATGGGCTCTCTCATGAATGACCTGCCGGAAGGAGCGTCGGCATGCCCGTCGTAACCATGCGCCAGCTGCTTGACAGCGGCGTCCACTTTGGACACCAGACCCGTCGTTGGAACCCGAAGATGAAGCGCTTCATCTTCACCGAGCGCAACGGCATCTACATCATTGACCTCCAGCAGTCGCTGTCCTACATCGACCGCGCCTACGAGTTCGTCAAAGCTACTGTCGCCCACGGCGGCACCGTCCTGTTCGTCGGCACCAAGAAGCAGGCTCAGGAAGCAATTGCCGAGCAGGCTACCCGTGTTGGCCAGCCTTACGTGAACCAGCGTTGGTTGGGCGGTATGCTCACCAACTTCCAGACCGTTGCCAAGCGTATCCAGCGCATGAAGGAGCTCGAAGAGATCAACTTCGAGGACGTCGCCGGCTCGGGCTACACCAAGAAGGAGCTCCTGCTCCTCAAGCGCGAACTCACCAAGCTTGAGTCCAACCTCGGTGGTATCCGCAACCTGACCAAGGCTCCTTCCGTTCTGTGGGTTGTTGACACCAAGAAGGAACACCTTGCCGTTGACGAGGCCAAGAAGCTGAACATCCCGGTTGTTGCCATCCTGGACACCAACTGCGACCCGGACGAAGTCGACTTCCCGATCCCGGGCAACGACGACGCCATCCGCTCCGTCAACCTGCTGACCCGCGTTGTTGCCGACGCCGTTGCTGAGGGCCTCATCGCCCGCAACCAGCGCGCAACCGGCACCACCGAGGCTCCCGAAGAGCCGCTGGCTGAGTGGGAGCGCGAGCTCCTCGAAGGCAGCAAGGCTGAAGCAGCCGCCGCTGAGGCTCCTGAAGCAGCCGAGGCTCCCGAAGCTGCAGCCGGCGAAGCCGAAGCCAAGTAACTCCGGACCTTCCCTGAAGCAGGCAACTGCGTAGGGGTCAACTGACAGGATGGCGGCCCACCTGGGTGGGTTGCCGTCCTTCAGTTACGTAAACACATAAATTTTCTAGACAGAGGGGTTCACATGGCGAACTACACTGCTGCTGACATCAAGGCCCTGCGTGAGCGCACCGGCGCCGGCATGATGGACGTCAAGAAGGCTCTTGACGAGGCCAACGGTGACGCCGAGAAGGCCATCGAAATCATCCGCATCAAGGGCCTCAAGGGTGCTACCAAGCGCGAAGGCCGCTCCACCGCTGAAGGCTTGGTTGCTGCCAAGGTCAACGGCGGCGTTGGCGTAATGATCGAGGTCAACTGCGAAACCGACTTCGTTGCCAAGGCTGACAAGTTCATCCAGCTGGCTGACAAGGTCCTCAACGTTGCCGTCGAGTCCGGCGCTGCCGACCTCGAGACCCTGCTCGCCACCGAGGTCGACGGCAAGAAGCTCGCCGACGTCGTGATCGAAGAGGGCGCTGTCCTCGGCGAAAAGGTCGTTGTCCGCCGTATCTCCCGCGTTGAGGGCACCACCGTTGACGCTTACCTGCACAAGACCTCCAAGGACCTCCCGGCCCAGGTCGGCGTCCTGTTCGCTGTTGACGGTGAAGGCGAAGCTGCTGCCACCGCCGCACACGACATCGCCGTGCACGTAGCTGCAATGGCCCCGAACTACCTCACCCGTGAGGACGTTCCGGCTGAACTCGTTGAGTCCGAGCGCCGTATCGCGGAAGAGACCGCAAAGGCCGAGGGCAAGCCCGAAGCCGCTCTCGCCAAGATCGTGGAAGGCCGCGTGACGGGCTTCTACAAGGGTGAAGTCCTGGTTGACCAGGCATTCGCCAAGGATTCCAAGAAGACCGTTGCACAGGTCCTCGAGGAAGCCGGCGTCAAGGCAACCGCAGTAACCCGTTTCCGCGTCGGAAACTAGCAAGTCATGAAAAGGGGTGGTCACTTCGGTGGCCGCCCCTTTTTCATGCACCCGTCCGGGTAGTACCTGCACGGACCCACCGCACGATAATCTAGCCAAAGTCCACCAACGGGAAGGCACCATGGAAACCGTCAATACTGCAATCCAGCCCGAGAAGACCCGCCGTCGTGTACTTCTGAAACTTTCCGGCGAGGTCATCGGCGGAGGCAAGCTCGGCGTTGATCCTGAGACTGTTCGCGCGATCGCCAAGCAGATCGCTGCCGCCGTCTCCGACGTTGAGGTGGCCATTGTGGTGGGCGGAGGGAACTTCTTCCGCGGCGCCGAGCTCTCCCAAAGCGGCATGGACCGCTCGCGTGCCGACTACATGGGCATGCTCGGCACGGTCATGAACTGCCTCGCCCTCCAGGACTTCCTGGAGCAGGCCGGCGTCGAAACCCGCGTCCAGAGCGCCATCACCATGGGCCAGGTTGCCGAGGCCTATATTCCCCGCCGTGCCATCCGCCACATGGAGAAGGGCCGAGTGGTCATCTTTGGAGCCGGCGCCGGACTGCCGTACTTCTCTACGGACACCGTTGCCGCGCAGCGCGCCCTCGAAGTCCATGCCGATGTTGTCCTGATGGCAAAGAGCGGCGTTGACGGCGTCTACACGGCAGACCCCAAGAAGGACCCGTCCGCTGAAAAGCTCGACGTCCTCAGCTACGACGACGCCTTGCGGCGCGACATCCGCGTCATGGACCAGACGGCCATGACGATGTGCAAGGACAACAAGCTTTCCATGGTGGTATTCGGCATGGAGGGCGAAGGAAACGTTACCCGCGCCATCCGTGGTGAAACGCTGGGGACCCTGGTTACGCCGTAGCAGCCGCTAGGATATTTTTAGGACCGTCCGCCCGAGTGGCGGATCTTTACTGTGCATGGCCGCCCGCAGTCGGGCAGCGACTATTACTGAGGAGAACCCCGTGATCGAAGAGACCTTGCTCGAAGCCGGCGAGAAGATGGACAAGGCGGTTGAGGTAGCCAAGGAGGACTTCGCCTCGATCCGTACGGGCCGCGCCAACCCGGGCCTCTACAACAAGGTCATCGTGGAGTACTACGGCACGCCCACCCCGCTGCAGCAGCTTGCTTCCTTCGCAGTGCCGGACGCGCGCACCATCCTCATCACCCCTTACGACAAGACCGCCCTGCGTGACATCGAGAAGGCCCTCAGCGACTCCGAGGTCGGGGCCAACCCCTCCAACGACGGCAACGTCATCCGCGTTACCATTCCTGAGCTCACCAAGGAACGCCGCAAGGAATACGTCAAGATCGTCAAGGGCAAAGGCGAGGACGCCAAGGTGTCCGTCCGCAGCATCCGCCGCAAGGCCAAGGATGCCATCGACAAGCTGGTCAAGGACGGCGAGGCCGGCGAAGACGAGGGTTCCCGCGCCGAAAAGGAACTCGACGCCATCACCAAGCAGCACGTCGACAGCATCGATGACCTGCTGAAGCGCAAGGAAGCCGAGCTGCTCGAGGTCTGATGAGCCAGCCAGAGCCGGCGCCCGCTGGGCGGGTCCCAACCACCGGGGCACGCAAACTGGCCAGGCGCCTGCAAGGTAACCCAACGCCGAAGGCGGGCCGCAATCTGCCGGCCGCCATCGGCGTCGGGCTTGCCATGCTGTTTGCCGTGCTGGGGGGATTGCTGTTCCTGCCGCTGGGCTTTGTCCTGCTGGTTACCGCATTTGCGGTTCTGGGGGTCTGGGAAGTTTTCCGTGCCCTTGAGGCGCAAGGCACCCGCATGCCGGTGATCCCGGTGATGGTGGGTACGCTGGCCATGCCCGTGTCGGCCTATTTCGGCGGTCTTGAGGGCTTGCTGTTCACCTTGGTGGTTACCTGCGTGGCCATACTCGTGTGGCGTTCCATTGAGAGTGCCGCGGGCGCGCCCCGCAGTGTTTTTGCTGGCGTGTTCACCGTGGCATGGGTGCCGTTCCTGATCAGTTTCGCGGCTTTGCCGCTCCACGCGAGCGGCGGCGCAACGCCGGTGGGGCTCTGGCCGGACGGCCTCCCTGGCGGCGCCTGGCAAATCGCCACCATGTTGTTGCTGGTGGTGGCCAACGATACTTTCGGGTATATCGTCGGGGCGACCTTCGGAAAACACCCGATGGCCCCGAAGATCAGCCCGAAGAAATCCTGGGAAGGATTTGCCGGTTCCGTGGCAGGAGCCATGGTCATCGGCGTTCTGGCCTGTTTCCTCATCCTGGACAAGCCGTGGTGGGTAGGCCTGATCCTTGCCACCGGAATGGTTGCGGCGGCGACGGCAGGGGACCTCGCCGAGTCCATGGTCAAACGTGAACTTGGAGTCAAGGACATGAGCAGCATCCTCCCCGGACACGGCGGAGTGATGGACCGCTTGGATTCAATCGTTTTCGCAGCCCCCGTGGCTTACGTACTGTTTTCGCTGCTAAGCGGCGTCTGACACATCCCCGACGAAGGACTATTGATGGCTTTGGATATTCGACGCCAGATTCCCGCAACATTCGACCGCGTGGAACGCAGCAAGTACGGCTACAACGCCAAGCAGGTGGACGCTTTCCTCAACCGCGCCCGCAAGTCGTTCGAGGACCCTTCCGGTTCCGCCGAGCCGGTCGCCAGTTCGGACGTCCGGGATGTGGCGTTCGATCCCGTCAAAGGCGGTTACGACGCACACAGCGTGGATGCCGCCTTGGACCGCCTTGAGGATGCCTTTGCACGCCGCGAACGCGACGACCTCATCAACAGCCAAGGAGAGGAAGCCTGGCTGCGCCAAATCGGCAAACTGTCGGGAATTCTGCGTGGCCGGCTGCACCGTCCCGACGGCGAACGCTTCCGTCGTCCGGTGAAGAAGAATGCCCGCAGCTACAACGTCCAGGACGTCGATGCCCTGTGCGCCGAGCTGATCGGCTACCTGGAAAACGACCAGCCCCTCAGCGTAGACACCGTGCGCCGCGCCGTATTCCGTGCCGCCAAGGGCGGAGAAGGCTATGAGGAAGCCCAGGTGGATGCGTTCCTGGACCGCGTGGTGGAGCTCATGGCGGCCATCGACTAGTCCGCGGAGGGCCTGGCACGGGACGGACGCATCGGCGGGTTGTTGCGCCAAATTTCGTCGTAGCGCCTCTTTCCGCGCAGCAAAGACGTGGCGAAGAATGCCAGTCCGGCAACCGCCGCCAATCCTACTGCCGGCCCGACGGGCAAACCGGCCACCAACAGCGCGGAGCCTGCCAGAAGCCCGATCAGTGCGGCGTTTACGGCTCCCATGAACACCATGCTGCTCCCGGCCACCTGGCTGAAGTCCTTCCGGCCACCGAAGAAGTAGTAGGTCCTTTTGGAGCCTTCCTCGTCATCCGAGAAGCCCGCCATGAGATACGGGGCAACGCCCGGGTCCAGGTCCACATAGGCCGCACGGAGCCTGTTCATGGCAACCACGTACATAAGGTCTTCCATGCCCACGCTCATGACGCGGATATGCGTCAGGAGCCCCACCAAGACGTCAATGCCAAGGATTGTCAGCGCGAAGGCGCGGAAGGCATCGGAGAACTGGGTGGCGTTGCCCACGAGGGCGACACTGAGCAAACTGGCCGATGTGAACGTGAGGAACATGCTGATGCGTGTGAGCACCTCGCCTTGCGTGGTGCTTCGGGAAGCGAGCAGGCTCCAATGCTCAGTGGCCAGCAATTGGGCCCGGATGCTCAGCGCTGGCGGCGGCTGTGCCGCAGGCGGTTCACTGTCGGCCGGGACGGACTCCTGGGACATGGCGTTATTGTCCACCTTGCGGAAGCCCCGGACAACAGTCACAGGGCCCGGACAGCAGTCACTGTTCCCGGACAACAATTACCGAATCAGGGCCGTTCAGTCACGACGGGCCGTTCCGGAACGTGCAAACGGGACATGACCCGGTTCACCGTGGCGGGTACGCGCGCTTTGGTTGCGAGCGAAACACCGATAGTCACGGCGAACGCTGCCGGCACGGTCCATGCGGCCGGCTGGGCGAGCCACGCAGGAGCAACGGCGGCCCCCATCGTTGTACCGGCCACCATGGCGCCCCCGCACAGCAGTCCACCGGTGAGCATCCCCGCGATCGCTCCCGCGTCGGTCAGTCCCCGCCACCAGATGCCCAACAGCAGCACCGGACAGATGGTCGATGCCGTAAAGGCAAACACGAGGCCGACGCTGCCGGCCAAAGCGAGGCTGTCGGTCATGAAGGCAAAACCCAGGGGCACGACGGCGGCCAGCAGCGCTGCGAGGCGGAACCCCCGGACACTGCCGCCGAAGAGGTCTTGGCTGATGACGCCGGACAAGGAAACCACCAGCCCGGAGGTAGTGGAAAGGAACGCTGCGAAGGCGCCGGCCACGACCAGTGCGGAGAGCGCATCCCCCGCAATGCCACCCACCAGCTTTCCCGGCAGCAGGAGGACCAACGCGTCGGCTTGTCCGGAGCGTGCCAGTTCCGGGGCAAAGACGCGGCCAAGCGCCCCGGCCACCGTAGGAAAAACATAAAAAACCGACAGCAGGCCGAGCACGATCAAGGTGGTCCTGCGGGCGGATTGGCCATCTGGATTCGTGTAGAAACGGACCAGGACGTGCGGCAGGCCAAGCGTGCCAAATAGCAGGGCAACCATGAGCGAGATGTTCTGGTAGGCGCTGGCCGCCTGTTGGCCGGAGGGGTTCACCGGAAGGGGAGCCTGGGCCGGAGTGCCGTTGCGGGCAAGGACCAACAGCACGAAGATTACCGGTACGGCCAAGGCGGTCAGTTTCAGCCAGTACTGGAATGCCTGGACGAAGGTGATGGAGCGCATGCCGCCGGCCACTACCGTCAGGCACACCACCAGGACCACCGCCGTCGAACCCACCCAGGACGGCAGTCCAGCGGTGATGCGTATGGTGAGCGCTGCGCCGTGGAGCTGCGGAACGATGTAAAGCCAGCCGACGGCGACCACCACCAGGCTGGTGACGCGGCGGACCACCACAGAATCCAGTCGGGATTCGGTGAAGTCGGGGATAGTGTACGCCCCCGAACGGCGCAGGGGAGCTGCAACGAAGAGCAGCAGCATGAGGTAACCCGCGGTGTAACCGATGGGGAACCACAAGGCGTCCGTCCCGGACAACAGGATCAGCCCTGCCACGCCCAGGAAGCTGGCAGCGGACAGGTATTCTCCGCCGATCGCAGAGGCGTTCCACCACGGCGGGACCGTTCGGGAGGCAACGTAGAAATCGCCCGTGGTGCGCGAGATGCGCAAACCGTAAAAGCCGATGGCCGCCGTCGTGAGTGAAACGGCAACGAAGGCAATGAGGCCGACGGCAGGGTTCACTTGTCCTCCACAAGGTCCCGGTACCGCGCCTCATTGCGGGCAGCCGCACGGGTGAACAGCCAGGCGCTTAATCCCACCACCGGGTACACGCCAACACCGAGCAAAAGCCAGTCCAAGGGAACGCCCAGGACCTTGGTCTCCGCCACTCCGGGGCCGAAAGCCAACAGCAAAGCGAAGGCGGCCAGGATCAGCAGGAAGCCGCAGGCCACCACCAAGGCCAGGCGTAGTTGGGAGCGAACCAGCGAGCGGATGAACAAGCGCCCGGCATCGGAGTCCTCCGGGACTTCACGGGCCATGGGGGAGCGGCCGGCAGTGGCAGCAGATTGCCGGGGCGCCGTGACCCGAACGCGCGTCATCCTTGCGGCCGAAGGCGGGTGGACTGCAATTTATCCCTGACGGAGGGCAAATGGCGGCGGCTGATGGGTAGCTCCGCGCCGGCCACGGTGACGCTCGGGGAACCGGCGGAAAGCTTCAAATGGCCCACATGGTTGAGTGCGATGAGGTAGCTGCGGTGAATCCGGATGAATCCCGCTTCCGCCCACTGCTGTTCGAGGTCGCTCAGCGGTACGCGGATCAGGTAGCTCGCTTCGGCGGTGTGCAGGCGCGCGTAGTCGCCCTGGGCCTGGACATAACTGACGTCGTCCCGGCGGATCATGCGGGTTGTGCCGCCCAAATCAACGGTGATCATCTCCGGGGCCGGGGCGCCGTCCTTGATCAGTTCGCTGATGCGGTCAACGGACCTCGCCAGGCGTTCGGCCCTGAGCGGCTTGAGCAGGTAGTCGATGGCGGCGAGGTCGAAGGCCTCCAAGGCGCAGTCCTCGTCCGCGGTGACAAAAACGACGGCGGGCGGGTTGCCGCTGCGCGAAATCGCGCGGGCAATATCCAGTCCGGAGATCGCCGGCATATGGATGTCGAGGAAGACAGCGTCCACGGACTCGGTCTCCAGGGTCCGCAGCGCTGCGGCTCCCGAGGAAGCCCTGTGGATGGTTCCGATCCGTCGATCGCGGCCCAGGAGGAATGCAAGCTCCTCAACGGCGGGGAGTTCGTCATCGGCGACGAGCACGTTGATCATGATTACAAGACTAGCCTTACGCGTCGTGGCCGGGCTGGGACTTGGGCACCCGCATGGTGATCAGGGTTCCCTCGCCGGGGGCGGTCTCAATGACCAGGCCATGTTCGTCCCCGTAGACCTGCCGGAGGCGGGCGTCCACGTTGCGCAGCCCCACGTGCTCGCCGTCGCTGTGCCCTGCCAATACTGAACGCAGGTGCTCGGGGTCCATCCCCACGCCGTCGTCCTCGATGGTGACTTCCGCGAAAGCGCCCGAATCGTTGGCGCAAATGGTGATGTGGCCCGGTCCTTCCTTGGCCTCGAGGCCATGCCGGACGGCGTTCTCGACCAGCGGCTGCAGGCTCAGGAAGGGAATCACCGTGCTCAGCACTTCCGGGGCGATCCGCAGGCTCACCTGGACGCGCTCGCCGAAGCGGGCACGCTCCAGCAACAGGTACCGGTCGATGCACCTGAGTTCCTCGGCAACGGTGGTGAAGTCACCGTGCCGGCGGAACGAATACCGGGTGAAGTCCGCAAATTCCACCACGAGCTCCCTGGCCCGGGCAGGGTCGGTGTTGATGAAGGAGGCTATGGCATTGAGGGAGTTGTAGATGAAGTGCGGGCTGATCTGCGCGCGCAATGCCCGGACCTCGGCTTCCGCCAGCAAGGTCCTGGAGGCCTCCAGTTCCGAGAGTTCAAGCTGTACGCCGATCCAGTCGGCCACCTCGCTGGTGGCCCTCACGAGTCCGGCGCCGGCTACGGGCGCGAGCGCTGCGACGGAGCCCACCACCCGTGACCCGGCGCGGATCGGTGCAATGACGGCGCTGTAGCCGCCTGACTGGTCTCCCGCGACCACTGCAGTCCTGCCGCTCGTAAGCACTCCTGAGGCCAGGCCCATCAGCGTGGGCCGGAGTTCCTCTGCCGCGCCGTCCCAGGCCACAACATCAGTGGTGTCCGTCATGGCCAAGGCCTCGCTGCCAAGGAGGGCGCGCAACTGCTTGCTGGCCTTCGCGGCTCCGGTACCCTGGAGCCCGCCGCGGAGATGCTGGCCCGCGCGTGAGGCCGCATGCAGGGTGTTGTACGTTGCTCGCTCGGCGTCAGTGCCCAGGTCGCGGAAGGAGCGGATCACCTTCAGCCCGACCCCGACGACGACCGCGACGGCCAGCACGATGACCGCGATCGCGGCAGCGGTGAAAAGCGGGTTATCAGGCATGGAGCCAGAGTAGCGAATCCGGGCATACGCACGACGCCGGTCGGCCCACCTGCCGCCGTTTGGCGCAGCATCGGGACCGTTGGGCGACGGCGGAGGCCGATGTGCTGGAACGGCCAGCCTGGACCGTTCGATAGTGATTGCAGTCACATCAACGGCGTGTGGACCTGATGTGAACACATCCTAACCAGGAGGAACCATGGGTAATGAAGCCCAACCCCAAGACGCCGCGGCGTCCGTGGACTTTCAGGAAGTCCAACAAACGGAACGGTTCAAGACACTGCGGAAGCGGCACCGGAGCTTCGTCTTCCCCATGGCGGCAGCATTCCTGCTGTGGTACTTCGCCTACGTTCTGCTGGCCGACTACGCGGTGGGCTTCATGTCCATCAAAGTCTGGGGAAACATCAACGTGGGCCTGATCCTTGGCCTGCTCCAGTTCGTCACCACCTTCGGAATTACGGCGTGGTACGTGAGCTACTCCAACAGGAAACTGGACCCCATCGCCGCCGAGATCCGCCACGAGATCGAGGGGCACGAATTCGACAAATCAGGCACCACGACCCGCGGGGGAGCGCAGTGAATACCATGGTCCCGGCAGTCGAAGTCTCTGCCCTGAAAGACTCAACGCTCCTGAACATGGGCATTTTTGCCCTATTCGTCGCGGTCACCATGGTGATCGTGTTCCGCGCAAGCCGCAACAACAAGACCGCGGCCGACTACTACGCGGCCGGACGGTCCTTCACGGGTTCCCAGAATGGAACCGCGATCGCGGGCGACTACCTCTCTGCCGCATCCTTCCTGGGCATCACCGGAGCCATCGCCATCAATGGCTATGACGGCTTCCTCTACTCCATCGGCTTCCTGGTGGCGTGGCTCGTGGCCCTCCTGCTGGTGGCGGAGTTGCTGCGGAACACCGGCAAATTCACCATGGCAGACGTGCTCTCCTTCCGCCTGCGGCAGCGGCCCGTCCGCATCGCAGCAGCGCTCTCTACCCTGGCCGTCTGCTTCTTCTACCTCCTGGCCCAGATGGCCGGCGCCGGCAGCCTCATCTCCCTCCTGCTGGGAATCAGCGATTGGGGCGGACAAGCGCTGGTGATCATCGTCGTCGGCGCCCTCATGATCATGTACGTCCTCATCGGCGGCATGAAGGGCACCACCTGGGTACAGATCATCAAGGCCATCCTGCTGATCGCAGGTGCAGCGGTGATGACAGCATGGGTGCTGGGAATCTACGGATTCAACCTGTCCAACCTCCTGGGTTCGGCAGCCGAAACAGCCAACAACCCGGCAGTCCTCAACCCCGGCCTGCAATACGGCAAGACCGAGACGTCCAAGCTCGACTTCATGTCCCTCGGCATGGCACTCGTGCTCGGAACGGCCGCCCTGCCCCACGTGCTGATGCGCTTCTACACGGTCCCCACGGCCAAGGAAGCCCGCAAGTCTGTGGTGTGGTCCATCTGGTTGATCGGCCTGTTCTACCTCTTCACCCTGGTCCTGGGCTATGGGGCAGCGGCACTGGTAGGTGCAGAAACCATCAAGTCCGCTCCCGGCGGCGTCAACTCCGCGGCCCCGCTGCTGGCCTTCCACCTTGGTGGACCCTTGCTCCTGGGCTTCATCTCGGCGGTAGCTTTCGCCACCATCCTTGCCGTGGTGGCCGGCCTGACCATTACGGCGGCAGCATCTTTTGCCCACGACATCTATGCCAACGTCATCTCCAAAGGCCAGGCCGATGCCACCACCGAGGTCAAGGTAGCCCGCCGCACAGTAGTGGTGATCGGGATACTGGCCATCCTCGGCGGGATCTTCGCCAATGGCCAGAACGTCGCGTTCCTCGTTGCGCTCGCCTTTGCAGTGGCGGCCTCGGCCAACCTGCCCACGATCGTCTACTCCCTGTTCTGGCGCCGGTTCACTACGCAGGGTGCAGTGTGGAGCATGTACGGCGGTTTGGCGGCGGCCATCCTGCTCATCACTTTCTCGCCAGTGGTGTCCGGCTCCAAGACGTCCATGATCCAGGGAGCCAACTTCGCGATCTTCCCGCTGAGCAACCCGGGGATCGTGTCCATTCCGCTGGCCTTCTTCCTCGGTTGGCTCGGCACCGTCCTGGACAAGCGGAAGGAAGACGCCGCCAAGCAGGCCGAGATGGAAGTGCGTTCGTTGACCGGCGTGGGCGCAGAGAAAGCCGTAGACCACTAGTCCCGGGCAAGTAGTATCGGCAAAAAAGCGGGCTCCCTCGGCGACCAGCCGGGGGAGCCCCTTTGCTTCCATCACTTCTTCAGTAACAGCCATTCCTGCAACTGCTTGAGCGGCCATGTGGTGACGATGCGCTCCTTGGGCACCCCGGCAGCTTCGGCCCGCTCGGCACCGTATTGGAGGAAGTCCAGCTGTCCCGGCGCGTGGGCGTCGCTGTCGATGCTGAAGAGGCAGCCTGCGTCCAGGGCCATCTGGATGAGGCGCTCCGGTGGGTCCTGCCGTTCGGGCCGGGAGTTGATCTCGACGGCCACGCCCCAGTCCGCGCACTCCTTGAAGACCTTCGCGGCGTCGAATTCGGATTCGGGGCGGGTCCCCCGCGAGCCCTGGACCAGCCGTCCGGTACAGTGCCCGAGGACGTTGGTGTGGGGGTCCGAAATGCCACCGAGCATGCGCCGGGTCATGGCCTGCTTGTCCGATCTGAGCTTCGAATGGACGCTGGCAACCACCACGTCCAATCGATCCAGCATCTCCGGGGTTTGGTCCAGGGTGCCGTCCTCCAGGATGTCCACTTCAATGCCCTTGAGGAGGCGGAAACCGTTATGCCCGGCGTTGATGCCGTCCACGATCCCCAGCTGCTCGTCCAGCCGTTCGGCGCTGAGCCCGTTGGCCACGGTGAGGTTGGGGGAGTGGTCGGTGAGGGCCAGGTACTCCCGGCCGAGGGTACGGGCCGCTGCCACCATCGTCTCGATCGGTGATCCGCCGTCGGACCAATTGCTGTGGCTGTGGAGGTCGCCCTTGAGGGCCGAACCCAGGCCGTGTCCGCCGTTTGCCAAGGGCTGGGCTCCCCGCTCGCGGAGGTCCGCCAAATAATCGGGAACGCGATCCTCCATGGCCTGGGTGATGACCTCGGCACTGCGGTTCCCGATGCCCTTGAGGCTGGTGAGGCGGCCCGAGGCAATCAGCCGGGGGAGGTCGCCCGGGGGTAGTTGCCGGACTGCGTCGGCCGCCTTCCGGAAGGCCTGAACCTTGAATGTGGGGGCCAGGCTGCGTTCCAGCCAGAAGGAAATTTCATCGAGCGCCTCAACGGGATCCATGGCTCTATCCTCCACGAAGGAGGCGCACCATCAACAGGGCAAAGGCCGATGATGCGCCTCCTACGAGTCGCCGCCTAGTGGTGGTGACTTGGAGCGAGCCCGGGATTTGCGCCGTCGGACGGAGACTGGCCGTGCTCTCCGTGCGGAACGGCATGCTGGCCGGCCATTGAGGCCGCCAGGCCCGGGGTGGCCACCGAGGCAACAACGACGGCGGCTCCGAACGCGGCTGCCAGAAGCCGCCCGGTCCTTGGCTGGCCGTGGGCGCCGCCGTCGTTGGTCTTGTGTTGCCGCCGCAGCCATCCCGCGCCGGCAAGAGCCATGAGGGTCAGGCCGAGTGCGGCCAGATGGCTGATGCCGGCAGAACCGGCACCTGCCCGGTCACCCGCGAGGAGGGCGACGACGTGGGCAGCGCTGGCCAAAGCCAGGACAGGCAGGGCCACCCGGGAGAAAACCAGCGCGTTCCGGTGCAGCCCCCACAAGGACCACGCAAGGAACGCAAGCCCTGTCACGAGGATTGCCGCGCCGGTGGGCAATGCTGACGCGCTGCCGCCTTCGAGGTAGCCGGCGGCCAGGGCAAGGTCCACCATGCCGCCCGCCATCGCTGCGAAATAGACGAACAACAGGGTTGCTGCTTTCAATGTCGGGTGCGTTCTTCCGGGCATGACGGGGTCCTCGCGCTTCTGTCCTGGTGGTTTCCGTGGGCTGGCGGCGTGCCTCGGGGGCTTTTCAGGCGCGGGCGGAGACTGCCACTACCTTGTCCTGGGAGAGAGCCACGCCAAGCAGGACCACTGCGCTGGCCAAGTGCAGCACGTTGTCGGCACCGTTCAGGGCAATGATGTTCAGGGAGCTGCCGACGAGGAACAGGCCCAGGATACCCACCAGGAGATAGACGCCGCCGACGATGGTGTTCACGGTCTTGGACAGCGTGATGCTGTTCAGGCCGGCAAGGAGGAGTGCGGCGCCGATGGCCAAATGGATGACGTTGTGCAGCGGGTTCACGGCAAAGATGATCAGGGTTGCGCCTTCGGTGGCGAAGAACCCGGTTCCGGCCGTGACAAAGAAACCGAGCACGCCTACCAGGAGGTATACGGCTCCGAAGATGGTGGCGATCAGGCGATTGGGCGAAGTACGCATGGTCCGAACCTTTCGGTGTTGGCCGGTTCATGCCGGCCGGTCTGCGAAGTCCCGGGCGGGACTTCAGCAGTGATTCGGACCATGCGCCCAGGTGGATGGGTGGGAGTGGGAAGTTTCTTCGCGGAATTATGGCCGCAAGCGGATGCTGGTCATTTTGAGGTCGTTGGTTCCCTCGAAGACGTACCGGAGCTCAATGTTCTTGCCGTCGCACTGGAGGGTGCCGGCTACGTCCGCTTTGTTGTTGCCGTTGGTGTTGTTCACGTTGACGGAGCTGTAGTTGGGCTTACAGGAGCCGTCCAGGTCCAGGCTCGCGATTCCGTCTACGAAAGACTGCTTGTCCAGTTGGTCCTTAAGGCCCTGCTGCAGGTAGTCGTCGTACGCCTTCTCCGTATCACCGGCCACCACCAGGTTGGTGAACTCGTCGGCAAGGGAGCGGGCCTTCGACGTCGCGTTGCCCACCAGGTTCACCAGCACGAGTACCCCCACCACGGCCAGGACGATCACGCCGGCCACGATGCCCAGGACAATCCACAGCGTCTTCCGCTTCCTGGCCGGCGGCTGGGCGTACTGGCGTTGGGGATCGTAATAGCCTTGGGGATCGTTATGGCCCGGGGGATATTGTCCAGTGGGGTATTGCCCCGGAGGATATTGTCCAGGCGGGTACGGGGCTTGGGCTGCTGTTCCGTAGGGCGGCGTTCCGTAGGACGGGTTGCCGGGCGCCGGCGGCACGGGCGGCGGCGGATATTGTCCGGGTTGGTAGGGATTCCGGGGGATGTCCTCGCGCCCGTCCGGTTCTTGCGGGTTGCTCACTGCGGTGCCCCTTTCAGCAGCCTGCGGGCGTGCCACCATGTGGCCGGGACCTTGGCCGGCCCCCGATGCGTCCATTTGAATCAAACAGCATGCTTGTGTTCCCGGGCAATAGGACCCGCCGCGCTCGAGCCGACGGGCTCGAGCCGCTGCGATCAAGCCGCCGCGCTCAGGCCTCCGAGCGCCGCCCAAGCAACGGTTGCACTCGGTAGGGAATCATTTCCCGCATTGCCAGCGCGGTGTCGGTGCGCTCCACGCCGTCGCAGGCCAGGATTTTCCCGTTGATGCGGTAGAGGTCTTCTGCATCCAGGGCGACAACGCGCAGCAACAGGTCCGCCGAGCCCGTCAGGCCGAAGCCCTCAAGGATCTCGGGGATGTCCGACAGTTCCTGAGACAAGCCTGCCAGCTTCTGCTGCTGGACGTGCACGCTGATGAAGGCAGTGAGCGGGTACCCCAGCGCTACGGGGTTGATGCGGCGTTCGAAGGACAAGAATGCGTGCTTTTTCTCAAGCTGTGCCATCCGGGCCTGGACCGTATTGCGCGAGAGGCCAAGCTTCTGCGCCAAAGCAACCACAGTTCCGCGCGGATCCTTTGCCATCGCGGAGAGAAGCCGGGTGTCAGTGCCATCCAAAGGTTGCATAATGCGCAAGATTAGCACGGCGCGAACTCCCGCAACATGGCATTTTGCTCAACTTTGGTACGGGTAGTTGTACCCGTTGCCACTTGTGAGTAGGGTCACAAATAACCCGGGCGAAGGAGCCAGGGGGCTGGCCTGCGCCGGGACCACAAGTCCTGCCAAGGCCGACGAATACGAGCCGGAAGGTCGATCACCAATGTTGACGGACAGGGCGGGAAACGGGGCAGGAAACATTGCTCCGGACCCGGGACATAGTGCACATCATCCATTGCGGACTGGTGGCGATATGCTCCAGTTGGTTTCGCCGGAGGGCGAACGGATTAGCCATCCCGAGTTCGATCTTTGGATCAAGGACGTAGGCGATGAGCAACTGGGCTCGCTCTACGAGGACATGACGGTAATCCGCCGGATCGACGCCGCGGCAACTGCCTTGCAGCGCCAAGGGGAGTTGGCTCTTTGGCCGCCGCTCCTGGGCCAGGAAGCTTCGCAGATCGGCTCCAGCCGTTCGCTGCGCGATGATGATTTCGTTTTCCCGAGCTATCGCGAGACCGGCGTGGCCTATGTCCGGGGAGCCCACCTCTCGGAAATCGCCAAGGTCTGGCGAGGAAATGCCCTGTACAGCTGGGATCCCCAGCGCATCAACATGGCAACGCCGCAGATCATTATCGGTTCACAGAGTCTCCACGCCACCGGCTATGCCATGGGCGTTCAACTGGACGGGGCGAGCACCGCGGTACTGGGCTATTTCGGCGATGGTGCCACCAGCGAGGGCGACGTCAGCGAAGCCATGGTCTTCGCCGCCAGCTTCCAGGCTCCCGTGGTGTTCTTTTGCCAAAACAACCACTGGGCCATTTCTGAACCGGTGCGGGTGCAGTCGCACATCCAGCTGGCAGACAGGGCTACGGGCTTCGGGATTCCGAGCATGCGCGTGGACGGCAATGATGTCCTCGCGGTCATGGCTGCCACTCGCGTGGCGCTGGACCGGGCACGCAAGGGCGGAGGGCCAACCTTCATTGAAGCAGTCACGTACCGGATGGGTCCGCACACCACCGCCGATGATCCCACGCGGTACCGGGATGCCAACGAGCTGGAAGACTGGGCCGCGAAGGACCCGATCCTGCGGCTCCGCAGGCTCCTGGACGCCAAGGGCCTGCTCACTGACGAGCTGGAAGCGCAGGTCAAGGCCAAGGCTGATGCGGTGGGTGCTGAACTTCGCGCAAGCTGCATTAATATGCCGGATCCCGAACCGCTGGATGTCTTCAACCACGTATACAGCAGCAGGAACCCCTGGATCGAACGTCAGAAAGACCACTACTCGCGCTACCTGAACAGCTTCACCCAAACAGTCGAGGAAGGTGCCCTCTGATGTCCAAGCTCACTTTTGCCCGGGCAATCAATGCGGGCCTTCGCAAGTCGCTCGAAAACGACCCCAAAGTTGTGCTGATCGGTGAGGACATCGGCTCACTTGGAGGTGTTTTCCGTGTCACTGACGGACTCCAGAAGGACTTCGGGAAGCACCGCGTGATTGATTCCCCCCTCGCGGAATCCGGCATCATCGGCACTGCTGTGGGCTTGGCCTACCGCGGCTACCGTCCGGTCTGCGAGATCCAGTTCGACGGCTTCATCTACCCGGCATTCGACCAGATCGTCAGCCAGGTGGCCAAAATGCATTACCGGACCCAGGGCCGCGTGAAGATGCCCATCACCATCCGTGTTCCTTTCGGGGGCGGGATCGGCTCCCCGGAACACCATTCCGAATCACCCGAGGCCTACTTCACCCACACCTCCGGGTTGCGGGTAGTGGCCGTGTCCAATCCGCAGGATGCCTACACCATGATTCAGCAGGCCATCGCCTCGGATGACCCCGTGCTTTATTTCGAACCCAAACGCCGCTACCACGACAAGGGCGATGTCGACGAAGGCCTCGACCTTGCCTCGGCCCTGCCTTTGGACAAAGCCGCAGTGGTGAACCAGGGCTCGGATGTGACCCTCGTGGCTTATGGCCCACTGGTCAAGACCGCGAAAGATGCCGCCCAGGCCGCGGCTGACGAAGGAATGTCGGTGGAAGTCATCGACCTCCGTTCGCTTTCCCCGGTGGATTATCCGGTGGTGGAGGCTTCAGTCCGCAAGACCGGCCGGCTGGTCATTACCCACGAGGCGGGTCAATCCGGCGGACTTGGTGCGGAAATTGCCGCGAGCATCACCGAACGCTGCTTCAACTACCTTGAGTCGGCTCCCGTGCGGATCACCGGCTTTGACGTGCCGTACCCGTATTCGAAGCTCGAAATGCACCACTTGCCGGACCTCGACCGGATCCTCGACGGTGTGGACCGCGCGCTGGGGCGCCCCAACTCACTGAGTGGACTGGAAGGATGAGCGCCACCATGATCAAGGAATTCAGGCTGCCCGATCTTGGCGAAGGATTGACGGAGTCGGAGATCCTGAGCTGGAAGGTCGCCGTTGGGGACACTGTCACCCTGAACCAGGTCATCGCCGAGGTTGAAACGGCAAAAGCCGTGGTGGAGTTGCCGTCGCCTTTCGCGGGCGTCGTCGCGGCGTTGCACGAGGAACCCGGCACCGTGGTGGAGGTCGGCAAGCCGATTGTCTCCTTCGAAGTGGACGACGCCGGTGCCTCCAACGGTGGGAAGCCCGCCGAGGGCGCTCCCGGGCAGGGATCAGGAACTCCTGACGCGCCTGCTAAGCGGGAACCGAACCTCGTAGGCTACGGGGCCGTCGTCGAACATTCCGGGCGACCTGCGCGACGCGCCAGGGGACAGGTCCGGACGGAGCCGGCCGCTTCCCCGGTCCAAAAGCAGGCACCCGCCGAAACGCAGGCACCCGCCGAAACGCGGGCACCCGCCGAAACGCGGGCACCCGCCGAAACGCGGGCACCCGCCGCGCCTCCCGCCGTCGAGCATGAATCGGGCGAGCGTCCCCGCTCGACGCCTCCGGTGCGCAAGCTGGCCCGCGACCTGGGCATCGACCTCGAACAGGTGACGGGAACAGGTGCCCACGGCCTGATTACGCGGGAGGATGTGCAGAACTTCGCCGGGAAGCCGGCGGATGTTGCTGGTGCTGTGCCCGCACGGTCGGACGACCGCGAAACGCGCACGCCCATCAAGGGTGTGCGGAAGTTCACTGCGGCAGCCATGGTGCAAAGTGCCTTTACGGCGCCCCACGTGACCGAATTCCTGACGGTGGATGTCACGCCCACCATGGAATTGCTGGCCCGGCTCAAGGCCAACCGGGCATTCGACGGCCTGAAGCTGACTCCGCTGACCATCGCCGCCAAGGCCGTTCTCATAGCCCTCCGGAACAATCCAACCCTGAACTCACGCTGGGACGGGGAGCGGCAGGAGATCGTCCAGTTCAACTACGTCAATCTGGGCATCGCCGCGGCAACGCCACGTGGCCTGACCGTTCCGAACATCAAGGATGCGCACCACTTGTCACTGCGTGAACTCGCGGAACGGTTGTCCGAACTGACCGATACTGCGCGGGCTGGAAAGACTGCCCCTGCGGAACTTTCGGGCGGCACCATTTCCATTACCAACATCGGGGTGTTCGGGATTGATGCAGGCACTCCGATCCTGAACCCCGGGGAAGCTGCAATCGTAGCGCTGGGTGCAGTCCGGAAGGCCCCTTGGGTGGTTGACGACCAGCTGGCTGTCCGGCAGGTGATGTCGCTGAGCCTGTCCTTCGATCACCGGCTGGTGGACGGCGAACAAGGCTCGCGATTCCTGGCCGACCTTGGCGCCATCCTTGCTGATCCCGCCATGGTGCTGACCATGGTTTAGTCCTGCCGCGACTGCGCCGGCCCACCCCTTGACGAGTACCCGCGGGAAACTGCGGAGAAGGGGTGGGCCGGCGCGTTATGTACCGGTACGGTGGTCAGTCCTCTGTGGGGGTGGTCCGGTTCGAGTGGACGTCCCGCCAACTGTGTTCCGGATCGAAGCCCAGCAGGCGCCGGGCCTTATCGATGGACAGCATGGTTTCGTGGTGGGCCAGTTCCTTGACGACCTCGACGCCGGGAAAGACTTCCGCTGCCAGTTCGTCGCTGCTCCGGCTCATCACGGTATCGGCAGCGGCGATGATGAACCTGTCAAAGCCGGGCGGTGCAGTTTCGAGCGCCCGGGCCACGGCCTGCGCGCCATCCCTGGCATCGATATAGCCCCACAGGTTCCACTTACGAAGGGTCGCATCCGAGTCGAAGGAAGGGAAAGCGTCGTAGTCTTCCGGGTCCATGACATTCGAGAACCGCAACGCCGTGATGCTGAGCTCCGGGTCCCAACGGGTGAGCTGGATGGCCATTTGTTCTTCCAGGTGCTTCACCAGCGAATACGTGCTTTCCGGCCGGGCCGGGTATTCCTCGTCCACCGGGATGTAGGGTGGGGGAGTGTCGAACGGCAGGCCCAGTACAGTCTCGCTTGAGGCGTAGACGACTTTCTTGATCCCGGCCCGGCGGGCCGCTTGGAAGACGTTGTAGGTGGAGAGCATGTTGTTCTCGAACACCGCAGCGTCTGGAGCAAGTCCCGGAGCGGGTATGGCCGCAAGGTGAACGATCGCGTCGAGGCCGTCATGGCGGTCGTCCAGGCCGAGGATGACGTCCACCACCTGCCCGTAGTTGCGCAGTTCCACGTTGACGTACCCGGGGCTGCGCTTTCCGGCCTGGTCCAGGTTGAAGACCTTATGGCCGTCCTGCGTTAGTCGCCGGACCACGCTCCTGCCCAGTTTCCCGCTTCCACCGGTGACGGCGATCTTCATGGCGCGCCTCTCTTCTCTCTGCTGTGGGTGCTGTGGCTGTGACGTTTCAAACCACGTTGACACCAACACTAGGCGGGGCCCGGCGGACATGCAGCCCTCAAGCTGGTCCTGTGAGTCCTAGGAAGGAAGGGTCCTTGTTGTTTGCCGGTTGGCTACGCCGTCAATGCCGCGATTGCCATCTGCTCCAGGATCGGCCGGGCGGATTTGGCCGCAATCCGACGGCCGTGCTGGCGTACGGAATGGGGCGTTGAGTTGATGAGGCCAAAGGCGGCGTGTGCCCGGACCCGGAGATCTGCCGGATCGGTCCCTGCGTGTACTTGCCCAAGCACGCTTACCCATATCTCGACATAGCTGCGTTGCAGTGATCTGACCTCGGCCTGGTCGGCATCGCTGAGGCTTCCGAAGTCTCGGTCTTGCACGCGGATCACATCAGGGTTTTTCAGCGCGAAGTCCACCTGGAAGCCCACCAGCCCACGCAACGCAGCAGATGGTTCGCCGGCCTCCAGGACAACGTTGCGGCCCCCGTTCAGGAGGTCGCGGCTGACGCTGAGCAACAACTCGCCAAGGACCGCCTGCTTACCTGGGAAATGCCTGTATACCGCGGGTCCGCTGACTCCTGCAGCTGCCCCGAGGTCTTCCAGGGAGACACGGCTGAATCCGTTCTCGCCGAAGAGGGTGGCGGCAGCTGTGAGCAAGGCCAAGCGTCGTTCTTCCTTGGCCTGGCTTCGTTGCGTGGTACCGGCCTGGGAGCCTGCTGCAGCGGCGCGCGGAACACCGGACACGTTTCCTCCTCACAGCTGTAGCCTGTGCTGGACATCACAGTTAATACAGACTAACCTAAATTTCAGTTACGTGGCACTAACCGAAATGGCCTGGCGCGATCCGCCGGCCGGGAATGGAACAGCAGTCGATGGAGACAATGGCCAGCGTGGCAGGAGTCGGGACGGGCGCCTTTGAAGCGAACCGGCAGGCCCAGTCCGACTTGGTGCGGGAACTGAAGGAGCGGCTGGCGAAGACCGCCTTGGGCGGTCCCGAAAAGGCGCGGGAACGCCATCTGGCGCGAGGCAAGCTCCTGCCCCGCGAGCGCATCAATTACCTGTTGGATGAGGGAAGTCCATTCCTTGAGATCGCGCCGCTCGCAGCCAACGGGATGTACAACGACGATTCACCCGGAGCTGGAGTGATTGCAGGCATCGGCCTGGTTCACGGACGCCATGTCCTGGTCATCTCGAACGACGCCACGGTCAAGGGCGGAACCTACTATCCCATGACGGTGAAGAAGCACCTCCGGGCGCAGGAAATCGCCATGGAGAACAACCTGCCTTGTATCTACCTGGTGGACTCCGGGGGAGCCTTCCTGCCCAAACAGGACGAGGTCTTCCCGGACAAGGAGCACTTCGGACGGATCTTCTACAACCAGGCCAGGATGTCGGCCGCAAAGATCCCGCAGATCGCATCGGTCATGGGTTCGTGTACGGCCGGCGGCGCCTACGTCCCTGCCATGAGCGATGAAACAATCATCGTCCGGAACCAAGGGACCATCTTCCTCGGCGGACCGCCGCTCGTGAAGGCAGCCATCGGTGAGATCGTCACGGCCGAAGAACTCGGCGGGGGCGAGGTCCATGCCAAGATCTCCGGCGTGGCGGACCACCTGGCCGAAAACGACCAGCATGCCCTCGAGATCGTCCGTGATGTGGTGGCGACCCTGCCCAAGCCCGCGCCGCCCGCATGGGACGTGCTCGACGTCGTCCTGCCGCCCGTCGTCGACCCTTCCGGGCTTTACGGTGTGGTTCCCACGGACGTCAACGCCCAGTACGACGTCCGCGAGGTGATCGCCAGGCTCGTTGACGGATCGGAATTCCACGAGTTCAAGAAGAACTACGGCACCACGCTGGTCACGGGCTTCGCCCATCTGCATGGCCATCCGGTGGGAATCGTGGCCAACAACGGCGTACTGTTCAGCGAATCATCGCTGAAGGGAGCACATTTCATCGAGCTGTGCGACCAGCGCGGCATACCCCTGGTCTTCCTGCAGAACCTTTCCGGATTCATGGTGGGCAAGGACTACGAACAGGGCGGCATCGCCAAGAACGGCGCCAAGATGGTCACGGCGGTTGCCACAGCCAGGGTGCCGAAGCTCACCGTAGTGATCGGCGGCAGCTTCGGAGCCGGCAACTACTCCATGTGCGGCCGGGCATACTCGCCACGTTTCCTCTGGATGTGGCCCAACGCCCGGATCTCCGTCATGGGCGGGAACCAGGCCTCCAGCGTGCTCGCCACGGTCAAGCGGGAGCAAATGGAAGCAGCCGGCCAGGAATGGTCCAGCGAGGACGAGGAAGCCTTCAAAGCGCCCATCAAACAGCAATACGAAGACCAGGGAAGCCCCTACTATTCAACGGCCCGATTGTGGGACGACGGAATCATCGATCCGGCCGATACCCGCCGGATCCTGGGGATGGCCCTGGATGTCGTCTCCCGCCAAAATCTGCCCGGGACCTCTTTCGGCCTCTTCAGGATGTGACCATGACCGTGCCAGCAACCACGGTGCCTGCTTCCCTGCGGGCCACCGGAAAACCGTTCAAGACTGTCCTCGTGGCCAATCGCGGCGAGATCGCGTGCCGGGTGATCCAAACGCTGAAAAAGATGGGCATCCGTTCCGTCGCCGTGTATTCGGATGCGGACAAGGATGCCAAGCATGTGGGCCTTGCGGACGCAGCTGTGGCAATCGGGGGAACTACCCCGGCCGAGAGCTACCTCCGGATCGAGGCGATCATCGACGCTTGCCGCCGCACCGGAGCCGAGGCTGTCCATCCGGGCTATGGATTCCTGTCCGAGAATGTCGGGTTTGCCAAAGCCTTGGAGGAGGCCGGGGTTGCGTTTATTGGCCCGGGCATCGCGGCGCTCGAGATCATGGGCGACAAGATCCGCTCCAAGAACCACGTGATGGGGTACGGCGTTCCCTGCACTCCAGGTATCGCCAAACCGGGCCTCACGGACCAGGACTTGATCGAGGCAGCAGGCGACGTCGGATTTACCCTCCTCATCAAGCCGTCGGCAGGCGGCGGCGGCAAAGGCATGCATGTTGTTGAAAAGCCGGAGGATCTCCCCGCCACGCTCAAGACGGCCCGCCGAGTGGCCGCTGCGGCGTTTGGTGACGACACCCTTTTCCTTGAGCGGCTGGTCAGTACGCCACGGCACATCGAGGTCCAGGTACTGGCCGACAACCACGGAAACGTGATCCACCTCGGCGAGCGTGAGTGTTCCCTCCAGCGGCGGCACCAGAAAGTGATCGAGGAAGCACCGTCCGCGCTCTTCGGTTCCCTGGCCGATGGTGAAGCACAACGCGCCAGGATTGGTGAGGCAGCCTGCAACGCGGCGCGCTCGGTCAACTACAGCGGAGCGGGGACGGTCGAATTCCTGGTTTCCGACCAACATCCGGACGAGTTCTTCTTCATGGAGATGAACACGCGCCTGCAGGTGGAACACCCGGTGACGGAACTGGTGACGGGCATCGACCTCGTCGAATGGCAGGTGCGGATCGCCGCCGGGGAGGTGCTCACCGTGGCGCAGTCCGACGTCGTGCTTAACGGCCACGCCGTGGAAGCCAGGGTCTACGCTGAGGTGCCCGAGCGGAACTTCATGCCCTCCATGGGGCGGGTGGTGTTGCTCGAGGAAGAAGGGCAGCTCCCAACGCATGGCAACATCCGTATCGACTCCGCCATGCGCCAAGGCCTTGAGATCACCGGTGACTATGATCCGATGCTGGCCAAGGTGATCGCCTGGGGTGCGGACCGTTCCGAAGCCCTCGGGACACTCGATGCCGCATTGGCGCAGTACACGCTGCTGGGCGTCGACACCAACGTCGAATACCTGCGACTGCTCATCACTGATCCTGAAGTGCAGGCCGGCCACCTGGATACCGGCCTGATCGAGCAAAAATTGCCCTCCATGTCCTTCCGCCATATCGGGGCAGATGAACTAACGGCTGCGGGGCTGGCGCTGTGGCTCCAGCGGCCGGGCTTCACAGGTGCAGGCCACGCCTGGGCGGGAGCAGACTCTTGGCGCGTGGGGACACCGGCGCCGTGGACCGCCACGTTCGGCCTGCCCGACGGCGGCATGGCCGGCGTCTCGCTGGAGGAACAGCAGGGCACCCTGGTGGTAAAGGTGGACGGCAGCCCGGTGCTCGCACGGGAAGCCGCAAAGGTTGCAGTCGTTGACCACGGCGGGGGCCACCTCGCGGTGGAGATCGACGGCGTTCCCCTCGCCTTCGCCATGGCCGCGGCCGACGGGGTCCTCTATCTCGGCAACGACGGCTGGTCATGCCGCCTCGAAGTGCTGGACCGTGCAGGGCGCCTGAAGCGGATGCTGGCAGGACTCCATCGTGAAGAAGGTGCAGCCGATCCCGAGGTCCGCTCACCGATGCCGGGAACGGTCGTATCTGTTTCGGTGGCGGACGGCGACATCGTCCAGGAAGGCCAGGTGCTCCTGGCCGTCGAAGCCATGAAGATGGAGCATCAGCTGGTGGCGTCCGTGGCCGGGACCGTCCATCTCGCCGGCAAGATCGGTGACCGCGTCAAGGCAGACCAGGTTCTGGCCACCATTCACGTTACACACGCCGACGAGGCGAACCCCCCAGCGGCGAACCCCACAGCGGCGAACCCCACAGACAAGGAAGTCCAGCCATGAGCACCTTCGATCTTTCAGAGGAATACCAGGACCTCAGCGATTCCGTCCGCGAATTCGCCGACGAGGTGGTGGCACCGGTATCGGCAAAACACGACGAAGAGCACAGCTTCCCGTATGAGGTAGTGAAGCAGATGGGCGAAATGGGCCTCTTCGGGCTGCCTTTCCCCGAAGAGTATGGGGGAATGGGCGGGGACTACTTCGCGCTTGCCTTGGCATTGGAGCAGTTGGGCCGCGTGGACCAGTCGGTTGCCATCACCCTTGAAGCCGGTGTTTCCCTGGGCGCCATGCCGGTGTACCGCTTCGGCACCGAGGAGCAGAAACAGCAATGGCTTCCCCGGCTGGCTTCCGGCCAGGCGCTCGCAGGCTTCGGCTTGACTGAGCGGGAAGCCGGATCCGATGCCGGCGGAACCAAGACCCACGCCCACGTGGAGGCCGGCGAATGGGTGATCAACGGCAACAAGGAGTTCATTACCAATTCCGGAACGGACATCACCAGGCTGGTGACGGTCACGGCCGTCACGGGCCGGGAGGAACGCCCCGATGGAAGCGTCAAAAAGGAAATCTCCACCATCCTGGTACCCACCGACACGCCCGGTTTCAGGGCGGAGAAACCGTACAACAAGGTCGGGTGGAACGCCTCCGACACCCACCCGCTGACCTTGGACAACGTCCGCGTTCCGGAAGCGAACCTGCTGGGTGAGCGAGGCCGGGGCTACGCGAACTTCCTTTCGATCCTGGATGAAGGCCGCATCGCCATCGCAGCCTTGGCCACCGGAGCCGCCCAGGGATGCGTTGATCTTTCAGTGAAGTACGCCAAGGAACGCAGCGCTTTTGGCCAAAACATCTCCAAGTACCAAGCCATCCAATTCAAGATCGCCCGCATGCAGGCCAGGGCCCATACAGCGCGCCTTGCCTACTACGATGCGTCCTCAAGGATGCTGGCAGGCAAGCCGTACAAGACCGAAGCGGCCATCGCTAAGATGGTCGCAGGCGAGGCGGCCATGGACAATGCGCGGGATGCCACCCAGGTGTTCGGCGGCTATGGCTTCATCAACGAATTCACCGTGGCGCGCCACTACCGCGACTCCAAGATCCTCGAAGTCGGCGAGGGCACCACGGAGGTCCAGTTGATGCTCATCGCCCGCGAGTTGGGTCTGTAACCGTACGTTGGGTCTGTGACTGCAGGGGAAGGATCAACGATGATCGACAAGGTTGTTGCCAGCGCCGCGGAAGCGGTGAAGGACATTCCGGATGGCGCTTCGCTCGCTGTCGGTGGTTTTGGACTGTGCGGAATCCCGGCTTCGTTGATAGAGGCCCTCCATCGGCAGGGAACCACGGACCTGGAGACCGTAAGCAACAACTGCGGTGTGGACGACTGGGGGCTGGGCATCCTCCTCAAGGATGGCCGCATCCGGCGGACCATCAGTTCCTACGTAGGCGAAAACAAGGAATTCGCCCGGCAGTACCTCGCCGGCGAACTGGAAGTGGTCCTGACACCCCAAGGAACGCTCGCCGAGAAGCTCCGGGCCGGGGGCGCCGGGATCCCCGCGTTCTATACCAAGGCGGGAGTGGGAACCCAGGTTTCGGAAGGCGGGCTGCCGCAAAAGTACGACGCCGATGGCCAGGTTGCGGTGGCCTCGTCACCCAAGGAGGTGCGTACTTTCAATGACGCCGAGTACGTGCTGGAGGAATCGCTGACCCCGGACTTCGGACTCGTCCATGCCTGGAAAGGTGACCGTCACGGAAACCTCGTGTTCCACGCCGCGGCTATGAACTTCAACCCCCTGTGCGCCACGGCGGCCGGAATCACCATTGCTGAGGTCGAGGAACTTGTGGAACCCGGTGAACTTGATCCGGAGCACATCCACACCCCGGGTATCTTCGTTCAGCGGGTTGTACTGGCACCTACTGCCGAGAAACGGATCGAGAAGCGCACAGTGTCCCTCGCGGGCTCCGGCAACCCGGAAGGAAAGGCGTAGCCATGGAATCGAACACCTTCCACGACGTTCCGCCCCGCCCGGAAGCCGTGCGGCACGAATACCGCCGTGCCGACGTCGAGCATCACGAGGCCAAAGGATGGACCCGCAACGAACTGGCCGCCCGCGTTGCCAGGGAGTTGGAGAACGGCCAGTACGTCAACCTCGGCATCGGGATGCCAACGCTCATCCCCAACTACATCCCCGATGACGTGGAAGTCATCCTCCACTCGGAGAACGGCATCCTCGGTGTTGGCCCGTACCCTACGGAGGACGAGATCGATCCGGACCTGATCAACGCCGGTAAGGAGACGGTCACCGTGAACGCGGGCGCGGCCTTCTTCGACTCGGCGTCGTCCTTCGGCATGATCCGCGGCGGGCATGTGGACGTTGCCGTGCTGGGTGCCATGGAAGTTGCGGCAAACGGCGACCTCGCCAACTGGATGGTTCCAGGCAAAATGGTCAAGGGCATGGGCGGTGCGATGGACCTGGTGTTTGGTGCCAAAAAAGTCATCGTCATGATGGAGCACGTCGACCGGAACGGCAGGCCGAAGATTGTCCAGGACTGCACGCTTCCGCTCACCGGAAAGGGCTGCGTGGACCGGATCATTACGGATCTGGCGGTGATCGACGTCGTGAAGGACGGGGACGAGCCTCGGCTGGTCCTGCGCGAACTGGCACCCAACGTCACCCTTGAGGACGTACTGGGCGCCACCGGCGCGGAGCTGTTCGAGGAAGACCAGGAACTGACCGTATGACGGAGAACAGCCCACGGATCGTGGAGCAGCGCGGACTCTATTTCGACGAGCTCGAAGAGGGTGTGGTCTACGCCCACAAGCCCGGACGCACCGTGACGGAAACGGACAACGTCCTCTTCACCACGCTCACCATGAACACCCAGGCACTGCACTTGGATGCCGCCTGGAGCTCGGCGCAGCCCTTCGGGCAACGGCTCATGAACTCGATGTTTACCCTCGCCACCATGGTGGGACAGTCGGTAACCCAACTGACCCAGGGAACCATCGTGGCGCAGTTGGGCCTGACCGACGTCACGTTCCCGCACCCGCTCTACCACGGCGATACGCTGTACACGGAAACGGTGGTCACGGGTAAGAGGCTTTCGTCGTCGCGGCCCGGCCAGGGTTTGGTAACCATGCAACACACAGGCAGGAACCAATCCGGCGACGTCGTGGCCCTGGCAACCAGGACTTGCCTGATGTGGACTCAGGCAGCGCACGCGGACCACGTATCCAAGCAGTAGGACGTCAAGCAGCAAGGAACTTCATGCACTCTACGCACCCCGCTCCGTTCACCATGGGCCCGGCCCTCCTTTTTTGCCCGGCCGACCGTCCGGAGCGCTACGGCAAGGCGGCCGGCCGCTCCGATGCGGTCATCCTGGACTTGGAAGATGCCGTGGCTCCCGCGGACAAGCAACGGGCAAGGGGTGCCATCCTGGCTCAGCTCGCCGGCGGGGGAGAGGCTCCGGAGCTGGACCCCAGCCGGACTATAGTGCGGGTCAATCCCGTGGGGACGGCGGAGTTCGAAAAAGACCTGCACAGCCTCGCGCACACGCCCTACCGGACGGTCATGCTGGCCAAGGCCGAAAACGCTGCGCAGCTGAAGGCACTGGAGGGCTATCGGGTCATCGCTTTGTGTGAAACGGCCGCAGGGATCGTGAACGCGGCGTCCATCGCGGCCGAGCCCAACGTCGTTGCCTTGATGTGGGGAGCCGAGGACCTGCTGGCGTCGTTGGGCGGCCTCTCCAGCAGGAACGACGACGGCGGCTACCGGGCCGTTGCGCTGCACTCGCGATCCGCCGTGCTGCTTGCCGCCAAGGCTGCTGGCAAGGAGGCCATCGACGCGGTGTACGTCAACATCCCGGATCTTGATGGATTGGCAGAGGAGTCCCGCGATGCCGTTGCGAGCGGTTTTGGTGCCAAAGCCTGCATCCACCCATCACAGGTGGCTGCGGTTCGCGAGGCCTATGCTCCCGCCAGGGAGGCCGTTGAGGAGGCAACTGAGCTATTGGAAGCAGCGAGGGCAGCCGGTTCCGGGGTATTCCAGTTCAAGGGAAAGATGATCGACGGTCCCATCCTGAAGCACGCGGAGTCGGTACTGCGCAGGGCCCGCTGACACCACCCGCGGGACAGCATGTGATGCCAATGTTCGTGGGGAACAGTGCCATCACATGCCGTCCTGGCGGGATTTAGGCGGATACCGTCGTGGCCAGTTCAGCCAGTGGCACGGCTGCAGGACGTTTGGCCGTGCTCTTGATGGAGACCGACTGTCCGGTCTTGGCTGATTCAAGCACCGATTCCATGACTTCCAGTGCGTGGAAGGCCAACTCACCGCCTGCCCTTGGTTCCTGGCCGGCAGGCGTAGCAGCGAGGTCGGCGATCCCGAAGCCACGGCCTGAATCCACGTACCCGGCGGAGACCGGCAGTGTTTCCCAGTCGTCGGCACCGAGTGCGAACAGTTGGACATCGCCATCGAAGTGGTTGGGGTCAGGTACCACCAGGGAGCCCTTTTCGCCGTGTATTTCGATGTTGGGGCTCTTGGTCTTCACCGCGTCGAAGCTCATGAACAAGGTGGACAGGGAGCCGGAGGCATGGACCAGGACGCCCGTGACGTGGGAGTCGATGTCCACCGGGACCTTCTGTCCCTCGCGGGGCCCGGAACCAATGGTCCGCTCGTCACGGGTATGGCTTGCTGCCCCCACCACGGAGACCACGGGACCCAGCAGGGTCACGAGTGCCGAGACGTAGTACGGCCCCATATCCAGGAGCGGCCCGCCGCCGGGCTGGTAGTAGAAGTCCGGGTTGGGGTGCCAGCGTTCGTGTCCGGGTGTCGCCATGGTGGCGGTTGCCGAGATGGGCGCGCCGATGAGGCCATCGTCAATGGCTTTGCGTGCGGTTTGGATCCCGGTGCCGAGCACGGTGTCCGGAGCGCAGCCAACCACCACACCGGCTGATTTGGCGGCCTCCAGAACCTCCCTGGCTTCGGCGGTGGTGGCGGCCAGCGGCTTTTCGCCATAGACCGACTTGCCCGCAGCGATGGCTTTCAGCGCGATCTCCGCGTGGGCTGCCGGGATGGTCAGGTTGAGCACCAAATCAACATCGTCGGCCGCCAGGAGCTCATCCACAGCCAACGCACGGACACCTTCATAGGAATCGGCGACTGCCTGTGCACGTGATCTGTCCAGATCGGCAACTGCCACCAGATCGATTGAGTCCAGGCGGCGGAAGTTGGTGAGGTACTGGGCGATGATGGCACCGCAGCCGATGATCCCAACCCTCGTTGGCTGGATTGTCTCTAGCGGGTTGCCCACAGCATTCCCCTTTCAATGATTGTCCGGACGTTCGTATCCTCGAGAACTTCAACCCGGTGTCCCGGCGTGCAGACGAAGATCTTTCCCTTGCCCCATTGGCGGGTCCAGATGGCCGGCGAAGTAACTTCGCGGTTCCAGGGGTCCCATTCCCGCACCTTTTGGGTGGTGGTGGCCAGGACATCGATGTAGTCGTCCGCAAGCACCCAGTACTGCTCAGTCACCAGGTCAAAGTCGTCCAGGCCCGCCGTAATGGGGTGCCCCGCGGCTTCCGGGAGGAGGTTCACCGTGTACGGAACGTAATTATCCGACTGTTCGCCGATGCGCTCGTCCGGATGCTTCCCGGGGTGGCAGGCGAACTGTCCGCCGATCAGGTGCAGGTAGTCGGAGTTGTTGCGGTAGGAGTCGGCGATGCCCCCGTGCCAACCCGCCAGGCCCGTCCCGTTTTCGATTGCGGCGCGTAGCCCCTCGAACTCGTCCTTTTCGATCGTGGACATGGTCATGCACTGGACGATCAAGTCCACGGTGGCCATGTATTCCGGATCGGCATAGATCTTGGGGGATTCTTCCACCCTGACGTCGAAACCTTCGGCTTTGAGATAGGGAATGAAAAGTTCGGTGGCTTCGACAGGCTGGTGTCCATCCCAGCCGCCGCGCACCACCAAGGCGGTCTTGTTACTGCTTGTCATGGGTTTCCTTCGTTCGGGGCGGATCCGTTAGTGGTCTTTATCGTGTGGTGAAGGCCGCGTCGAACGCGGCCGCCGGGGGCTGGATTGCCGCCAGTTCCTTCACCATGGCCAGGGCCTGCGGAGCTCCGACCAAGCGATCCATGCCGGCGTCCTCCCACTCGATGCTCGTGGGGCCTGCGTAGCCAATCGCGTTGAGGGTGCGGAAGATCGGCTCCCAGGCAACGTCGCCGTGGCCGGCAGTGACAAAGTCCCAGCCCCTGCGGGGATCGGCCCATGGCAGGTGCGATCCGAGGCGGCCGTTGCGTCCGTTGAGTTGGCGCACTGATTCCTTGACGTGGACATGGAAGATTTTGTCCGCGAAGTCCTGAAGGAACATCACGGGATCCAGGTCCTGCCAGATGAAATGCGAGGGGTCGAAGTTCAACCCGAAACCCTCCCGGTTGCCGACGGCTTCCAGGGTCCGTTTGGCGGTCCAGTAGTCGTAGGCGATCTCCGACGGGTGGACTTCCAGGGCGAATCGCACGCCTACTTCGTCAAAGACGTCCAGGATCGGGTTCCACCGGTCGGCAAAGTCCTGGTAGCCGCGTTCGATCATTCCTTCCGAGGCGGGAGGGAACATGGCTACGCACTTCCAGATGGAGGAGCCGGTAAAACCGGTCACCGTCTTGACGCCAAGCCTGGCTGCAGCGCGGGCTGTGGTCTTCATGGCTTCAGCCGCCCGCTGGCGGACACCTTCGGCTTCGCCGTCGCCCCAAACCTCGGGGGAGAGGATGTCACGGTGTCGCTCGTCGATGGGGTCGTCGCACACGGCTTGGCCAGTCAAGTGGTTGGCAATGGCATGGACGGAGAGCCGGTGTTTCTCCAGGATGTCCAGCTTGTTCCGCAGATAGGCGTCGTCTTCCACGATCCGTTGCGGGTCCAGGTGGTCGCCCCAACAGGCGATTTCCAGGCCGTCGAATCCCCATTCGCCTGCCAGGCGTGCCACTTCCTCGAAAGGCAGGTCGGCCCATTGGCCCGTGAAGAGAGTGATTGGTCTGGTCATGATGGTTCCTTGTCTACGTTCTGCCAACGGCTTTGCGCCGCTGCGCTGGCCTCGACGGCGGCCAGCACCTTTTGGACCTGCAAGGCGTCAGCGAACGACGGCGAGGGCTGCTCGCCGGCGCCGATGGCGTTCACCAGGTCCACCACTTGGTGCGTGAATCCGTGCTCGTAACCGAGTCCGTGGCCTGTGGGCCACCAATTGGCGGTGTAGGGGTGGGAGGGCTCCGTCACCATGATCTTGCGGAAGCCGGCATCGGGCTCCAGCGAGGAGTCGTAGAACTGGAGGGAATTCATGTCCTCGAAATCGAAGGCCAGCGAACCCTTGGTTCCGTTGAGTTCCAAGCGCATCGCGTTCTTTCGGCCCAAGGCAAACCTGGTCGCCTCGAAGATCCCGATAGGACCTGTGGCCGTTGCGGTCCTGTCCGCCGTTCCGCCTGAGGTGGCACCGCCGTCGGGCCTTCCGCTGAAGCGGGCCGTGAACAAGGCGGCGTCGTCGACTGTGACCGGGCCCTTGGGTCCGTCCGTGCCGCCGTGGCCGCCGAGTCCCACAAAGTCCCCGGCCACGTGCCGTTCTTTGACGAAGGTCTCGAGCAGGGCGGATACGCCGGTGATCTGCTGCCCGGTGATCCACTGGGCAGCATCGATGCTGTGGGCGCCGATGTCGCCCAGCGAGCCGGAGCCGGACTTTGATTTGTCCAGGCGCCAGGTCAGGGGTGCATCGGCGTCCGACAACCAATCCTGGAGGTACTGGGCACGGACATGCCGGATCTCGCCCAAACGCCCCTCATCAACCATCCGTTTCGCCAAGGCCAGGGCAGGGGTGCGCCGATAGCTGAAGCCGCACATCGAAAGCACTCCGCGCTCTGCGGCCGCCTGGGCCACGGCTGTCATTTTTTCGGCTTCTTCCACGGAATTGGCCAGCGGCTTCTCGCACAGGACATGCTTCCCGGCCTCAAGGGCAGCAATGGCAATTTCCGCGTGGGTGTTGCCCGGTGTGCAGATGTCGATGAGGTCGATGTCATCGCGTTCAACCAGTGCGCGCCAGTCCGTTTCCACGGACTCCCAGCCGTATTTCGCGGCGGCGGCACGGACGCCCTCTTCGTTTCGGCCAGCAACCGCCGTCAGTTCCGGCTGGAGGGGCAAATCGAAGAAGCGTGGTGCGGTCCGCCAGGCGTGGGAGTGGGCGGCGCCCATGAAGGCGTAGCCCACCATACCCACGCGGAGGGGTTTCTGCTCCGTCATGAACAGGTCCTTTCTACTGCGGTAAGCAGTTACTTGCTAAAGCCGGCCGTCAAGCCGCTGAGCAGTTGTCGGCGTCCGACGACGTACAGCACCAGGATGGGCAGGGTGCTCAGCACAACCGAGGCCAGCACTGCAGGGATGTTGACGCTAAATTCGCCTTGGAACGTCCACAGTCCCAACGGCAGAACGCGCAGGTCCGGACTTTGGGTAAGTACCAGCGGCAGCAGGAAGCCGTTCCATACGTGCAGGCCGTTGTAGATGGAAACCGTGACGATCGCGGGCCTTGTCAGCGGCAATGCCAACCGCCACATCGTTTGCCATTCGCTGCAGCCGTCCAGCCGCATCGACTCGAAGAGTTCGTTCGGCACGTCCCTGATGAAGTTGGACAGGATCAGGACGGTCAGGGGGATGGCGAAGGCGATTGAGGGCAACATGATGGCAAGCAGGCTGTCATAGAGGTTCAACCGGATGATCATCAGGTAGATCGGGATGATGGTTGCCTGCAGGGGAATGGCCAAGCCCATCAGGAACATGCCGTTGACGAACTTCAGGAACCTGCCCCGGCCACGAACAATCGCGAAAGCGGCCATGAAGGAAATCAAGACAGTCGGAATTACCGCACCGAGGGTGACCATCACGCTGTTCATGAAGTACTTGGCGAAATCGGATTGGAGGACCAGTTGGTAGTTCTCCAACGTCGGCGAGAGCGGCGGGGCCAGCGGGTTCTGGCCGAAGTATCCTTCAGAGGTCTTCAGGCTGGTGATAACGATGTAGTACACCGGAATGATGATGACGGCCAGCCACATCCAGCCTCCAAGGCCGCCCGGAATATTGAGCCTCCTGATTCGGCTCCACAGACTCTGGCGGTTCACCGGGGCCTTGGCAGGAGAACCGGCCGCGGACGATTGCTGCTGTGGTGTAAGAACTGTGCTCACGCTACATACCTTCCAATTGGCTGCCCTGTTTGTCCTTGCCGCCGAGGCGCTGGAGGAACAAGGCAAGGGCAAGGCCGATGGCAACCAGGATCACAGCGATCACACTTGCGGGGCCCATGAGGTTGGCCCGGAATCCCCGCAGGTACATGTCCAGGGCCAGGATCCTCGTGGAGTTGCCCGGACCGCCGCCTGTCAGCACGAAGATCAGGTCGAAGTAGGTCAACGATCCCACCACCATGAGTGTGGAGGAAGTGATGATCGTGTACTTGAGCTGGGGGAGCGTGATGTGGAAGAACTGCTTGATGGTTCCCGCGCCATCGATCTGCGCCGCCTCGTACAAGGACTTGGGAATTTGGCGGACGCCGCCTTGGTAGATCAGGGTGTGGAAAGGAACGAATTGCCAGGCGATGACGAAGATGACCAAGCCCAGTGCGAGTTGCGGGACGCCGAGCCAGTCCTGCGCCAGGAACGGCAGTCCCAGCCCCATGGCCAAGCCGAAGTTCGGGTCCAGCAGCGCCTTGAAGGCAATTGCGACGGCGGCTGATGAGAGCAGGAGCGGCAGGAAGTAGAGGACGGCCAAAGCCGCCCGATACTTCTGGCTTCCCGCGGTGAAGACTCCCAGCAGCAGGCTGATGGGCGTTTGGACGAGCCACGAAACAATCATGATGAGGAACGTCAGCCCGAGCGCGTTGTACAGGCCGGGATCAGTCAGGACCGACGTCCAGTTCTCCATACCCGCGGCTCCGATGGCTCCGATGCCGTCCCAGTTGGCGAAGCTCAGGAGGAGCACTCCAACAAGGGGTACCACCGCGAAGACAACGAAGAAAAGCAGCGCCGGCAGCGTCAACCACGCGAGGGCTGAGTTCCTTTGCCCCTTGGATTTATCGACAGGTCGGCGGGCCGCCGCCCTGGTTGCTGTTGAGGTGCTCATTTGCCCAGGGTTGCGTTCATGTTCTCGGCGAACTGCTGCGGGGTGATCGACTTCAGGAAGAGCTGGTCGATGTTGTTCAGGAGGGCCTCTGCGGCTGTGGGGCTGAGCGCTTGGTCCCAGGACTGCTGGAAGTTGGGTGCGTTCTTTGCGAGGTCGTACACGAAGTTAAGGAAGTCCTTGTCCGGGGAGGAGGCCAACTTGTCTTCGATGCCGTTCACAATCGGTACCGACCCGGAGTTGATGTAGGCCTCGATGACGGTGTCGGTCATGATGCCTTCCTTGAAGAACTTCTTGGCAGTTTCCTTTTCCTTGTCGGAGGCCTTGGCAGAGATGGACATGTACTGGGCCGGATTTCCGACGCCGCTCTTGGGGTCACCCTTGCCACCGGGAACAGTGGGGAAATGGACGAAGCCGAGCTTGCCGTCCTGGACGAAGTTCTGACCTTCCTTCTTCATTGCGCCATAGGTCCAGGAGCCCTGGAGCATCATGGCTGCCTTGCCGGTGTACAGCAACGCTTGGTCCGCCTTTGAATCGGCGGTGATGGAGGAGAAGCCCTTGATGAAGCCATCTGCCGAGACAAGCTCCTGGATCTTGGTGCCGGTCTCGATGACCGCAGGGTGCTTCCAAGAGTCGGGCTTGCCTTCGAAGATCGCGTTGAAGACCTCGGAACCGCCGATGCGGTCCAACAAGTACTCCAGCCACATCATGGAGGTCCAGCGCGACTGGCCGCCCAGCGAAAACGGCGCCACACCCATGTCGTTGAAGGTCTTCACCAAGGACATGACATCGTCCCAGGTCTTGGGCGGCTGCACGCCTGCCTTGTTGAAGAGTTCCTTGTTGTAGAAGAGCACGATCGGAGCGACGTACTGGTTGGGCAATGCGTAGATCTTGCCGTTGACGGTCGCTGCGCCGAAGGAGGAAGGGAAGAACTTCTTCTTGAGGTCCGGGTTGGCATCGAACCAGGCCGTCAGGTCTTCCACCTGGTTGGCTTCGGCATAGGTCTTCAAGCCGCCGCCACCCCAGCCGTAGACAATGGTGGGGGCCTGGCCTGCGCCGATGGCGGTCTTGATCTTTGTCTTGTAGGCATCGTTCTGGAAGTACGTGACCGCGATCTTGTTGTCCGGGTTGGCTGCACCGAAGGCGTCCACGGCTTTCTGCATGGTGGTCTGGTTCGGCTCACCTGTCAGGAACCACATACTGGCCCCACCGCCTCCGCCGGATCCGCCGGGACCGGATGTGCCGCAAGCAGTGGTTGCCGCGGCCGCGAAGGGAACCAGGGCAGCCAGGGCCAGGAACGAACGGCGGGAGGACTGGAATTGCTTCATTGCTTCTCCATGTGTTGTGCATGTTTGGACAGTATGTGCGGGTGCTTGGACAAGGTAAGGTTCCGAAATAACTCGAAATATTTCGCAACCATGATTTAGATCACGGTCTAAACTAAAGGGCATTCGCGAGTCCGTCAAGACCTGATTCTTGCTTCCATGTGAGGAGATATTGCTCTTTCGGGCGAAACCGATGCATGATCGAACAGGCCGAAATTATTTCGAAAGCAGGAGACATGGATAGCAGTCAGCCGTCGAAGCTGACCTTGGCCGCCGTCGCTGAGGAGGCCGGCGTATCGACGCCCACGGTTTCCAAGGTGATTAACGGGCGGGCCGATGTCGCAGAGGGAACCAGGCTTCGCGTCCTCGCCGCCTTGGAGCGCACAGGGTACAAATCGCCGCTCCAACGCAGGAGCGTTCCGGCCCGGCGAACGGTGGAGGCCGTGTTCGACTCACTCAACTCGGCCTACGCGGTGGAAGTGCTCAACGGCGTCCTGGCGCAGGCTGCGGCTTCCGATATGGAGGTGGTCCTCTCGGTAACGAGCCGCCAGGAGGCTTCCCCATTGAGCCCGGAGGAACGGGCCCAGCGCATGATCGACGAACGGCGCAGCGGCATGATCGTGGTGACTTCGGCGTTCGATTCGGCTCAGTTGCACGCCTTCCAACGGCGGAGCATACCGATCGTGGTGGTTGATCCCCTCAACCCCCCGCCTGCGGAAGTCTTCAGTGTCGGCGCCAGCAACTGGGCCGGGGGCAAGGCGGCCGCCACGCACCTGCTGGAGCTGGGACACCGGAAGATTGCCTACATCGGCGGTCCGGAGTCGGCGGAGTGCAGCCAGGCAAGGCTCCACGGATATATGGCGGCGCTGATGGCCGAGGGCATCAGCGTCCAGCATGAGTATGTTTCCGCAGGCGCGTTCCGGCCAGCCAACGGCGTGCGGGCAATGAGGTCCCTGCTCGCCCTGGAAGATCCGCCCACGGCCATCTTTGCAGCCAGCGACAGCATTGCGTTGGGGGTGTTGGCGGAGGCCAGGCGCCAGGACGTCCGTATTCCCGACGAGATGAGCCTGGTGGGCTTCGACGGAACCCATCAGGCCGAGGAGTCCGTACCGCCGCTGACATCCGTCTCACAACCCCTGCAGGACATGGGGCGCTCCGCCTTGAACTTCATCCTGAGGCAGATGCGCGGGGAGGACATCGACTCCCGTCGTGTGGAACTTGCCACCCACCTGGTGGTTCGGGAATCCACGGCACAGCCGCGAAGCGGCGGCTAGGGCAAGTGCTGCCCGTGCCGGGGCAAGGACCGGGCGCGAAAGACTGGCGAGGTCGCCGTCACGATTACCGCTTTCGAGCCACTTCCGGTTTGTAAGCGGTGCATTCCAGGCCAGGTTCCGGCCTCAGGCGGGTCCATTCCGGGCCTCCTTGCGTGCACGCGTGAACGCCAGAGAAGGAGAACCACGTGCCCGAATCCCGGAATCAGGGCCCCGCGAAGCAGCCACCACACCGGTACCGCCTCAATGTTCCCAATGCGGACGAGGCCGTTGCGGCTTGGATGGAGATGCAGGATAACCAATCCCTCTCAATCCGCATGCTGATCCGCGAGAGCATCGAGCGCCACGGCTACGTGGACATCGTCAATAGGCCCGTAGTGCAAATTCCCGATGGAGGACGGGTACCGGCACCTGCTGCCGAACCCGAAACCAGCGCTGTTCCGGCCCCGGCACGCCAACAAGCGGAGCAATCACCAAACATGCCCGTCGACGTCAACGACCTTTTTGCGCAACTGCGGCGCTGAACCGCAGACGTGGCAACGCGCCGGGCCGATAACTCCGGCATCCCACTTACCAACTTTGACTGAAGGGACTTTCCCGTGACCATTTCAACAAACCTCACCGGCGGCATCGACGTTGGCAACGGATACGTCAAAGGACTCATCAGAGGACCTCACAGTTCCGGGGCGTCGGACGCCGATGTGATCGACCTTCCCAGCGGGGTGGCCCTGATCACCCGGTCCAATGCGCTGCCTGCGCCGGACAGGGAAGCGCCGGCCAAGATGGAAGGCGACTTCTACAACGAGTTGGATGTGAGCTTTTCCTCTCCCCTCATAGGCGACCAATACCGGCGACTGTTCGGGGTGCGGGCCTTGAGCGCACAGGGTGCGTTCGAGGAGTTCGACGTAATCGGCCACCGCAGCAAGGCGCAGCAGGAACTCAGCAAGATCCTGGTCCTGGGCGCCTTTGCCGCCAAGGCCGTCCGCGACCATGTGCGCGTCAACGGCACCCTCCCGCCCGCTGAAGAAGTGTTGAGTGTGCGCGCCCGCGTTGCCCTGGCGTTGCCCATCAACGTATACCTCTCGCATCGCACCAGTTACGCGGCGGAGTTCATGAGTGGGATCCATACCGTCACGGTGCACAACTTCGAGACCCCGGTAACCGTCAAGCTGCGCTTCATGGACGTGCGAGTCATACCGGAAGGCGCTTCCGCCCAGTACGCCATTACCGCCAAGGGTGAGCCTTTGATGGAGGCCATGCTTTCGGACGTGCGTCGCCGCGGCCTTCCACTGGAGGGCATTACTCCGGCGGACGTCCTCGCAGCCCAGCACACCATCGGCATCGACATCGGAGAAGGTACGGTCAACTTCCCGGTGTTCACTGCCGGTCAGTTCAACGCTGACGCATCCATGACGTTCAAGAAAGGCTACGGATCCGTTCTCACGGACGCCATGAAGGCAATGCGGGACCGCGGCTTCCAGACCGGGTTCACTTCCCGCAAGCAACTTTCCGAGTACCTGCATGCCGGTCCCTCGCCGCTGAAACTGAACTTCTACGACCGCGTGAAGGGGTACGTCGACGAAGAAACCATGTTCTTTGCCAAGGAAGTGGCCGAGCAATTCGGCAGGGTGCTCGCCGTGGTCGGCGCCACCACCGAGGTTGCCTACGTTTACGGCGGCGGAGCCGGGGCCGGGGCCGTGAAGGAGTACCTCTACGGCGCGCTACTTGCCAAGGCTGCGGAGATGAACAGTGAGGACTCGTTTCCCACGCTCTACCTCGATTCGAGCTACTCCCGGCACCTGAACCGCGAAGGCCTGTACATTGCGGCGGAAACGGTGGAACACAAGGCGGTGGCCCAACCCGCCACCAAGCGCAGCAAGCGTGCCCTGACCGAGGAAAGCCAGGGGTTGGCCGACGCCGCTGTCTAGCCGACGCCGCTGTCTAGCCGTGGCCCGGCGGCAGGGACATCGGAGGAACAGCCTCATACAGCGGCGTCCGGACCCAGCGCTCGCCTGTCCGGCGGAACTCCTCCCGCGTGCTGAACCTGTAAAGGCAGGTGCGGACGCGCACCCAGCGCGGCCGTCCGCCGTCGAACGGGTCTTCACGCAACAGCCGAAGCGTGGGTTGGTCCGCCTCCAACAGTTTGGTGAGGAACGCGAGGAACCAGTCCTCGTAGATTGTCCTGAGCGGCAGGAACCACATCAGCCAGTCCAAGCGGAGGTGGTAGGGCGCCCACTGCCGCGGGAGCCTCCTGACGTCGCCGGGCTTTCCCTTGAACCCATACTCAAGCCAGTGCTCGTCCGCCGAGTCGGGGGCCTCCTGGCTTGTCCCTTCCACCACCACTTCGATCCGTTGCTTGGTGACCGTACCGAACGCTCCGTACGCGTTTACCAGCCGCCACCGGTTGAAACTCGCGTTCATGAGCTGCTGCCTGGAGAACAGGTTCAGGAGCGGCCGGTAGCTGAGCACCAGCAGCAGCAACGTCACGGCGAGTACGACGACGAGCCACCAGACCGGTGTCTCAGCGCCACGGTGCCACTCAAGCGGGATGAAGGGAAACACGGCATGGGCCACCGGATCGCTGACGGCGGCGAAGGCCAGGATGATCGCAGCCCAGTTGAGCCAGGCGAAATTGCCGCTGGCCACGAGCCACAACTGGGTTGCCACGATGATCCCGGCAGCGATGCCCGCCAGCGGCTGGGGAGCGAACAGGAAGAACGGAACCACCAGTTGGGCGAAGTGGTTGCCCACCACCTCCGCCTTGTGCAGCGGGCGGGGGAGAAGGTGGGCTTGCCGGCTCAGCGGCCCGGGCATCGGCTGGGTTTCGTGATGGTAGAACATCGCCGTCATGTCCCTCCACTCCCGGCCGCCGCGGATCTTGATCATGCCGGCGCCAAACTCAAGCCTGAAGACCAGCCACACGATCATCACCAGGATGGTCACAGGCGGGGGAGTCTGGTCGGAGCCAAGGAAGGCAACGGTGAATCCGGCCTCAAGCAACAGGATCTCCCAGCCGAAGCCATAAAACGTCTGCCCGATATTCACGATCGACATATAGAGGAACCAGAGGCCGAGGAAAGCCAGCATCGGCAGCCATGGCGGACCTGCCTGGGGCACCCCAAGCACCAGCAAGGCGGATACGGCCAGACCGATCCAGCAAACCCCGCGCAGGAGCTTGTCCGAGTAACGCCGGCGGAAGAGCGTGGGGCGGCGCATCCTGCGGGCCATGTCCAGGATGGCCGGGGCGGGAAGAAGCCCGCGTTCCCCCAGGAGCGCCGGGAACTGGTTGAGCGTGGAAAGGAAGGCAACCAGGTACAGCGCGGCGACTCCCCGCTGCAGGACTTGCCGCGCGAACTCGTAGTCCCACGCATCAACCCAGGAGAACCACTCCATGCGTCCTACGCTACGCGTGGGACCCTTCGGCCCAACAGCGCTTTCCCACATACGCAGCCAAGGGTTTCGCCCGTCCCCGCGGCGGCTGGGATACTAGAGTCATGCAGCCGCGCAAGATCGTCATCCTCGGGTCCACCGGTTCAATCGGCACGCAGGCAATAGAGGTGATCGACGCCGCTCCCCACCTCTTCGAGGTGGTGGCCCTGAGTGCCGGAGGCGGAAATCCGAAGCTGATTGCGCAGCAGGCAGTGCACACGCAGGCGCAGGCCGTGGGTGTCGCCAAAGGCGAGGCCGCAAAACTACGGGAACTTATCGACCACCAAGCCGCAAAGTCCGGACTCGCCGGCTACTCGCCGGAGATCTTCGTTGGCCCCAACGCCTCAACCCACATTGCTGCCATCGCCGCCGATGTCGTCCTCAATGGCATCACGGGTTCCATCGGCCTCGCGCCCACCCTTGCCGCCTTGGCCTCGGGGGCCACACTGGCGCTCGCGAACAAAGAGTCGCTCATTGTGGGGGGAGCCCTGGTCAAGGCCGCTGCCCGACCGGGCCAGATCGTACCGGTGGACTCAGAACACTCGGCCATTGCGCAGTGCCTTCGTTCGGGTTCGGCCCAGGAAGTCGAGAAGCTGATCCTTACGGCTTCCGGCGGACCTTTCCGCGGGCGTTCCAGGGAGCAGCTCCGGGACGTGACACCCCAGGAGGCGCTGGCCCACCCCACATGGGACATGGGCCTGATGGTCACCACCAACTCGGCCAGCCTTGTGAACAAGGGGCTGGAAGTGATCGAGGCGCACTTGCTCTTCGATGTACCCCTGGACAGGATCGACGTCGTAGTCCACCCCCAGTCCGTGGTGCACTCCATGGTGCAGTTCGTGGACGGCTCCATCATCGCCCAGGCCTCCCCGCCGGATATGCGGCTGCCCATCGCCCTGGGCCTCGGCTGGCCGGACAGGGTGCCCCGCGCCGCCCAGGCTTGCGATTGGACACGAGCCGCCAGTTGGACTTTTGAACCGTTGGATTCCATTGCCTTCCCTGCCGTGGAACTCGCGAAGGACGCAGCCAAGCAGGCGAGCACCTTCCCCGCCGTTTTCAATGCGGCCAATGAGGAAGCGGTGGAGGCTTTCCACGCCGGACGCATCCGTTTCACGGACATCGTGGATACTGTGGAGTCCGTCCTCAGTGAACATTCAGGATCCTCAGAGCTAACGGTTGACTCAGTGTTGGAAGCTGAAGTGTGGGCACGAGCCCGAACCCACGATCGTTTAGCTACCAGCACCTCCTAGCCACACCACCCAGCCATCATGGAAGCAGCCTTTCCCGCATGAGCCCAGTCCTTCTCTTTATCCTCGGAGTCGTCTTCGTCGCACTCGGCGTCGCGGTCTCCATTGCCCTCCACGAGGTAGGCCATCTGGTCCCGGCGAAGCTTTTCAAGGTGCGGGTGACCAAATACATGATCGGGTTCGGTCCCACTCTCTGGTCGCGGAAAAAGGGCGAGACCGAGTACGGCTTCAAGGCCCTCCCGCTGGGTGGTTATGTGGCCATGATCGGCATGTATCCGCCCAACAAAGAAGACGGCGGTGTCCGTCCTTCCAGCACCGGCATGTTCCAGACACTGGCCTCCGAGGCCAGGTCCGTTGCCCACGAGGAAGTCGGGCCCGGCGACGAGAACAGGGTCTTCTACAAACTTCCGGTCTGGAAAAAAATCATCATCATGCTGGGCGGTCCGGCGATGAACCTCCTCATCGGTTTGGTGCTCACCGCGGTCCTGCTGATGGGATTCGGCACGGCACAAGCCACCACCACCATCGCCGACGTCTCAAAATGCCAGGTGGCGGCGGGCCAGACAGTGGATCCGGATTCGGCAGACTGCAAGCTGACGCCGGCGGCGGCAGCAGGCCTCCAACCCAACGACACCGTCAAGTCCTTCGACGGCAAGACTGTGACGAGCTGGGACGAGCTGACCGGCTGGATCCGTGCTTCGGCTGGCAAGGAGGTGCCCATCACCGTTGAGCGCAACGGCTCCGTCCTCTCCACCACCGTCACGCCCGTGCTGTCCTCCAGGCCCGTCATCGGAACCGATGGACGCCAGGAACAGGATTCCGGAGGCGCCTTGAAATACCAGGACGTCGGATTCCTCGGCATTGGCGCCAAGAGCGCCCTGGTGCCGCAACCGGCGTCGAGCGTCCTGCCCATGGCGGGGGAGAACATCAAGCAGATTTCCGGTGTGATCTTCAACCTTCCCGCCAGGGTCGTGGGGGTCGCAAAGGCTGCCTTCAGCGAGGAGCCGCGCGATCCTAACGGTCCCGTCAGCGTGGTGGGCGTCGGTCGGGTGGCAGGCGAAGTTGCGGCCATGGAACAGGTTCCGCTGCAGGCCCGGGTGGGCACCTTGATCGGGTTGCTGGCAGGGCTGAACTTTGCCCTCGCAATCTTCAACCTTGTCCCCTTGCTTCCCCTCGACGGCGGCCATGTGGCCGGCGCGCTGTACGAAGGCGTTCGACGCCGGGTGGCCAGGCTCCGCGGTAAACCGGATCCGGGTGCCTTCGACATCGCCAAGCTCCTGCCGGCAACCTACGTAGTGGCCGCCTTGCTGATGGCCATGAGCGCACTCCTGATCTACGCGGACATCGTGAAACCGGTCAACATCTTTGGCTGAGTGGATGCACTGCGCTGCGTCCGGCGCAGTCCGCGATGGCGGAACTCGGAACACGGCGGGATAGGCTAACTCCATGACTGTTTTCGCTGTTGAGTATGTGTTCGCCGCCGAGTCCGGCGCAATCCGCGATGAAACCCGTCCCGCACACCGCGCCTGGCTGGGAGGCCTGGCAGATGAAGGCAAGCTGCTTGCCAGCGGTCCGTACACCGATGGAGCGGGTGCGCTGCTGATCTTCAAGTCTGAGCACGAGGGCGAACTCAATGATCTCCTCAAGCAGGATCCCTACGCGGATGCCGGGGCAATTGCCGGGATCCGCACCACGGAATGGTCGCCCGTTATCGGCGTCCTTTCCAGCCACGCCTCCTGATTCAGGCGCCAACCACCAGATACACCCCAACCCAAGGAGTCCACGTGACCTCGGTCAGCCTGGGAATGCCAGCCGCACCACCACCCGTCCTTGCCCCCCGCCGCAAGACCCGGCAGATCAAGGTCGGCTCCGTAGGCGTCGGTTCTGATTACCCCATCAGCGTGCAATCCATGACCACCACTCCAACTACGGACATTAACGCCACGCTGCAGCAGATCGCCGAACTGACGGCGTCCGGCTGCGATATTGTCCGGGTTGCCTGCCCCTCCGCCGACGACGCGGAGGCGCTGCCGATCATTGCGCGGAAGTCACAGATCCCGGTCATTGCCGATATCCACTTCCAGCCGAAGTATGTTTTCGCTGCGATCGAGGCCGGCTGTGCTGCCGTCCGAGTCAACCCCGGCAACATCCGCAAGTTCGATGACCAGGTCAAGGAAATCGCAGCTGCTGCCAAGGACCACGGCACCTCCATCCGGATCGGAGTCAACGCCGGCTCGCTGGAACCGGGCATCCTCAAGAAGTACGGCAAGGCCACGCCCGAGGCATTGGTTGAATCGGCTGTGTGGGAAGCCTCGTTGTTCGAAGAGCACGGCTTCCACGATTTCAAGATCTCCGTCAAGCACAATGACCCGGTGGTCATGGTTGCCGCCTACGAAATGCTGGCCGAAAAGGGAGACTGGCCGTTGCACCTCGGCGTGACCGAGGCCGGTCCTGCCTTCCAGGGCACCATCAAATCGGCTACCGCCTTTGGCGCCCTGCTATCCAGGGGCATCGGAGACACCATCCGTGTTTCCCTCTCTGCCCCGCCGGTAGAGGAAATCAAGGTAGGCAACCAGATCCTCCAGTCGCTGAACCTGCGGCCGCGAAAGCTGGAGATCGTTTCCTGCCCCTCCTGCGGTCGTGCCCAGGTGGACGTCTACACCCTGGCCGAGCAGGTGACCGCCGGTCTTGAAGGCATGGAAATTCCGCTGCGCGTAGCCGTCATGGGCTGCGTCGTGAATGGACCCGGTGAAGCCCGCGAAGCTGACTTGGGCGTGGCATCCGGCAATGGCAAGGGCCAGATCTTCGTGAAGGGCGAAGTCATCAAGACCGTGCCCGAAAGCCAGATTGTTGAGACACTGATCGAAGAGGCGATGCGCATCGCCGAAGAGATGGGGGAGGCCGATGGCGAAGATGCTGTCAAGGGTAGCCCCGTGGTTAGCGTCTCGTAACGGGACTGGCCTGGGCGTCAGGGTGCTCGGCAGTGCCGACACCCTGGCCCTTCGCGCGCTTGCGAACGAAGACCCCGTAGCGAACGTCTTCATCCTGTCGCACCTGGACAGCGTGGGGACGGCTGCCCCGACCAGCGGGGGAGCAAGCATTTTTGGCGTGTTCGACGACGACATTCTTCTCGGAGCCTGTTGGGCAGGGGCAAACCTTGTGCCCGTGCAACTCCACCCGGAGCTCGTGGACAGCGTTGCCGCAGCGGCACACCAGGCCGGACGCCGCTACGCCTCGATCTTTGGTCCGGCCGACACGGTGCTGGCGCTGTACGCGCGGTTTGAACAACTTGGACACTTCGCCCACGAGGTCCGTCCACGCCAACCCCTGCTCAGCATCTCCGGAGGGCCCGACATCCCAGCGAACCCCTCACTGACCTTCGGCACCATGGCAGACTTTGACCGGATACTCCCGGCGTGTGCGGCCATGTTCGAAGAAGAAGTGGGGTATTCGCCGTTCCTGGGCGGACAGGATTTCTACAGCAGGCGTGTTGCCGGCTTGATCCGGCAGGGGCACTCATTGGTGCACATCGACGCTGAGGGCACCGTTGTCTTCAAAGCTGAACTGGGCGCAGTCACGGGCGATGCCACCCAGGTTCAAGGCGTCTGGATGAATCCGGACCTGCGGGGGCGCGGCCAAAGCGCCGGGTACATGGCCGCCGTCGTCAACCTCTCCAGGACTTTCGCTCCCGTGACGAGCCTCTACGTCAACGATTACAACGCCAAAGCCCGCGCAACATACGAGCGGGTGGGCTTCAAGCAAGTCGGCACCTTTGCGACCGTCCTTTTCTAGTGCGGTTCCCGGTGCGGCCGCACCAACTTGTAGTCTTGTCTCGGCTGACGCTTGTCAGCTCATCACTCGACTTCCTTTGGGGAACAAATGTATAAAAATGCTCTGCGCGGATTTGCCGCGGCGGGTCTGTTGGTTATGGGCCTTTCGGGCTGTGGCGGCGCCGGTTCATCCACTGACGCGGCGTCCACGCCAGCCAGTGAAACGCCGACGCCGACGGCCACCGCTACGCCGGCGAAGGCTTACACGCTTGAGGAACTCACCGCCATCCTCGGCCAAATCAAGGACAAGCAGGGTGCAAAGCTGAACGTGATGTCCAGCGCCGACATGTCCGGCGCGATGGAACAGTCCAAGGCGCTCATGGCCCAGATGGACGTTCAGCCCGCGGTATGCGAAGACATGGCCATGGGTTCGTTGGCGCAGCCCCTTGATGGCGTCAAGGCAGCCTTCGGCGTCAGCCAGGACGCCGCCACCGGCAGCGTCAGCACCATATCTCTTGGCACTGGTCTGGGCGATCAGATCGCAGCCAAGGCACAGGAGGGCAAGAACCAGATCGCCCAGTGCAGCACCATGACGATGTCCGGACCCACGGGCAGCAGCACCATCACCGTTACCGATTTGGGCGAGAAAAAGCCGGCAAACGCGTTGTTCGCCTACCGCTTGGATACCGAACTTTCAAGCGGTGGCAAGGGCTCGGTCATCATGTCCCAGGCAGTCGACCAGAACGTGCTGATCTCCGTCATTGGCATGGGCGGGAAGACGGAAGAAGCGGCGTTGGCCAGCGTCACGACGTTGCTCGACCAGGCCACCGAGCTCATCAAATAGCTCCACGGCGACCGGGAGCCCGTGGTTGTTTCCAACGCAGGCTCCAACCACGGCTCCCGGTTACTGTTCAGCGCCTACTCTTCAGCGTCCAGGTTCCCTGTGAGGTATCGCTGGATAGTCGGAGCAACGATCCGGACGACGTCCTCCCTGTCGGCAGAGGCCAGTGGCTCCAGCCGGATCACGTAACGGGCCAGCATGAGCCCAACTATCTGGGACGCCACGAGGTTGCCGCGCAGGCGGATTTCCTGTTCGGCGCCGGGAAGGCCTGCGGTGATACGGGCGAGGATGGTCCTGGACACCATTTCACGGAGCAGCGCCGTCTTGGCCTTCGACCCGATGGTGCCGCGTGCGAACGCCACCAAGCCGTGGTGGGCAGGGCCTTCCCACAGCAGGAGCACCGCCCTGACAAGCGCCTCAGGCCTGGCGGCAGGTTCCAACGACTCCACGCCCGCGAGCACCTCCGCCGGATCGGCGGGCAGTTCCACAATGGCTGAGAACAACTCGTCCTTGCCCTTGAAGAAGTGGTGCACCATTGCCGGGTCCACCGCTGCTTCGCGTGCCACCTGACGCAGGCTTGTGCCGTCGAATCCCTGTTCCGAGAAGAGTCTCCGGGCGACTGCCAGGATAGCTTCCCGGGAGTGGTCCCCGGCACTGCGCCGACCCCGGCGCAGGGGCTGCAAGCTCATGAAGTTTGCCTCCGCAGCGTCAGTGAGGCGAGGACGAGCACCCCCACCACGATTCCGGCCATGACCAGAGTGTCCTGCCAGAGTACCTGCGTGGCTTCGGAATTGTTGGCGATTTCCTGCAGGGCGTCCACGGAGAACGTCAGGGGGAGGACTCCTGCCACGGCGTCAAGGACCTCGTTCATGTGATCACGGGCGACGAAAAGCCCGCACAGCAATATTTGGGGTACCACCACGACCGGCATGAACTGGACGGCCTGGAATTCGGTCCGTGCAAAGGCGGAACAAAACAGCCCCAGGGCCACCCCCAGGACGGCATTGATCACGGCGATCATCACCACGTATCCGGGGCTTCCCTTGATGTCCAGGTTGAAGATCCAGTAGGCCACTGCTGTTGCCACCAAGGACTGCAGTGCGGCCATGATCGAGAAAGCGAGTGCGTATCCGAAGAGCAGGTCCGCCTTGTGGATGGGTGTTGTCAGGAGCCGTTCCAGGGTCCCGGACGTACGCTCACGCAGCATGGTGATCGAGGTAACGAGGAACATCACCACAAAGGGGAAAATGGCCAGCATTATCAGCCCCACGCGGTCGAAGGTCCGCGGAAATCCCGGTGGGAGCGTTTCGTTCTCGAAGAGGTAGTAAACGGCCGTGAGGAGCAGGGCCGGCACCACCAGGATCAGCGCGATACTGCGGTGGTCGTGCCGCAACTGGTCCAGTACGCGGGCAGTGGTCGCCAGCGTCATCCGGGGATTCATGGCGCAACCGTCCTTTCCGTGGGAAAGCCTAGAGTGTTCCGTTGGCTTTCGCTTGCTTTGATCATGGTCAGGAAGGCCCGCTCCAGATCGTTGCTGTGACCGCGTTCGGACAACTCGTCGGGCGTCAGTTGCGCCAGGAGCAGGCCGTCCCTCAAGAGCAGCAGGGAAGCGCAGTGCGAGGCTTCCTCCATGACGTGGCTGGATACCAGGAGTGTGGTCCCGCCGTCGGCCATCGCCGCGAACCGCTCCCACAGCTCGGCGCGGAGCACCGGGTCCAGACCCACCGTGGGCTCGTCGAGGACCAGCAGCTTTGGCCTTGCCACCAAGGCACAGGCCAATGACACCCGGCTGAACTGTCCACCGGACAGGTCCGCAGCCTTCTGCCGCGCAAACGGCTGGAGTCCGACGGCGGCAATCGCTTCGGTGACGTCCGCCGCCGTCGCGCCGTGCATGGCTCCGAAGTATCTGACATTGGCTTCGACGCTGAGGTCGCCGTAGACGCTGGCGCCCTGGGTGACGTACCCGACGTCGTGCCTGAGTGACGCACTGCCAGCGGGGCGGCCGAGGACGTTGATGGAACCGCGGGTGATTCGCTGGACTCCTACGATTCCGCGCATCAGCGTGGTTTTGCCGCTGCCTGAGGGCCCCAGCAGCCCTGTGATCCGTCCTTGTTCCACCCGGAAGTCGAGACCCCGGAGGATCCGTGTGCGGCCCCGTGAGACGTGAAGGCCGGAAGCCTCGATTGCCGGCTGCGCGGCATGGTCCGGTTGGTGGGCAACATGGGACATCGTGGCCTCCGGTGATGAGTAATTCATCAAGTGATGAAATAACGGTAGGTGCGACGGCATTGCAGGTCAAGGGTGGGCGGCAGTAAAGGAATCCTTGAAAAGGTGTCCCCAATCACATACATTTTTCCCTAGCCGTGTCGTTGGGGCGCGGGTGGTGAGGGGGAATCATGACAATGACCTTTTCCGCTGTGATAAGCAGTGTCGCCATTCGTGAGCTCGGCAGTGACCAATGCTTCCCAGTCGCAGGCGATCCCGTTCCGCTGGAGGGAACGGGGGACTAGTCCCCGGACAGTGTCTGCGGCCGGCCGGCCGTTGAGCCACGCCATTGCAGGATGACCAGCCGACTTTCGGCCAGGGGCTTCCGGACGCGAAGGCGTGGCTCATCTGTGTTCCGGTTCCGGAAGCCCTCCCGCCAGCCGGTAGATTAGTAGACAGTTCTTTTTGCCTGTCTGCACAGAAACGGATACGTACCCGTGGTCCTTCGCCTTTCCCAGTTGTTCCTGCGCACCTTGCGCGAAGATCCCGTCGACGCCGAGGTCGCCAGCCACAAGCTCCTGGTCCGCGCCGGCTATATCCGCCGTGCAGCCCCCGGTATCTACACCTGGCTGCCGTTGGGATTGAGCGTTCTGCGCAAGGTTGAGGAGATCATTCGCCAGGAGATGGCCGCGATCGGCGCCCAGGAAGTCCACTTCCCGGCGCTGCTGCCCCGCGAACCCTACGAGGCCACCAACCGCTGGACCGAGTACGGCGAAGGCCTCTTCCGCCTCCAGGACCGCAAGGGCGCCGACTACCTCCTGGCACCCACGCACGAGGAAATGTTCACGCTGCTGGTCAAGGACCTGTACTCCTCGTACAAAGACCTCCCTTTGAGCCTGTACCAGATCCAGAACAAGTACCGCGACGAGGCACGCCCCCGCGCCGGCCTCCTCCGCGGGCGCGAGTTCATCATGAAGGACTCCTACTCGTTCGACGTCGATGACGCGGGCCTGGACGCCAGCTATGCCGCCCACCGCGCTGCATACCTGAAGATTTTTGAGCGGTTGGGCCTTGAAGTCGTGCCTGTTGCGGCCACCGCCGGTGCCATGGGCGGGTCCAAGAGCGAGGAATTCCTGTTCCCCACCGAGATCGGCGAGGACACCTTTGTGCGCTCGGCGGGAGGATACGCAGCCAACGTCGAAGCCGTCACCACGGTCGTCCCCGCGGAGATCGACTTCAGCAATGCTCCTGCAGCCGAGGTGCTGGATACGCCGAACACGCCGACTATCGAGACCTTGGTGGACGCCGCCAACCAGCTCGCGCCCCGCAGCGAGTCCGACGGCGGTCCCTGGACTGCCGCCGACACGCTCAAGAACGTTGTCCTTGCCGTCACGCTGCCCACCGGTGAGCGCCAGATCGTGGTCATTGGCGTGCCTGGCGACCGCGCCGTGGACCTCAAGCGTGTTGAGGCGAACCTCGGCGCCTTCCTGCCGATCGGTGGAGAAATCGGTCTCGAAGCGGCAAACGAAGAAGACCTCAAAAAACTGCCTTGGCTCGTGAAGGGCTACATCGGTCCGGGGCTCAGCCTGGACGAGCCCGTTTTGGGGCTGGAGGGTTCCTCGAAGATCCTGTTCCTCGTGGATCCCCGGGTAGTCTCCGGCACCGCGTGGGTAACCGGCGCCAACCAGGAAGGCAAGCACGTGTTCGGCCTCGTTGCAGGGCGCGACTTCGGTTGGGATGGCGTCATCGAATGCACGGAGGTCCGTGCCGGAGACCCCGCACCGGACGGCTCCGGCCCCCTGGAGACCGCACGCGGAATCGAAATGGGACATATTTTCCAGCTAGGCCGGAAGTACGCCGAAGCCCTCGACCTGAAGGTCTTGGACCAGAACGGCAAACAGGTCGTGGTGACCATGGGCTCCTACGGTGTGGGCGTGACGCGTGCCGTTGCCGCACTGGCTGAAGCGAACCACGACGACCGCGGTCTGGTGTGGCCTCGTACAGTTGCCCCTGCCGATGTCCATGTTGTGGCAGTCGGCCGAGGCGACGAAATCTTCGAAGCTGCAGAGAAACTCTCCGCAGAGCTCCAAGACGCAGGGCTCGACGTTATCTTCGATGATCGGCCCAAGGTCTCTCCCGGCGTAAAGTTCGGCGATGCGGAACTCCTCGGTGTTCCCACGATCCTGGCCGTGGGCCGTGGACTGGTTGACGGAGTAGTCGAGATCAAGGACCGCCGCAGCGGCGAAGCCGAGAACATCTCGGTGGACAAGGCCGTGGACTACGTGGTCAACGCCGTCCGCAGCCGTTGATTTCCGGCTTCGAGTCGGTCCAGCTCACCACGCTCATCCTGATCGTGGTGGCTGGATTCGCGGCCGGGTGGGTCGACGCCGTGGTGGGAGGCGGGGGACTGATCCAGCTCCCCGCCCTCCTCCTGGTGCCGGGCATTACGCCTGTCCAGGCCCTGGCAACCAACAAAATGGGTTCCATCTTTGGGACCACCACAAGTGCCGTGACCTTCTACCGGCGCGTGGGACCCGATCTGAAGACAGCCATACCCATGGCCGTGATCGCTTTGGCCGGCAGCTTTGCCGGCGCCATACTCGCAGCGTCGCTGCCGGCGAGTGTCTTCAAGCCCATCATCGTGGTGGCCCTGATCGCCGTCGCCGTTTTCACAGCACTGCGCCCCAACGCGGGCGAGTTGACAGCGCTGCGGCACGACGGGCACAAGCATTACATCGTGGCCTGCCTGATCGGGGCGGTCATCGGCTTCTACGATGGCCTGATCGGACCCGGGACGGGCTCGTTCTTGGTCATTGCGCTGGTTTCCGCCATGGGTTACGCCTTCCTCGAAGCCAGCGCCAAGGCGAAGATCGTCAACATGGCAACGAATGCCGGGGCCCTGATCTTCTTCCTCCCGCATGGCTCACTGCTCTGGGGCCTGGGCCTGGTCCTGGGATTCTCCAACATGGCCGGTGGTTACCTCGGTGCCCGGACGGCCGTGGCGCGGGGGAGCCGCTTTGTCCGCGTGGTTTTCCTGATTGTGGTGGCCGCGCTGATCATCAAGCTGGGAGTCGACGTATGGAACGACAACTTCGCGTGAACTGCTAGCTGACGGCTTCGCCGGGGCCGGGGAGGTCGTGGGCCTTCGGGAGGCCGTCGAGTACGTTTCCGGCCAGGGTGGAGGCAACCCACAGGGATCTGGCGAGGTCTCCGCCGTGGCCGGGTTTCTCCGCGTACCTTAGCGCGTTCTCCACCTCCCTGGCGATGCTCCACTGCCGGGCTGCCTCCGGATCGAGTCCGGCGGCCAGGCTGAACTGCAAGCAGCGCTCACGAAGCCCGCCCTCCGGGTCCCGTAGCGGCAGTTCCCCGATGCGGTTCCACAGGATCGGCGCGACGGCGAACTCGGCTTCGCCGATCCGGGGCTGCGGATCGATGGCGAGGTATTCGGTACCATCCGCGGAGCCGAGTACGTTCATGAAGTGCAGGTCGGTGTGCACCAGTACGTCCTTGGCTGACCGCCGACCCACGGCTCCGCGCGTCTGGCACACCTCCAAAGCGGCTTCGAGGAGCCAGCGCGGGAAGGGACGGCCCAGCCGCTCCCAGTCCTGTGGCAGTTCGTCACTCCAGCGCTCAGCCGTGGCGGCTATGTGTTCAAACGCGAGCCAGTCGGCTCTGGCGTCGGGAGTGATGCACAGGCGTTTCAAAATGCCGCCCCAAATGTCGGGCGCCTCGGCAAGCGAAACATGCTCCAGCCAGTTGCTGGCGTCCAGGCGTTCAAGGAGCAGGGAACAGCTGTCCGCGTCGGCTTCGAGGAGCCGCACGGCACCGTCGCCGTTCCAGAGCGCCAGCGCGTGCCGTTCCACGAGTGCTTCCTCGTGCGGGTAGGCGATTTTGAGTGCGGCCAGCCCGCCGTCCCGGCGTACGGGTATCACCAGCGCACCATGCCCGTTCCAAGGCTGGGCGCCGGGCTCCAGGTCGGGCTCCAAATTCCATCGCTCCATGGACTCCCGGATCAGGCCCGGGAGGCTGGCCAGCCAGTCCCTGCCCGCCGAGTCACGGTTGTACCGGGCGTGCAGGTCTGCCGGAATGGGAATCATGGCGTGCAGGGTCACGCGATCAGCCTAGCGCCGTGGGGCCGCCCCGCCGTCAGAAAACGCCGCTGGCCCCCAAGAGGCTCCCGATGGAGAAGGTTGCAGCCAGGGCCAAGGCTCCGCCGAGGACCACGCGCGCGGCCGCCCTAAGCCTGGAGGCTCCGCCGATCCATGCACCTACAGCGCCCGTGATGGCCAGTGCAATCAACACCGCGGCGAAGGTAAGTGGGACCCTGAGGCCGGCAGGCGGCAGCAGGATGGCCAACATCGGCAGCACGGCGCCCAGCGTAAAGGCCACCGCTGATGCGATAGCTGCGTTCCATGGGCTCACGATGTCGTCTTCGTGGATATTTAGCTCGGCGGACAGATGCGCGGCCAGGGCGTCGTGCTCGGTCAGCTCCTCGGCTACCTTGCGTGCGGTTTCCGGGCTAAGGCCCTTGGCCTGGTAGATGGCTGTGAGTTCCTCAAGTTCTTCCTCGGGTTCCTCGGCCAACTCCCTGCGTTCTTTTTCGATGAGGGCCTTTTGGGTGTCACTCTGGCTGCTGACTGACACGTACTCGCCGAGGGCCATCGAAATGGCACCGCCCACCAGGCCCGCTGCGCCGGCGGCGAGGATGTTGCCGGTGTTGGTGGTGGCGCCGGCAACACCAACCACGATCGCGGCGACCGAAACGATGCCGTCATTTGCGCCCAGGACTCCTGCCCGAAGCCAGTTGAGGCGGTGGGCGAGGTCGTCGCGGTGCGGTTCGTTCTCGTGCATGGTGGCGGTTTCTGCTGAGGCCATGATCCCAGCCAAGCACCGCAGGGGCGTCTTCGCCAGCATGGCTAGGCTCGCCTATCCCCGGCCGGCAGGGGAGGCAGGCAGTGGCGGCAACCCGCCGGCGTCGAGCTTCAGGCCGGGAAGGGCCGGCAGGGAAGCGCCCCAGCCCAGGCCGCGTCGGGCAGCAGCAAGCAGGCTGTCGATGGCCCACTGCCGGGTCTGTCCGTCGGACAGCGCGACCAGGTCGCCGAAAACCGGGAGCGCACCCGTCTCCAGGGCGCCGAGGTGTGCAGGGGGATCCTGCGGGAACCCGGGGGCCAGGCGATACCCGGCTTCCCTGGCGGGTACGTCTCCGCAGTTGAGGCGGGTCAGCGATTCTGCCTGTTGCAGCAGGAGCTCATGCGCTGCGAGGCCCTTGGCTGCAGTGACGGCTGCGGTCGCATCGAGTCGCTTCAAGGCCACCTGGTACGCGTATACGGCCTCCTGTTCGGAACGAACGCCCGCTGCCAGCGCCGTGTCAGTGGTGGCGTCCGTCGGCCGCGGCGTGGGGCTCGCTGAGGGGCACTGCGCGGTGCTCCGCGTCTGGTCCCCGGCCGTTTTCGTGGCGGAGGCTTTGTCCGCCGGTTCACGGGACGGCAACTGTACTTTGAAGAGGCCGGCCAGCCGTTCCGCCTCCAGTAACTGGGAAGTCCCGACGGCCGCCAGCAGGCGGGCGATGCCGCCGTCGGCCTCCCCGGCATCGCTGAGCCGCTGCCGTCCGCTGGCGGCGATGGCCTCGACGACGTCCCCGGCCGAGGTTGGTTTCCGGGTATCACGGTCGCCGATGGTCGGGGAATCCGACGTGGACGGATCGGGCCCCAGGAGGGCTTGTGCGTGCGTTGTCAGCAATGTCACAGCATCGGCAAGTTCCGTCGAGGCCGTCCCGGAATCCGGCGAGCCGCCAAGCGAAGCCGCGGAGTCGCGCAGCGCAAGGGCGTCGCCGTAAGCGGCCAAGCGGGCGTTCTCAGAGAATGGAACTGCCTCCGGTTCCGCGGAATTCCGCGGAACAAGCACGATTCCGGTGCCGGCAACCAGCAGGGCAACGATTGCAACGAGCACTGGCCGCAGCATGTCCCGCCGCGGCTTTTTTCCACTTGTTTGCCCGTTCACAACACACCATGGTGTCACGTGGGCGGCGAACTCCGTGCACCATGTTGTTCCGAAAATCGTTAGGCTAGTAGTCACAACAACATCTATCGGGAGGCGGCGGGCATCGTGAGTGACTCGGAAGCCACGACTTCAACAGACCGTACTGACATCAACTCGACGGCCACCATCCGCAACCCGGAAGAGAGCAGGCTCAGGGCACTGTTGGAGCCGGCAGTCCAGGCCAGCCGACTGTACCTGGAGGATGTTGCCATCCACGTCGCGGGTTCGCACCGGACCGTCCATGTGGTCGTGGATCTCCCGCAGGAGGAGACCGGCGGAGTCAGCCTGGACGCGATCGCCGACGTATCCCGCGGCCTGTCCGACATCCTGGACAACGATCCCCACGACGACGGCCGCCCTTACGACCTCGAAGTTTCCTCCCCGGGCGTGGGACGCCCCCTCACGGAGCCCCGGCATTGGCACCGGGCCCGCGGCCGCATGGTCAAAGTCAACGTCATTCAGGGCGAGAACGTCCTGGGCCGCATTGCCTCAGTACAGGATGACGCAGTGACGCTCATCCCCGAGCATGAGGTCAAGAAGGGCATGAAGCCCAAGCAGGGCGACCCCATCACTATTCCTTTCGACAGGATCCGCCAAGGAAAAGTCGAGATTGAATTCAGCCACCTTGACGAGGCCGGGCTGGCAGACGGACACAATGGACCTTCCGAGGAGGCCTAATGGATATTGACATGAGCGCACTGAGGCTCCTGGAGCGTGAGCGTGAAATCCCGCTGGACCTCTTGATCCCCACCATCGAGCAGGCCCTGCTGGTGGCCTACCACAAGACGCCGGGCGCCTTTGAGCGCGCCCGCGCCGAGCTTGATCGCAAGAGCGGCCATGTAACCATCTGGGCGACCGAAATCGACGACGACGGCGAGGCCGTCGGTGAGTTCGAGGACACCCCCGCCGGCTTCGGCCGAATCGCCGCGAGCACTGCGCGCCAGATCATCCTGCAGCGGCTCCGCGATGTGGAGGACGACAACGTCCTGGGCGAGTTCAAGGGCCGCGAGGGCGAGTTGGTGGCCGGCATGATCCAGCAGGGCAACAACCCGCACATGATCCAGGTAAACCTCGGCACGGTGGAGGCACTGCTGCCGCCACCCGAGCAGGTTCCGGGGGAGAAGTACCTTCACGGAAGCCGCCTGCGCGCGTTCGTGGTGGACGTCCACCGCGGCGCCAAGGGCCCCTCCATCACTTTGTCGCGTTCGCACCCCGGCCTTGTCCGCAAGCTGTTCGAAATGGAAGTTCCGGAGATCGCCGACCGTTCCGTCGAGATCGTGGCCCTTGCCCGCGAGGCGGGCCACCGCACCAAGATCGCCGTCAAGGCCAACGCGGCGGGCGTCAACGCCAAAGGTGCCTGCATTGGCGAAATGGGATCGCGTGTCCGGGCCGTCATGACCGAGCTCAACGACGAAAAGATCGACATCGTCGACTTCAGTGACGATCCCGCGACGTTTATAGCCAACTCGCTCTCGCCTTCGAGGGTGACTTCGGTCACCATCACGGATGAGTCCACGCGGTCCGCCCGGGTGGTGGTTCCGGACTACCAGCTCTCCCTGGCCATCGGCAAGGAGGGCCAGAACGCACGTCTGGCAGCCAAGCTGACCGGCTGGCGGATCGATATCGTCTCCGACGCCGCACCCGCCAAGGCGGAATAGCGGCCCCGACGGGCGGCGCGCAGGAAATCGCCCCGGTTTCGGCAGTCCGGGGCGGGGGGCTAGAATAGATGGAACCGGGCTTATGTCCGGTATCCGTTCGTTGAGGCGCGTAAGGCAGGTTGGGACACATCGTGGCTGAACTGCCTGAGCACGGTCATGACCCCCAGACTGGTCCTGTCCGCACCTGCATCGGATGCCGGAAGCAAGGCTCCCGGTACCAGCTTGTCCGGCTGGTCACCCAAGGCAAGGGTTCGCCCGTCGTCCTGGTGGATGAACGACGCCGGATGGCCGGCAGGGGTGCTTGGCTGCACCCCAGCGAAAAGTGCCTGGCATTGGCGATCAAGCGGCGCGCTTTCGGAAGGGCCCTCCCGGGCGCTGCCGAGACAACCGCCGTCGAGCGTTATTTCATGCCGGTCACGCCACCTGTGGAGGCCCCGGCCGCCACAGGAAAACCGTCCAAACCTGAAAGCGGGTCAGAAATCTGATGGAAACCCGATGAGTTCCCAGCGATGAGTGCGTAACGATGACAACTTTGTTGCGCTCTGCAATGGGCCTTTCCGCCGTGGAAGCGGCAAGGGCCCGCAGTAAGAAGTAGACGGTTCGTGCCTGGCTCGGTGCGGACCGAGACAGGAGAAATGTGGCCAAGGTCCGCGTACATGAGCTCGCAAAAGAGCTCGGTATTACTTCCAAAGATGCAGTAACCAAACTGCAGGAATTGGGCGAATTCGTTCGCTCCGCCTCTTCCACCATTGAGGCCCCCGTCGTGAAGAAACTTCGCGACGCCTACCCGGGTGCAGGAGCCGCAAAGTCGGCAGCACCCGCCGCCCCTGCTGCAAACCGCCCCGCAGCACCGGCCCCGTCCCGTCCGGCTGCCCCGGCTCCGGGCCCGGCAACCCCCAAGGCTCCGGCCGCTTCCGCTCCGGCTACGCCGGCTGCCCCTGCGGCTCCCGCTCCATCGGCGCCTGCAACTCCGGCCGCTCCGGCGGCTTCCACTCCGGTTTCGGCAAAGCCGGGAGCCCGCCCTGCCCCCAAGGCAGAGGCTCCGGCTTCCGGTCGCCAAGGTGGCCAGGGCCCGCGCCCCGGTGGTCCGCGTCCCGGCAACAACCCCTTCGCTACCTCCCAGGGCATGCCCCGGGGCCGTGGTGGCGACGGCGAACGTCCGCCGCGTCCGGGCAACAACCCGTTTGCTACTTCGCAGGGCATGCCGCGTCCCGGCGGCCGCAGTGAAGGTGAGCGCCCCGGCGGTCCGCGTCCCGCGGCCGGCGCAGGCGGTCCCCGTCCGGCAGCCGGTTCGGGCGGTCCCCGTCCGGGCGCTCCGCGTCCCGGTGCTCCCCGTCCGGGAGCCCCGCGTCCCGGTGGAGGTCCCGGTGGCAACCGTCCCACCCCGGGCATGATGCCCAACCGCACTGAGCGTCCGGCTCCCACCGGGGGTCGTCCCGGCGGTCCGGGTCGTCCGGGTGGTCCGGGTCGTCCGGGTGGCGCACCAGGCAGTGGCACCGGCGGCGGAGCACCCGCCGGCGGTGGCTTCGGCAAGGGTGGCCGCGGTCGCGGTGGTACCCAGGGTGCGTTTGGCAAGGGCGGCGCAGGCCGCGGCAAGCAGCGCAAGTCGAAGCGTGCAAAGCGCCAGGAACTCGAGCAGATGAGCGCTCCGTCGCTGGGTGGCGTAACCGTACCCCGCGGCGACGGCGAGACGATCATCCGTTTGCGCCGTGGTTCTTCCATCACGGACTTCGCCGAGAAGATCGATGCAAACCCGGCTTCGTTGGTCACCGTGCTGTTCCACCTTGGTGAAATGGCGACGGCAACGCAGTCCCTGGACGAGGACACCTTCGCACTGCTTGGCGCCGAGCTCGGCTACAAGCTGCAGGTTGTTTCGCCCGAGGACGAAGAGCGCGAGCTGCTTGACTCGTTCGACATCGACCTCCAGGGTGAACTGGATGCCGAAGGCGACGACGTCCTGGAAGCCCGTCCGCCGGTAGTGACCGTCATGGGCCACGTCGACCACGGTAAGACCCGCTTGCTGGACGCCATCCGCAACTCGAACGTTGTGGCCGGCGAGCACGGTGGCATCACCCAGCACATCGGTGCCTACCAGATCAGCCACATCCACGAGGGCACCCCGCGCGACATCACCTTCATTGACACCCCGGGCCACGAGGCGTTCACCGCCATGCGTGCCCGTGGTGCCAAGGTCACCGACATCGCGATCCTGGTTGTCGCAGCCGACGACGGCGTCATGCCGCAGACGGTTGAAGCGCTCAACCACGCCCAGGCGGCTAACGTGCCGATCGTCGTCGCGGTCAACAAGATCGACAAGGAAGGCGCCAACCCTGACAAGGTCAAGGGCCAGCTGACCGAGTACGGCCTGGTTCCCGAGGAATACGGTGGCGACACCATGTTCGTCGAGGTTTCCGCACGACAGAACCTGAACATCGACGAATTGATCGAAGCTGTCCTGCTGACCGCAGACGCAGCCCTGGACCTGCGCGCCAACCCGGACAAGGACGCTCGAGGCATTGCCATCGAAGCCAACCTGGACAAGGGCCGCGGTTCCGTGGCCACCGTCCTGGTGCAGTCCGGTACCCTGGCCGTCGGTGACACGATCGTGGCAGGTACTGCCCACGGCCGTGTGCGTGCCATGTTCGACGAGAACGGCGAAGCACTCGATGTGGCGCTTCCGTCCCGTCCGGTCCAGGTCCTCGGCCTGTCCAACGTCCCGCGTGCGGGTGACACCTTCCTGGTGACCCCGGACGAGCGTACGGCCCGCCAGATCGCCGAGAAGCGTGAAGCTGCCGACCGCAACGCCGCCCTGGCGAAGCGCCGCAAGCGCATCAGCCTGGAAGACTTCGACCAGGCCGTTGCTGAAGGCAAGATCGACACCCTCAACCTCATCCTCAAGGGTGACGTCTCCGGTGCCGTTGAAGCCCTCGAAGATGCCTTGCTCAAGATCGACGTCGGAGACGACGACGTTCAGCTCCGGGTCATCCACCGCGGTGTGGGTGCCATCACGCAGAACGACGTCAACCTGGCAACGGTGGACAACGCCATCATCATCGGCTTCAACGTCAAGCCCGCCGAGCGCGTGGCCGAACTGGCCGACCGCGAAGGCGTGGACATGCGCTTCTACTCCGTCATCTACGCAGCAATCGATGACATTGAGATGGCCCTCAAGGGCATGCTCAAGCCGGAGTACGAGGAAGTCCAGCTTGGTACCGCCGAGGTCCGCGAAGTCTTCCGCTCTTCCAAGTTCGGAAACATCGCAGGTTCGATCGTCCGTTCCGGCATCATCCGCCGTAACACCAAGGCACGTGTCAGCCGCGACGGCAAGGTCATCGGTGACAACCTCACCGTCGAAACCCTCAAGCGGTTCAAGGACGACGCCACCGAAGTCCGTACCGACTTCGAGTGTGGTATCGGCCTGGGCTCGTACAACGACATCGCCGAAGGCGACATCATCGAGACCTTCGAAATGCGCGAAAAGCCGCGCGTCTAGGTTCCGCAGGGAGCGGGTCCGCCGGGTGATCCCGGCGGGCCCGTTCCGTTCCCGTTTCTACTTTCCAGGAGGAAGTCATGGCTGATCCGGCACGCGCTGCCAAATTGGCTCAGCGGATCAAAGTGGTGGTTGCCGAGGCCCTCGGACGCCGCGTCAAGGACCCGCGCGTCGAGTCCATCACCGTTACCGATGCCCGCGTCACCAACGATCTCCAGCACGCCACCGTCTACTACACGGTGTTCGGCGACGACGTTGCCCACGCGGATGCGGCTAAGGCTTTGGAAAAGGCCAAGGGCGTGCTGCGGCAGGAGGTCGGCCGCAACATTACCGTGCGGCTGACCCCCACCCTTGAGTTCGTGGCGGACCAGATCCCGGTCAACGCCTCGAACCTCGAAGAGCTGCTCCGCGAAGCGAAGCGGCGCGATGCCGAGGTGGCCGCGTTGGCTGCCGGAGCAAAGCACGCAGGGGAAGCCGATCCGTACAAGAGTGATTCGGCCCACGACATCGACGAAGACGACTTCGACGAAGAGGACATCGACCTCTCCGACGACGACGATCTCGACGAGGACGCGAACCGCTGAACTTCAGAACCGCTAGGATCGTTGCATGTCCGCGCACAGTGACCAGCAGCGAGATGAATACCTTGAGCGTGCCATAGGGCTCGCCGTCCGGAATGTATCCCAGGGCGGCGGGCCTTTTGGCGCCGTAGTGGTCACTCCCGACGGTTCAGTGCATGAAGGAGTCAACCGCGTCACGCGGGACAATGACCCCACAGCGCACGCCGAAGTGGTGGCCATCCGGCGCGCGGCAGCGGATATCGGCCACTTCGACCTCAGTGGTTCAGTGCTGTACTCCAGTTGCGAGCCGTGCCCGCTGTGCTTGTCCGCCACGCTCTGGGCCAGGATCGGCTACGTCCATTTCGCCGCCGACCGGCATGGGGCGGCACGTGCCGGCTTCGACGACGCCCTGTTCTACGAGTATTTCGCCGGTCAACGGCCTGAGTTGCTTCCGGTGGAACATTCGCCATTGGCCACCTCGGACTCGCCTTTCGAGGCTTGGCGCACCCATAAGACGCGCACCAAATACTGAAACCACGACGACGGTCGCCGGACCCGCCTGTCCGCTTCCGTCAGACCCGGGCAGGCAGGCGACTGACGCCGTCGAGCAGTTCCTCCTTGGCCCCGCAGAGGGCAATCCTGATCCAACCCTCGCCGATTGAACCGAAGGCTGTGCCCGGCGCGAATGCGACCTTGGAAGCCGCGAGGAAACGCCGCGTCCAGGCCCGTACGTCCCCCTCGCTGGCATGGGAGACGTCGGCCCAGAGGTAGAAGGCCCCCTGCGCTCCAAGATAGGGAATGCCTTTTTCCGCGAGGATGGTGGAAGCGGCGTCCCGGTTGACGCGATAGTGCTCCCTCGCGGACTTTACGTAGTCCTGCGGGCCGGTAAGAGCGGCCAACGCCGCGTACTGGGAGGGGGATGCCACGCAGGAGACGATCGATTCCATCACGTTGTTCATGGTCTTTTCGAGGCCGGGCGGGCAGATCAGAGCGCCGATGCGAAGACCTGTCAGGCCGTAGGTCTTGGACAGGGTCAGGGACGTAAAGACCCGTGCCTTGCCTGGTACATCACTGTCGAAGCGTGCGGGGCTTACGTGGGACACATCGAAGGTGAACGCCTCGTAGCATTCGTCCGAGATGATCCACAGATCATGCTCGACGGCGAGGTCCACAAGACGGCGTGTCGCCTCCTCGCTGATCACGGCGCCCAGGGGATTGGACGGCGAATTCAGCATCAGGACCTTGGTCCGCGGCGTGATCAGCGCCTCTATGTCCTCGATGTGCGGTTGGAAATCATTGTGCGGATACAAGGGGTACTCCACCGGGCTTGCGTGGAGCAGGCGGCTGGTCATGGCAAACGTGGGGTAACCCGGATTGGGGATGAGGATTTCGTCGCCGGGGGACAGCAGCATGCTCATCACAAAGTGCAGCCCCTGCTGGGCGCCGTCCACAACGTACACCCGTTCCGCCCCGACCTCCACGTGCTGCTGGGCCCGGAAGCGGGCGGCGAACGCTTCGCGCAGGGCGGGGATACCGGCGTTCGGAGTGTAATTTGTCTCGTCTCGGTCCAGGCAAGCGATGCCGGCATCCAGCACGTGGCGGGACAGGGGAAAGCCGGGTTCTCCGATGCTCAGGACAATCGCGCCGGGCGTGGACCAGGCGGCCTCGGTTATTTCGCGGATCTGGTTTACGGGGACGTCGCGGACGTGCTGGGCAAGCTCAGGCATGGGAGCCATCCTAGCCACCGATATACTGGTCAGCGTGCTTTCTGGACTGGTAATCGTTGACAAACCGCAGGGATGGACCAGCCATGATGTGGTTGGACGGATGCGGCGGCTGGCTGGTACCCGGAAAGTGGGCCACGCAGGCACGCTCGATCCCATGGCCACGGGTGTCCTGGTCATCGGCATCAACAAGGCAACCCGCCTTTTGACCTACATCGTGGGCACCTCCAAGACCTATACCGCCACCATCCGGCTTGGCGAAGCCACCATCACCGATGACGCCGAGGGCGAGGTGACCGGGGCCCACAGCGCAGCCGGGATCACCGATGAGGCGATCCACGCCGGGGTAGCGGCTTTAACCGGCCCCATCCAGCAGGTCCCCAGCAGCGTCAGCGCCATCAAGGTCAACGGCGAACGTTCCTACGCCCGCGTCCGCTCCGGCGAGGAAGTCAAGCTCGCCGCCCGTCCCGTGACCATCCACCGTTTTGAGGTCCACGGTATTGAAAGGGTCGACGCCGGCAGGGTGGTTGACGTCGACGTCACCGTGGAATGCTCCTCGGGCACCTACATCCGCGCCCTTGCCCGCGACCTCGGGAACGCACTGGGCGTGGGCGGGCATCTCACCGCGCTTCGCCGCACGCAGGTAGGTCCGTACGGCATCGAGCAGGCGCGGACCCTCGATCAACTCGCCGAGCAACTCGATGTGCTGGAGATGTCCCTTGCTGCCCGGGCCTTGATGCCCAACCGGGACCTGACCGAGGAGGAGACCACCGAGATCTCCTTCGGACGCCGAATCGCCCCGGGACCGGGAGCCGGAACACCGGAAGCTGCCACGGCGGAGAATCCCGCTGCAGCCTTCGCGCCGTCGGGCGAGCTCGTAGCGCTTCTGGCCGATGCCGGCAGTTTCGCCAAACCCGTCCTGGTCTTTGCACCGGGCACAGGACCGGGTTCGGGGACAGGTCCGGGTTCGGGCGCGGGAACGGAGTCGGGCAACTAAGCATGGACGGCTACTTCTACTCCATCCTGATCGTCGGGCTGGTCTCCACCATCACCTGCGCCGTGGCAGGCCTGATGAAGAAGGCACCCAACGACGTCACCATCTTTTCCGTGCTGGCCGTCGAGGTGGCCCTGCTGGTGTACCTCGTCGGCTCGATCGTCCGGGTAGCCCTGGGGGAGCAGATGGCGGGCGAACCCTGGGAGTTCTGGGGGTACATCGTCACCGCACTCATGATTCCGCTGGGCGCCGTGTATTGGTCCATCCTTGAACGCACCCGGTGGAGCAACTTTGTCCTCGCCGCCGTGGGCGTCACCGCTTTGGTCATGGCGGCACGCATGAACCAGATTTGGTACTGATGTGAAAGAAGAACACAACGTGACTGGAACCGAGACCAACTCAACCGGGGCCAAGCAAAAGGACACCCGCAATACGGGTCCCGGACGCCTCCTGATTGCGGTCTATGCCGTTTTTGCGCTCTCCGCCACGGCCCGGGCCGGGTACCAGATCGCCACCAAGTTTTCCGAAGCTCCGCTGGCGCACATACTGTCTGCCTTTGCGGCAGTCGTCTACATCGTGGCGACGATTTCACTGGCCAAGCCGGGCAGGACGTGGTTCAAGGTTTCCTTGGCTGCGGTGCTCGTGGAACTGATCGGTGTCCTTGTGGTGGGAGCGGTCAGCCTCTTCGATCCCGTGGCTTTCCCGCATGACACAGTCTGGTCCCTGTTCGGCCGCGGCTATGGTTTTGTCCCGTTGGTATTGCCTGTGCTGGGGCTGCTGTGGCTAAACCGCCGCAGGCCGTCCTGAACCTCTTCCATCCCGAACCAGCCGGGCAATGCGGGTAACCTTAGAATGTTCCGGCGCCGGATGGTTGCCGGATGCAACGTGAATCAGCAGTAAAAGGCGAGGTTGATGGTCCACACTTGGAACGATCCCACCGAAGTCCCCGGGGACTTCGGCCCAACAGTCGTTACCATCGGGAACTTTGACGGCGTCCATCGGGGCCACCAGCATGTTCTTGCGCAGTTGACGCAGACCGCCAGGCGGCACGGTATCCCCGCTGTGGCGGTCACCTTTGATCCGCACCCCGCCCAGGTGCACCGGCCCGGATCCGCGCCCGAACTCATCATGGGCCTCCAGGACAAGCTTGATGCCCTTGGCTCGGCAGGCGTCGACGCGGTGCTGGTCATGAAGTACACCCTGGACCTTGCCGCCATGACGCCGTACGAGTTCGTCAACGGCATTCTCGTGGAGAGTCTCCACGCCGCCCACGTAGTGGTAGGGCACGATCTCCGTTTCGGGGCCGGCAACGTGGGAGACGTCGACACCATGCGGGAACTGGGGGAGCAGCTGGGCTTCAGCGTCCAGGTGGTCAACGAATACGGGGCCGGAGGATTCCCGGTTCACGACGACGGCGATACCGACCGCCGCTGTTCCTCGACCTGGGTGCGCGAAGCCTTGTCTGAAGGTGACGTGGCCACGGCTGCCGCTATCCTGGGGCGTCCCCACCGCATGCGCGGCGAAGTGGTTCACGGTGCAGCACGTGGCCGCGACCTCGGTTTCCCCACCGCGAACCTCGCCCACGATTCCACCGGATATGTTCCCGCCGACGGCATCTACGCAGGCTGGTTGATCGACCAGAACGGCACACGATGGCCGGCTGCCATCTCCGTCGGTTCCAACCCGACCTTCGACGGTGTCAGCAGGCAGGTGGAAGCCCACGTCATTGACCGTCCCCGGGAAAAGGTGGAGGACTTCGACCTCTACGGGCAGACTGTTGCGGTGGAATTTACCCAGCGGCTGCGGGGCATGGTGGCCTATCGGGGCCCCGAAGCCCTGGTAGAGCAGATGAACCTAGACGTCGCCCAAGCCCACGAGCTTCTAGCCCGGGACTAGCGCTTTTCGACAACACTGCCGGCCTCCCGGTAAACTGATGAATGGTTCCGGCCGCAGTCCGTGGCAGCTGGACCTGTTTTTGTGTGCGGCGACGCACCAAAGGCAACCCGGCAGCGAAGCGCTGCATCGGGAAGCACGGCACAACTCTAGGAGTTCACGTGGCACTTGACGCCGCTGTAAAGCAGTCCATCATCAAGGAATACGCAACCTCTGAAGGCGACACCGGTTCGCCCGAGGTCCAGGTTGCAGTCCTGACCCAGCGGATCAAGGATCTGACTGAGCACATGAAGGAGCACAAGCACGACTTCCACACCCAGCGCGGTCTCCTCGCACTGGTTGGTCGCCGCAAGCGCATGCTTTCCTACCTGAAGGACACCGACATCGCCCGCTACCGTTCGCTCATCGAGCGCCTCGGCCTGCGCCGCTAGTCTGCCTTTTGGGGCGGCCCGGTCCCTCGCGGAACGGGCCGCCTTCTTCACCAACAACTAAACACAGGAATCAACCGCATCGCGCATTCGCGGTCCTCGGTAGTGATTCCCGGGATGGGCATCGGAATTGATGCAGCCCGTGGATCTCGATCGATGACCGGGTGTCGTACAGGCCAGTAATAAAGAAGGGGCCTGGGTTGATGCGGCGGACTTCCGCCAACAGAAACGGAGGTGACTCTCATGGAGGGTCCCGAAATCCAGTTCTCCGAAGCCATCATCGATAACGGCCGCTTCGGCAAGCGCGTTATCCGCTTCGAAACCGGCCGCCTCGCCAAGCAGGCCGCCGGCGCGTCGATGGTTTACATCGACGACGACACCGCCTTGCTTTCGGCAACCACCGCGGGCAAGCAGCCGCGCGAAGGTTTCGACTTCTTCCCGCTGACGGTCGACGTCGAAGAGCGCATGTACGCTGCCGGCCGCATCCCGGGTTCGTTCTTCCGCCGTGAAGGCCGTCCTTCCACCGAAGCCATCCTGGCTTGCCGCCTCATGGACCGCCCGCTGCGTCCGGCCTTCGTCAAGGGCCTGCGCAACGAAGTCCAGATCGTGGTTACCGTACTGGCCATCAACCCGGATGAGCTGTACGACGTCGTTGCCATCAACGCTTCTTCCATGTCCACCCAGCTTTCCGGTTTGCCTTTCTCGGGCCCGATCGGTGGCGTCCGCGTCGCACTCATCGCCGACGAGCAGGGCTCCCAGTGGGTGGCTTTCCCGAAGCACTCCCAGCTTGAAAACGCCGTCTTCAACATGGTGGTGGCGGGCCGCATCGCAGGCGACGACGTCGCCATCATGATGGTTGAGGCAGAAGCAACCGACAACTCCTGGAACCTCATCAAGGAACAGGGCGCAACAGCCCCCACCGAAGAGGTTGTCTCCGAGGGCCTCGAGGCTGCAAAGCCGTTCATCAAGGCACTGTGCGAAGCCCAGGCCGACCTCGCCGCCCGCGCCGCCAAGCCGACGGTCGAATTCCCCGTGTTCCTGGATTACCAGGATGACGCCTACGCCGCAGTGGAGGCAGCCGCAGCCGACAAGCTCGCCGCCGTCTTCCAGATCGCTGACAAGCAGGAACGCGACAACGCGTCCGACGCACTCAAGGACGAGGTCCTTGGTGCCCTCGCAGGTGACTTCGAAGGCCGCGAGAAGGAACTCTCCGCCGCCTTCCGTTCGGTCACCAAGCACGTGGTCCGCCAGCGCATTCTCAAGGACCAGATCCGCATCGACGGCCGTGGCCTGACGGACATTCGCCAGCTCACCGCAGAGGTCGAGGTTCTTCCCCGCGTTCACGGTTCCGCCATCTTCGAGCGCGGCGAGACCCAGATCATGGGTGTCACCACGCTGAACATGCTCAAGATGGAACAGCAGATCGATTCCCTCTCGCCTGTTACGCGCAAGCGCTACATGCACAACTACAACTTCCCGCCGTACTCCACCGGTGAGACGGGACGCGTCGGTTCCCCGAAGCGCCGTGAAATCGGCCACGGTGCCCTCGCCGAGCGTGCACTCGTGCCGGTTCTGCCCAGCCGCGAGGAATTCCCGTACGCCATCCGCCAGGTGTCCGAAGCACTGGGCTCCAACGGCTCCACCTCCATGGGCTCCGTGTGCGCTTCGACGCTCTCCATGCTCAACGCAGGTGTGCCGCTGAAGGCACCTGTTGCGGGTATCGCCATGGGCCTCGTCTCCGACCAGGTTGACGGTCAGACCCGCTACGCGGCCCTGACGGACATCCTCGGTGCCGAAGACGCATTCGGCGACATGGACTTCAAGGTTGCCGGTACGTCCGAGTTCGTCACAGCCATCCAGTTGGACACCAAGCTCGACGGTATCCCCGCGTCTGTCCTGGCGGCAGCACTGAAGCAGGCCCGCGAAGCACGCCTGCACATCCTCGAGGTCATCAACGCGGCGATCGACACTCCGGACGAGCTCTCCGAGTTCGCCCCGCGCGTTATCGCCGTCAAGATCCCCGTGGACAAGATCGGCGAGGTAATTGGCCCCAAGGGCAAGATGATCAACCAGATCCAGGAAGACACCGGCGCCGATATCTCCATCGAGGACGACGGCACGGTCTACATCGGCGCCACCAACGGTCCGTCGGCCGACGCCGCACGTTCCGCGATCAATGCCATCGCCAACCCGCAGGTTCCCGAAGTTGGCGAGCGCTACCTGGGCACCGTGGTCAAGACCACCACGTTCGGTGCGTTCGTCTCCCTTACCCCGGGCAAGGACGGCCTCCTGCACATCTCCGAGCTCCGCAAGCTGGCCAACGGCAAGCGCGTGGACAACGTGGACGATGTTGTTTCGGTCGGCCAGAAGGTCCAGGTGGAGATCACCAAGATCGACGACCGCGGCAAGCTCTCCCTCTCCCCGGTTGTTGCCGAGGAAGAAGGCGCTTCCGAGGACGCTTCCGCCGAAGTTGCCGAGGCATCCGCAGAGTAGTCTGCAAGCAGTACCCTGAAGGGGCCGGTGGGCTGTATGGTCCGCCGGCCCTTCCGGCTTATCTGAAAGGTTTGAATGACTGTCGTACCCTTGCCGTTGCAGCAGACGCTCCCCGGTGGCGAATTGATCCATGGTGCCGAGGGAGGCTCCGTTGTGCGGCGTTCGGTGCTGCCCGGTGGCGTGCGTGTCCTCACTGAGGCGATGCCCGGTCAGCGTTCGGCCACGATCGGCTTCTGGGTGGCAGTTGGTTCACGGGATGAGGCCGAGGGCCAGCACGGCTCCACGCATTTCCTTGAGCACCTCCTTTTCAAAGGAACCAAGCGCCGGACCGCTCTTGAGATCGCCTCCGCCTTTGACGAGGTGGGCGGGGAATCGAACGCAGCCACGGCCAAGGAGAGCACCTGCTACTTTGCCCGTGTCCTGGACACTGACCTCCCCATGGCCATCGACGTCATAGCTGACATGATCACGGGCGCCGTGCTGGATCCGGCAGAGCTGGAGCAGGAGCGTGACGTGATCCTGGAGGAAATCGCCATGGACAGCGATGACCCCACCGATGTGGCCCACGAGAAGTTCGTCCAGGCGGTGCTTGGCAGCCACCCGCTGGCGCGTCCCATCGGCGGTACCCCGGACGCCATTAAGGCTGTTGCCCGTGATTCCGTGTGGGAGCACTACCAGCGCTACTACCGTCCCGAGGAATTGGTCATCACCGCCGCCGGCGGGCTGGACCACGACGTCGTCTGCGAGCTCGTGCAGAACGCACTGGAAGCAGCCGGCTGGAAGCTCCACCCGGATGCAGCCCCTGTGGACCGGCGACCATCCGAAAGGGCCATCATCACCGGCACCGCCGGACTGCATGTGGTCAAGCGCCCCGTGGAGCAGGCGAACATCATCATGGGATGCCCCACCATCGTTGCCACGGACGACCGCCGCTTCGTGATGAGCGTCTTGAACGCGGTCCTGGGTGGTGGAATGTCTTCCAGGCTCTTCCAGGAGATCCGGGAGAAGCGTGGTCTGGTCTACTCCACCTACTCGTTCACCGCGGCCTACGCCGATGCCGGATACTTCGGCATGTATGCCGGCTGCACCCCGTCCAAGGTCCGCCAGGTCTTGGAACTGCTGGGCGTGGAGTTGGACAAGCTGGCTGCGGAAGGCATCACCGCTGAGGAGCTGCGGAAGGCCGTTGGCCAGCTGAGCGGCGGAATAGTCCTTGCCCTTGAAGACACGGGTTCCCGCATGTCCCGACTGGGCCGGGCCGAGCTGGTCTCCGGCGAATTCCAGGACATTGACGAGACCCTGGCAAGGATCAAGGCTGTCACAGTGGAAGACGTGCAGGAGCTGGCGCGGGAGTTGGCGGCAGCGCCGCGAACCATCACTGTTGTTGGGCCGTTCGAAGAGGACGAAACCTTCGGGCTCAAGGCGTAGCTGTCCAAACCTCTGGACTGGAAGCTGTCAGCAGGGCAGCATGATTTCACGATCATGCTGCCCTGTCCTTTACCCTCCGGAGGCGCTCATGGACCAGCCTGCCGCGGGGCCGGCGGCCGAGGTGTTGCGGCCGTTCCTTGGGCGCTGGCGCGGATTCACTGAAATCGCTTCTTCGCCGTGGGGTCCTGCCCGCACGGCCGAGGCGGAGGTGACATTCACCGTGGTTGCCGGCGGCCACGCCGTCGTCCAGAGCTATCACCATCGGGAATCCGACGGAGCGCACCTTGAAGGCCACGGCATGTTTACGGTGGACGCCGCCCACGGCGGCACGTTTTGGTATTACGTGGACAGCATCGGACAGACGCCACCGGCACCTGTGCGCGGGCACTGGAGCGAAGGGACACTAAGTTTCGAACGGCGGACCCACGATGGCACGGTCCGCCACAGCTTCACGTTGGAAGGCGGTGTCCTGGTGCACACGGCGGAACTACGGCTCGAGGGGAAGCCCGCATTCAGTCCGCTGCTGAGGAGCGTGTTCAGGAAAAACTGAGCATCAGCCGCCTGCAAAGGGCGGAAGGACGTCGATGACGTCATTGGCGCCAAGGGGAATCGAATGGTCGCGCACGGCGACCTCGTTCCGCAGGAAACTGCTCCGGGCCACAATCCTGGCCAGCGCCGGCGTGCCCTCCGGCGGCTGCGGACGCTCGACGGCGAGGGCAGCTTCCAGCAAAGCCTCCAGGCTGGTGCCTTCCGCCAGGGTGTGGTGTTCTTCTTCCACTCCCGCGGCGGCGCGCGCGGCAGCGAAGTAACGGATAAGCAAGGTTTCAGCCTCCGATAGCGCTCATGCTGCGGTCCGGCTGCACAAAGTCGGGTGCACCCAGACCGGTGTGGTCCATGCCGTGGGCCTTGGGCTTGACCCACATGGCGTCCTGCCATCGTTCTGCAAGCTGTTCATCCGTGGCACCCTCGCGAAGCAGGCCCAGGAGATCGAATTCCTCGTGCGAGAAGAGGCAGCTCATGATCTTGCCTTCGGCAGTGATGCGGGTACGCCTGCAGTCCGAGCAGAAGGGTTCGGTGACGGACGCGATAATCCCCACCGTGCCCAGCACGGGGCCCGAGCCACCACCGGAAGCTGCCTCCCGGCGTCGTACTTCAAAACGTTCGGCGGGCGCGCCGTCACGTTCGCGCGGATCGGGGGTCAGGGCGAACCTTTCGGACAGGAGTTCGCGGATCTCGGCCGCAGTAATCATGTTGCGCCGGGTCCAGCCGTGGTCGGCATCGAGGGGCATCTGTTCGATAAAGCGCAGTTCATAGCCACGGTCCAAGGCCCAGGCCAGGAGGTCGGGGGACTCGGAGTCGTTGATTCCACGCATCAGCACGGCATTGAGCTTGACCGGGCCCAGTCCGGCGGCCCAAGCGGCGTCCACTCCGGCGAGGACACGGTCCAGGAAAGGCCGGCGGGTGAGCTTGGTGAAGGTTTCCTCGTGCAGGGAGTCCAGGGACACATTGATGCGACTCAACCCCGCCGCCTTCAGCGCTGTGGCCTTCTTGTCCAGTCCAACAGCATTGGTGGTCATGGAGATGGGCAGGTCGGGGTGGGCGCTGCGAAGGGCGGCGATGATGTCGACCAGATCGGCACGGACCAAGGGCTCGCCGCCGGTGAGCCGGAGTTCCCGGACTCCAAGGGCGTCCACTCCGATGCGCACAATGCGGACTATCTCGTCCTTGGTCATGACGGCCTGCTTGGCCAGCCACTCGAGTCCTTCGGCCGGCATGCAGTAAGTGCACCGGAGGTTGCACTTGTCGGTCAGCGAGAGGCGCATGTCCGTGGCGCGTCGGCCGTACCGGTCCAGGAGCCCGGCGGGCGTGCCGGCCGGACGCGGTGGCGGAACTGCGCCCGTCCCGGTTTCGCTTCCGGAAGGAAGCGCCGGCATGCCTAGCTGAACACTCATATATTAAGGCTACGTCACACCGGCGTGATCTGTGACACCGGCGCTTTCCCGTCCCACGGTTCGGACCTTGCCCCCGGATATGACCCCGGCAGAGTTCTTACGGAATGGAGACGCTTGGGGCCACAGGACCCTTGGCGGGTGCCGCGTCTCCAGTGCCAACCTATGCTGAAAATGTGAGCACACAAGCGGCAACATCGGAGCCCGGCAACCGGAGGATCCTCCTGGTGGAGGATGAACAGACGATCGCCGGAGTGGTGCGGGATTATCTCCTCAAAGCCGGGTTCCAGGTGGACATCGCCGGAGACGGTTTCAGCGCACTCAAACTGGCCGCATCACGGCAGCCGGACCTCGTGCTGTTGGACCGCATGCTCCCGGGCCTGGACGGCGTGGAAGTTTGCCGCAGGCTGCGGCAAAGCATGACCGTTCCAGTGATCATGCTCACGGCCCTGGGGACAGAGGACGACCGCATTCTGGGCCTGGAAGTCGGGGCGGACGACTATGTCACCAAGCCTTTCTCCCCGCGCGAACTGGTGCTGAGGGTGAAGTCGGTCCTGCGGCGCAGCGTCAAGGAGTTCACGCCGGAGCCCACCGTGGAGGTCTCCGGGTTCGTGCTGGACCCGGCTTCAAGGACCGTCACCCACCACGGATCACCGCTGTCGCTGACGGTGCGTGAGTTCGACCTCCTGGCGTTCCTCTTGCGCAGGCCGAACCAGGTCTTCAGCCGGGAGGAACTCATCAAGGCTGTGTGGGGCTGGGACTTTGGCGACCTCTCCACCGTGACGGTCCATGTGCGCCGGCTCCGGGAAAAGATCGAGGACAATCCCACCAGGCCCGAACTGCTGAAAACGGTCTGGGGCGTGGGATACAGGTTCGATTCGGGGGATGCCCATGCAAGGCAATGAACTGGCAACCATCCTTGCCTGGGTACTCCTGTGGGCCGTCCTCATCGGCACCTGCACCCTGGTGCTGCTCCGAGCGCTCCGCCGCGCGTCCGTCCTGGCGCAGATTTGCTTGGTGGTAGTGGCCACCGTTGCAGTCCTGGTGGCGGGAATGGTCAGTGCCTTCAACGCCATGTTCATCTCAGCAAGGGACCTTGAGGTCATGTGGTACATCCTCGCCGTGGCCTCGGCGGTCGCTGTCGCGTTGTCCCTGATGCTCGGTGCCGGTGTGTCGAAAAACGCTGCACAGCTGGTGGACGCAGCCAAGCGGATCGGCCGGGGCGAAACACTGGAACGCCGCAATGAGGGCCTGAAACCGGCTCCGGCGATGACGTCGGAACTGGCCGCGCTGGCCCAGGAACTGGAAGCCAGCAGTTGGAACCTTGCCAGATCCCGGGAACGGGAAGCAGCCATCGAAACGGCCCGTCGGGAGCTTGTTTCGTGGATCTCGCACGACCTTCGTACGCCCCTTGCCAGCATGCGGGCCATGGCGGAGGCCCTGGAAGACGGCATGGCGTCGGACGTGCCGGGGTACTACCGCAAGATCATTGGACAGACCGAGCAGATGACAGCCATGGTCAACGACCTTTTGGAACTCTCCAAAATCCAGGCTGGCTCGCTGCAACTCCGCGCGGAGCCCCTGGACCTTTATGACCTCGTCAGTGATGCGTTGTCCGACCTCGCGCCCCTTGCTGGCCAACGCGGCATCACCCTCGACGGCGGCGGCGACCGCGAAAGCATGGCCGTCGCCGACGGGCCCAGCGTTGCGCGGGCTGTCCGCAATGTACTGCTCAACGCCATTTTGTACAGCAAACCGGACACTGATGTGCGCGTCACCGTGGGACGCAACGATGGCCACGCCGTGGTGGCGGTCCAGGACCGTTGCGGCGGAATTCCCGACGTCGACCTTCCGCATCTGTTCGAGACGGGCTGGCAGAAGGACCAGTCGCGGGGGAGCGCGGATGACTTCCAAGGCAAGTACAGCGGGGCCGGAATCGGGCTCAGCATGGTTGCCGGCATCGTCAAGGCGCACGGGGGAGCGGTGAACGTGGAAAACGTCGACGGCGGCTGCAAGTTCACGCTCTCGCTCCCGGCAGGCAGGGGTGCTTCAGGGGGCCACCCCATGGGAGGGACGTCATGAACAGGGTCCGATGGTGGGCAGCGCTCGCCGGCGTCGTCGCAGGCGGTACGGGAATCGCCGCCGGGGAACTGACGGCAGGCTTCTTGAGCCCGCTCGTCTCGCCCGTGACGGCCTTGGGAGGAGCGGTCATTGACGCTGTCCCGCCCGGAGTCAAGGAAGTGGTGATCCAACTCTTCGGCACCTCGGACAAAATCGTGCTGGTGGCCTCGATCATTCTGGTCGCCGCCATCCTTGCGGCCATCGCAGGGGTAGTGGAACACCGGCGAAAAGGGTGGGGGCTGGTACTTGCGGGCCTGGCAGGCGTTGCGGGGCTGACCGCGGTGCTGACGCGCGCCCAGTCGACACCGCAGGCAGGCTTTGCGCCGATCGTCGCCGTGGTGGTAACCATGCTGCTGCTGCGTGCATTGGTGCGCCGCCTGCAGGCCTGGGGTCCGTCCGATCCAGCGCAGCCAACTCCACCAGATGCAGTGGGTCCGGCTGAACCGGCGCCGCTCGCACGGCGAAGCTTCATGAACGCCTTGGCGGTGTCCTCCATTGCGGCGGCGGTGGCAGGAACCGTCACCGCCGTACTGACACGCGCCACCGCCGTCGCCTCAGGTTTTCGCGGTTCCCTGACCCTGCCCGCCCCGGCAGCCCCTGCCCAGGCCATCCCGTCCGGCGCGTCCCTGCCGATTGACGGGATCAGTCCCTTGGTGACTCCAAACGCAGACTTCTACCGCATCGATACAGCGTTGACCGTACCTGCCATCGATCCGCCGTCGTGGAAGCTCCGCGTAACGGGACTGGTTGAGCGGGAAGTCGAACTGGACTTCGCCACGCTCCTGGCCAAACCCATGACGGCGCGGCACATCACCATCGCCTGCGTGTCCAACGAAGTCGGGGGAGACCTGATCGGAAACGCCCTCTGGCTCGGCTGGCCGGTCAGGGAACTCCTCGCCATGGCAGGTCCGAAAGCCGGGGCGGACATGGTGCTGTCCACGAGCAACGACGGCTGGACGGCGAGTACGCCGCTTGAAACCTTGACCGATGACCGGGATGCCTTGCTCGCGGTCGGCATGAACGGGGAACCGTTGCCCCTGGAACATGGATTCCCGGTCCGCATGATTGTTCCCGGTCTCTACGGATTCGTCTCCGCAACCAAGTGGCTCACGGAACTGAAAGTGACCCGCTTCGCCGACCAGAAAGCCTACTGGTCAACCCGGGGCTGGAGCGACCACGGACCCATCAAGACGCAGTCCAGGATCGATGTGCCCCGCAACGGCCGGACGGTCAAAGCAGGCAAGGTACAGTTTGGCGGCGTTGCCTGGGCCCAACACCGGGGCGTCTCCCGGGTGGAGCTCCGCGTTGACAGGGGCAGCTGGCAGGAGGCCACCTTGGCGGCAGGCATATCCAACGACACTTGGTACCAGTGGCAACACACGGTTGACCTCGCAGCCGGCGACCATGAGGTGCAGGTGCGGGCTACTGATTCCAGCGGCCGCCCCCAGACCGAGGACAGGGCACCGGTGGCGCCGGACGGTGCCACCGGTTACCACACCATCAGCGTCAAAGTGTCGTAAAGCCCTACTCTGGGTAGGTCCGCAATTTCGGCGGACGCCATGCCCGACTACATAGGAGGACCAGCATGCCCAGATCTGTTGCCGCCCACCGTGGCGCCGTGGTGGAGCTGTTGACCCGCCAAGTGGCCGCCAAAGGCACCGAGGACGTGCCGCTGATGGCGGCCCTTGGCAGGGCGCTCGCAATGGACCTGCACGCTCCGCTGTCCCTGCCTCCGTTCGCCAATTCCCAAATGGACGGTTTCGCCGTCAACTCGGCGGACATTCCCGACGGCGGTGCGCAACTGAGCGTGGCGCCGCCGGTGCCGGCAGGAGCGCAGCCGCAACCCCTCGAACGGGGTTTTGCGGTTCCCATCATGACCGGGGCCATGATTCCCGACGGCGCCGACGCCGTGGTGCCCATCGAAAAGGCGCTCCCTTCCACCTTTCCGGCTCCGGATGCCCCGGACACCACTGTCCGGCTGCCGGCGGTGAGCCCGGGAACGTTCGTCCGGGACGCGGGAAGCGACATCGCCGAGGGCCACCCGGCACTCACGGCAGGTACGTACCTGGGGCCGGCCCAGCTCGGCTTGCTCGCGGCATTCGGCTTGTCCTCGGTGAAGGTTCGCAAACCGCTGCGGGTCCTCCTGGTGACCACCGGCGATGAAGTGGTGGAGCCCGGGGCGGAGCTGGCTGCGGGCAAGATCTATGACTCCAACGGGACCCTATTGGAGGCCTCGATGCGGCAAGCGGGACTGGACGTTGTCCGGACAGGCATCTCCGACGACGATCCCGCAGCCCTCCGCCGTACCCTGCAGGAGTACGTCCCCCACGCCGGTTCCACAGCCGAGGCGGTGGACCTGATCGTCACCACGGGCGGGGTAAGCAAAGGCGCCTACGAAGTGGTCCGGCAGGCCATGGAGGGCGAGGAAGCCGACTTCATCCCGGTGGCCATGCAGCCCGGGGGACCGCAAGGGATCGGCCGTTTCCAGGGCGTCCCCTTCCTTGGCTTCCCCGGCAACCCGGTCAGTTGCCTGGTGTCCTTCGAAATGTTCCTTCGTCCGGCATTGTCCGCAGTCCTTGGGACGCCCCTGCCCAGGCCGGCGACGCGCGCCCGCCTTGCCGCGCCTTTGACATCCCCCGAGGGCAAGCACCAGGTACGGCGGGGCAGTCTTTCCGGCGAGGTCTTGCGAATGGAAGGCGGTCCCGGCTCACACCTGGTCCATGCGCTCGCGCGCTCGAATGCCTTGGTCCAGATCCCCGCCCACGTCACGGAACTCCCCGAGGGCGCCGAAGTGGAAGTATGGGTACTGTGAACCAACCTTCCAACGAACCGGGCGTCCTAACCCACCTGCGCCAGGACGGGACCGCCCAGATGGTGGACGTGTCCGGCAAGGCAGTGACCACCCGCGAAGCCACTGCTGCCGCCACCGTCCGCAGTACCGCCCACGTATTGGCGCTCCTCGGCGCGGGCGAGCTGCCCAAAGGCGACGCGCTCGCAGTGGCCCGGGTAGCCGGCATCATGGCGGCCAAGAAGACTCCCGAGCTGGTGCCGCTCTGCCATCCGCTCCCGATTTCCAAGGTCACAGTGGACTTCGAACTCGGAACGGACTTCGTCGACATCCGGGCCACGGTCAAGACCCGCGGAGTGACCGGCGTTGAGATGGAAGCCCTGACCGCCGCCTCAGTGGCAGCCCTCAGCGTTTACGACATGATCAAGGCAGTGGACAAACACGCGGTCATCACGGACATCCACGTCCTGGCCAAAAGCGGCGGAAAAAGCGGTGACTGGAGCATCAACGGCCCGTCTGCTGAAACGCCGGACGGTGCACCCGCATGAGTGCCTGCGAGCCAAACACACACTCCCGGAAGGCCGGAGTCGTCATCGCATCCACCAGGGCGGCCGCAGGAGCCTACCCCGATGAGACGGGACCGGTGATCCTGGACTGGCTGACGGAACACGGCTTCGAACCCTTCCCCACGATGGTGGTTCCGGACGGCGAACCCGTGGGAGCGGCTTTGCGGGCGCTCCTGACGCAGCAGCCCGCCGTCGTCATCACCAGCGGCGGAACCGGACTGAGTCCGGACGACCGCACCCCCGAGATGACGCTGCCCCTGCTCGACCGCGAGATACCGGGCATCATGGAGGGGATCCGCAGGGCCGGTGCCGCCAAAACGCCCATGGCCATGTTGAGCCGTGGCCACGCGGGTGCGGCCGGAAAGACATTCATCATCAACCTGCCCGGTTCACCCAAGGGAGTCATGGATGGCCTGGCCGTCCTGGACCCGGTGATCGGGCACCTTTGCGAACAATTGGAAGGAAACCATGGTCACTGAAACAGACTTCGAAGTTGTCAGCGCCGTGCTCAGCGCAGAGCCCATTTCCGTTGACCAGGCCATCGCGGCTGTCGACTCGGATACCTCCGGCGCGGTGGTCAGCTTCAGCGGCGTCGTGCGGAACCACGACGGCGGCAAGGCAGTGGACCGCTTGAGCTACAGTGCCCACCCCACCGCGCACGGTGTCATGTCCGACGTCGTGGCCAAGCTGGTGGCCGAGCACTCCGGTGAGGCCACGCAGCCGGTGCGGATTTGGGCCGCCCACAGGGTCGGGATGCTTGAAGTCGGCGACCCGGCCCTCGTCTGTGCCGTGGCTGCCGCGCATCGCGGCCAGGCCTTCGCGGTCTGTTCGGAACTCGTGGACCGGATCAAAGCCGAGGTGCCCATCTGGAAGGAGCAGTTCTTCAGCGACGGCACCGTTGAGTGGGTCGGGGCCGGGGAGTAACGGTTCCTGTTGCCGGCCGCCCCGACGGTAGGCTTAACGGCATGACCGAACAACTTGCCGTAGCAGTGCTGGGCGCCCACGGGCGCATGGGAATTGAAGCCGTAAAGGCTGTTGAAGCAGCCGAAGACATGAAGCTCGTTGCCGCCCTCGGTCGCGGCGATTCCCTCGAGACACTGCTGGATGCAGGCGCACGGTACATTGTGGACCTGACGGTTCCCGACACCACGGAAACCAATGTCCGGTTCGCTGTGGAGCACGGAATTCATGCAGTTGTGGGAACAACCGGTTGGGACGCCCAGCGGCTCGATTCGCTGAGGGAACTGCTGGCGCAAAAGCCGGACACCGGCGTCCTGATTGCGCCGAATTTTGCCCTTGGCTCCGTGCTGGCTTCGGCGTTCGCTGCCAAGGCCTCCCAGTACTTCGAATCCGTGGAGATTATCGAATTACACCACCCAAACAAGGTGGACGCACCCTCCGGCACCGCTGTACGCACCGCGCAGTTGATTGCCGAGGCACGGGCAGCAGCCGGTGTGCCCGCCAGCCCTGACGCAACCGAGACGGCCTTGGAGGGCGCCCGTGGCTGCGATGTGGAGGGCGTCCGCGTCCACAGCGTGCGCCTCCGCGGCCTGGTGGCCCACCAGGAGGTACTGTTCGGTGGTCCCGGCGAGCAATTGACGCTGCGCCACGACTCCTTTGACCGTGCTTCCTTTATGCCCGGCGTCCTTCTGGGCCTGCGCAAGGTTGCTGCCCACCCGGGGCTCACCGTGGGCCTGGACGGCTACCTGGATTTGGGGCTTTAGCATCATGGGAAATCTCTGGCAGGCCTTCAAGAAGAACCGGACCAAGATCTGGGTTGCCGCCATCACGCTGCTGCTGGTGCTGTACCTGGTTGTTTCGCTGCAGCGCTCGGTGCTTCTGTTGGGCGACCCCAACCTGGTGGCAAAGGGCATTGGCGCCGCATATCTGGTGTTGCCCGTGGTTGGTGCCTGGGCGTTGATCCGTGAGCTGCTTTTTGGTGCGCGCACCGAGCAGATGGCAAAAGTCCTCGAAGCCGAGGGCGGCCTGCCCGTAGACAATCTTCCCCGCACACCCGGTGGCAGGATTGTCCGCGCTGCAGCGGACGCCGAGTTCGAGAAGTACAGGGCTGAGGCGGAGGCTGCGCCCGGGGACTGGCGCTCATGGTTCCGGTTGAGCTGCGCCTACGACGCATCCGGAGACCGGAAGCGCGCCCGTGCCTCCATGCGCGATGCCGTGAAGTTGTTCCGCGGTCAGCCAACTGCTGCCGGGCGGTAGCTACCCAGTCGGGCTGCCTGGTGTGCAAACCACTCCAGTGGCCCCCGGCGTCGCAGCAGCGCAAAACAGACCCCTATGGCCACGGCTGCCAGGGCTTGGGCCCAGAACATTCCTTCCGCTGTCCATCCTTGGGGGAGTGGCTGCCCTTGGAGGCTTGCAACGATCCACACATGGACTGAATACAGTGTCAGCGTCATGGCTCCCGGGCCGCTGAGAAACACCAGAAAGTTGAACCTGGCACGCGCCGCCGCTTTTCCCAGCAGGAGGAACAATCCCGTGGCGGCTGCCGCTGTCCCGCTGGTGTGCAGCAGGTCCAGGGTTGTTCCGGCATGTGGGGACGCGGTGGCGAGCCACCACCATGATCCCGTTTGCCGGAGGCCGGTCAGGTTGACCTGGAGCATGCTTTCCAAGGGATAACCGCGTGTTTGCGGTAGGGCTTCCAGCGCCATCCTTCCGCCCAACCACTCCATGGCCAGGGACCCTGCCGCTTTTGATGCGAGGGCGACCACACTCCCGATACCTGCCAGCAGAAGTTGGGTCCGTGTCTTTGCCAGGGACAAGCGACCTATGGCCAGCCCGATCAGCAGGTACCCGATCCACTGAAAAACGGGGTAGTAGCCCGTGAAGAAAAGGTCCGCCATGAGGCGCCCCGGAGCGGAGAGGTCCTCTGTTTTGGGGTTGTGGCCCAGTTGCAGGGCAGGGGTTGCATCGAGGAGTGCGGACCGCACCGGATAGGCCAGTTGCGGCGCCAGGGGCACCCACGCCGAGGCCCAGACAAAAAGCGCCCTTGCCCTTAGACCCAGGAAGGGCAGGATGCAAAGGAACAACACCCCGTAGTGGACCAGGATGATGGCGATATTGACTTCCAGCCCGCCCAGTAAGAGTCCGACGGCGGCAATCACCAGCGCGCGCATCGCAACTGAACGCCGGGCGGCCCATAGATCCGCTCCCTGCAGGGGTTCCTGTTTGCCAGTGGCCAGGGCCAGGCCGACGCCGGCCAGGACCGCGAACAGGGCGGAGGACCTGCCGGAGAAAGTCAGGCCGATCCAGGTGGGAGCCCACTGAGGGGCCGGCCCGAACGTCGGCAGGAGGTGCGTTGCCATCATGCCGATGAGGGCAGCACCCCGTGCCGCGTCGATACCGGTCAGCCGGACAGGGACTTTGCTTCCCCGGGGACGGTCCCTGGTTGGCACGGTCTCTGACGAAGTCATATTGTGATCGTCTCATGGCGGGCTGTGGGGGCCTTGTGCACGGAGTATTTCATGGGCAGGGGCCTTGTGTTCGAATATATGTTCGAATAGCATGACTGCATGAACGATGCTCCCAAAGCCTTGGACGGCCTCGGCCCCATGAAGGCCATGAGCCCCGGTGTGGTCGATTTCCTTTTCAGCAGGCTCGTGACGGGTGAGTCGCCCGAGGACCATCAGTGGCGCAGCGAGGGAGTGGTTCTCGGTGAGCAGGTCCCCGGTGCCGAATTGGCGAGGCGGCTTTCAGAGACGGATCTGGAGGCGCTGACGCCGCTCGAGTTGTTCGAGTATGTCCGCGCCTCACAACGGTTGGTCGCATGGGCGGAGCATCTTAAGGAACAGGCTGTGGCGCACTATTGCTCCGGCGAGCCTGCCAGGGCCGAGGTACGGCCCGGGCGCAGGGGATGACGACCGTCACGCGGCCCGCATTCCCGTAACGGGCGCCGGACAGGGTAACGTTTTTCCTATGTCTGACTCGCGCGCCCACATTCCCTCACTTGGTACCCTGCTGACCGCCATGGTCACTCCGTTCACTGAGGATGGCAAGGTCGATTACGATCAGGCCGCGGCGCTGGCAGAGAAGCTTGTGGCGGACGGCTGTGACGGCCTCGTGGTCACAGGCACCACGGGCGAGACTTCCACCCTCACTGACGAGGAAAACCTCGGCATGTTCCGCGCCGTGAAGGAAGCCGTCGGTGGCAAGGCCGTGATCATCGCGGGCACCGGCACCAATGACACCGCCCACTCCGTGCACCTTTCCCAGCGCGCCGCAGAGGTTGGCGTTGACGGTCTCCTGATCGTCACCCCCTACTACAACAAGCCCAGCCAGGCGGGCGTTCGGGCCCACTTTGAGACGATCGCCTCCGCCACCGACCTGCCGGTCATGCTCTATGACATTCCCGGCCGCTCATCCATCGCCATCGCGCCGGAAACCATGATTGCGCTGGCCAAGCACCAGAACATCGTGGCAGTGAAGGACGCCAAGGCCGATTTCGCTGCCGCCACACGCGTCATGGCCGAAACCGATCTGGTGTTCTATTCCGGCGACGACGGCCTCACCCTCCAGTGGATGGCCTTGGGCGCCGCCGGCCTCGTGGGCGTCACGACGCATGTGGCCACCAGGCGTTTCCGCGAACTCATTGACGCAGTCAACGCCAGCGACCTCGCCACGGCGCGGCGCATCAACTTTGAATTGGAGCCCGTGGTGCGTGCAACCATGACCCGGGTCCAGGGCGCAGTAGCCGCCAAGCAGATTCTCAAGTGGCAGGGAGTCCTGCCCAACTCGGTTGTCCGTTTGCCCCTCGTGGAGCCGGACCAGGCCGAGATCGACACCATCCGCGGGGACTTGGCGGAAGCCGGAATGGACTTCAACGTCTAAGCCGGATCCGCCGGAAAGAAGCAAAATATGACCCAAACCGCCCTTCCTGGTCTGGTTACGCCGCCAAAACTGCCCCAGGGCACGCTGCGGATCGTTCCGCTTGGTGGGTTGGGGGAGATTGGCCGCAACATGGCGGTCTTCGAGATCGACGGCAAACTGCTGGTTGTTGACTGCGGCGTGCTTTTTCCGGAGGAGACCCAGCCTGGCGTCGACCTGATCCTGCCCGATTTCTCGTACATCGAGGACCGTCTGGATGACGTCGTTGGCGTCGTGTTGACGCACGGACACGAAGACCATATCGGTGCTGTTCCCTACCTGCTCCGCCTCAAGGCGGATATTCCGCTGATCGGTTCGCAGCTCACGCTTGCCCTGGTGGAAGCCAAGCTGCAGGAACACCGCATCAAGCCCTATACCCTCACCGTGGCCGAGGGGCAGGTTGAGCAGTTCGGGCCGTTCGAGTGCGAGTTCGTGGCGGTCAACCATTCAATCCCGGATGCCCTTGCGGTTTTCATCCGTACCGACGGCGGTACGGTCCTGCACACCGGTGACTTCAAGATGGACCAGTTGCCCCTCGACGGCAGGATTACCGACCTCAGGCACTTTGCCCGACTTGGCGAAGAGGGCGTGGACCTCTTCATGGCCGACTCCACCAACGCCGACGTTCCAGGTTTCACCACAGCGGAAAAGGAGATCGGCCCCACCCTGGATCTCCTGTTCGCGCAGGCCAAAAAGCGCATCATCGTGGCATCGTTCTCCTCGCATGTCCACCGTGTCCAGCAGGTGCTTGATGCCGCTGCCAAGCATGGCCGCAATGTCGCATTCGTCGGTCGTTCCATGGTGCGGAACATGGCCATCGCCGCCAAGCTTGGGTATCTCGACGTTCCGCCGGGAATCCTCGTGGACATCAAGAACATCGATGACCTCCCGGACCATCGGGTGGTCCTCATGTCCACGGGTTCCCAAGGTGAACCCATGGCCGCCCTCTCCCGCATGGCGAACGGGGACCACCGGGTAGTGGTGGGCGACGGCGATACGGTGATCCTCGCCTCCAGCCTCATCCCGGGCAATGAAAACGCGGTGTTCCGCATTATCAACGGCCTCCTTAAGCTCGGCGCGGCCGTGATCCACAAGGGCACCGCGAAGGTCCACGTATCCGGCCACGCAGCCGCGGGGGAGCTGCTGTACTGCTACAACATCCTGAAGCCGCTCAATGCGATGCCGGTCCATGGCGAAACCCGGCACCTCATTGCCAACGGAAACATCGCAGAGGCGTCCGGGGTGCCCTCGTCCGGCATCATCCTCAGTGACAACGGCAGTGTCATTGACCTCAAGGACCACAAGGCCAGGATTGTGGGCCAAGTGGAAGTGGGTTTCGTCTACGTCGACGGTTCCAGCGTGGGCGAAATTACCGATGCGGACCTCAAGGATCGCCGGATCCTGGGTGATGAGGGCTTCATCTCCGTCATCACGGTCATCAACCGCACCACGGGCAAGATCGTCTCGGGTCCTGAGATCCACGCCCGTGGCGTTGCCGAAGACGACTCCGTTTTCGATGAGATCATTCCGAAGATCAACGCTGCTTTGGAAGAGGCCGTGCTGAGCCACTCCGACCACACCAACCACCAGTTGCAGCAGGTGGTCAGAAGGGTCATCGGCACCTGGGTCAACCGCAAACTGAGGCGCCGCCCGATGATCATTCCCGTGGTCCTCGAGGCCTAGCCCCAAGCGCAACATGCAACCGAAGGGCGCCTGAAATCCGCGGATTTCAGGCGCCCTTGGGGTAGCGTGGCAATTATGGCGACCCGTACTTCCTCCACGCCACGAGGCAGCTCCAGCAGCAAATCCGGCACCACAGGCCGAGGCGGAGCTGCAAGCAAAAGCTCCCAAGCCAAGACCGGCAGGAGCAGTTCTCCACGGACCAAGCAGATCACCGTCGACCCCCAAGCACCATTGCCCGTACGCATGCTTTCCAGCGTTTGGCAGGGCATCGGGCATGTAGTGGGCGCAGGCGTCCGCCGCATCGGTTCGGATGTCAGCGATCTCGATCCGGGCGACCGGCGCGACGGCGCTGCACTGTTCAACCTGGTCCTGGGTATCGCCATCGCCACCTTCGCCTGGTGGGGCTGGACGGGTTGGCTCCCTGACGTCGTGTACAGCGTGGTCAACGGCACGTTCGGCTGGATGTCGCTGCTGCTGCCGTTCATGCTCTTCGTCTGCGCTTTCCGACTTTTCCGGAAACCGCAGGACGGTCGCGGCAATAACCGCGTTGGCATAGGTTTCCTGGTCATGACCCTTGCCGGCTCTTCCCTTGCACACCTCATTGGCGGTCAGCCCTCGGTGGCCGACGGTTTTGACGGGTTGCGCCGGGCCGGGGGCATGTTGGGCTTCCTGGCCGCGGCGCCCCTCGCCGCGATCCATGTGGTGGTACCCATCCTGATCTACGGCCTCCTGGCGTTCGTGTCCGTGCTGATCGTGACGGCCACCCCCTTCGGTGCCATACCCTCGCGCATCCGCTCCGCCTATGAACACCTCATGGGCGTGGATCTGGAGGAATCCCGCACTGCGCAGGACGCGCACGATCGCAGCTACCTGTACGGCGAAGAGGCTGAGGCCAAACCCAAGCGGAAGAAGCGCACGCGGCTCTTTGGCAAGGACGAGGAGCCGGAGGCCGGACTTGAAGGCTACGTGGGGGACGAAGCCTTCGAGCACGCGATAGTCGACGACGACGAAACTCCCGCGGCGTCCGCTCCCCGCGTACCGCCGGGGGTGCGTCGCCCCACGCAGGCGGAAATCGCCGTCGGAAAGATCAAGGCCGCGCAGGGCCTGGGCGAGGCGCCTGTCGCCGACAACCCGACCGAGGCGATTCCGGTTCTGACACCAGGCATGACCACGCCCGTGGCGCAGGTCCCCGCCAAGCCTGCCGGCGCGCCTTTGCCGCAGACGCCGATCCCGCAACGCACCGAGCAGTTGTCACTCGCCGGGGACGTGACGTACACGCTGCCTGCCTCGGACTTCCTGACGCCGGGCTCAATCCCCAAGGAGCGTACGGAAGCCAATGACGCCGTCGTCGCCGCGCTGACCGACACGCTGACGCAGTTCAACGTCGACGCGCAAGTCACCGGCTTCAGCCGTGGTCCCACCGTGACCCGGTACGAGATCGAATTGTCTCCCGGGACCAAAGTCGAGCGCGTTACCGCGTTGTCCAAGAACATTTCCTATGCCGTCGCATCCAGTGACGTACGCATCCTGAGCCCCATCCCCGGTAAGTCGGCGATCGGTATCGAGATCCCCAACACGGACCGCGAGACGGTCTCCCTCGGAGACGTCCTCCGGAGCCAGAACGCCCGCCGGACCGACCATCCCATGGTCATGGGCGTGGGTAAGGATGTGGAGGGCGGATACGTCGTTGCCAACCTCGCAAAGATGCCCCACCTCCTGGTGGCGGGTGCCACCGGTGCCGGTAAGTCGAGTTTCGTGAACTCCATGATTACGTCCATCCTCATGCGCGCCACGCCGGACGAAGTGCGAATGGTCATGGTGGACCCCAAACGCGTGGAGCTCACTGCCTATGAAGGCGTGCCGCACCTCATCACGCCCATCATTACGAATCCGAAGAAAGCCGCCGAGGCGCTGCAATGGGTGGTACGCGAGATGGATGCCCGGTATGACGACCTCGCCAACTACGGTTACAAGCACATCGACGACTTCAACAAAGCCGTTCGGGCGGGCAAGGTAACTCCTCCCGTCGACTCCAAGCGGGTCATCAAGCCGTACCCGTACCTGCTGGTGATCGTGGACGAACTCGCCGACCTCATGATGGTTGCGCCCCGGGACGTTGAAGACTCGATCGTCCGTATCACCCAACTGGCCCGTGCCGCCGGTATCCACTTGGTGCTCGCTACCCAGCGCCCGTCAGTGGACGTCGTCACCGGCCTCATCAAGGCGAACGTGCCTTCCCGCATGGCCTTCGCAACGTCCTCTGTCACTGACTCCCGCGTGGTCCTGGACCAGCCGGGTGCGGAGAAGCTGATCGGCCAGGGTGACGCCCTGTTCCTTCCGATGGGTGCGTCCAAGGCAATGCGTGTACAGGGCGCATGGGTTTCGGAATCCGAGATCCACAAGGTGGTGGAGCACGTCAAGGGTCAGCTGCAGGCTGTGTACCGTGACGATGTAGCCGCGGAAGCGCCCAAAAAGCAGATCGATGACGACATCGGCGACGATCTCGAAGTCCTCCTGCAAGCCACCGAACTTGTGGTCACCACGCAGTTTGGTTCGACCTCGATGCTCCAGCGCAAGCTCCGCGTTGGTTTCGCCAAGGCAGGACGCCTGATGGACCTCCTCGAATCGAGGGGCGTGGTGGGTCCCTCGGAAGGTTCCAAGGCGCGCGATGTCCTGGTGAAGCCGGACGACCTCGCCGCTGTGCTCGCCGCCATGAAGGGCCAGGAAGCACCCGCCTCCCCGGATGCCCAGACCGCTGCCTTGAGCGACAACGCGAATGCCAACATCGCGGCCGGTGGATACGCGGAGGACCTCGTGGCCGCCGACCTCGACAACCGCACGCAGGCCATCGAATATTACGACGGCGCCGACGGCACGGATGACGACGAAGGCGGCGAGGACGCCTGGTCGCTCACCGGCCGCTGAGGACCAGACGGTAGCCTAGAGGGGTGACTACAGCCGAGGGCGACAACGCCACGTCGGGTACTTCCGACGTTTGGAACCTGCCCAATATCCTCACGATGCTCCGCATCGTCCTGGTTCCCTTTTTCGTTTGGTTCCTGTTGGCGGACAACAGCCAGCACGGGCCATGGCGCTGGGCCGCCGTGGTTGCGTTCGCAGTGGCCATCTACACTGACAAGCTCGACGGCGATATCGCCAGGGCGCGCGGCCTCATTACCAATTTCGGAAAGATTGCCGATCCCATCGCAGATAAGTTGCTGATCGGCTCGGCGTTGGTCCTCCTGTCGGTGCTGGGCGAACTGCCTTGGTGGGTGACAATCCTCATCCTCGTGCGTGAATGGGGGATCACGGCGCTGCGGTTCTTCGTGATCCGCTACGGCGTCATGCCGGCCTCCCGCGGAGGCAAGCTCAAGACGGTCATACAGACGGTCGCAATTTTCCTTTACACGCTTCCCCTCAAGGCCATCGCTCCCTGGCTAGTGGACGTCGCCTTCTGGGTAATGATGGTCGCCCTGGCCGTTACCTTGTGGACCGGCGTCGAGTACGTCATCCAGGCACTCAGGCTGCGGGCGGGAGGGCGCCGGGCATGAGCGGGTCTCCCGGGTTTTCCAGTGCGGCAGAAACGGCGACGGCAGCGGTCGGCCTCGCCATTGAAAAGCACCTGACCGTTGCCACCGCGGAATCGTTGACGGCGGGCATGGTGGCGGCGGCGTTGGCCAATACTCCTGGCGCATCCGGCATGCTTCAAGGCGGAGTGGTGGCTTACCAGAACTCCGTTAAGGCATCGGTCCTTGGCGTTTCCCGGGACCTCCTTGACTCTGTCGGTTCGGTTGACGGCCAAGTGGCCGCCGCCATGGCTGCCGGGGCGCGGCTGGCATGCGGCGCCGACGTCGGCGTTTCCACCACCGGCGTGGCCGGACCTGAACCCCACGACGGCAAGGAAGTGGGGACAGTCTTCATCGGAATCGCCACGGAGTCGGGAAGCGAATCGTTTGAATACGCGTTTTCGGGGGACAGGCAGTACATAAGGGACCAAGCCTGCAGTGGCGCGCTGGTGCGGTTGCTTGCCGTCCTCGGTGACCTTGGTTACCGTTCGTAAAGTAGTCGGGAACAAAAACTCATTGCCGATAGTTGTGTCATTGTGTCGCTTCGGAATGGCCGGGGCGCCTAGGATGTAGAAACCACCCGGTCCGCCAGCCAGCGGACCGGATCAACGAGGGAGCAAGGCGATACAGATGGTAAAGCAGCCCGTATCCGTGAACGGCGTTGTCCGCTGGAAGGATGTGGGCTTGGCTGATCAGGCACAGAGCGAACAGAAGGAGCGCAAAATGGTCGTACTACGCCACGAGATCGGTGATGTACTGCGCGATGTCCGCCAGCGTCAGGGCCGTACGCTTCGTGAGGTTTCGCACAGTGCCCGTGTTTCATTGGGTTACCTGAGCGAGGTTGAACGCGGCCAAAAGGAGGCTTCTTCCGAGCTCCTGTCCTCGATCTGCACCGCGCTGGACGTTCCGTTGTCCAGCATGCTCCGCGAAGTAAGCGACCGCGTTGCAGTTGCCGAGGGCGTCGCTGTTCCCGACACCGTGCCGCAGGAATTCTCCCAGCGTTACGGACGCGATCTGGACCTCACCGACGACTTCGGTCAGGGAATGCTTTCCGGAGCCCGGTAACCGTCCACCGGAATCATTGGAAAGGGCCCCCGCGCCATATGGCGTGGGGACCCTTTTCCGTTGCTGCTCAGTCGCCGGGTTCTACGGACCCTTGTTCGTCCTTCAGTTGCGTGTCCTTGACCAAGCTGTCGCCATAGACGGCGTTGAGCCTGCCCATGTACTCGGCCAACGTCTGCACGTCCTCCAGGGGCCATTCGCCCAGCCGCTCCCGGAACACCTGCCTGCGAGCGTCCTGCACCTGGTGCATCTTCTCTTCGCCCTTGTCCGTGAGCCGGATGGACTGCGCCCTCCCATCCTGGGGATCGGCCTCCTTATAGACCAGCCCAATGCTCTCAAGGAAGGCAATCTGGCGGCTGACCGAGGGTTTGCCCACCCCAATGCAGGAAGCGAGCTCGGTCAGGCGGATCGGTCCTTCCCGGCGGATGATGGTTAGCAGCCCATAGGCCGCGGGTTCCATGTCCGGGTGCACCTGGCGGGAGAGCTGGTGTGAAATCGACCGGGCCCGGCGCCACAGCAGGCTCAGTTGGTGCTCTACCTGCTGCAGTGCGTCGTCCACTTCGTCGCCGGGAGTGGCCGGTGCAGGCGCGCTAGGGAGGGGATTGCTCATGGCAACCATTCTATGGTCCGCAGGACGTGAGAGACTCTTTCGGTGAGGGCAAGCGACTTCTGGCGATTGATGGACGACGAATTCGGAATGGGCTATTCCCGGGTCCTTGCCGGATCCCTGGTGCTGGCCGGGGTCGGCGGAAGGACGGCGGTTGATGCCCTGGCTGCCGGCTTCAACCCCCGCGAGGTGTGGCTGGCCGTCTGCGATGTCCAGGACGTTCCACCCGAACGCCGCCTCGGCAAAGACATCAAACCCACCAATTGGGAAGAGCCTCCGGCAGGGTGACACGCCGGTCGCTTGTTCGAATATCTGTTCGGATGGGGATATGCTCCTGGAAGAGGAAAATTGATCCTGAAGGACGCATTCCACGAAGGTAATCGCTGTGGGTTTTCCACATAAGCGCAGCCTGCAGCAAAAAATGTCGGACCACCGTAATAGCGTCGGACATGACAGGAAAGCGGCCGTTCAGGCCACTCCACAGCGAGAAAGCATCAGAGGTGTGAACCATGGCGGCAACCCCGGATCGTGAGAAGGCGCTCGAGGCAGCGCTTGCCCAGATCGACAAGCAGTTCGGCAAAGGCTCCATCATGCGCTTGGGTGATGACACCCGCGCGCCGATCGAGGTCATTCCCACCGGCTCCATTGCCTTGGACGTCGCCCTTGGCATCGGCGGCCTACCCCGTGGCCGTGTTGTTGAAATCTACGGTCCGGAATCCTCCGGTAAGACTACTGTCGCCCTCCATGCCGTGGCCAACGCCCAGCGCAACGGCGGAATCGCCGCGTTCATTGACGCCGAGCACGCCCTTGACCCGGATTATGCAGCCAAGCTCGGTGTAGATACAGACGCCCTCTTGGTATCGCAGCCGGACACCGGTGAACAGGCCTTGGAAATCATGGACATGCTGGTGGGCTCCGGCTCCCTGGACATCATCGTCATCGACTCCGTGGCCGCCCTGGTTCCCCGTGCTGAAATCGAGGGCGAGATGGGTGACTCCCATGTCGGTCTCCAGGCACGCCTCATGAGCCAGGCGCTCCGAAAGATCACAGGCCGCTTGAGCCAGACCAAAACCACTGCCATCTTCATCAACCAGCTGCGTGAGAAGATCGGCGTCTTCTTTGGATCGCCCGAAACCACCACCGGTGGAAAGGCCTTGAAGTTCTACGCATCAGTCCGTATCGATGTGCGCCGCATCCAGACGCTGAAGGAGGGTGCCGACTCTGTCGGTAACCGCACCAAGGCCAAGATCGTGAAAAACAAGATGGCGCCGCCCTTCAAGATTGCCGAGTTCGACATCATCTACGGCCAGGGCATTTCCCGCGAAGGCGGGATCATCGACATGGGTGTCGAGCACGGCATCATCAAGAAGTCCGGCTCATGGTTTACGTACGATGGCGACCAGCTTGGCCAGGGTATGGAGAACTCGCGTCGGTTCCTTCGTGATAACCCCGAACTCGCCCAGGAGCTTGAACGGCTTATCAAGGAGAAGCTCGGAGTGGGCGTCAAGCCGGAGGAAGACTCCCCGAAGCTGAAGGCCGTTGACGGCTAGGACGGGGCCGGATCCCGATTCGTCGGTCGCCGGTGATCCGGAACCCGACCCCGAGTCCGTGGCGCGGGCCATCGTCTTGAGACAGCTGACGATGGCGCCGCGCAGCAGGCTGCAATTGGCGCGCAAGCTGGCGGAGCGGAAGGTTCCCGAACATGTAGCCGAGGCCGTGCTGGACCGCTTCGAGGAGGTTCAGCTCATCGACGACGCCGAATTCGCCCGTATGTGGGTCCGCAGCCGTTCGCAGACTAAAAAACTGGCCAAAGGCGCGTTGCGGCGGGAGTTGTCAGACAAGGGCATCGACCTTGACGACGCCGAAGAGGCTTTGTCCCAACTTAGTGATCAGGACGAAGAAACTGCGGCCAGGGAACTTGTCCAACGGAAGCTAAGGCCAGGGACGGACTTTTCGGACCGCGCAGAACGAGACAAGTACACCCGGAGGCTTGCCTCGATGCTGGCACGCAAGGGCTACGCACCCTCCATGGCGTTCCGGATAGTCGGTGAGGTACTGGACGAAGCCGGTACCCTTGAGTAGTGAGTTTGACCATTCCTTCCCCCTCAGCAGATTCGATGCAGCCCTCAACTGAGCCGCGAACGTATCAGGTCCGGACGTTCGGCTGCCAGATGAACGTCCACGATTCAGAGCGCATGGCAGGTCTCCTGGAAGATGCCGGGTATGTTCCGGCCGAAGGTGAGCACGCAGATGTGGTGGTCTTCAATACGTGTGCTGTGCGCGAGAATGCCGACAACAAGCTCTATGGCAACCTCGGTCAGCTGAGGCAGGTCAAGGCTGCCAACCCCGGAATGCAGATTGCGGTGGGCGGGTGCCTGGCGCAGAAGGACCGCGAAACCATTGTGAGCAAGGCGCCATGGGTAGACGCCGTCTTCGGAACCCACAATGTGGGCGCATTGCCCGCATTGCTTGATCGTGCCCGCCACAACAACGAAGCCCAGTTGGAGATCCTGGAGTCTCTGGACGTCTTCCCTTCAACCTTGCCTACCAAGCGCGATTCGGTCTACTCGGGATGGGTGTCCATCTCGGTGGGTTGCAACAACACGTGCACGTTCTGCATCGTCCCCTCCCTGCGTGGCAAAGAGAAGGACCGCCGGCCCGGAGAGATTCTGGCCGAAATCCAGGCGCTCGTGGACGATGGCGCCGTCGAGGTGACCCTGCTGGGCCAAAACGTGAACTCCTACGGTGTTGAGTTCGGCGACCGGCAGGCCTTCTCCAAGCTGTTGCGGGCCTGCGGCGGGATTGCAGGGCTGGAACGCGTCCGGTTCACCAGCCCCCACCCGGCGGCCTTCACGGACGACGTCATCGATGCCATGGCGGAAACACCTAACGTGATGCCGCAACTCCACATGCCGTTGCAGTCCGGTTCGGACAAGGTCCTCAAGGATATGCGGCGCTCTTACCGCTCCAGCAAGTTCCTGGGAATACTGGACAAGGTCCGGGAACGCATTCCCGGTGCCGCCATCACCACCGACATCATTGTGGGCTTTCCCGGCGAGACGGAAGAGGACTTCCAAGCCACACTGGACGTGGTTGAGAAGTCCCGCTTCGCCTCTGCGTTCACTTTCCAGTACTCCAAACGCCCCGGCACTCCCGCGGCAGAACTTCCCGAACAGTTGCCCAAGGCTGTTGTGCAAGAGCGCTACGAACGCTTGACCGCCCTCCAAGACCGCATCGCAGCCGAGGAAAACGCCAAGCAGTTGGGCGCCCGGGTGGAGATTCTGGTCACTGCGCAATCCGGCAGGAAAGCCGGTGAAACACATCGGCTTTCGGGGCGCTCAAAGGACCAGCGCCTGGTGCACTTCTCTGTTCCTCAGGGCGCTGAAACTCCACGCCCGGGTGATTTCGTGACCGTCACGATCACGGAGGCTGCTGCCTTCCACCTGGTGGCGGATCCCGAAGGACCCCAGGACTACGTCCTGCGCAGGTCCAGGGCCGGAGATGCCTGGGACCGCGCACAGGCGGACAGCTGCGGGGTTCCCGCGCCGGCTTCCGGCAAAGGCAAGGCCGGGGTTTCCCTCGGCATGCCCGCCATTCCCGTTCGACGCGCTTAGCCGGGGAGTCACTCGTCGTGAATCCCGGTGATCCCGGCCGTTTGTCGCTGCCCGTCATTGCCGTGGTCGGTCCTACGGGCTCGGGCAAATCAGACCTTGGCGTTGAGCTTGCCCTGGCTCTGGATGGTGAGGTCATCAACGCGGACGCCCTCCAGTTCTATCGTGGCATGGACATCGGAACAGCCAAGATCACGGTGAACGAACGGCAGGGCGTTCCGCACCACCTGCTGGACATCATGGATGTCACGGAGGAAGCAAGCGTTGCGGACTTCCAAGCCGAGTGCCGGGCCAGGATCGAGGACATCCATTCGCGAGGCAAACGCGCCATTATGGTGGGCGGATCGGGGTTGTATGTCCGGGCTGCCTTGGACATCCTGGAGTTTCCGGGTACCGACCCGGCAGTCCGAAGAAGGCTTGAACAAGAGTTTGACGAGGTTGGGTTGGCAAGCTTGCGTTCCCGGCTCGAAGAAGTCGACCCGGTCTCTGCCGCCCGCTTGGCAGATGCGCGGCGGGTGATCAGGGCCTTGGAAGTCCACCAGCTCACCGGCCGGCCTTTCAGTTCCTTCATGCCGCGGCGGGAGTACCACCAACCTGCAGTCCAGATCGGGCTCGCTGTGGACCGCGATCTCCTGCGGGAGCGCCTGGCGCAGCGCGTCCACCGGATGGTGGACGCCGGCTTGCTCCAGGAAGTCGAACGACTTGGTACCGCAGGGCTCCGCGATGGTAGGACGGCTTCGCGGGCCTTGGGGTATTCCCAGTTCCTGAAGGTGATTGACGGCGAAGCCAGCGTCCGCGAGGCTGCGGAGGAGACCATCGTCGCTACCCGTCAGTTCGCCCGGCGGCAGCTGACGTGGTTCCGCGCCGATCCGCGGATCCAGTGGCTGGATTGGCAGGACCCCGAACTGGTGGCCAAAGCTGTGGAGCTTGCCCGCCGGACCTGATTTCTGGCGAAACACCAGCGAAAGGTAGCCTAGTCCCATGGATCAGACCGCCGCAGTTTCCTCCCAGCATCCAGCCGTTGCTGAGGCTCCCTTGCCAGAAGCCGAGCTGTCAGGCCTGGCATTTTCGAAGGGCCATGGAACGGGCAACGACTTTGTTTTGATAGCAGATCCGGGCGCCGTCCATGAAATCAGCCCGGAACAGGTGGCCAGGCTGTGCGATCGGCATCTGGGCATTGGGGGAGACGGACTGATTCGCGCTGTGCCTTCACGTGATCTTCCCGAAGGCAGGGCCTTGCTTGAACAGGACCCCTCTGCAGAATGGTTCATGGACTACCGCAACGGCGACGGGTCGTTGTCCGAGATGTGCGGCAACGGTGTCCGGGTCTTCGTTCATTTCCTCATCGACCAGGGGCTTGTTGAACTCGGGGCAGGCGAATCACTGACTATCGGAACCCGTGGCGGCATCAAGACGATCGTTCGCTCGGACAACGGATACGCCGTTGATATGGGACCGTGGGAGTTCATTTTTCCTGCCGAGGCCACATCCAAGGCCATGGACGCCCTGGTCAGCGCCGACGGTCTTGAGGTTGCCAGGCCAGGCCTGTCGGTCAGCATGGGAAACCCCCACACAGTGGTCGCCCTGGCAGAACTCAGCGAGCTGTCCGCAACCCAACTCTTCAGGGCACCCGTGGTGGACCCCAAGCCGGCGAACGGAACCAACGTGGAATTCGTTGTCCCCGCTGAACCCTTGGTCCACGAAGGTTTTGGCACCATCACCATGCGTGTCCACGAACGCGGAGTAGGGGAAACCCAGTCCTGCGGCACTGGTGCGTGCGCAGCCGCCGTTGCCATTCGCCACTGGGCCGGCAGCACCGCTCCGAACGCCTGGCACGTCAACGTGCCCGGAGGCGTGGTGGATGTGAAGTTCTTCCCAGGCGCAGATGGCCGCGAGCATGTTGAGCTCAGCGGACCGGCCGTGATTGTGGCTAAAGGGAAGCTTTCCTGACCCGGAGGATCCTGAAGGATTTGGACGTGCTCTCACGGGTTACCGTGAACGTACTGTCCAGTTCGGCGGCAAGCCAGCGCTGAAGCGAGTCCGAACCCAAATTCTTTTGCACCACCAACCAAGCATTTCCACCCGGTGCCAGCCTCGGGAGCCAAGTCAGCAGCAATGAGTGCAGTTCGTCTTTTCCGATTCGGATCGGCGGGTTGGACCAGATCGTGGAAAATTCGACGTCGGCAGGGACCTCTTCCGGGCGGCTTGCCTTGACGTTGGTCAACCCCAGCGAAGCGGCGTTCTCGTTGGTCAATGCAATGCAGCGTTCGTTGACATCCACGGCATGGACCTGCGCGGATGGCGCCATAAGTCCCATGGTCAGGGCAACAGGTCCCCAACCGCAGCCTATGTCCAGGAGATTTCCCCGGGGAGAAGGCGGGGGTACCTCGGACAGGAGGACGGCCGTCCCTTTGTCTATGCCGTCGGGACTAAAGATGCCTGAAGAGGTCTGCAGGTGCCGGGTAGCGCCAACGAGGTCTACGGTGAGGGGCTTACGGGTGGACGGTCCGGCCGGTTGGGCGCTGAAATAGTGTGCAGACTCCATAATTGGCCAGATTAGTTGGCGATCCGCAGCTTGGGAAACTGCTCCACGCAGAAGCCCGTTTGACACTGGATGATATTGTTGAACGCATGTTCTTGATCTTTGAGTAATGAGCCGATTCCCGGCACCGCCCGCGATGCAGGCCCTCCCGTGACGCCAGGTTGCACCAGCAACCATCGTCCAGCGACGGCCATTCCGCCCGGCAGGTTCCTCCGGCCCGGCCTGCAGCCAATTCCCGGTGCAGGTACTCAGAAGATCAGCAATCCCGGACACGTCCGAGTCATGGAGGCCAGCTGCCTTCCGGACGCCGTCCCGGCTCCACGCAGTCTTCGGTAGGGCTGGACCTCCCCGCGGATCGAAAACCGCCAGAACCCCGCAGCCGGTCATTGACAGCGGCCGGCCAGCCCAACAGGAGGCCCATTTGGCCCAATCACGTCAGCCCAGCGCGAATACCGGCGCACGCGACACCAAACAGCATTATTCTGGAATTGCCGAACAGTCTAAGGAGACCATGACCACCCAGAAGCACTCCGGATCCGATTCCGACGCCCAGGACATGAGTCCTGAAGAAATCCAGGCCGTCATCGACCGGATTCTTTCCAAGGATGTACCAACGCAGGCATCCGGGGATTCCAATGAAAAAAGCGTCTTTGGCAAGGCGCAGGCGATCTCCACGCTGGATGAAGAGCACAGCATCTACGACGGTGAACAGGAAGATCTCGCTGAACGCCGCGCCCTTCGCAGGACTGCCGGCCTTTCAACCGAACTCGACGACGTCACTGAGGTGGAATACCGGCAGTTGCGCCTCGAACGCGTGGTCCTTGCCGGTTTGTGGACGGAAGGCACGCTCGCCGACGCCGAGAACTCCCTTCGTGAGTTGGCAGCCCTGGCAGAAACCGCCGGTTCGGAGGTCCTCGATGGCCTCGTCCAACGCCGGACCAAGCCCGACCCCGGCACCTTCCTGGGATCCGGCAAGGCACAGGAGCTCAAGGCGATCGTTGCTTCCACAGGTGCCGACACCGTCGTGGTGGACACCGAGCTTTCGCCCTCCCAGCGCCGCGGACTTGAAGACATCGTCAAGGTCAAGGTGGTGGACCGTACAACCCTGATCCTGGATATCTTTGCCCAGCACGCCAAGAGCCGCGAAGGCAAGGCCCAAGTGGAGCTTGCCCAGCTGGAGTACCTGCTCCCGAGGCTCCGTGGCTGGGGTGAATCAATGTCACGCCAGGCCGGTGGGCAAGTGGGTGGCGCCGGTGCAGGCATGGGCTCCCGTGGTCCCGGTGAGACCAAGATCGAACTGGACCGTCGTCGTATCCGCACCCGGATGGCAAAACTGCGTCGGGAGATCGCCGCGATGAAGCCTGCGCGCGAGACCAAGCGGGCCAACCGCCGTCGTAACGCCGTTCCTTCCGTTGCGATTGCCGGATACACCAACGCCGGAAAGTCGTCGCTCCTCAACCGGCTCACTGATGCCGGAGTCCTTGTGGAGAACGCACTGTTCGCCACTCTGGACCCCACGGTCCGGAAGGCCCAGACTCCGGACGGGATCGGGTACACGCTCGCGGACACGGTGGGCTTTGTCCGTTCCCTGCCGACGCAGCTGGTGGAAGCATTCCGTTCCACGCTGGAGGAGGTCGCGGATTCCGATCTCATCCTGCACGTCGTGGATGCCTCGCACCCTGATCCTGAAGGTCAGATCGCCGCAGTGCGTGCCGTCTTCAGCGAAGTGGATGCCCGGAAGGTTCCCGAGATCATCGTCCTGAACAAGGTGGACGTGGCCGACCCGTTCGTGGTTGAACGGTTGAAGCAAAAGGAACCCCGGCACGCTGTGGTCTCCACCCGTACCGGGGAGGGGATTGCGGAGCTGCTGGAAACCATCAGTCAGGCAATTCCCAGGCCGGGGGTCCGGCTCGAGGTTCTGATTCCCTATAGCCGGGGCGAGCTGATCAACAAACTGCACAACTCCGACGCCGAAATCCTCAGCCTGGAGCACGAGGAAGACGGTACCCGGGTGGTGGCCATGGTCCGCGAAGGGCTTGCCGCCGAGCTGGAGTCATTCGTCAGCAATGGTTGAGAAGGTGGCGGCGGAAGCTGCTGAAACGGCGGGGGAGAAGTTCGCCCTCGAACTGCTGGACAAGGCCGTCGCAGGCATGGGCGGCCAAAGCCGCGAAGGCCAGCATCAAATGGCCAAACACGTGGCACGGGCCATTGAGAACCGTGAACACTTGTTGGTGCAGGCGGGAACGGGAACAGGAAAGTCTTTGGCTTACCTGATCCCGTTGATCGCCCATTCCATGGACAGCGACAAGCCAACGCTCGTTTCCACTGCCACCCTTGCCCTTCAGACGCAGATCGTGGGCAGGGACCTGCCTCGGCTGCTGGAGACCATCAATCCCGCACTCGAGCGCCCCGTTAACGTTGCACTGGTCAAGGGCCGGGCCAACTACGTATGCCTGCAGAAACTCGAAGGGGGGTTCCCCAGCGAAGAGCCGGCGGAGGGGCAGCTCTTTTCGCTGGGCGAGGACACCAGCGTTCCGCACTTCGCGGCATCGGCGGGGGGACCGTCATCGCAATTGGGCAAGGAAGTTGTCCGCTTGCGGGAGTGGGCGGAAAGCACGGCCACCGGAGACCGCGACGAACTCATGCCCGGGGTGACGGACCGTGCGTGGCGGCAGGTGTCGGTAACCTCCATGGAATGCCTGGGCGCACAGAAGTGCCCCCTGGCCGAGGAATGCTTCAGTGAGCAGGCGCGGGCCAGGGCGGCCGAAGCCGACGTTGTGGTCACCAACCATGCGATGCTCGCCGTTAGCGCGTTCGAAGGCCTTGCCGTGCTGCCGGAGTACGACGTGGTGGTGGTGGACGAAGCCCACGAACTGCAAGACCGCGTCACCGGCGCAGTTTCCGGCCAGCTTTCGGTGGCAATGGTTCATGCTGCGGCGTCCAGCGCACGCAAGCACACCGCCATCACCGTAGACGCACTGAACGCAGCTGCGGACCGTTTGGACCTGGCCATCGCCGGCGTTCCCAATGGACTGCTCCCGAACGGCCTCAATGACGAGCAACTCGACTGCCTGGACCAACTGCGTGATGCAACCCGCGCAGCCCTTTCCGATTCGAAAACGGACTCCTCGAACGCCGTGGACGGCGGGAGGCAGCTTGCCAGGTCGCGGCTGATGCTGATCCTGGAACTATGTGAACGGTTGCTGGCCGCCAAGGAAAACCGCGAGGTGGTGTGGTTCTCCCGCAACAGCACGTTCGATCCTCAGCAGGGCTACTCGCAGCCCGACGAGACGGCGCCGGCGCTAATCAACATCGCTCCCTTGAGCGTTGCGGGAAGGCTGCGTGAAGGCCTCTTCGAGGGGCACACGGTGGTCCTGACTTCGGCCACCCTTGCCATCGGGTCCGCCTTCGAACCCGCGGCCGGAGGCCTGGGGCTGACCGGAAACGGCGCTCCCAGCTGGACCGGCTTGGATGTGGGTTCACCCTTCGACTACCCCAAGCAGGGCGTCCTGTACGTGGCTAGCCACCTGCCCAAGCCAGGCCGCGGAACATCGCTGGAAGCCCTGGATGAACTTGAGGATTTGATCCGGGCCTCCGGTGGCGGAGCCCTCTGCCTCTTTTCCTCGCGCCGGGCTGCCGAAGAAGCCGCGGACGCCATGCGCCAGCGCCTCGATGTCAGCATCCTCTGCCAGGGTGAATCCACGATGGCTGCGTTGGTGAAGCAATTTGCCGATGAGCCCGATACCTGCCTCTTCGGAACCATGTCCTTATGGCAAGGCGTGGATGTTCCGGGGGGTTCGTGCCGCCTGGTGGTTATCGACCGTATTCCGTTCCCTCGTCCGGACGATCCACTCATGACGGCCCGCTCGCGTGCCGTGGCACAGTCCGGCGGTAACGGCTTCATGGCGGTATCCGCCACCCACGCCGCGATCAGGCTGGCGCAGGGCGCCGGGCGCCTCATCCGGTCCACGGGTGATAAAGGAGTGGTGGCGGTGCTGGACCCGCGGCTCTCCACGGAAAGGTACGGGAGTTTCCTGCGGGCCGCCCTGCCGCCGTTCTGGACGACGACGGACCGGAAGGTTGTTCAGGGTGCGCTGGAGCGCCTGGCAAAGCAGGCTAACTGAGCAACCCGCCTAGAGCGATCGCAACACTGAGACGACCTTGCCCATGATTGTGGCCTGGTCGCCAAGGATGGGCTCGTACTGGGTGTTCTGGGGGAGTAGCCACGTGTGGCCGTCGCGCTGCCGGAAAGTCTTCACCGTGGCCTCGTCGTCAAGGAGTGCGGCGACGATGTCCCCGTTGACCGCATCATTCTGCCGGCGAACCACCACCCAGTCGCCGTCACAGATGGCGGCGTCGATCATGGAATCGCCGGCCACCTTCAACATGAACAACTCGCCGTGTCCCACCAACTGGCGAGGCAAGGGCAGTACGTCTTCCACCGTTTGGTCGGCAAGGATCGGCCCACCCGCGGCAATACGTCCCACCAGCGGGACCATGGCGGTATCGCTTGCGCTGGCCAGTTCGGTCACGGCGAGGCCTCCCGTGCTGCGCAGGGTAGCCGGGGCTTCGACACCGGGAATGCTGGCGCCGCCGTCCAGCGTCAACGGCATCAGGACCTCCATGGCACGCGGACGTTTGGGGTCGCGGCGGAGGTAACCCAGCTTCTCCAGCTGCGACAGCTGGTGCGTGACGCTTGAGAGGCTGGCCAGGCCGACAGTATCGCCGATTTCCCGCATGCTGGGCGGATAGCCGTTCTCGTTCACCGAGCGCTGGATGGTCTCCAGGATCTTCTTCTGGCGGACGGTCAGGCTCTTGGGGTTCTTTGACGGCTGCTGGCTCCGCAGGGGTGCCCCGCCGCCTGTGGCTTTCGCTGCCATGTTTGCCATCGCCCTTCCGGTACTCCGGGTCATCCGAGACCACCCGGTAGGGCCTAAAAATGTCAGACCCTCCTGATGCACTGAATCCGTGCTTGTTCTTCCTCAAACGTAGGGCAGGCATAGGCCTTTATCAAACATTTGTTCTAGCGAGTCTCGACAGTGTTCGTTGATAAGTGCTAAAAATGTCATAGCAAGGTTCGAACATGTGTTCTATAAATCGCTTGCAGGGCTTCGATGTTCGAAGGAAGTGTTCGAACGAAGGAGTCCAGCAGCGATGAACACCAATGATTGGCAGCCGGCATCGGGAACCCCGGGACCGGCAAACGCTCAGAAGGGCTCAGCTCATGTCCGCAGTTACCACGTTCCATGATTTCCGTACCGCGCCCGCGCCGACGCGCCTCCGGTTGACCCGCCGCGGAAGGATCGTTTTCTTTGGCATTCCCGTGATGTTGCTCGTAGCTGCGCTCCTGAGCCTCGCCGGATTCCTGAACTCGCCGGCCAAAGCCTCCGACAGCCAGGCCCAGCTGCAGCCTCCAGTGGCTGTATCCGTGACGGTGCAGCCCGGGCAATCCCTGTGGGGTATCGCCGGCGCAGCCGCGCCCGAGCGGGACCCCCGGGATGTCATTGCGGAGATCATCCAGTTGAACGATCTGCGGGGTGGCCGTATCCAGCCCGGGCAGCAGCTCTTCGTACCGGCCAACTAGCTGGATTGCGGGCGCTGGCCGTCACAGTTACAGTGCAGTCCCGCCAGCCCCTTAAACTGTTGTGGTGACTGACCAGCTTGAGCGACTTGACCGGCTTCCCCTTCGGACCAACCTGCGTGGACTGAGCCCTTATGGCGCACCGCAGCTTGATGTCCCGATTTTGCTCAACGTCAACGAAAACACCCATGGCGTTCCGGCGGATGTCCAAGCGGCCATTACGGAAGCAGTGGCAGCGGCTGCCACCGGACTTAATCGATACCCGGACCGCGAGTTCACCGAACTGCGCGAGACCCTCGCCGACTACTTGGGTCACGGCCTGTCTCCTGAGAACATCTGGGCTGCAAACGGATCCAACGAGGTTCTCCAGCAGATCCTGCAGGCATTCGGCGGCCCCGGGCGCAAGGCACTCGGTTTCCCGCCCACGTATTCCATGTATCCCCTGCTGGCCAGTGGAACCGATACGGAGTACATCCGTGGGGTCCGGGCCGATGACTACGGCCTCGATGCCGCCTCGGCTGCCGCTCAGGTAGCGGAAACCGGGGCAAACATCGTCTTCCTTTGTTCGCCCAACAACCCCACCGGAACCGGACTTGGCCTGGACGTGGTAGAAGCTGTCTACGAGGCCGGCGAGGCCAGCCAGGCGATCGTCATCGTCGATGAGGCGTACCACGAGTTCGCCCACGACAATACGCCGAGCGCGCTGACCTTGCTGCCCGGCCGTGAACGCCTCATCGTCTCCCGTACCATGAGCAAGGCTTTCGCGCTGGCCGGTGCGCGCCTTGGATACATGGCTGCGGCCCCGGAGGTCGCTGATGCCCTCAGGCTGGTGCGCTTGCCGTACCACCTTTCCGCAGTCACCCAGGCGACGGCCCTCGCGGCCCTGCAACACCGCGAGGCTCTCATGGCCGACGTTGAAGACATCAAGGTCCAGCGTGACCGGATTGTCACCGAGCTCCTTCGAATGGGCCTTAAGCCCGCCGCATCCGATTCGAACTATGTATTCTTCGGCGGATTGGAGAACCCGCACCTCATCTGGCAGGGGCTGCTGGACGCTGGAGTGTTGATCCGTGACGTAGGCATCCCCGGTCATCTGCGGGTTACCGCGGGCACCGAGAAGGAAACCACAGCCTTCCTTGAAGCGCTTGAAGCGTTGCTGGACGCGCCTGAGGAATCGGCGCAGCAACAGGGCTGACCCTACAGCCCACTAAACTTGTCAGTAGATCCAACCCCCTTCGTTATAAGGACGTTCACCCCATGAGCGAAACCGGCGCCACGCCGTCCGCTGCCCGTACCGCGCGCATGGAGCGCACCACCAGCGAGTCCTCGGTCCTGGTGGAAATCAACCTTGATGGGACCGGGGTCTCGGACATCAGCACGTCCGTTCCGTTCTATGACCACATGCTGACCGCCCTCTGCAAGCATTCGCTCATTGACATGACGGTGAAGGCCACCGGGGATACGCACATCGATGCCCACCACACCGTGGAGGACGTGGCCATCACTTTTGGCGAGGTCCTGAAGACGGCACTGGGCAACAAGGCCGGTATCCGCCGGTTCGGCGAAGCTACGGTTCCCTTGGACGAAGCCCTCGCGCACGCCGTCGTGGATGTCTCCGGTCGTCCCTACCTGGTCCATGGCGGGGAACCCGCAGGCCAGGAATACCACCTGATCGGCGGCCACTTCACCGGGTCCCTGACGCGTCACGTCTTCGAGGCCATCACCCTGCACGCCGGAATCTGCCTGCACATGAACGTGTTGGCCGGTCGCGATCCCCACCACATTGTTGAGGCGCAGTTCAAAGCATTCGCACGAGCACTCCGCGCTGCCGTGGAGTCCGATCCGCGGGTGGAGGGCATTCCCTCCACCAAGGGAGCACTATGAGCAACCAGATCTTGAAAGACGGCGCAGTAGCGGACACCAGGGCCGCAGTGAAGCCGGAGTCACCCGAAGGCAAACCCACAGTTACGGTCCTCGACTACGGCTCCGGCAACGTGCGTTCCGCCGTCCGCGCTCTTGAGCGGGCCGGCGCCCATGTGGTGCTGAGCTCCAAGCCCGAGGACGTCCTGAACGCCGACGGACTCGTTGTTCCGGGCGTTGGCGCCTTCGAGACAGTCATGCGCGAACTGAAGGCCGTTGACGGCATCCGTATGATCGGCCGCCGCGTGGCCGGAGGACGCCCTGTCCTGGCGATTTGCGTGGGTCTCCAAGTGCTGTTCGAGGCCGGAGTGGAGCACGGCACGGAGTCCGAGGGCATGGCTGAGTGGCCAGGCAAAGTGGAACTCCTCCCCGCCCCGGTTGTACCGCACATGGGCTGGAATACAGTGGACGTTCCGGAGGGGTCCAAGCTCTTCGCCGGGGTCGAAGACGAGCGCTTCTACTTTGTCCACTCCTATGGAGTCCAGGAGTGGAACTTCGACGTCGTGCAACCGCGGATGGAGCCGCCCAAGGTGACTTGGTCCGAGCATGGTGCCCGGTTCATCGCCGCGGTCGAGAACGGGCCGCTGTGCGCTACCCAGTTCCACCCGGAGAAATCCGGGGACGCAGGGGCCAAGCTCCTTCGCAACTGGGTGGACGGCCTCCGCAAGCCCGGATCCGGCGACTCCAAGGACGTTGCCTGAATGTGGTCCGTAGTGCTGATGGGCCTTGCCGGCCTGCTGGTGGGCGGTGGCGTTTCCTTTCACCAGCAGAAGAAGCCGCTCTGGGTTTCCATTTCCTTCTATGTGTTGGCTGCGATGTCCCTCCTGGCCGCCTATCTCCTGACGCTTCCCGGTAAATAAGCCCGGCGTCCCCATCAACTGCAAGGACCTTCATGACCACCTCCGCCCAGTCCGTACTGGAACTCCTGCCCGCCGTAGACATCGTTGACGGCCAGGCCGTCCGCCTCCTGCAGGGTGAAGCCGGCTCGGAGACCAGTTACGGAACCCCTCTGGAAGCCGCATTGAACTGGCAGGAAGCCGGCGCGGAATGGGTTCACATGGTTGACCTTGACGCCGCCTTCGGCAGGGGCAATAACGCGGAGCTGATCAGCGACGTCGTGTCGCAGTTGAACGTGAAGGTGGAACTTTCAGGTGGACTGCGTGATGACGAGTCGCTGGAACGAGCCTTGGAGCTCGGTGTGGCCCGCGTAAATCTCGGAACAGCCGCGCTGGAAAATCCGGACTGGACCCGCCGCGCCATCGAGCGCTTCGGTGACAAGATCGCCGTCGGACTCGATGTCCGCGGGACCACGCTGGCCGGCCGCGGCTGGACCAAGGAGGGCGGCGACCTCTGGGAGGTCCTGGCACGGCTGGAGGACGCCGGGTGTGCACGCTACGTGGTCACCGACGTCACCAAGGACGGGACCCTGCAGGGACCCAACGTGGAGCTCCTGCGCCAGATGGTGGAAAAGACCGGCAAGCCGGTGGTGGCATCCGGCGGCATTTCCAGTCTTGAGGATCTCCGCGTCCTCCGCGAACTGGTGCCGCTCGGCGTCGAAGGCGCAATCGTGGGCAAGGCTCTTTACGCCGGTGCTTTCACTCTTCCTGAGGCGCTTGACGTCGCCGGCCGCCGCTGATGGCTGACCACCAAGGGCGCCGCCGGGAACTTCCGGGACATATAGCCGCCGCCCTGGCGGGGGCAGGTGGAGCGACCGACTCCGCCGGCCAACCTTGGGCAGGGCGAAGCCTGAGCGGCGACTCCGCCAAAATCCACAATTTCGAGGACGACGACGGCTCGCCAGACGCCGGATATCTCGCCGCTGTGGAGGAGCTGCTGGCGGGCGCCGGCAGTGAAGCCGAGGTGGTCGCCTCCCTCGCCACAGCCAGGGTCTTTGTGCCTGTGGTGGCAACCTTGGCGGAGGAAGCCGAGGGCGTCGACGGGCTCCATGCGGACAAGCAGGCCGATATGGCGTTGGTCACCCTCAAAGCACCCGACGGCCGGACGGCGATGCCCGTCTTTACGTCAGCGTCCGCCCTGGAGAAATGGCATTCCGAGGCCCGCCCGGTGGCGGTGTACGCGGCAAGGGCCGCTCTTTCCGCGGTTTCCGAGGGTGCGCAATTGCTGGTGCTGGATCCCGGTTCGGATTTCACTTTCGTTGTGCGCCGGCCTGCCATGTGGGCGCTGGCCCAGCAGAAGGACTGGACGCCGTCGTACCTTGATGATCAACTGGAGGCTGCTCTCGTTTCCACGGCAAGGAGTTTCCCGGCGGTCCGCCGACTTGAGACCCGGCCTGGCGGCGGTGTTCCATCGCTGACGGCCGACGGGCGTCAGGTGCCTGGCGGGGGAGCAGGTCCGGAACTACGTGTTGTGCTCTTCCTTGAGGACGGTCTGGACGCCGCAGCCGTACAAACGCTCGTGGCACAGCTGAATGAAACCTGGTCCCGGATGGATTTCTTTGCCGAGGGCGTTGATTCGATTGAAGTAAAACTGCAGCGAGCGGCACAGGAGCCCTCGCAGCTTTAACGGCAGCACCCGTTCCCCGGGGCTGCCCTGGGGAACATGAGGAACCAGCCCGTGAATTTCGCTCTCTACAAAGAGATGCTGTCCATCCGCCCTGTCCGGCGCCTTCTGATCGTCGGCATGATCGCACGCATTCCGCATTCCGCCGCCGGCGTCCTTCTTACCCTGCACATAGTGCTCGGTCTTGGTCAGGGGTACGCCGCAGCGGGCGCGGCGGCCGCGGTGATGACCATCGGTATCGCCGTGGGCGCTCCTTGGCGGGGACGCAGGGTTGACACAGTCGGCCTTCGGAAGGCACTGATTCCTTCCGTGGTCTCCGAAGCCCTCATTTGGTCGATCGTTCCGCACGTTTCCTACCAGTGGCTGCTGCCTTTGGTTTTTGTCGGCGGTTTATTCACGCTGCCCATCTTCAGCGTTGTCCGGCAGTCCTTGGGCGTCATGGTGGATGGTGAACAGCGCCGCGGCGCTTTCGCCCTGGATTCAATCGCCACGGAACTTGTGTTCATGATCGGTCCGGCCATTGGTGCGATTGTTGCCACGAGCGGCTTTTCGGCGCTGGGGCTCACGGCTGTGGGCGTTTCGGTCTCCGTGGCGGGCTTGTTCCTGATCTGGTTCAACCCGCCAACTAGGAGCGAGAATCCCTGCACGGATTCGGAATCAGCCGAACGCGCGGCCGCTGACCTCTCCGCGGCTGAGGCGGCAATGGTTGCTTCGGCCCCCGGCCACGTCCAGGAAGCGGCGTCGGAAATGGCATCTCCGCTATCCACGGACGGGGCCGTAAGGAGCCGGGTAGCGCGGAACTTCGCTTGGTTCACGGTCTCCGTGGCTGCGCTGTTCGCAGTGGCGGCGGGATCGGGCATGGTCCTCAGCGGTTCGGACGTAAGTATTGTCGGGATGCTTGAGCGGGGCGGTCACCAGAACCAGATCGGCATCGTCTTCTTTTTCTGGTGCGCTGCTTCAGTGGTGGGTGGCCTCATCTATGGGGCGATGAACCGCCCGGTGTCACCCATGGTGCTCCTGCTGGGAATGGCGGCATTGACCATACCGATGGGTTTTGCCCGGGACACTTGGACACTGGCATTCCTGTCCGTCCTGCCTGGTTTGCTGTGTGCGCCGGTGTTGTCGGCATCGTCGGAGAAAGTGGCGGACCTCGTGGATGAAGACCGCCGCGGCGAAGCGATGGGCTGGTATGGCTCGGCCCTCACCGGGGGAGTCGCCTTGGGTGCGCCGCTGGCCGGCGTGTTCATTGATGCCGTGGGTCCGGCAGGTGGTTTCGCCGCCGTCGGCGCGGCGGGCGTGGTCCTTTGCCTGGCTGGCCTCACGCTCACGTCCTTGCGCCGGCGTGCCGCCCGCGTTTGAGCATTGCCCGGACACAAACGACGACGGCGACCCAACCTCGGCAGGTTGGGTCGCCGTCGTCGTTTTGGTTCGGACGTTAGTTGACCGGTCCGGTGAACTTCTCGCCCGGTCCCTTGCCCGGGGCATCGGGGATGAGGGAAGCCTCACGGAAAGCCAACTGCAGCGAACGCAGGCCATCGCGCAAGGGGCCGGCATGCTGGGATCCGATTTCAGGTGCAGCAGCGGTGACCAGGCCGGCCAAAGCGGTGATGAGCTTGCGGGCCTCGTCCAGATCCTTGAGGTCTTCCGCATTGGGATCGTCGGCGAGGCCCACCTTCACGGCCGCGGCGCTCATGAGGTGCACGGCGCCGGTGGTGATGACCTCCACGGCGGGTACTTCGGCGATGTCGCGGATCTGCTGGGATACTCCGGCAGTGGCGTTGTCATCGCCAAAGGAGTTGCGGTGATTGCTGTCTTCAGTGCTCATACTGGTAAGCTTGTCATAGACCGACTGGAAGTCGTTATTCAGCATTGATGCTCCCGCCGCGTGCAATGTGCACTTGGCGGGTTATTTCTGTAGAATTGATTTTCAGTTTGCAAGCGGAGTTCTCTCCCACCCGCGTCAGCCGTTTCCCGAAAGGGACATGAAGGTTGCCGGGTAACCTGGTCGGACACTTTTGGGCATTGCCTGGAAAGTGCAGCAGTTCCATTGTGGGACTGTGCCGATCTTCGAGGCCTTCGATTGCACCAGCAATTGGAGGCCTTCTCTTTTTGCCGGTGAACCTCACCACAACCACAGGAGCTTTAACATTAGCGAGCCAAGAATCAATGAGCGTATCCGCGTCCCCGAGGTGCGGCTGGTCGGCCCTGCCGGCGAACAGGTAGGAATCGTCCGTATCGAAGACGCCCTGCGTCTTGCTGCCGAATCCGATCTCGATCTCGTTGAAGTTGCCCCGCAGGCTAAGCCTCCTGTTTGCAAGCTGATGGACTTCGGCAAGTACAAGTACGAGGCCGCAGTCAAGGCGCGCGAGGCCCGCAAGAACCAGACCAACACGGTTCTTAAGGAAATCCGCTTCCGCCTGAAGATCGACAAGCACGACTACGAAACCAAGCGTGGACACGCCCTCCGTTTCCTCGGAGCCGGTGACAAGGTCAAGGCCATGATCCAGTTCCGCGGCCGTGAGCAGCAGCGTCCTGAGATGGGTATCCGCCTCCTGCAGCGCTTCGCTGAGGATGTTGCCGAAGTGGGCGTGGTTGAGTCCAGCCCGCGCATCGATGGCCGAAACATGGTCATGGTGATCGGTCCGCTCAAGAACAAGGCTGAAGCCAAGGCAGAAGCCCGCCGCGCAGCACAGCGTGCCGAAGCGAAGGCGCAGAACGAGGCCAAGGCTGCTGCACGCGTGGACACCGCCGGCGACCAGGGCCCGATGACCCAGTCGCTTGGCGACCTCCTTCCCGCAGGCCTCGTGGCCGGCGGGGAAGAACCCACGCAGGAAAACGAAGCGCCGGTTGTCGAAGACGCGCCTGAGGTTGCTGAAGCTCCGGTTGCGGAGGCGCCCGAGGTTGAAGAAGCCCCGGTTGCGGAAGCTCCCGAGGTTGAAGAAGCCCCGGCTGCAGAGGCTCCCGTTGCGGAAGCCGCACCGGCTCAGGAAGCTCCCAGGCCGGCTGTGCCTGCAGCTCCGAAGCCCGCTGTTCCGGCGGCTCCGAAGCCCATGGCAAAGCCTGCGGCGCCCAAGCCCGGTGCACGGCCGGCGGCCCCCAAGGCCACGCCGAAGCCTGCATCACGCAAGACCAACTAGTTCGACGCCAGGGAGTCCGCTCCCAATGGCAAGCAACCAGCACGCCGGTCCATTGAAGACCGGCTGCGCGAAAGAACTGCGGACACAGTCCGCGGATACGTAAGGAGATCGGTTCCCATGCCGAAGATGAAGACCCACAGCGGTGCTAAGAAGCGCTTCAAGCTGACCGGCACCGGCAAGCTTAAGCGCCAGCAGGCCAACCGCCGCCACTACCTGGAGCACAAGCCCACCACCCTGACCCGTCGCCTTGCCGGCGACAAGATCGTCTTCAAGGGCGACGCCAAGGTCATCAAGAAGATGCTGGGCGTCTAAGTTCCAAGCTCTTTGGTTGCCGCCGACCGGCGGTGACCGACTACACCAAAAGCCTTCTCAGGCCCGCCGGAATTCCGGCAGTAGCAGCTTGGGATAAAGATTTCTGAAGGAGTACGCACGTGGCACGTGTGAAGCGGGCGGTCAACGCCCACAAGAAGCGCCGGGTTGTCCTCGAACGCGCAAAGGGTTACCGCGGTCAGCGTTCGCGCCTGTACCGGAAGGCAAAAGAGCAGCTGCTGCACTCGTTCGTGTACAGCTACGGCGACCGCCGCAAGCGTAAGGGTGACTTCCGTCGCCTCTGGATCCAGCGTATCAACGCTGCATCCCGCGCCAACGGCCTCACCTACAACCGCCTCATCCAGGGCCTGAAGGCTGCTGAGGTTGAGGTTGACCGCCGCATGCTCGCCGAGCTGGCCGTTTCCGACGCTAACGCTTTCACCGCACTGGTGAACGTTGCCAAGGCTGCCCTCCCGGCCGACACCTCCGCTCCGGCCAAGTCCGAAGCTGCTGCTCCGAAGGCAGCCAAGGTTGCCCCGGCTGCTGCTACGGCTACCGCAGTCAAGGCTGTCGTTTCCGAGAAGCCGGCCATCGACGGCGCTGTTGCCGCAGTTGACGGCGAAGGTGCTCCGGAGGGCTACGCCATCAAGGGCAACGCCGAATCCAAGAAGTACCACGTTCCGGGTTCCACCTGGTACGAGAACACCGCTGCTGAGTACTGGTTCTCCACGGTCGAGGCTGCCAAGGCTGCCGGCTTCGAGCCTGCAGGCGGCGAAGCCCGCCAGCAGATCAAGAACTAGTCGCATCTGCCACTAAGGTTCTATATATGAACCAAACCGGGCGCCCGCAAGATTTTCCGATGACCAACCCCCGAGCAGATCGGGTAAGGGATGTCGCAAAACTTGCCGGGCGCCCGGCGCGTTTAAAGCGCGGCAGATTCCTCGCCGAGGGTCCACAAGCAGTGCGAGAGGCGTTGACCCTCCACCGTGAGCGTCTGGCCGCAGGGGGCGCCGCCGTCGTGCATGAAGTTTTCGCGAGCGAAGCGTGCCTGGAGAGGCTTCCGGAACTTGCCGACCTCGCCCGCAGTACCCAGCTGCGCATTGCGAGCGACGACGTGTTGGCCGCCATGGCGGATACTGTCAACCCGCAGGGAATCGTTGCGGTGTGCGGCTTTGTGGATGTAAGCCTTGAGTCGGTGCTCGACGCCGGTCCACGGCTGATTGCCGTGATGTGCCAAGTGCGAGACCCCGGCAACGCGGGTACGGTGCTGCGCGCCGCCGATGCCGCGGGCGCGGACGCTGTGGTCCTGACCGGTTCCAGCGTGGACATCTACAACCCGAAAGCCGTGCGCTCCACGGCCGGCTCCCTTTTCCACCTTCCCGTAGTCCTTGGCGCTGACGTTGACGACCTCGTTGCGCGCTGCAAGGCCCGGGGGATTGGTGTCCTGGCTGCGGACGGTTACGGCACCGTGAACCTGGACAAACTGCAGGACGAGAATGCCGCCCGGCGTCTGGGCAACCAGGAGGTTTCCTCCGATTACGCCCTGGAGGCTCCCACGGCTTGGCTGTTCGGCAACGAAGCACAAGGCCTGTCCGATGACGAGCTCGCTTTGGCTGACCATCGGGTGGCGGTTCCCGTCTATGGATCAGCTGAAAGCCTCAATCTGGGCACCGCAGCCACGGTTTGCCTTTACGCCAGCGCCCGCTCGCAGCAGGGTGCGGTTTCCTCCACGGCCACCGCCGGACATGCATAAGTAGTCCCGGTCCGGGTACGGTATTGCTGGCGAGGTCAGGTGCAACTATTTGTCCCGACCCGCTCCCATCACTCCCAAACCCGAAGAGGTGAAGCTTCCGTGGCTGCAAGCGGCGGTACCAAGGCGATCGTGGCGGCGCTCTCCGCCAACCTGACCATCGCTGTACTGAAGTTCCTGGCCTTCATCCTGACGCAGTCATCGTCCATGCTGGCCGAGGCGATCCACTCCGTGGCCGACTCCGGCAACCAGGTACTGCTCCTGGTGGGTGGCAAGCGTGCCAAGAAGGCCGCCGATGCGGCGCACCCGTTCGGTTATGGGCGCGAACGCTACATCTACGCTTTCATCGTCTCGATCGTGCTGTTCAGCGTGGGCGGGCTGTTTGCTTTGTACGAGGCCTGGGAGAAGTTCCACGATCCCCACGGGATCGAAGGAGCCTTCTGGTGGGTTCCGCTCGCGGTCTTGGTGGGAGCCATCATCGCCGAAGGCTTCTCCTTCCGCACGGCCATCATCGAGTCGAACCACCTGCGCGGAAAGCAGACCTGGATCAAGTTCATCCGCAATGCCAAGCAGCCTGAGTTGCCCGTGATCCTTCTGGAAGACTTTGGGGCGCTCCTTGGCCTGGTCTTCGCACTGTTCGGCGTCAGCATGACCCTGGTGACAGGTAACGGCGTGTGGGACGCGTTTGGCACAGCAATGATCGGCCTCCTGCTGGTAGCCATTGCCATCGTTTTGGCCTTGGAAACCAAGTCACTCCTGCTGGGGGAGTCCGCCACCAAGGAAGACGTCTCCCGGATTACCACTGCCCTTGAGGCCGACGGCACGCGCATCATTCACCTGAAGACCATGCACCTTGGCCCGGAAGAGCTGCTGGTTGCTGCCAAGATCTCCGTGGGGGCCGTTGACACCGGGCGCGAGATAGCCAAGGCTATCGACGACGCCGAACTCCGGATCCGTACGGCTGTTCCGATCGCGCGGGTCATCTACCTTGAGCCGGACCTTGAGCGCGTTAAGGCCTGAGAGGCCTGCCTGAGTCGGCTCCGACCTGAACAGCAGAGAAGGGGAAGCGCTCCGCATCAATGCGGGGCGCTTCCCCTTCTTCTGTTTGTTTTTTGCTTTCCTGCTTAGGCCAGCGGCTTCCGGCGCTCGACGAGCCCGCTGATCACGGCAACGCCCAGTCCGAGGACCGCCAGTACGGCACCAACCAGGGCGGGAGCCACATACCCCCAACCCCATGCGATGACAGTGCCGCCCAGGAAAGCACCGAGCGCATTGGCGATGTTCAGCGCGGAATGGTTCAAGGATGAAGCCAGGGAGGCTGCACCGGGAGCGGCGTCCAAGAGCCGGGTTTGCAGTGCCGGCGTCAGCATGGAACCGATACCGCCCACGACGAACGCCATAAGGAACGCCGACCAAGCCCAGTGCGCGGCGATCGCGTAGACGACCAGCGCCACGGCGATCCCGGGCATTACCAGGTAGATGGTTCCCATGACCGACCGGTCCGCGATGCGGCCTCCGATGATGTTTCCCACCACCATTCCCACCCCGTACAGGGCCACGACGGCGGGAATCATGCTTTCGGGGATGCCCGCCACGCTTGTCATGGTGTGCGCGATGTACGTGTACACGGCGAAGAAGCCACCGAAGCCAATGATTCCGATGAGGAGCGCGAGCCAGACCTGCAGCCGCTTGAGGGCGCCCAGTTCACGGCGGATGCTCGCCTCCGGGTGGACCGGCTCGAACGGCACGAATTTCCACACCATGGCGACAGTGACGAGGCCGATTCCACCGACGATGACGAAGAGTAGCCGCCAGCCAAAAGTCTGGCCCACCCAGGTAGCCAAAGGCACACCGATCACATTGGAAACCGTCAGGCCGGCCATGACCATCGAGATGGCCCAGCCGCGCTTGGTGGGAGCCACGAGGCTGGCTGCGATAACAGCGGCCACGCCGAAGAAAGCGCCGTGGGGGAGACCGGAAGCGAAACGGGACAACATCATGAGTCCGTAGTCCGGGGCGATGAAGGAGGTCAGGTTGGCGATCGACAAAAACAGCATTAGCCCAAGCGCAAGGTGCTTCCTCGGGAGTTTGGCCCCGAATGCCGCGAACACCGGCGCGCCGATGACGACGCCCAGGGCGTAGGCGGAGATCAGGTTTCCCGCCTCCGGTGTGGTGATGCGCAGCCCCTGCTCAACTTCCTTGAGCAGCCCCATCATGGCGAACTCGGTGGTACCGATCGCAAACCCGCCCATTGCCAACGAAAGAATGGCCAAGCCGAGATGGCGCCTTGTGGGGCGAGTGGCGGGTGGGGACATGGTGGTAGTCATAAGCCTGCTTCTTGGGGGTGCCTTGAGAGCCTGGGAGGTGGAGAAAATCCGATAACAAGCTTACTGGCGGGCGCCGCGCAGCGCTTGGTTTTGTGACGATACCCATGGCCCGCAGCGCCATAGACTTGAGCGGTGACTGCAATGATCAAGGTAGTGGGTGCCGCAATCGTGGACTCGCTGGAAGCCCCCGCCCACCTCCTCGCTGCCCGCCGTACTGCTCCGCCGCAATTCGCTGGAATGTGGGAGTTTCCGGGAGGGAAGGTGGAGGAAGGCGAAGACGCCGAGACTGCCTTGCACCGGGAACTCAGCGAGGAACTGGGGATTTCGGTCAGGCTCGGCCAGGAATTGCCGTCCGGGGAACCGGCGGGGTGGCCGCTCAACGAACGCGCTGCCATGCGGGTCTGGTTTGCCGAGGTGCTCCATGGAAAGCCGGAAGCCCTTCAGGACCACGACGAATTGCGCTGGGTTGCCTTGGACGGCGCCGAAACCCTTGACCTCGACTGGATCCCGGCCGACCTGCCGATCGTTCATGCCTTGCTGAAGCGGGCCACCGCCGGGATTGGACTGCGTCCATAGTTCTCCGGGTGCATAGTTGGCCGGCGACCGTTGTTGGCTAGAACAAAGGCTCTTGGCCGGGAAGTAATTCTGCTGGTTCGCTGTTCGTCGGGGCCTGCTTGCCCGCGGCGGCTTCCGGCCTTGCGTTCCGGTGGCTGAAGCCGTGGGTTCCGGTGAAGCCGTATTTCGCCTTGAAGTGGTTGATGCGGCCGGCCAACCAGATCCGGTACTCCTTGGGGGCGTAAGAACCCTGGCCGTAGAGGCGCCTGTAACGCCCTACCAGCTCAGGGTGGTTGGTGGCCAGCCACTTCATGTACCACTCGCGGGTTCCCGGTTTGAGATAAAGGGCGCCGGCGGTGACACCGGTCGCACCTGCCGAAGCAAGCTCTGAGAAAAGAGCGTCCAGGGCATCGTCGGAGTCCGTCAGCCAGGGCAGGATTGGCATGGCCATGACACCGCAGCCCAGCCCGGCGTCGCGCAACCGGGATATGAGCTTGAGGCGGGCGCGCGGTGAAGGGGTGCCGGGTTCCATGAGTTCGGCGAGGTCCGGATTGACCATTGCCAACGAAATACCAAGGTCCACCGGTACCTGGGTGGCAGCGTGCTTAAGGAGCGGGATGTCCCTGGACAGCAACGTCCCCTTGGTCAGGATGGAAAAGGGTGTACCCGAATCGGCCAGGGCTCTGATGATGCCCGGCATGAGGGCGTAACGCCCTTCGGCGCGCTGGTAGGGGTCGGTGTTGGTGCCGAGAGCAACAGGATGCCTCCGCCAAGAGGGTTTGGCCAGCTCCTTGCGCAAAACTTCCGCGGCATTGACCTTGACCACTACCTGTGAGTCGAAGTCGCGGCCCGAATCGAAGTCCAGGTACGTGTGCGTTTTTCGGGCGAAGCAGTAGACACACGCATGACTGCAGCCCCGGTAGGGGTTGACGGTCCATTCGAAGGGCATGTTTGAACCGGAAGGCACCTTGTTGAGCACTGACTTGGCGGTGACCTCATGGAAGGTGACTCCGGAGAACTCGGGTGTTGAGATGGAACGCACAAGTCCGGCGAGCGGCAGCAGGGCGTCACCGGCCGGGGCAGGGCCGCGACTCCCTTCGCCGCTGATCCCGGACGCTTGTCCACTGTTGGGCGAAAGTGCTTGTGCGTCCCATCTCATGTCCTCCATTCGAAGATATGTTCGAATTTAAGTCAAGCCTCCGGCGCGGCCTCCTTGCGTTGCTAATGTTGGTCCATGATCCTGCTGACTGGCTTCGAACCCTTCGGCGGCGAGTCGTTGAACCCCTCGTGGCTCGCCGTGCAGCGTGCTGCGGAGATCCTCCGTAGGGAAGGCCACACTGTAGCCACTGTGGAACTGCCCTGCGTGTTCGGCGACTCAGCGAAGGTGCTGGGCGAGGCGCTCAGGGAGCACGGGCCCGCGATCGTCCTCAGCGTCGGAATGGCCGGGGGCCGGAGCCGGCTTTCCCTCGAGCGCGTGGCAATCAACTGTGATGACGCGCGCATCCCGGACAACAGGGGTCAACGGCCCATCGACGAGGCAGTGGTGGCTGGCGGCCCCGCGGCCTACTTCAGCACCCTGCCGATCAAAGCCGCACTTAGGAATTTGCAGATCGAAGGTATCAGGGCCGAAGTCTCCCAAACTGCGGGCACCTACGTTTGCAACCATGTCTTCTACGCACTCATGCACGCGCTGGCAAGCAAGGAGGGAGTGCGTGGCGGGTTTGTCCACGTTCCCTACCTGCCGGAGCAGCTTCCGGTGGACAGCAGTCTTCCGTCGATGCCGCTCGAATCGATCGCCCAGGGCATCGCCGTCGTGATCCGCACGTCAATCCAAACAATGGTCGACGACAAGTTCGCGGCCGGTGCGGTCCATTGACAAGCCGCTGCCGGACGCCGCGGGTGGTCCCTGCTAAGGCGCCAGCAGTTCCCACTCCACGGTGACGCTCGCAGTGACAGAAGACTCTCCGGCTTCAACGGGGAGGGCCTCGGCTGCAAAGGCGCGCACCAGTCCTCCCGCTGGAATGGGCGCAAGGCCCACCGGCTGTTGGGAAATGGACACCACCTGACCCAACCGCACTCCCGCCAAGGAGGCATAATGCCCGGCCCGCTCTCGCGCATCTGCCCAAGCCGCCTCCTGGGCCTGCCTGGAGAGCCCGGACGGATCGGCGAACCCTTGCACAATCCCGTTGATCCGGAGGTTGTCGCCACCGGCAGCAACGGCCGCGGCAATAACCGAGGGCGCGTCCGCCCGGGACCGGACGCCGACGAGCAACTCGGTGGTGGCTGCATAGGCGGTGACCTTTTGCCCCTGACCCTCCACCCAAACGAGCTCCGCGCGCAGGTTGAGCCCGCTCGTGCGGAGGTCCGCGTCCCGAATGCCGCCCTCCCGCAGACTGGCCGTGACGGCTGCGACCGCCGCTCCGGCGTCGGAATAAGCCTTGGCGGCGGTGTCCCGACGCGTCTCCACCCCGAGGGTCAAGGTCACAAGATCGGGTGCAGCTTTTGCGCTCGCGGTTCCGGTGACTGTGATGGTCCGGTTCATGCCGCCTCCGTTGGCTTCCGGGCAGTTTCCCGCCCCTGATGATCGATGTACCCGCCTGCTTCAAGGCCGGCCCGGCGTTCGAAGAAGTTCGCCAGCCCGGGCGTTCCCGTCCTGATCATGGACCAAGCAGCCGCCAAGCCGTACAAACCCAGGAAGGGCAGACCCAGGCACCAGGCGTACTGGGTACTGTGCCTTTCCTCATGACCGAGCAGTCCAAGGTCGCGGCCCGCAACGCCGGGTGGTTCCCGGTAAAGGACGACATTCCCAACGGTGAAGGCCCGGGCGTGCGGAATCTTCCATGCGTAGCCGGCGGCAATCAGCAGGCCCCGTGGGCCTCCGGACAGGTGGCAGCGCGACGCCGCAGAGACCAGCAAACCCAGCGGAGTGCTCAGGTTTACGAGGTTGGCGATTTGGCGGAGCCGTTGCCCGGGAGTCATGAGGCCAATGCTAGACCCGGCAGCTGTCACCAAACCCGGGAGCCGGAACGTTCATCTAGACTGGAAAGCAGTGTGCTCCGTTCGGCGCGCACTGCCTTTCGTTTTGCAGGCCTGCCATGCCGGCCGTTCCCGACTCGTAGCTAAGAACAGTAGATGACTGACACTTTGCCAGGCGCCGCCATCCCGAATCCGCTGGATGAAGCCGCCATCACCGCCGCCGTTGAGGACGCCATCGCCGCCATTGCGGCCGCCTCCTCGCTCGAAGAACTCAAGGCCGTCCGCCTCGCCCACACCGGCGAGAAGTCGCCGCTCAGCTTGGCCAACCGTGAAATCGGCGGGCTGGCCAAGGAGCACAAGGCTGCCGCGGGCAAGCTGATGGGTTCCTCGCGCGGACGGGTCAACCAGGCGCTCGCAGCGCGAACCCAGGTTCTCGAAGCGGAGAATGACGCCCGCATCCTGGTGGAGGAGACAGTTGACGTGACTGCAGCGCCGCGCCGCCGTCGCGCCGGTGCACGCCACCCGCTGTCCACCCTGCAGGATCGCGTATCGGACATCTTCGTTGGCATGGGCTGGGAAATTGCCGAAGGCCCGGAGGTGGAATCCGAGTGGTTCAACTTCGATGCGTTGAACTTCAAGCCGGACCACCCTGCGCGCGAAATGCAGGACACGTTCTTCGTTGAGCCGCCCGAGGCCCACTTGCTGATGCGCACGCACACCTCACCCGTGCAGGTCCGCTCCATGCTGGAACGCGAAGTCCCCATCTACGTCCTGTGCCCGGGCAAGGTTTTCCGGACCGACGAACTCGATGCCACCCACACGCCGGTATTCCACCAGTTCGAGGGCCTGGCCATCGACAAAAACCTCAGCATGGCGGACCTGCGCGGAACACTGGAGCACTTCGCCCGGCAGATGTTCGGCGATGAGGCTTCCATCCGGCTGCGTCCGAACTACTTCCCGTTCACTGAGCCGTCCGCCGAACTGGACATCTGGCACCCCGGGGCCAAGGGTGGCCCTCGCTGGATCGAATGGGGCGGCTGCGGCATGGTCAACCCGAATGTCCTTCGGGCTGCCGGCATTGACCCGGACGCCTATTCAGGTTTTGCCTTCGGCATGGGCATTGAGCGCACGCTTATGTTCCGCAACGAAGTCGGCGACATGCGCGACATGATCGAGGGCGATGTACGTTTCAGCGAGCACTTCGGGATGGAGATCTAACAGTGCGTATCCCACTTTCCTGGCTGCGTGAATTCGCGCAGGTACCGGCCGACGCTACGGCCGAAGACGTCATGGCGGACCTGGTCAAGGTCGGCTTTGAAGAAGAAGCTGTCCACCGGCCCACCGATGCCCTCAAAGGGCCGATCGTGGTGGGCCAGGTCCTGAGCCTGGTCAAAGAACCGCAAACCAACGGCAAGATCATCAACTGGTGCCAGGTCCGCGTGGTTCCGGAGGGACAGGAGCAGACCCTCACCGGCGAAGGCATCGACCCTTCCGGTGTCCAGGGCATCATCTGCGGAGCCCATAACTTTGTGGAAGGCGACAAGGTGGTGGTGACTTTGCCCGGTGCCGTCCTGCCCGGTGATTTCCACATTTCGGCACGCAAGACCTACGGCCACCTTTCCGCAGGCATGATTGCCTCCGTCCGCGAACTCGGCATAGGCGAGGACCACGACGGCATCCTGGTGTTGTCCAGCATCGGCCTCGACCCCGAAATCGGTACGGACGCCATGGAACTGCTGGGTCTCTACGACGAGGCCGCGGAAATCAACGTCACACCGGATCGCGGCTACGCGTTCTCCATCCGTGGCGTGGCCCGCGAGTATGCCCACGCCACCGGAACTGCCTTCACCGATCCGGCGTCGAAGGTCAACGCACCGGCCGCCCTGCAAGGCGGCTACGGCGTGAAGCTCAACGACGACGCGCCAATCTACGGCAAGCCCGGCTGCGACCGTTTCGTGGCCCGCACGGTCCGCGGAGTGGACGCCTCGCGCCCCACTCCGCCGTGGATGTCTTCCCGTCTTCGCCTCGCAGGCATCCGCAGTATCTCGCTGCCGGTGGACATTTCGAACTACGTCATGCTGGAACTCGGCCAGCCGAACCACTGCTACGACCTCGACAAGCTCTCGGGCGACATCGTGGTGCGCCGTGCCGTTGCGGGCGAGAAGATCACCACCCTTGATGACAAAGAGCGCACGCTCGACGCAGAGGACCTGCTGATCACCGATGATTCCGGTGCCATCGGCATCGCCGGCGTCATGGGCGGGGCCCACACCGAGGTCTCGGATTCCACCACCAACATCTTGGTGGAAGCCGCCCACTTCGACGAGGTTTCGATCGCCCGTTCGCGCCGCCGCCACAAACTCCCGTCCGAGGCGTCCAAGCGCTTCGAGCGCGGTGTGGACTGGCACGTTGCCAACGTGGCCGCACAGCGGGTGGTGGATCTCCTGGTGGAACTTGCCGGTGGCACCGCTGACGGGACCGGCACCGACGTCGGAACGGCGCCCGACGCCGTCACCATCGAGTTGCCCGCTGACTTCGCCTCCAAGCGCATTGGCATCGACTTCACGGAAGAGCAGATCACCACGTCCCTGGTGGACCTCGGCGCTGCCGTGGAGAAGTCCGCATCGGGTTACGCCGTGACGGCACCCAGCTGGCGCAATGACCTTGAAACCAAGGAAGACCTCTCAGAGGAGATCGCCCGGCTGGTTGGTTACGACAACATTCCGGCCACCCTGCCGGTGGCTCCGCCGGGCCGCGGCCTGAGCCGGACGCAGCATCAGAAGCGCCGTGTGGTGCAGGCCCTGGCCGATGCGGGACTGACCGAAGTCCTGTCCTACCCGTTCGTCACCAAGGCCGCCAACGATACCTTCGGTGTTGCAGAGGAAGGCGCCCCACGTCCGGCGCTGAAACTCGCCAACCCGATCAGCGAGGAACACGGCTACCTCCGTACGTCCATCCTCCCTGGCCTCATCGAAGTTGCGCGCCGTAACCACTCACGCGGCTTCCGCGACCTCGCCATCTACGAGGCTGGGTCAGTGTTCCTTCCCGGCGAAAAGATCGGAACGGAGTCCATCCCCCCGCTGGGCGTCAAGCCTTCGGAGGAGGTGCTGGAGGCGCTGTTCGACGGCGTTCCGCACCAGCCGCTGCACATCGCCGCAGTGTTGACGGGCCATGATTCACCCGCTGCCGCGACGCACACGCCGCGCCTCTGGGACTGGGCCGACGGCCTGGACATTGCTCGCCTCATCGCTGACGTTCTGGGCGTGGAGCTTGTGGTCAGCCAAGGCAGCCACCAGGCGTTCCATCCCGGTCGCGCCGCCCAGCTCGCGCTGCGCAGCGGTGAAGTGGTTGGTTACGCCGGGGAGCTGCACCCGAAGCTCCTCGCTGCACACGACATGCCCGCCCGCTCGGTTGCCGTGGAGATCGACGTCGAGGCGCTCTTCGACGCTGCGGCCGACGTGATCGTGGCCAAGCACGTCTCCGGATTCCCTATTGCGACGCAGGACGTCGCATTGGTGGTCCCGCAGGACGTGCCTGCCGATGACGTGCTCGTGGCGCTCCGTGAGGGTGCCGGGAAGCTCCTGGAAGACGTGGCCTTGTTCGACGTCTACGTGGGTCCAGGCATTGACGAGGGCAAAAAGTCCCTTGCGTTTGGCCTGCGCTTCCGGGCAAACGACCGCACGCTGACCGCTGATGAGGCATCTTCCGCCCGTGCTGCCGCAGTGGCCGTCGCCGCCGAGCGGTTCGGAGCCGTCCAGCGCTAGCTGACATTCAGGCGAAAACCCCGGGACTTCGGTCCCGGGGTTTTCGCGTTCAAGGAGCTTTCAACCGGAGCTGCCGCTAGGCGGGCCACCTGCGCAACGTGCTGTTGACGAGGCCGATAAGGACCGCAGTCCACCAGCACGCTTGCGATATCCCCGCCGTCACCATGAGGCGGACCCGAAGGAGCCTGCCCACGTCCACGAAGCGCGTTCCCGCGGGAAGGGCGAACAGCTGTTGGAGTGCCGGATGAACGAAAAGGCCGTTGAGCATGAGGATGAGGACGCTCACAAGCTTGATCCACGTCAACGGGCTGTCCAGATCGGGCCGGATGAATGCCCCTGATAACAGCAGCCCGGCCAATCCTCCCCAGATCAACGGTTTGGCCGCTGATTCCAGCTTGCCTGGTTCGTGCACTGGGACTTTTCCAAGGAGCCAGAGGATGCCCAGCCAGTCGACCACCAGGATGGTTCCAAAGGCCACCGCCAACGAAATCACATGCACGGCAAGTCCGATGCCGTGAACATAAGGTCCGAAATCGAAGGCGCGACTGACCAGCAGTGAGTCACCCCAGGCAATAAAGCAAAGGACCGCGGGCAATATAACCGTGTCGAGCCTCTCGTCTGTTTCGAACAATGCGTCGCTTTCTGTTCAACCAAGTGGTGGGCAGAACGCACACCACTCAAAGATGTGTGCCGGTTTGACGTTCGTGACGCGCGCTGTTGGACCGCTGGTGTCCGGGTTGTTCCGAATCCGGGCAAGTGCCGGTACCCGGAGGAAGGAGATAGGCTGAAGCCGGTCCAGCCAAAAGCGCCTGGCGCGAAGGAGAGCTGCGAAGGAGATCCGTGGAAGAGGCGGTGCTGGAGCTGCACAGGCTCAGTGATGTGCCCCATCCGGCCAACCTGCCCGCGCAGTTGGACGATCCCGCGCGCCAGCGGGCCCTCCGCTTCACCAACAGGGCAGACCGCGATGGATTCGTCGCCGGCAGGATCGCGCTAAGGCGATTTGCGGCGGCGCTCCTCGAAGTGGACCCCAAGCTGCTGACGCCCGATTATCACTGCCCGCAGTGCGGCCCCGGCCAGGACCACGGAGGGCCCGGTTTCATGCTCGACGGCGGGCCGGCGCCCTTGCTGCTCAGCGCCTCGCGTGCGTCGGGCTGGGTACTGCTGGCCGGCGTCGTACATCCAGCGGATGGCCTGCGGCTGGGCGTGGACCTTGAAGCGATAAGCGGGGTTGTCTTTGAGGGCTTCGACGACGTCGCATTGAGCAACAACGAGAAGGACTTTCTGGCATCCGCCCCGGAACAGGACCAAGCCAGCCGGCGGGCCCGACTGTGGGCGCGCAAAGAGGCGTGGCTGAAAATGACGGGGGAAGGCCTGAGGCGGAACCCCGCTGAGCTGGATGTGCTGAGCCTGCCTGGGCTCCGCGATGTTGCCGAATGGGAACTGCCTGATGGTTTGGTTGCCGCCGTTGCCCTCGGCTAGCGCCCTGACGGCAGGGCTGGAAGGGCGGCCTCGTACAGCCACGGTTGCAGAACCGTTGCCGCGTCCAAGCCCTGAACGGACGAATTCGCAGCTTCGATGAAGGCCTCGGTGGACACGGAACCGTGGCGGTTTGAAGAAGTCCAATGGTGGAGGAAAGCAAAAAAGGCTTCGTCGCCCACTGACACACGCAGGGCATGCAAAGCGAGGGCGCCACGCTTGTAGACCCGGTCATCGAACATCAACTCAGGGCCCGGATCGCCAATCAGCAAGTCCTGCGGACCGACGTCGAGCTTCTTCCACGCGGCCAGCACGCGCTCGGCGACTGTCATGCTTCCCGATTCCTCGGACCACAGCCACTCGGCATAGCAAGCAAATCCTTCGTGCAGCCAGATGTCCTTCCAGCTGCAAGCCGTGAGCGAGTTTCCGAACCACTGATGCGAGAGTTCGTGCGCGATCAGGCGCTGGGCTTCCCACGTGTCCCGCATATGGTTACGGCCGAAAATGGAGAGTGTCTGCGCTTCGAGTGGAATCTCCAGTTCGTCTTCGGAAACCACTGACGTGTACTCATCGAAGGGGTACGGTCCAAAGCAGTCCTCGAAGGTCCGCATCATGTCCGGCTGCCGTCGCAGGCCGTCCCTGGCGCCTTCTGCCATGGCCGTCGTCACGGCCACGAATTGGGGAACCCCGTGGTGGGTGCCTTCGGGGGCGAGGGGGATCCGTGAGTAGCGGCCGATCTGGACGGTCGCAAGGTAGGTGGCCATGGGAACTGAATGCTCGTACACCCACGTTTCGCGGCTGGACTTGCGCGAACGCGAAATGAGTTTTCCGTTGCAGACCGGCCGGTAGTTGTCGTCCGTAGTGATGGCGATCCGGAAGGTGGATTTGCTGCGCGGATGGTCGTTGCAGGGGAACCAGGAGGCGGCGCCGTTCGGTTGGCCGGCAACCAATACGCCGTCGGTCAGTTCTTCCCAGCCGACTTCGCCCCAGAGTCCGCGGCGGGGTTGTGGGTTGCCCTCGTAACGGACATCCAGGACAAACTGCTGCCCGGCTTTCAGCGGCGCCGGGGGAGTGATCACCACATGCTCATTGCGCTGGGCGAACTTTTGGACTTTCCTGCCGTCCAGCTGGATCTTTGATGCCCGCAGCCCCACCAGGTCCAGGACCACTTGGCCGGTCGGCTCCAGGGCTGTGCACCTCAGGAGGGCCCTCCCGATCAGCCTGTTGCTGCCCAGCCGTACATCAAGGTCAAGCTCGTACCGGTCAACGCGGTAGGCGGTGCTGCCGTGATCCAGGGTGTAGGGGTCGGGACTGCTTGGCGATGGTTCGGTCATGGAGTTCGGCGGCCTCAATCCTGTTTGTCCCTGCACTTGCGGTCTGCCCAATTTACTTGAGCCGGTCGGCCTTCGCGCCCGGACCCTCCCAAGGCCGCACGGGATTTCCCATCCAGTAGGTACCGGCGGGAACGGTTTCGCCCCGCATGACCAACGACGCCGGCCCAACAGTACCGCCGTCGCCCACACGCGCCGCAGGAAGGATGACGCCGTGCGGGCCCATGGTGGCGCCGGCACCCAGCGTCACTGTGTCGATGCTCATGACTCGGTCATGGAAGAGGTGCGTCTGCACCACGCAGCCGCGGTTGACGGTTGAGTTCTCGCCAAGGGTGACCAGGTCCGCTTCCGGAAGCCAGTAGCTTTCGCACCACGTACCCCGCCCGATCTTTGCGCCGAGTCCCCGCAGCCACCATACAAGCGCTGGCGTACCGGCGGCGGACCGGGCGAACCACGGCGCGCTGACCATTTCGATGAAGGTATCCACCACTTCGTTGCGCCAGATGAACGAGCTCCACAGCGGATGCTCGCCAACCCGGATGGCACCCACCAACAGCCATTTGGCAATGATGGAGCTGAGGGCCGCCACCGCCCCGGCCGCAAGCATGACGACGCCGCCAAGCAGGGCCGCAGCCCAGTAGCCCCAACTCCGTGCAAGGACATCGAGGGCCAGCATGACTCCGACGGCGATGGCCACAGTCAGGATGACCGGAACGCCCCGGCAGGCTTCCCAGAGGGCCCGTGCCACCTTGAGCCTGCGTGGCGGCCGGAAAGTGCGGGACTGATCGGCGTCGACTGCGGTGCGCCGGAGGCGCACGGGCGGGCTGCCCAGCCACGAGGTGCCGGACTTGGCTTTGGCGGGGGTGGCCGACAGGACAGCCACCAAGGAGTTCTTGGGAACGTTCCGTCCGGCAGCGGTCATACCCGAGTTGCCCAGGAAAGAGCGCTTGCCGATCTTCGCGGGAGCAATCTTCATCCAGCCGCCGCCCAGTTCGTAGGAAGCCACCATGGTGTCGTCGGCGAGGAAGGCGCCGTCACCGATGGTGGTCATGCGGGGGACCAGCAAGACAGTTGAGGCTTCCACGTTCTTGCCCACTTTCGCGCCCAACAACCTCAACCAGACGGGCGTGAACAGGCTTGCATAGATGGGGAACAGGACATCCCGTGCCATGTCCAGGAGACGCTCGGTTGCCCAGACCTGCCAGCCAACCCGGCTGCGGACGCGGTAGTAGCCCGCCTTGAGCCCCACGCCGAGGAGGCGGGCCACCACGAGGATGAGTACGAGGTTGGCTAAGAACCATGCAAGCGCGGCCAGTGGGAGCGCGGCAACGATGACCGGCGCTGCGGTTTCCAAGGACTCGTGTCCGCGGATGAACGCAAGGACCACCAAAGCCCCTGCAAAGGCGGAGAGATAGGGGATCAGGGCGAGCAGCGCGGACGCGCCGGCAAAGGCGGTGAACCAGAGGCGGTTGTCAAAGATTTGTTGCTGGAGAGCCTCGGGCCAGTCCTGCTTTGCCTTGCCGCGCCTTTGGGCGGGAGACCCGGCCACGAGGTGACCGGACTTTACTTTTCCGAAGACTGCCGAGCCCGCTTCCACGTGGGCGCCTGCACCGATGGTGGCTCCGGGCATGAGGGTGCTGCGTGAACCAATGACTGCGCCCGCGCCAACGTGGATCCGGCCGATGTGGACTGAGTCGCCGTCCACCCACCAGCCGGACAGGTCCACTTCCGGTTCAACGTTTGCTCCGCTTCCAAGTGACAGCAAGCCGGTGACTGGCGGCAGCGAATGCAAATGGACGTCGCGGCCGATTTTCGCGCCGAGGGCCCGCGCGTAATAGGGAACAAACGGTGCGCTGGCCAGCCCGATGGCACCGGAAAGGTCCTGGATTTGCTCAGCCAACCACAGCCGCAAGTGGGTCTTGCCGGAGCGTGGGTACGTGCCGGGTGCAACCCTGGCCAGCAGGAGCCGTGCGGCAAGCACCGATATGGCCATCCGTCCCAGCGGGCTGACGAAGACCAGCCAGGACGCTGCGATCCACCACCAGGAAACTCTTGGAGCGGCAACGAATCCAGCAAAGTCGGCAAGGAGCCTGTTTGCGGCCATGAGGTACGTCAACCACCGCATGCCCACGAGTATGTGCAGCGGCACTCCCATCAGGACTTGGAAGACCTGTGACTTCAGGGCTGTGGGACGTACGTAGCGCTCAGCAGCGGGCCGCGGCGTACCGCCGTCGGGCGCCGACTGCCTGGCCGCGTCGATCAGCGCGCCGACGCGCGGTGTGGCGTAGATATCGGCAACGGTGATGGTCGGATACCTGACGCGCAGCGCGGAAACGAGCTGTGCGGCTGCGAGGGAACCGCCACCGTAAGCGAAAAAGTCGGCGTCCAGGGAGCCCACCGGGCTGCCAAGCACGGCTTCCCATTGCTCCACCACCCAGCGGGCGTCTTCCGGGAGGTTGAGGGTCGTATCGGCCGCCTCTGCGGTGGCACCGGGCAAGGGCCAAGGGAGGGCATGCCGATCCACTTTTCCGCTGGTCTTGGTGGGAAGGGAATCGACCGTGGTCAGCAGTGGAATCAACGCAGCCGGCAGGCTTTCACCCAGGAGCTTGCGGGCTTCGTCCAAGTCCAGGCCGACGCCTTCGGATGGCGCGAGGTAACCCACCAGTATCTGGTTCCCGGCCGTCGTCGTCTGCACTGCAGCCGCAGCTCCCGCGACGCCAGGCAGGGACTGGAGGGCGGCATCCACCTCACCGAGTTCGATCCTTCGCCCGCCCAACTTGACCTGCTCATCTGCGCGGCCCATGAAGACCAAGCCTTCAGAGTCATAACGGACCAAGTCGCCGGACCTGTAGGCGCGCGCCCAACCGAGAGTGCTCATGGGCGCGTATTTTTCAGCGTCCTTGGCCGGATCAAGGTACCGGGCAAGGCCAACGCCGCCGATGATCAGCTCGCCCACCTCACCTTCGGCCACGGGAACCCCTTCAGGGTCCACGACGGCGAGGTCCCAGCCATCCAATGGCAGCCCGATCCGGACCGGGCCCGGACCGCCGAGCGGCGCCGCACAGGCGACCACCGTCGCTTCCGTGGGGCCGTAGGTGTTCCATACTTCGCGGCCATCGACCGCGAGCCGCTCGGCCAGTTCGGGCGGGCAGGCTTCGCCGCCGAAGATCAGGAGCCGGACGTTCTCCAAGGCCTCCGCGGGCCAGAGCGCGGCGAGGGTGGGAACCGTCGAAACGATCGTGATGCCGTGGTTGATGAGCCAAGGACCCAGGTCCATACCGGTGCGGACCAATGCCCGGGGAGCCGGGACCAGGCATGCACCATGCCTCCATGCGAGCCACATTTCCTCGCAGGAGGCATCGAAGGCGACGGACAATCCGGCCAGGACGCGATCCTGGGGGCCGATCGGTTCGTGTTGCAGGAAGATGCGCGCTTCGGCGTCAACGAAGGCCGCCGAAGAGCGGTGTTGCACAGCGACGCCCTTGGGGGTGCCTGTGGAGCCGGAAGTGAAGATGATCCAGGAGTCGTCGTCGGGGCGCGGCTTGGTCCAACCGTGCACGGGGCGACGTGGCGGATCCGTGGCGCGGATGGACAAACCGGCGCCGACAACGGCAGCCACCTTGGCTTCTCCGAAGACCAGCCGGGCGCGTTCGTCCGGATCGTCGGCGTCCACCGGAACGTAGGCGGCCCCTGCCATCAGAATGCCCAGGATGGCTACGTAGAGTTCGTTGGTACCGGACGGGATGCGGACGCCGATCTTGTCTCCGCGTCCGAGCCCGGCGTGGTTCAAGTCGCGCGCGAAGGCCCGGACGGCGGCCAGGAGTTCCGTGTAGCTCAGTGACTTCCGGCCGTCGTCCAGCGCTGATGCCTCCGGGAAGGACTGCGTGGTCTCTTCGAGGATATCCACGAGGGTCCGTTCGGCAGGTGCCGCCGATGACCCTGGAAACTGGGGGTGGTAAGCGGCCACGGCATGTGTTTGCGTGGCCGCGCCAGGTTGTTCTGTGCTCACCTGCCCAGCATTGCGCGGAAAGGTAAACGGGAGGTGTCCAGTGTTTCCTGCCCGTCACAATGTGTTGCGCAGTTGTTCGCCTGGCAATAACCGGCCGTTTCCCGCAGCCTTGGGAATCCGGACCTAGGGAACCAGCAGAACCTTGCCCGTGGTTTTCCGGCCCTCGAGGTCCCGATGGGCCTGTGGGGCTTCCGCGAGGGGGTAGCTCGCTCCGATGCGTACGGACAGCGTCCCGTTAGCTGCCGCTTCGAAGATCTCGGTTGAACGCCACCGGCGCTCGTGGGTGTTCTGTACAAAGTGGGCCATGGTGGGCCTGGTGATTGAAAGGGATCCTCCCGAGTTCAGGCGCTGCGGGTCGAAGGGCGGTACAGGGCCTGATGCCGCGCCGAAGAGGACCATGGCACCGCGGATGCGCAGGCTCTTCAGGGAATCGTCGAACGTGTCGTTTCCGACGCCGTCGTAAACGACGTTGACGCCCTCGCCGTCGGTCAGTTCCCGGACTTTAGCTGCGAAGCCGTCATACCGCAGCACGTCGTCGGCGCCGGCCAGCTTGGAAAGTTCGGCTTTCTCGTCGGAAGAAACCGTGGTGATCACGCGGGCTCCGCGGGCTTTGAGCAACTGGGTCAGGAGGAGGCCTACTCCACCTGCGCCGGCGTGCAGCAGCACGTTGTGCCCGGGCTCAACCCTGAAGGAGGAGTTCATGAGGTAGTGGGCGGTGATTCCTTGGAGGGGGAGGGCGGCGGCGGTGTGGTCATCAACTCCTGCAGGAACCGGGAGTGCCTTGGCTGCGTCCACCAATGCAAATTCTGCGTACGTGCGGGAACCCTCCGCCGTTGCCACCCTGTCCCCAACGACGAAGTCCTCCACGCCCTCGCCGATGGCTTCGACCGTTCCGGCAGCCTCGGCGCCGGGGGTGAACGGATATTCCACCTTGTAGATCCCGCTGCGCTGGTAGGTCTCTATGAAGTTGACCCCGGCAGCTGCGACCTTGATCAGCAGCTGCCCCGGGCCCGGCGCCGGTACTTCGACGGAAGCGTACTCGAGGACCTCGGGTCCTCCGGCCTGCTGTGCAACGATTGCGTGCGTCATGGTGGCTCCTTACTCCGGGACGGTCCTTCCGGTGCCCGGTTCCAGGATCCATCCTAGGGAGCAAGCCACCCATGATGTCGAACGGCTAGCGGCGTCCGTGCGTCGAAGCGACAGGGCAATCAAAGCCCCGCCCGGCCGCCAAACCCACCCGATTGAGGTAGGAGACCACAATGCCGTAGGACTGCACCAGGGTTGTTTCGGTGTAGGGAATGGAATGCTTGGCGCAAAATTCCCGCACGATGGCTGCAGCTTTGTGGAGCTGGGGCCTGGCCATGTCCGGGAACAGGTGGTGCACCACTTGCCGGTTCAGGCCACCCAAGAGGAAGTCCATGAACCGGCCGCCGGAGATGTTGCGCGAGGTCAGGATCTGGCGGTTGAGGAAGTCGACGCGGCTGTCCTCGGGAAGGACCGGCATGCCCTTGTGGTTCGGCGCGAATGAGGCCCCCATGTAGAAGCCATAAACCATGATCTGGACGGCGAGGAAGGCAAATGCCATTCCGATGGGTAGGAAAGTGAAGGCCAGTACCGGAAGTGCGGTGAGCCGGGCCACCAGGATGGGCGTCTCTACCCAGCGGTGGCGGGCCTTCTCCTTGCCGAAGACGAAACGCAGCGAGTCGAACTGGAGGCTCAGGCCGAGCAGCGTCAGGAGGGGGAAGAAGAACCAGCCCTGCCTGCGTGTGAGGAAGGCCAGCCGGCCATTGCGTTCTGCTGCGGCATCCTCGTGGAAGACCAAGGCGTTGTTCCGGATATCGGGATCCTTGGCAATGACGTTGGGATGTTGTGGTGTGCGCCGTGCTTGTGTTCCCACCAGGAGTAACTGATGCCGGCAACTCCGGTGGCGAGGAGGCGGGCCGACCAATCGTTGGCCCGGCGTGAGGCGAAGATCTGCTTGTGCCCGGCCTCGTGGGCCAGGAAGCTCAGCTGCGTACACAGGATGCCTACTGCTGCTGCGATCAGGAGCTGGTACCAGGACTCGCCAATCAAGGCGAAGCCGAGCCATGTGCCGGCCATGAGGAGTAACAGGGCCGCGAAGACCCAGATGTAAAAACCGCTGCGGCGTTCAACAAGGCCTGCGGACTTGACGCTCTTCAGCAGCTCTGAGTAGCTCTGAACGACGGGATTTGGCTGAATTGCGCGTGCTTTGGGGCGCTCAGCGGTGGACGTGGGTGCCATGAATGTGCCCCGTATCGCTAACGGGCAACGCTGCAGCCGACGTTCGGACTGCACGGTCTGGATCACCCTCCACTTAGCATACGCGCAAGACCCTAACGAATGTGACAGCGCACATCCAGCATGCATAAATATCGGACAGTATGAATATTTTTGCTGTATGCTGAAGCCATGACTATTTCTGTTGCCGTCTCCGGTGCCAGCGGCTACGCCGGGGGAGAAGTGCTGCGCCTGTTGGCCAACCATCCCAACGTCACCATCGGCGCCATTACAGCGCACAGCAACGCAGGTTCCAGACTAGGGGAGTTGCAGCCGCATCTCCATGGTTTGGCCAGCAGGATTCTCGAAGACACCACCGTAGAGAACCTGTCCGGGCACGATGTCGTCTTCCTCGCGCTGCCGCACGGCGCGTCCGCCGAGATCGCGGCGCAGCTGCCCGAAGGGACAGTAGTCATCGACGCCGGTGCGGACCACCGCCTGCAAGACGCCGCGGCATGGGAAAAGTTTTATGGCTCGGCGCACGCCGGCACATGGCCCTACGGGCTGCCGGAACTGCCCGGCCAGCGTGAGGCGCTCAAAGGCTCCAAGCGGATCGCCGTTCCCGGCTGCTACCCGACGTCGGCCCTGCTCGCCTTGACGCCCGGGTTCGCCAACAACCTTTTGCTGACCGACGACGTCGTCATCGTGTCCGCCTCAGGCACCTCGGGCGCAGGCAAGGCTGCCAAGGTCAACCTGATCGGTTCTGAAGTCATGGGTTCCATGAGTCCCTACGGTGTGGGTGGCGGGCATCGCCACACGCCGGAGATCGAGCAGGGCCTCTCCAACGCGGCGGGGGAGCCGGTGACGGTTTCTTTTACGCCGACCCTTGCCCCGATGAGCCGGGGCATCCTTACGACGGCGACCGCCAAGGTTGGTCACGGCGTCACCGCGGCCGAACTCCGCCAGGCGTGGGCGGATGCCTACGACGACGAGCCGTTCGTGCACCTGCTGCCCGAAGGCCAGTGGCCCACCACCAAGTCGGTGCAGGGTTCCAACCACGCCGTCATGCAACTGGCGTTTGACCAGCACACGGGCCGCGTCATCGTTACGTGCGCCATCGACAACCTCACCAAGGGGACCGCAGGCGGCGCCGTGCAGTCCATGAACATAGCCCTCGGCCTGGACGAAACCGCCGGCCTGAACCTGCAGGGAGTAGCACCGTGACCATTACCGCACCCAAGGGATTCCGGGCAGCCGGCGTCAAAGCCGGCATCAAGGCCTCCGGGAATCCGGACCTGGCCCTCGTCGTGAACGATGGTCCGCAGAAGGCCGCTGCCGCCGTCTTTACCTCCAACCGCGTAGCCGCAGCTCCCGTGCACTGGTCCCGCCAAGTGGTCAGCGACGGCCGAGTGGATGCCGTGGTCCTGAACTCCGGCGGAGCCAACGCCTGCACCGGCCCCCAGGGCTTCCAGAACACTCATGCCACGGCCGAGAAAGTGGCAGAAGTGCTGGGAGTCTCTGCTTCCGACGTCGTGGTGTGCTCCACCGGGCTGATCGGTGAGCAATTGCCCATGGACAAGATCCTTCCCGGCGTCGAAGCCGCAGCCAAGGAGCTGTCCGAGACCGGCGGAAGTGCCGCAGCCACCGCGATCATGACCACGGACAGCGTCTCCAAGGAGGCCGTGTTCACCGGCAAGGACGCCGAGGGCAAGACCTTCACCGTAGGCGGCATCGCCAAGGGTGCGGGCATGTTGGCTCCGGGCCTCGCCACCATGCTGGTGGTCCTTACCACTGACGCCGAAGTCCCGGCCAACGAGCTCGACGTCGTCCTTCGCGACGCCGCCCGGGTCACCTTCGACCGTGCCGACTCCGACGGCTGCATGTCCACCAACGACACCGTGGTGTTGCTTGCCTCCGGTGCCTCGGAGGCGCTGCCGTCCGCGGAACAGTTGAGCGAAGCGGTCACGAGCGTCTGTGCGGAACTGGCCCGCAAGCTCATTGGGGACGCCGAAGGCGCCAGCCATGACATCGCAATCCGCACCTTCAACGCCGCCAGCGAACGTGATGCCGAAATCGTTGGGCGCTCCGTCGCCCGCTCCAACCTCTTCAAGGCCGCCATTTTCGGCAAGGACCCCAACTGGGGCCGCGTGCTTTCCGCAGTTGGTACCACGGACGCCGTTTTCGAAGCCGACCAGCTCAACGTTGCCATGAACGGCATCCAGATCTGCCGTAACGGTGCAATCGGTGACGACCGCAACCTGGTGGACCTGGAGCCACGCGAAGTGCTCGTGGAGATCGATTTGCAGGCAGGCGACGCCGAGGCGACCATCTGGACCAACGACCTCACGCACGACTACGTGCATGAGAACAGCGCGTACTCGAGCTGAGCGGAGTGACCATGACTGCGCAGACCCGCGAGAACACGTCCACGAGCTCCGTCTCGGCAGAAACAGCCCAGGACAAAGCGGCAACGCTGATCGAGGCGTTGCCCTGGATCCAGCGCTTCGCCGGAACCACCATGGTGATCAAGTACGGCGGCAACGCGATGGTGAACGATGACCTTCGCCGCGCCTTCGCCGAGGACATCGTGTTCCTGCACCACGTCGGCATCCACCCGGTGGTTGTCCACGGTGGCGGCCCCCAGATCAACTCCATGCTTGGCCGGCTCGGTATCGAGTCCGAGTTCAAAGGCGGCCTCCGGGTCACTACCCCCGAAGCGATGGACGTTGTCCGGATGGTCCTCACGGGCCAGGTCGGACGCGAACTCGTTGGCCTCATCAATTCGCACGGCCCGTACGCCGTCGGCATGTCCGGCGAAGACGGTGGCCTGCTGCGCGCAGTGCGCACCGGAACCGTGGTGGACGGCGAAGAGGTGGACCTCGGGCTGGTGGGCGAAGTGGTTGGCGTTGATCCTGCCGGTATCAAGGACATACTTGACGCCGGGCGCATCCCCGTGATTTCCACGGTCGCTCCCGAAATCACCGAGGAGGGCAACGGGTTCCAGACCACGGGGCAGGTCCTCAACGTCAACGCCGATACCGCCGCAGCCGCGGTGGCCTCCGCCCTAGGTGCCTCCAAGCTGGTCATCCTGACTGACGTCGAAGGCCTCTACGCCAACTGGCCGGACAAGTCGTCGCTGATTTCCTCGCTGACCGCGACGGAGCTCCGGGAAATGCTTCCGCGTTTGGAATCCGGAATGATCCCCAAAATGGCCGCCTGCCTCAAGGCGATCGACGAGGGCGTGGAACGCGCCCACATCGTGGACGGCCGCCTGCCGCACTCCATGCTGTTGGAAACCTTTACGACGGCGGGCATCGGCACCCAAGTAGTACCCGACGAGGACGTGAACGCATGAGCACCGAACTGAGCCATACTCCCACCGAAGCTTCCGCGACCACCCTTGTAGCCCAGAGTTCCGGCGCGGATTGGCTTGCCCGTTACTCCTCATCGCTGATGGGTGTGTTCGGCACTCCCCAGCGGGTCCTGGTCCGTGGCGCCGGTTGCCTGGTGTGGGACGCTGACGGCAAGGAGTACCTGGACCTCCTCGGCGGCATCGCAGTGAATGCGATGGGGCATGCGCACCCGTTCGTGACGTCGGTGATCGCAAGCCAGCTGGCGACACTGGGCCACGTCTCGAATTTCTTCACGAGCCCCACGCAGATCGCGCTCGCTGAGAAGCTGCTGGCCATCAGTAATGCACCGTCCGGTTCCAAGGTGTTCTTCGCCAACTCCGGCACGGAGGCCAACGAGGCTGCCTTTAAACTGGCCCGCCGGAACAATGGCGATGGCAAGCGCACCAAGATCATCGCCCTTGAAGGCGCGTTCCATGGCCGGACCATGGGTGCCCTGGCGCTCACGGCAAAGGAGGCCTACCGGGCCCCGTTCGAGCCGCTTCCCGGTGGCGTGGTCCACATTCCGTTCGGTGACATCGATGCCCTGCGTGCCGCCGTCGACGATTCCACTGCGGCCGTGTTCCTGGAACCGATCCAGGGCGAAGCGGGTGTCCGCCCCCTCAGCAACGAATACCTGCAGGCGGCACGCGAGGCCACCACCGCCGCCGGAGCACTCCTTATCCTCGACGAAGTCCAGACCGGCATCGGCCGTACCGGAAAGTGGCTGGCCAGCGAAGACGCCGGGATCGTTCCCGACGCCGTCACCCTCGCCAAGGGCCTTGGCGGCGGCTTCCCGATCGGCGCCCTGGTCACGTTCGGAAGTACGACGTCGGCCCTGCTCACCGCGGGGCAGCACGGTACCACTTTCGGTGGAAATCCGGTGGCCACGGCCGCCGCCCTTGCTACCCTGCATGCCATCGAAACCCAGGGCGTGCTGCAGAATGTTCAGGCTGTGGGCGAGTACCTGCGGCAGGGTATTGCAGCGGTCGATGGCGTTACCGAGGTCCGTGGCGAGGGATTGCTCATTGGGTTTGACGTCGCTGCCGACATCGCCCCCGCCATGGTGACTGCCGGCCTCGACGCGGGCTTCATCGTCAACAGCCCCGGTCCCCGCACCATCCGCCTGGCGCCGCCGCTCATCCTGACCACCGAACAGGCTGACCGTTTCCTGGCAGCCTTGCCCACCCTGATCGCTACGGCTACCGCCACCACCGTTAAGGACGCACAGTGACTACATCCGCCAGCACCCGGCACTTCCTCAAGGACACGGACCTGACCCCGGCCGAGCAAGCCGAGGTTTTGGAACTCGCGGTCCGGATGAAAGCCGCTCCCTACAGCGTGCAGCCGTTCGCCGGAGAAGGAAACGGGCGCAAGACCGTTGCCGTGATCTTCGACAAGACCTCCACCAGGACCCGTGTCTCGTTTGCCACCGGCATCGCCGACATGGGCGGCAACGCCCTCATCATCAATCCGGGCGAGGCCCAGATCGGCCACAAAGAGTCCGTGGAGGACACCGCAAAGGTCCTGGAGCGAATGGTCTCCACCATCGTGTGGCGGACCGGAGCCCACGCGGGCCTGGTGGCCATGGCGGAAAACTCCAAGGTGCCCGTCATCAATGCCCTGTGCGATGACTACCACCCCTGCCAGCTCCTGGCCGACCTCCTGACCGTCAAGGAACACAAGGGCGAGCTGGCCGGATTGACCATGGCCTACTTGGGCGACGCGGCCAACAACATGGCCAACTCCTACCTGCTGGCCGGTGTGACCGCGGGCATGCACGTCCGGATCTCCGGTCCGGAAGGCTATCTCCCGGCTGCCGAAATCGTCGCCGCAGCTGAAGAACGGGCCGCCGAAACCGGCGGATCCGTGCTGATCACGAGCGACGCTGCCGAGGCCCTCAAAGGCGCCGATGTGGTGGCCACTGACACGTGGGTGTCCATGGGCCAGGAAGCGGAGAAGGAAGCCCGGCTGCAGCTGTTCCGGGACTATTCCGTGGACGAGGCGGCGATGGCCCAAGCAGCCCCGGACGCCGTTGTGCTGCACTGCCTCCCGGCCTACCGCGGTTACGAGATTTCGGCCGGTGTCATCGACGGCCCTCAGTCGATCGTCTGGGACGAGGCAGAAAACCGCCTGCACGCCCAAAAGGCGCTCATGGCTTGGCTGATGCACCGTTCCGGGCTCGCGTTCGTCGAGGGTCTTGCCCCCGTCGAAGGAACCGGCGAGAGCACTTTCTAGTGTCCGTCAACCCGTCCGTACCCGGTACCAGCCCGGCCACCAAGACCGCCCGCCAGGCCCGCATCACGGCGATCCTGACGGGGGAGTCCGTGCGTTCCCAGGCGGAACTCGCTGCCCTCTTGGCGGACGACGGCGTACAGGTCACCCAGGCGACCCTCTCCAGGGACTTGGTGGAGCTCGGTGCCGTTCGGGTCCGTGGCAAAGACGGAGCACTGGTCTACGCGGTTCCCGGCGAAGGGGGAGACCGGAACGCCAAGAGCGGCGTCACCCAGGAAATCCTGGATGCCCGGCTCACCCGGCTTTGCGGAGAACTGCTGGTCACGGCTGAGGCTTCTGGCAACATCGCGGTGCTCCGCACGCCTCCAGGCGCCGCGAACTTCCTGGCCCTGGCGATCGACCACTCCGTGATGCCGTCGGTATTGGGTACGATCGCAGGCGACGACACTGTGATGTTGGTGTCCCGGGATCCCGACGGCGGGGCGGAACTGGCGGCCCGTTTCCTCCGCATGGCCGAAGAAGCCGGACCGGGCAACTGACTTATTTTCTTCAAGCATTCGAAACAAACAAAGCAACAACAAAGGAGCACTCTCGTGACTGAGCGCATTGTTCTGGCCTACTCCGGTGGCCTTGATACTTCCGTAGCCATCGGCTGGATCGGTGAAGCCACCGGCGCCGAGGTCATCGCTGTGGCCGTCGACGTCGGACAGGGCGGCGAGTCCCTGGAGACCATCCGCCAGCGCGCCCTCGGTTGCGGCGCCGTCGAGGCCTACGTTGCGGACGCCCGCGACGAGTTCGCCAACGAATACGCCATGCCTACCCTGAAGGCCAACGCCCTCTACCAGGGCCACTATCCGCTGGTGTCCGCCATCTCGCGTCCGGTCATCGTGAAGCACCTGGTGAAGGCGGCCCGCGAATTCGGCGCCACCACCGTCGCGCACGGCTGCACGGGCAAGGGCAACGACCAGGTCCGCTTCGAAGTGGGCATCCAGACCCTCGGCCCGGACCTGAAGTGCATCGCACCCGTCCGCGACCTCGCCCTTACCCGCGACAAGGCCATCGCCTTCGCCGAGGAAAAGGGCCTGCCGATCGAGACCACCAAGAAGAACCCTTACTCGATCGACCAGAACGTCTGGGGACGCGCCGTCGAGACCGGCTACCTTGAGGACATCTGGAACGCACCCACCAAGGACATCTACGACTACACCGCCACCCCGGAATTCCCGCCGGCACCGGATGAGGTCACCATTTCCTTCCAGGCCGGTATCCCGGTAGCGATCGACGGCGTCAAGGTCACCCCATTGCAGGCCATCCAGGAACTGAACCGCCGTGCAGGTGCGCAGGGCGTGGGCCGCATCGACGTCGTCGAGGACCGCCTGGTGGGCATCAAGTCCCGCGAAATCTACGAAGCACCGGGTGCCATGGCGCTGATCACCGCGCACAAGCACCTCGAAGACGTCACCATTGAGCGTGAGCAGGCCCGTTTCAAGGCAACGGTCGGCCAGCGCTGGGCCGAGCTGGTCTACGACGGACAGTGGTTCTCCCCGCTCAAGCGCTCCCTGGACGCCTTCATCGAAGATACGCAGAAGTACGTTTCCGGAGATATACGCATGGTCCTCCACGGCGGCCAGGCCATCGTCAACGGCCGCCGCTCCGAGACCTCGCTGTACGACTTCGACCTCGCTACCTACGACACCGGCGACACCTTCGACCAGTCCATGGCCCGCGGCTTCATCGAGCTGTGGGGCATGTCCTCCAAGGTCGCCTCGGGCCGCGACCTCCGGGTCGCAGGACAGTGAGTCCGCAGCAGGGCCCCGGAACGCAGGGGTCCCCGGCCGAGCGCAGCGAGGTTGGGGAGCGTTCAGGGACCAACGAAGGTGCTCTGTGGGGTGGCCGGTTCGCCGGCGGCCCCGCGGACGCGCTGGCCGCACTGAGCAAGTCCACTCACTTTGACTGGCGGCTGGCCCGCTACGACATCGCCGGTTCCAAGGCGCACGCCCGCGTGCTGGCCAAGGCCGGACTGCTGGATGACGCCGAGCTCGAAGGCATGCTCAAGGCGCTGACGCAGCTGGATGAGGACGTCGCGAGCGGCGCCTACCTTCCTGCTGAGAGCGACGAGGACGTGCACGGCTCGCTGGAACGTGGGCTGATCGAACGCGCCGGGACACAACTGGGCGGCAAGCTCCGCGCCGGCCGTTCCCGCAATGACCAGGTGGCAACCCTTGGACGCATGTTCCTGCGGGACCACGCCCGGATCATCGCCCAGGGTGTCCTGGCCACGGTTGATGCGTTGGTGGAGCAGGCCAAGGCGCATCACGGTGTTGCCATGCCCGGCCGCACGCACCTGCAGCACGCCCAGCCGGTCCTGCTCAGCCACCATTTGCTTGCCCACGCCTGGGCGCTGTTGCGCGATGTGCAGCGGCTCCAGGACTGGGACAAGCGCGCCGGTGTTTCACCGTATGGTTCCGGTGCCTTGGCTGGTTCTTCGCTCGGCCTCGACCCGGAGGCAGTGGCAGCAGACCTCGGTTTCTACTCAGCCGTGCACAACTCGATCGATGGCACCGCGGCCCGCGATGTCTTCGCCGAGTTCGCGTGGGTCTGCTCGATGATCGGCGTCGACCTTTCCCGCATCTCCGAGGAAGTCATTTTCTGGGCCACCAAGGAGTTCTCCTTCGTCACTTTGCATGACTCGTACTCCACGGGGTCCTCGATCATGCCGCAGAAGAAGAACCCGGACGTTGCAGAGTTGGCCCGCGGCAAGGCAGGGCGCCTCATCGGCAACCTGACCGGGTTGTTGGCTACGCTCAAGGGCCTCCCGCTCGCGTACAACCGCGACCTCCAGGAGGATAAGGAACCGGTCTTCGACGCCGCGGACACCCTGGAGCTCCTGCTTCCGGCCGTGTCCGGCATGATCGCCACGCTCAAGTTCAATACCGAACGCATGCAATCCCTGGCTCCCCAGGGCTTCGCGCTGGCAACGGACATTGCCGAGTGGCTTGTCCGCCAGGGCGTTCCTTTCCGTGAAGCCCACGAGCTCTCCGGTGCTGCGGTCAAGCAGGCCGAAAGCCGTGGCGTGGAGCTGTGGGATCTGACGGACGAAGAGTACGCAGCGATTTCGGAGCACTTGACGCCCGAAGTCCGTTCCGTGCTGAGCACCGAAGGTTCGCTCAACAGCCGCAACTCACAGGGCGGAACGGCACCAGCCGCCGTCGAACGCCAGCTTGCAGCACTTGAAGCGGAACTGGACGCCGCGCGGTCCTACGCGTCGTAGCGTTCGTTCCATCGGAGCGGGATGGTGCCTCACAGCACCATCCCGCTCTTGCTTTAACTGTGCGTTAGCATGGCGCTATGACCCAGATCACCCTTGAAACGCTGACCGCAGAGCTTCACAAAGCCGCCGGCAACGTCACCCGTCTCCTGACCAAGATGGACGAATCATCCGTCACTGAGCCGTCGGAACTTCCCGACTGGACCCGGGGCCATGTGCTGGCGCACCTCACCGGTATTGCCAATGCCATGGCGCGGCAACTGGAGTACGCGCGGCGGGGCGAGAGGATCGAACTGTACGACGGCGGCATGGAAGGCCGGACCAAAGCCATCAACCTCGCCGCGGGACACAGCCTGGACGAGCACAAGGCGTCCGTCGCCGCCGCCGTTGACTCGGCGCTTGCAGCGTTCGATGCCCTGGACCCGGTCGGCTGGCAGGCACGCATCACCTACCGCGACGGGACAGTGTTCGACGGCGGCCTGGCACTGTGGCGCGAACTGACCATCCATGCGTCGGACCTTGGAATGGGCTTTGGCCCGGAGACGTGGAGCCGACCCTTCTGCGAGCACCTGTTCGACTTCCTCGAGGCTCGTGTGCCGAGCGAGTACAAGCTCGTGCTGCAGCCTACCGGTCTGCCGCCGCGGACACTCGGCACTGGAGGAACGTCCATCGCGATCACCGGCATGATTACGGACATTGCAGCCTGGCTGGCGGGCAGGGAGCCGAGCCTGGGCTCCCTCCGCGCCACGGCAGCCGCCGACGGCGTGGACCTCCCGGAGTTGCTGCCCTGGCCCGCCGGAGTCCCCGCCCAACCCCCGGCCCACTGACGGGTTCCTCTCTCACGTCCCGCGGGGTTTGGGGTGTTCCTCTCTCACGTCCCGCGGGGTTTGGGGGATTCCTCTCTCACGTCCCGCGGGGTTTGGGCGATCCCTCTCTCACTCGCGGTCGGGCAGCGGCGCGCCAGAGGTGCATCACGGCATAGGAACGCCAAGGACTGACGTCCCGGAAGTCGGCACTCAATGCCGGTCCCGCGGGCATCACTTTCAGCCCGTTCCGAACGGCTGCATCGTTTCCCAGGAAGACATCCGGTGTGCCGAGCACCCGCATGGCCACATAGCCTACGGTCCACGGTCCCACCCCCGGGAGCGGCAACAGCTTCAGGGCAAGGCTCCGTTCGTCGTCCCCATAGCCGAAGTCGAGGCCGCCGTCGGCCATCGCTGATGCCGCCGAAAGCACCGAATCGATCCGTCGTTGCGGACCCCTGAGGAGTTCCCTGCCTTGTTCGGCGAGCTGGGCAGCTGTCGGGAACAATCGGTCCAGGCCATCCACGCTGGTTCGCAGGGACGTTCCGGCAGTGGACAGTTGCGTGAGAGCCGTCCGGGCGGCGGCAACGGTGATCTGTTGCCCGACCATGGCCCGGACAAGCAATTCCTGTGGATCCACGGCGCCCGGGAGCCGCATGCCAGGCAAGGCACGTACGCTTGGTTTCAGGCGAGGGTCCCGCGCCAATGCTTCATCAATGGCGACCGGATCAGCATCGAGATCGAACAACCGGCGGACCCTGCTCAACAGGACCGGCAAATCGTGAAGGTCCGCCACCGCTGCGCTTAGTTGCAGGCGCGATCCGCCCGCAGCAGGCGATACCCGCGGATCGTATGAGACGGTGAAGGTGGCGTGGCCGAGGGGAAGCCGCAGTGTCCGCGAGTAGCTTCGCCGGCCATCCGGGTCCTCGCTGACCACCTCTATTCCGGGCACGGCCCGTGCCGCAAGGAAATCGAAAATTCCGGTATCAAAGGGTTCCCGGTACGGCAGGTTCAGGGTCAACGATGCAGGAGCCACCGCTGGTTCGTCTTGCCGCCTTACCGTCCGCGGCGCGCTGGCGCGCAACGCCGTCGGAGTCATCGCGAAGACCTCGCCGATGGTGTCATTGAACTGACGGACGCTGTTGAAACCGGACGCAAAGGCCACATCGGCAAACATCATGGACGTGGAGACCAGTAGCGTCCGTGCTGTTTGTGCGCGGCTGGCCCTCGCAAGTGACAGCGGGCCGGCCCCCAGCTCATGGCTTAGTATCCGGTTCAATTGGCGCGCGGAGTAACCCAGCCTGTGGGCCAGCCCGTCAACGCCTTCCCGGCTGATGACGCCATCGTTGATCAAGCGCATCGCCCGTCCCGCCACGTCTGAGCGCAGGTTCCATGCCGGCGTTCCGGGGACTGCCTCCGGCAGGCAACGCTTGCAGGCACGGTATCCGGCCTCGTGCGCGGCCGCGGATGTCTCGTAGAAGGTGACGTTTTCCGCCTTGGGTGTCCTGGCGGGGCAGGAGGGTCGACAGTAGATGCCGGTGGAACGGACGGCGGTGAAGAATTGACCGTCAAACCGGGTGTCCCGGGCGTCGATGGCGCGGTAGCGCTGCCAGAAGTCCATGGCTTCATCCTCCCAGCCGGCCGACATCGCTGCTAGCGGAAATCGGACACGATCGCAGAGGGTGGTTGCTAGGGTCGGTGCATGACCGTCACGCCAACCAGCGATCCCATCGCGGTGCGGGACTTCCTAGCCGGAGACCCGCGGCTCATTGCGCCCCTTTTCCTGGGGGCGGTCCTGACCCACTACTCCGAAGCCGGCCCGGTATCGGTGCGGCTCACGGAGGTGGAGGCATACATGGGACCGCGCGACTCCGAAAATCCGGACCCCGGCTCGCATACCTATGGCGGACTCACGGCCAGGAACGCACCCATGTTCGGTCCGGCCGGTTTCCTGTATGTCTATTTCACCTACGGTATGCACTACTGCGCGAACATCGTCTGCGGCCCTGCCGGCTCGGCTTCCGCCTTGCTGCTCCGTGCCGGCGAGATCGTCGAAGGCCGGGAGCTTGCCGCCGTTCGGCGCCCAGCGTCGAAAGCGCCGAAGGACCTGGCCAGCGGGCCCGCGCGCCTCGCTTCAGCCTTGGGACTCACGACGGCGGACTCCGGGCGTGACGCGCTCGCGGCACCTTTCAGTTTGTGCTTGCCTGGGTCCCCGGCGGCGGCAGTTGTCAGCGGACCCAGGGTGGGCGTGGCGGGCCCGGGTGGAAGCACAGAGTACCCGTGGCGGTTCTGGATCGAAGACGATCCCACCGTGTCCAAGTACAAAGCCGCACGGCCACGGAAACGGGTGGAGTCCGGGTAGAGCGGCCTATCTCACGCGATTATTTGGCCCGACAGTCCGGCATCTGGCTCGCACCCCACGCGTTTACCAAAATCGCTGTAGAATGGACGGTCTGTCTTTTGCGATAGGGGTTACGGTTTCGATGCACGACGCTGATTTGGTTCACGAGCAGGAATATGTGGCCGGGTTGTACGCCCGGCTTGATGAGCTGCGGGAAGAAAAGCGCACCCAGCTGGCGCAAGTGCGCAAGGCCGGCGCCGTGGGAACCATGCAGAACGTTTCAGAACGTGACGCCTTCGCCGCACTGTACGAGGACCGCCTCGCCCAGCTCGACGCCGTCGACGATCGCTTGGTCTTTGGGCGCCTCGACCTGGACTCCGGTGAAGCCCAGTACATCGGACGCATTGGGCTCTCCACCGCCGATCTGCAGCGCCTCATGGTGGACTGGCGTGCTCCCGAAGCCGGGCACTTCTACCAGGCAACCGCGTTTGACCGCCAAGGCGTTCGTCGCCGTCGTCACCTCATCCTGCAGGGCCGCGAGGTCAAGGCGATCGAGGACGACGTCCTGGACGCGGACATGCTGGCCGACGACGATTCCCTCCAAGGCGAGGGGGCCCTGCTCGCTGCACTGAACTCCAAGCGCACCGGGCGCATGTCCGACATCGTCGGCACCATCCAGTCCGAGCAGGACAGGATCATCCGTTCGTCGATCTCCGGTGCACTGGTAGTCCAAGGCGGTCCCGGAACAGGCAAGACCGCGGTCGCGCTGCACCGTGCCGCTTACCTGCTTTACACCCACAGGGATCGCCTTAAGAGTGCCGGTGTGCTGCTGGTGGGGCCGTCGTCGTCGTTCATGCACTACATCGAGCGCGTCCTTCCCTCGCTCGGTGAGACCGGCGTCGTTATGGCAAGCCTCGGCCGTCTCATGCCCGGGATCCACGCCATCCCGGAGGAGAACCCGGATATCGCCGCCCTCAAGGGCAAGCTGGATATGGCCAAGGTGGTGGCCAACGCGGTGGCCAACCGGCAACGGACACCGGGCAAAGACCGGATCCTCGAAGTGGATTCCCGCAAGCTGACCCTGTCCGAGCGCCAGGTCCGCCGGGCGCGTGACAAGGCCCGCGCCACGGGCAAGCCACACAATGAGGCTCGCCTGACGTTCATCAAGATCCTGTTGCGTGAGCTCACCGAGCAGCTGACGGACCAGGTCGAGGAAGCCAACATCGGCAACAACGCCGACCGCGCCTACCTGGCAGAAGATGTCCGGACCGCCCGCGATGTCCGCATCATGTTGAACTTGTGCTGGATGCCGATGACGCCGGAGAAGCTCATTTCCGAGCTCTTCAGCAAGCCGGCGATCCTCGAAGCCTGCACCCCGCACCTCACACCCGAACAGCGCGCCCTGCTCCAGCGGCCGGCAGATGCCCCGTGGACGGAAGCCGATGTGCCGCTCCTGGACGAGGCTGCCGAGTTGCTCGGCGAGCTGGATCCTGCGGCCGGAAGGGGTCTTGCCCAGCAGGAAGCGGACCGCGCCCGCGACCTCGCCAATGCCAAGCAGACCCTGGCCAACATGGAGGCCATGGGCGTGGATGTCCTGATGACGGCCGAAGAGCTCGCCGATCAAAACCAGGAACGCGAGAACCGGCTCACCGCGGCCGAGCGTGCCACAAGCGATCGCTCGTGGGCTTTCGGCCACATCGTAGTTGACGAGGCGCAGGAGCTTTCGCCCATGCAGTGGCGGCTCCTGGTGCGACGCTGCCCGCTGAAGTCCTTCACCATCGTGGGGGACATCGCCCAGACGAGCGCCGCGGCGGGTGCCAATTCGTGGCAAAGCGCACTGGCGCCGTCGTTCGGTGACCGGTGGACCCTCGAAGAGTTGACCGTCAACTACCGCACGCCGTCCCAGATCGCCGAAGCCGCCGTCCGCATGGCCAACCGTGCCGGGCTCGTGGTCTCCGCGCCGAAGGCCGTCCGGGAAGGCAAATGGTCCCCGGTCGTGGACCGTGTGGAGGCCGACGGCATCGTGTCGAAGCTTGTTGAGGTACTGCCTGAGGAACTGAACGCGATCGACGGCGGTTTGCTCGCCGTCATTGCTGACGGCCCGTTGCTCCCGGAGGCCATGGCTGCCCTGCGCGGCGTCTACGGACGGCGTATCGGTACGGGCGCCGGCAGCTATGAACAGGACATCGTGGTGATCAGCCCCAAGGAGGCAAAGGGCCTCGAATTCGACGGCGTCGTGGTGCTGGAACCGGCAGCCATGCTCAACCACGAGCACGGTAAGGTGGGCGACCTTTACGTCGCCATGACCAGGCCAACCCAACGCCTCCGCCTTATCACCGCGGCACCCCTTCCGGCCGGCATTGAACGTTAGGAATTCCGGGATCGCTAATCCTGCTAACTTAGAACTCGTGTCACACGTAAATAACCTCGAGTCCCAACAGAACGATCCAGCCTTTGCCAACGTCTGGCAGGAGCTGAAATGGCGCGGCCTGGTGCACGTTTCCACCGACGAAACGGAACTGGAAAAGCTGCTCGCCGGGGACCCGATCACTTATTACTGTGGCTTCGACCCCACGGCCCCTTCCCTGCACCTTGGCAATCTGGTGCAGTTGCTTCTGATGCGGCGCCTGCAGCTCGCAGGCCACAAGCCGCTGGGCCTTGTTGGCGGTTCTACCGGCCTGATCGGGGATCCGCGTCCGACGGCGGAACGCACCTTGAACACCAAGGACACCGTTGCGGAGTGGGTCGGCTACCTGCAAGGCCAGGTGCGCCGTTTCCTCAGCTTCGAGGGCGAAAACCCTGCCCGCATGGTCAACAACCTGGACTGGACGGCACCGCTCAGCGCGATCGACTTCCTGCGGGAGATTGGCAAGCACTTTCGTGTTGGCACCATGCTGCGCAAGGATGCTGTTGCCTCGCGCTTGAACTCGGACGAAGGCATCAGCTACACCGAATTCAGCTACCAGATCCTGCAGGGTATGGACTACCTCCAGCTGTACCGCGACTACGGTTGTGCGCTCCAGACCGGTGGTTCGGACCAGTGGGGCAACCTGACCAGCGGCACGGAACTGATCCGGAAGGTGGAAGGTAAGAGCGTTCATGCCCTGGGCACACCGCTCATCACCAACTCGGACGGAACCAAGTTCGGTAAGTCCGAAGGCAACGCCATCTGGCTTGATTCGGAGATGTGCAGCCCGTACACCTTCTACCAGTTCTGGCTGAACACGGCCGACGCCGACGTGGTGGATCGCTTGAAAGTGTTTACTTTCCTGACGCGCGCAGAGATCGAAGCTCTGGGGGAGTCCGTGGCAGAACGCCCGTTTGCCCGCGAAGGCCAGAAGAAGCTGGCATACGAGGTCACGTCACTCGTTCATGGTGTGGAGGCAACGGAGAAGGTCATCGCGGCCTCGGCAGCAGTCTTCGGCAATGGCGATTTGTCCGTACTGGACGAACCGACTCTCGCAGCAGCGACGGCGGAGCTTCCGTCCGCCAAGATCGGCAGCGATTCGTTGGGAATCATTGACTTGCTTGTTGCTTCCGGGCTATCTGAGAGCAAGTCGGCGGCCCGCCGGACCGTGGGCGAAGGCGGCGCGTACGTGAACAACGCCAAGATCTCCGATCCGGACGCCGTGATTGCTCAGGAGCAGCTGCTTCACGGGCGCTACCTGCTGCTTCGCCGGGGAAAGAAGAACCTGGCGACGGTGGAAGTCTCCGCTTGATCGCCCCGACAGGTCACCGTCTGCGCCTGTGTGGCAATGCGGAGCTGGCGGGAATCTGAATCAACCGGAAGGCCGGCAACCCCAGTGGTTGCCGGCCTTCCGCGTTTACAGCCCCTTCTAGGCGATGCTCTCTCACGTCCCGCCCGGGTTTTCCGGGTTCTTCTCTCACGTCCCGCCCGGGTTTCCCGGGTTCTTCTCTCACGTCCCGTCGGGTTTCCCGGGTTGCTCGCTCACGTCCCGCCCGGGTTTCCCGGGTGTGACGGGCTTCACCGAGCCTATTTTTGGCAGTCCGCGCGCTCTTCGGATGGCTTTTGCCCTGTTTGAACCTGAAATCCCGGGGTTTTAAGCCCGTCAACGTTGGATTTGTGCCTTGGCTTGCAGACGTGTAATGTCTTCTGAGTCGCCGCGAGTGAGACAGCCTGGAGCTGGAAACCGGGGTGACGATCCCCCCTTGATGACAGCCTGGAATATGGTTCGCTTTTGAGTGTGCCGTTTGTGGGTGGGGCCGATGATCGGGTTGTGAATCGCGGTAGCGTTGGTT
>NZ_JBIVHM010000006.1:87628-316915 GCF_044749185.1 Paenarthrobacter sp. NPDC089675 | reverse complement strand
GGGAATAACAAAATCCATGACGGACCTTTCCCCGCCCTGTGCGTCAGACCGCAAGCGACACACAACCTGTCACACGACAGCCTGACACACAGGGACGTTCCCTATGAAAGGGAAGCGTTCCGGCGTTTTCGTGCGAGCCACCGAAAAGAGACCTATCCGGCTACCAATTTCCGGGCGGCGGCCGAGTGTTCCGCCATGAGCCCGGCCACGTCCAGATCCGGAATCGCCCCGTCAATCACGCGCCACGAACCCCCAACCATCACCCGGTCGGCCCGATCCGCGCCACAGAGCAACAATGCCGCAATGGGGTCATGGCTGCCCGAGAAGCGCAGGGAATCCAGCTTGAACAGAGCCAAATCCGCCTGAAGGCCCGGAGCCAACTGCCCGATATCCGAGCGGCCAAGAACTGCGGCAGACCCGCGCGTGGCCCACCCCAAAGCGCGGGACACGGGAACCGATGCTCCATAGCGAAGCCTTTGCAGGTACAGGGCCTGCCGGGCTTCGAGGATCATGTTGGACGCATCATTGGAGGCAGAGCCGTCCACGCCAAGTCCCACGCGAACGCCGGCGTCCTCAAGCTCCAGGACCCGCGCCGTCCCGGAGGCCAGCCTCATGTTGGAGGTCGGGCAATGCGCGACGGCGGTGCCCGCAGCTCCCAGCCTGGCGATCTCCTCGTCGTTGAAGTGGATGCCGTGCCCCAACCACGTACGGGATCCCAGCCAGCCAACCGATTCCAGATAGTCCACGGTCCGGAGGCCGAACATGGACCGGCAGAAGTCTTCCTCGTCGATGGTTTCGGCAAGATGGGTGTGCAGCCGGACATCGTATCGCTCGGCCATGACTGCGGATTCGGCCATGATTTCCTTGGTCACCGAGAAGGGCGAACAAGGAGCCAGCGCGATCTGCACAACAGCCCCGGGACCTGACTCGTGATACCGGCGAATCAGCCGTTCGCTGTCCGCAAGGATCGCCTCAGGTGACTGGACCGTCGTCCTGGGCGGCAGCCCGCCGTCGTCCTCTCCCAAAGTCATGGATCCGCGCGTCAGGGTGGCCCGCATGCCCATGGATCGGACGGCGGCGACCTCGATGTCGATCGCGTCTTCCATGCCATCCGGGAAGAGGTAGTGGTGGTCGGCAGCCGTGGTGCAGCCGGAAAGCAACAGTTCAGCCAAAGCGACCTGTACCGCGAGCTCGAGGCTGCGCGGAGTGAGTCGCGCCCACACCGGGTAGAGGTTCTTCAGCCAGGGGAAGAGCGGTACGTCGGCCACCGGTCCCCAGGCCCGGGTGAGCGTTTGGTAGAAGTGGTGATGGGTGTTGATGAGCCCCGGCAGCACCACGTGGGCAGAGGCATCGAACTCGGCGCAAGGGACGGTCGGCTGGCCGCCCAAAGGAACGAGTTCAACGATCGTGCCGTCGTCGGAAACCACCAGTCCGTTGCCGGCGTCGAGGTTGTTTGCGGTGAAGATCCCGAGCGGGTTCTTGATCCAAAGCATGTGGGTCCTTGTCTGGTCGGCATGAATGCGTTCCAGCTCAGTTCGGCCCTGTCTGCTGATCCAGGAACCGGCGGCCCTGAAAGGCGCCGGTCCCCACAGCGTAAGAGGCCCGACGTCGGCAGTCAACGGCCGCGGGACCGGTGCCCGGTCACATTGGCAAAGCAACATTCAAGGGTGCACGCTGGTTAGGCAATTTCGTATGACGAAATTAAATTTTCAAAAAACTATGGCGCGGCTCACAATCGTGGTGCTACGCTTCTACTGCCAAAGGCGGGCACCCGGACCTCGGGAAGCTATCTACCAGGCGCAACTTAACCTTCATCGCACATGCTGAAGCCTGGTAACCAAGCTAACTGGAGCTCTTTTTTGCAGCGCCCCCAACAGGTCACCCGGCTTCCACAGCACTAAGGAAGTCGCAACATGAGTACAACCGTCACGGCCGAGCAATTCCTGGCCACCTCCATTGAGCTGGCAACAGCCAATGTCCTGAACAGTGGTGGCCCTTTCGGTGCCGTCATTGTCACCGCGGACGGACGAGCCTTCGAAGGCGTCAACCGCGTTACCGCCTCGAACGATCCCACCGCCCACGCAGAAGTCACGGCCATCCGCAATGCCTGCCGCGAACTGGGAACCTTCGATTTGAGCGGAGCTACCCTCTACACCAGCTGCGAGCCTTGCCCCATGTGCCTGGCCTCCGCACTCTGGGCACGCGTGGACCGCGTGTTCTTTGCCGCAGACCGCCACGACGCCGCCTCCGTTGGCTTCGATGACGCCGTCTTCTACGAGTACTTCGAGAACGACAACCGGGACGCGCTGATGCCGGTAGCCAAACTGGAGCTGGGCGACCCCCAGGCTCCGGAGGCCCTCCAGCCGTTCAACACATGGAACACCCTCGATTCCAGGATCGACTACTAGGGCCCGGTGGCTGACATGGAAATCCTGGATACCGCAGAAATGCAGACAGCAGCTGAGAAGCAGGCTGCGCTCCTCCCCAACGGGGACAAGGGCGCAGGGCCCACGGCAGCAAACGCAAAGCACACCGCCGGAGCACCCGGGAACGGCAAGAAGCCCCCGAGCTTCCTGGACAAGTTCTTCGAGATCTCCAAGCGCGGCTCCACGCTGGCACGCGAATTCCGTGGCGGGCTGGTTACCTTCTTTACCATGGCGTACATCGTCATCCTCAACCCGCTGATCCTCGGAGGATTCTCCGCGGAAAACGCCCCCACCGATGTTGCCGGAGGCTGGCTCTCCGCTGCACAGGTCGGCGCAGTCACCGGCCTGACCGCCGGTGTCATGACGATCGTCTTCGGTCTGGTCGCCAATCTTCCGTTCGGGCTCGCGGCGGGCCTGGGGATCAACTCGTTCCTGGCCGTCGCCGTGATCCAGGAAGTCACGTGGCCCGAAGCCATGGGCCTCGTGGTCATCAACGGCATCCTGATCGTCCTCTTCGGTGCCACGGGTGCGCGGACGGCGATCTTCAAGGCAGTACCCAAGGAACTCAAGGCCGCCATCACCGTTGGCATCGGCCTGTTCATCGCCTTCATCGGCTTCGTCGACTCCGGCTTTGTCCGTCCCACCAAGGGCGGGCCGCCGGTCCAGCTCGGTAATGATGGATCCATCACGTCCATCCCCACCCTCGTCTTCATTGTCGGATTGCTGGTCATGGGTATCCTCGTGGCACGCAAGATCCAGGGCGGCCTGCTGATCGGCATCGTCGCCACCACCGTCCTCGCCGCTGTTGCCGAGGCCGTGTTCAAGATCGGTCCCGGCACCGCCGACAACCCTGGCGGCTGGCACCTCAACACCCCCGTGCTCTCCGGCCAGCTGGTTTCCGTTCCGGATTTGAGCCTGGTCGGCCACTTCGATCTTTTCGGTTCGTTCGCCCGGATCGGTGGCCTGGCAGCAACGATGCTGGTCTTCACCCTGGTGTTCACCAACTTCTTCGACGCCATGGGCACCATGACGGGCCTAGCCAAGAGCGCCGGCGTGGCCCACAAGGACGGCACGTTCCCCAAGCTGAAGTCGGCATTCATTGTTGAAGGCATGGGGGCGGTGGTGGGCGGTGCAACCTCCGGTTCGTCGAACACCGTCTACATCGACTCGGCAGCGGGCATCGGCGAAGGTGCCCGGACCGGACTGGCCTCCGTAGTTACGGGCTTGCTGTTCCTGGGTTCGATGTTCTTCACCCCGCTCACCTCCGTGGTCCCGCTGGAAGTCGCAGCTGCAGCCCTGGTGGTGGTGGGCGCGATGATGATGGCGCAGATCCGCGAGATCAAGTTCACCAAGTTCGCCATCGCCTTGCCGGCCTTCCTGACCATCGTCACCATGCCGCTGACGTACTCCATCGCCAACGGCATCGGCGTCGGGTTCATCTCCTTCGCGGTGGTCAACGCGGCGTCGGGTAAGGCCAAGAAGGTCCATCCACTCATGTGGGTGGTCACGGCGGGCTTCATCATCTACTTTGCCCGCGGCCCGATCAACGCCCTAATGGGGATCTAGCGGCCAGGCTAACCCCGGGCCGGCGGGCAAACCGGCACTCTGATCGGCGGTCCGCCTGATCCCACCGCACGAATAGGCGTCCGTCGTCGTGGTCCCCTCCCCGGGGAGGCACGACGGCGGGCGGCGGCCGGGATCGACGCTCCGCTATGGAGCGGGGGCAGGGAGATGAAGCCCTTGCCCCCGCCCCTATGACTCCACATTGAATAACCGCGACTACCCCTCAACAACCTCCCGAAATGAGAATATGGGGCAAGATCGCGCACTGCTCCGGCCGGGCCATCCCGGCCGGGACACCTGGAAAAAGGACGTGTTGCCATGCTGGATCTGATGCCTTCACTGGGCAACTGGCGGCCTGCGGTCTCCGGCCAACGCCTTGCCGTGGCTACGATCGTTGGGACCGGCGGCTCGGTGCCGCGGCCCATGGGGACATCGATGATGGTCTCCGAAAACGGCGAGATCCTTGGCAGCCTGTCCGGAGGCTGCGTGGAAGGCGCCGTAGTTGAAGCGGCCTTGGAAGCCATGCGCGACGGCGGCCCGCGGCTTGAGTTGTTCGGCTACAGTTCCGAGGACGCATTCGCCGTGGGGCTTACCTGCGGAGGCGAACTGGAAGTCCACATCCAGCCGCTCCAAGCGGGGCTTCCGGAACTCGCGCCCTTCGGCCGGGCAACCGCACCCGAGGACCGCGCTCCCACTCCCTTGGCACTCATCCGCAGGCTGGACGCCGTTGGAGGTGCCGTGGTCGTCAAGGATCCCGTGCGGTTCCGCGCCATGGAGTCACCGGAGCTCGCCAAGCTGGTGGGCGATCACCCCGCCACTCTGTTCGCGGCGGCCGCCCAAGTGGAACCCTTGCTCCAGGGCGGCCGCGCCGGCTTGGTGCGGCTTGCCCCGCCGGAAGCATGCATCGATGGCTGGGTCACCCTGGACCGTTGGGAGAATCCTCCCGAAGAGACCGAGCCGCAGCCCATCACCTTGTTCGTCGAAAGCCGCCTTCCCGCGCCCCGCATGCTGGTGTTCGGCGCGAACGATTTCGGGGCAGCGCTCCTCCCGGCCGGACAACTCCTTGGCTACAACGTCACCCTGTGTGACGCCCGGGCCGCCTTCTCCCGGCAAGACCGCTTCGCCGGTGCCGATCAAGTGGTCACCGAATGGCCGCACCGCTATCTGGAAAGTGAAGCCGCGGCCGGACTGATCGATGGCCGCACGGTTGTCTGCGTCCTGACACACGATCCCAAATTCGATATCCCCCTGCTGGAAACTGCCCTGAAGTTGAACTTGGCCTACGTTGGCGCGATGGGATCCCGTCGAAGCCACCGGCAACGCATCGATGCCCTGCTGGACGCCGGCACACCATCGGAATCCTTGGAACGGCTCCACTCACCCATCGGACTGGACCTCGGCGCGGTCACCCCGGCGGAGGTGGCTGTTGCCATTACGGCCGAGATCGTTGCTTCGCGCGGGAGCCACCCGGGCCGCGGAGCTTTCCGCTCCCTCAAGGACAGCTCGGGGCCGATCCACTCTGTTTCTACCGAAGACCCTGACTCCCAGGAGGACACATGGACATGAACACCATCGAGGCCGTGGTACCCACTACGGACCCCGCCGAATGGCGCGAAGGCGATGCCTGGTTGGCCGGCGGCACCGTCCTCTTCTCCTACGGAAGCACCGTCCTCAAACGGCTCCTTGACCTGGGCAACGCCGGTTGGGCGGCCGCCACCGTGACCGATGACGGCATTGAACTTGCCGCTACCTGCACTGTCGCGGAACTATATGCGCTCCCGGAATCCGCCGAAACAGCGCACCGCGAATGGCCAGGGCTGGCCCTCATCCGTCCCAGCTGCGATTCCTTCGTGGCGTCCTTCAAGGTCTGGAACATGTCCACGGTGGGCGGCAACATCTGCACGTCCTTGCCTGCAGGTCCTATGATCTCGCTTTGTGCCGGCCTGGATGGCGTTGCCACGATCATCGGCCCTGCCGGGACCAGCCGAACCGTTCCCGTTGCAGATTGTGTGACCGGCGAGATGGAAAACGTCCTGATGCCGGGCGAACTCCTTCGCAGCATCCACCTTCCCGCCGAGGCCCTGTCCGCCCGGGTGGCGTTCCGGCGGTTGTCGCTGAGCAACCTCGGCCGTTCCGGCGTGCTGCTGATCGGCCGGTTGGATCCCGTATTCGGCCTGGTCATCACGGTGACGGCCTCCACCAAAAGGCCGGTGCAGCTGAGGTTCGCAGCGGACCAGGTTCCCGACGCCGCAACGTTGGCAGCCGCCGTCGAACATTCCATCCCCTGGACGCTGTACCACGATGACATCCATGGACTACCCGCATGGCGCCGGGACATGACCATCCGGCTGGCGGAAGAAATCCGCGCTGAACTGCTGGACGAATCGATGACCGTGTCCGGCGACTTCTGGCCGCCCCACGCCACTTCGCCGCAGCCCTCTACCCAACCCGAAACTTCAGGCACCTAGAAGGAGGCCTTCCATGACAATCGAGATCAACGGATCCGCCACCCAGGCCACACCCCGTCCCGGCCAGTGCCTCCGTACGTTCCTCCGCGAGCAGGGCAACTTTGGCGTCAAGAAGGGCTGCGACGGCGGCGACTGCGGCGCCTGCACCGTCCACGTCGACGGTACGCCCGTACACAGCTGCATCTACCCTGCCGTCCGTGCCGAGGGCAAAGCGGTCACCACCATCGAAGGCCTCGCCACTGAGGACGGACTGCACCCTGTGCAGGAACAGTTCCTGGAGGCCCAGGGTTTCCAGTGCGGCTTCTGCACCGCCGGCATGATGATGACCGCCGCCACGTTCGACGACGAACAACGCGCCAACCTGCCCAGGAACCTCAAGGGCAATCTGTGCCGGTGCACGGGTTACCGATCAATCGCGGATGCGGTCTGCGGCCACTCAGGTGCCGGGGAAGCCGGGAACGGGCAGCTCGGCGACAACGTGCCGGCGCCCGCAGGCCCGGCCGTGGTGACGGGTACGGCCAGGTATGCCTTGGATGTTCCGGCAGAACAACTGCCCGGCGTGCTCCACTTGAAGCTCCTGCGTTCCCCGCACGCCCATGCCAGGATCGTCTCGATCGACAAGACCGCCGCCCTGGCCGTTCCGGGTGTGGTGGCAGTCTTCACGCACGAGGACGCCCCTCAGCAGCTCTTCTCCACGGCCCAGCACGAGCACTACACCGACGATCCCGACGACACCCGCGTGCTGGACAATGTGGTTCGCTTCATCGGCCAGCGCGTTGCGGCCGTTGTCGCCGAATCCGTGGGCGCAGCCGAAGCCGGCGCCCGGGCGTTGGAGGTGGAGTATGAGCTCCTTGATGCCGTGTTCACCCCGCACGAGGCCATCCTTCCCGGAGCCCCTGCCATCCATGGTGAAAAGGACGCAGTCTCCACCAGGATCGCGCGCCCCCGGGACAACGTGGTTGCCGAGGTCCACGCAGAACTCGGCAATGTGGAGGAAGGGTTTGCCGAGGCGGACTTCGTCCACGAGCACACGTACCAGACCCAGCGTGTGCAGCATGTTGCGATGGAAACCCACTCTTCCATTGCCTGGATTGACCAGGACGGACGGCTGATGGTGCGTTCCTCAAGCCAGGTACCCTTCCTGGTTAAGCGCACACTGATCCGGCTCTTCAACCTGCCGGAGGAGTCTGTCCGCGTGGTAGCGGGACGGGTTGGGGGTGGCTTTGGTGGAAAGCAGGAAGTGCTGACCGAGGACCTGGTGGCCCTGGCGGCACTCACCCTGAAACGCCCGGTGCAGCTGGAGTTCACCCGGACCGAGCAGTTCACTGCTACCACCACCAGGCATCCGTTCACCATCAAGCTCAAGGCCGGAGCCAGCAGGGACGGTTACCTTACCGCGCTGCAGCTCGACGTCATCACCAACACCGGCGCCTACGGAAACCACGCTCCCGGGGTGATGTTCCATGGCTGCGGCGAGTCGCTGGCGGTTTACAAATGCGTCAACAAAAAGGTGGACGCCCAGGCCGTGTATACCAACACTGTGCCCGCCGGGGCATTCCGCGGTTATGGCTTGAGCCAAATGATCTTCGCCATGGAATCGGCCATTGACGAGCTTGCTGTAGGAATCGGCATGGACCCCCTGGAGTTCAGGCTCAAGAACATGGTCCGCCCTGGTGATCACATGCTCTCCACTACTCCCGAACCGGAAGAGGACGTGCACTACGGCAGCTACGGACTGGACCAGTGTGTTGCGCTGGTTCGGGATGCACTGGACCGGGGCAAGGAACGCTACCGTGCCGCGGGCCTGGACCAGCTGGGCCCGGAGTGGGTCACCGGCGAGGGCGCGGCGCTGTCCATGATCGATACCGTGCCCCCGCGCGGCCACTTCGCCCACACCCGGGTGAGCCTCGAAGTGGACGGCCGGTTCGCCGTCGACGTCGGAACTGCGGAATTCGGAAACGGCACCACAACCGTCCATGCGCAGCTGGCCGCCACGGCTCTGGGGACCTCCGCCCACAACATCCAGGTGCGGCAGTCTGACACGGATCTTGTGGAGCACGACACTGGCGCGTTCGGCTCGGCCGGTACCGTCGTGGCCGGCAAGGCAACGCTGGGCGCAGCGCTGGAGCTGGCTACCCGTATCCAGACAGTGGCCGCCTCGCTGACCGGGGTGCCGTTGGCCGAGTGCCGTTTGGTGGACGGAGCCGTGGAGTGCGGTAAGCGAACGCTGTCGCTGAAGGAAATTTACGACGCCGCGCGCCTCCAAGGCGTCCGGCTCGCCACCGACGGCAACTGGGGCGGTACGCCGCGTTCGGTTGCCTTCAACGTCCACGGTTTCCGGGTCGCGGTGAATACGGGAACGGGGGAGTTGCGGATCCTGCAGAGCGTGCAGGCAGCCGACGCCGGCGTGGTGGTCAACCCCCGCCAATGCCGTGGACAGATCGAGGGTGGGATTGCCCAGGCCCTCGGGGCTGTGCTGTACGAGGAAGTGAAGGTGGACGACTCCGGAAGGGTCACCACGGACATCCTCCGGCAGTACCACATCCCCTCGTTCGCGGATGTGCCCCGCAGCGAGGTGTACTTCGCCACCACCAACGACTCCACCGGTCCGCTTGGCGCCAAGTCCATGAGCGAGAGCCCCTTCAACCCCGTGGCACCGGCCTTGGCCAATGCAATCCGTAATGCCACGGGAGTGCGCTTCGGTGAGCTCCCCATTGCGCGGGACAAGATCTACTTGGCCCTGCGCGACCGGACCCTCATCCCCAACTAACCCCCCGTCCACCCAACTAGGTCGCAGATCAGGCCGTTCTCAGCGCTGGGAACGACCTGATCTGCGACCTACTTGGGTTAAAGGGGGAGTTCCATGAACACGCTGTTGGGGTCCAGCGTGTAGTCGGCGAACGGCGGGCATTCCGTGAAGCCATGCTTGGCATACAAGCGCCGTGCCGGAGCGAAGTAGTCCTCGGTCCCCGTCTCCAAGGCAACGCGCCCATACCCCCGCTTCCGGGCCTCCGCGACGATGTGCTCCAGCAGCATGGTGGCCACACCCCGCCCGCGTGCATTGGAGGTGGTCCGCATCGACTTCAGCTCGGCTTCACCTTGATCCGCCTCGCCGGAAGCGCCCAGCACCTTCAAGGCTCCGCAGCCCAGGAGCACGCCGTCCTCCCGGGCTGTCCAGAAAGTAATGGATTCGTGCTGCAATGCCGAATGATCCAGGGCGTGCACGCTTTCCGCGGGGGAGGTGGCGAACATATCGGCCAGGTGTTCACTCAAGAGCGCGTGGACGTCAGGGCGCGCGGGATCATCCAAATCGATGCGGATCATGCACCAAATCTACCCGTCAAGCAGGTGCAGTTGGTCCTTGGTGTCCAGGTCCTCGCCGGAGCAGAGATCGCTGCAATCCACCAGGTCCACCAGACCCGGATGCGCCTTCAGGAACGAACGCGCGCCGGTGTCGCCACTCGCCGCCGCCGCGGCTTCCGCGCGAAGCCCGACGTCGATAATCACCGGGTGCCGACGCTTCAGGTGCCCCGACTCATCAGGGTAGGCAGCTGCGGTGATCCGGCCGGGACGGTGGCTGCCCAGCAGCCTGCTCACCGCCGTCGGGGTTAGGCCTGGCTGGTCCACCAGCGCAACGAGGATGCTGTTTCCGGGCGAGGCCGCTTCGATTCCTGCCCTGAACGATCCCGACATTCCCTTGGCCCAGTTGGCGTTCTCCACCACGGTGTAACGGTCCAGTTCCGTCGTACCCGCGATTCGTTCAGCTTCGGCACCGAGAACCACCACCACCTCACGGCAGCCGCCGTCGAACAGGGTATCGGCCAGCACTTCAACCAGCGTGCGCCCACGGAAGGGCAGCAGCGCCTTGGGGCCGCGGCCAAGCCGGGTGCCGGCCCCGGCGGCGAGCAGCACGCCGGTGATCGGCGCGGCGCCGGATTGAGTCATAAACACACCATACGCGCGGGGTTCCATGCGGTCTCTAGCTCCTCGAAGGCTTTCACGGACATCTACCGAAATCGGTTGCAAACTACTCGCGAGTAGGCCTTTTGGTGGCGTCCCGGGGCGATTACTGTCTGAAGGGAATTGTTCAAATCAGCTCTGGTGCAATGACGCGTGGAGGTCAGAAAGATGGCGGGCAGTTTCGAAATCCTCAAGGCAGGTACCAACACTTTCCGTTTCCGGCTCACGGCCGACGACGGAACGGTAGTGGCAGTATCGCCGCAATTCCCGAACCTGGCAGCAGTAGTAGCCGGCATCAACGCGGTCCGGGAGAACGCGGCAACCGGCTTCGTGGTGGACCGCAGGAACCTGGGCACGTAGTTCCTGGTTGAACGCAAAGGTGGCGGCAGTGTTCGTTGGAACACCGCCGCCACCTTTTTCATGCCGTTTTGCTGCGCCTGGGGCTAGGCGTCGCCGCCTGCGCCACCGGTGGTGCCTGCGTTCACGTCGAGCAGTTTGTAGCGGTCAATTGCGTACGACGGCGCGCCCTCCTCAACCTCGCCCCTCGCCGCCAGCATCTGCAGGGTTTTGGTGATGATGGAGTGGGTGTCGTTTTTGAAGTAGCGGCGTGCGGCTTGGCGGGTGTCGGAGAAGCCGAAGCCGTCTGCTCCGAGGGAGGCGAAGTCGTTGGGGATGTATTGGCGGATTTGGTCGGGGATGGCTTTCATGTAGTCGGAGACGGCGATGACGGGTCCGTGGTGGCCGGTGAGTTGTTCGGTGATGAAGGGGGTGGGTGTGGGTTGGCCGGGGTTGAGGAAGGCGTGTTCTTCGGCGGCGAGTCCGTCGCGTCGGAGTTCGTTCCAGGAGGTCACGGACCAGACGGTGGCGGCGACGTTCCAGTCTTCGTTCAGGATGCGGGCGGCTTCGAGTGCCCAGGGCACGGAGACGCCGGAGGCGAGGATCTGGGCGGTGGGCCGGTTGGTGTTTCCTTCGGGGGCGTCGGCGAGTTTGTAGATGCCTTTGAGGAGTCCGTTGGTGTCGAGGTTGTCGGGTTCGGCGGGTTGGGTGATGGGTTCGTTGTAGACGGTGAGGTAGTACATCACGTTTTTATCCGTGCTGTCGGGACCGTACATGGTTTCGAGGCCGTGGCGGATGATGTGGCCGATTTCGTAGCCGTAGGCGGGGTCGTAGGTGCGTACGGCGGGGTTGGTGGAGGCGAGCAGGGGTGAGTGTCCGTCGGCGTGTTGGAGTCCTTCGCCGGTGAGGGTGGTTCGTCCTGCGGTGGCGCCGATGATGAAGCCGCGGGTCATTTGGTCGGCTGCGGCCCAGAAGGAGTCGCCGGTGCGTTGGAAGCCGAACATGGAGTAGAACACGTAGATCGGGACCAGGGGTTCGCCGTGGGTGGCGTAGGAGGTTCCGGCGGCGGTGAATGCTGCGACGGCTCCGGCTTCGTTGATGCCGGGGTGGATCAGTTGCCCGGCGGGGGATTCTTTGTAGGCCAGGACGAGGTCGCGGTCCACGGAGAGGTAGTTCTGGCCTTTGGGGTTGTAGATTTTCGCGGTCGGGAAGAACGCGTCCATGCCGAAGGTGCGGGATTCGTCGGGGACGACCGGGACGAGGCGGTGGCCGAAGTTCTTGTCCCGCATGAGGTCTTTGAGCAGCCGCACGAAGGCCATGGTGGTCGCGGCTTGTTGTTTGCCGGAGCCGCGTTTGGCGATCTCGTAGGACTTGGTCTCGGGCAGGGTCACGGGGGTGTGGTCGGGGCGGCGTTCGGGCAGGAACCCGCCCAGGGCCTTGCGGCGTTCCATGAGGTACTGGATTTCCGGGGCGTCCGGGCCGGGGTGGTAGTACGGGGGCCGGTAGAGGTCCGCGTCGAGTTGTTCGTCGGTGATGGGGATGCGCAGGTGGTCACGGAAGGCTTTGAGGTCTTCCATGGTCAGTTTCTTCATCTGGTGGGTCGCGTTGCGGCCCTCGAAGTGCGGTCCGAGGCCGTAGCCCTTGACAGTTTTGGCGAGGATGACGGTGGGTTTGCCCTTGAACTCGACCGCTGCCTTGTAGGCGGCGTAGACCTTGCGGTAGTCGTGGCCGCCGCGTTTGAGGTTCCAGATCTGCTCGTCGCTCAGGTCAGCGACCATGTCCTTGGTCTGGGGGGTGCGGCCGAAGAAGTGTTCGCGGACGAACCCGCCGGATTCGGCCTTGTAGGTCTGGTAGTCCCCGTCGGCGGTTTCGTTCATGAGTTTCACGAGCGCGCCGTCGGTGTCGTTTTCCAGGAGGGTGTCCCATTCCCGGCCCCAGACGACCTTGATCACGTTCCAGCCCGCGCCGCGGAAGAACGCCTCGAGCTCCTGCATGATCTTGCCGTTGCCCCGGACCGGCCCGTCCAGGCGCTGGAGGTTGCAGTTGATCACGAAGTTCAGGTTGTCCAGGTTCTCGTTCGCTGCGAGCTGGAGCAGGCCACGGGATTCGGGTTCGTCCATTTCCCCGTCGCCGAGGAACGCCCAGACCTGCTGCTCGGAGGTGTCCTTGATCCCGCGGTTGTGCAGGTACCGGTTGGACTGGGCCTGGTAGATCGCGTTCATCGGGCCGATACCCATCGACACGGTCGGGAATTCCCAGAACTTAGGCATCAACCTTGGGTGCGGGTACGAGGAGAGGGCGTGGCCTTCCTTGGACTTCTCCTGCCGGAACCCGTCCAGGTCCTCTTCGGTGAGCCGGCCTTCCATGAATCCCCTGGCGTACATGCCAGGGGAGGCGTGGCCCTGGAAAAACACCTGGTCCCCGCCCGAAGGGTGGTCCTTGCCGCGGAAGAAATGGTTGAACCCGACCTCGTACAGGGTCGCCGCGCCCGCGTAGGTGGAAATATGCCCGCCCACACCAATATCGGACCGCTGCGCCCGGTGGACCATCACGGCCGCGTTCCACCGCATATACGCCCGGTACCGGCGCTCGAACTCCTCATTCCCCGGGAACTCGGCCTCCTGGTCCACCGGGATCGTGTTCACATAATCAGTGGTCGTCACCATCGGAACACCCACGCTCCGGGCACCGGCACGCTGCAACAACGAACGCATAATGAACTGCGCCCGCTCCGTACCCTGCTCCGCGATCAACGCATCAAGGGACTCAATCCACTCCGCGGTCTCTTCCGGATCACGATCAGGCAACTGGGCAGTCAACCCACTAAGGATGTGTGAGGTCTCTTCTCCTGCAGCCACGTCCAACCTCTCTTCATTGAATGTCTGGGCGCTTGCTCTGTGGGGGCGCTCAAGGGAATTTCGTATTGTGAGAATAAAATTCTGCAATTCGAGATTACGCACGCCTGCTGGGCAGCGTCAACACGGATTGCTGGACCGATACAGTCAACTCCCCTGCTTGCGCCCAATCAACAGAATGTGACCCTTCATACAGTTCGACTCTTGACGAGACGTGACCTGAGTCATAGAGTTTTCTCACTATTCAATAACTTGTTTTCATAATGTGGAAACAGTACGAAGTGGAGATCCACGATGCAGACGACTTCATCAGTCGGCGTCACTGGGACTCCGGAAGACGCACCCGGTCACGGCCATACGCCCATGGCCGTCGGCAATACAGCCCTCTGCGAAATAGCTTCCGAAGCCTCAGGCCGTACCATCAGCCCCAGCCTCTACAACATCGACCTCGCACCCACCAAGGCCAAAGGCCGCAAGTGGACCAGCTACAGCATCTTTACCCTCTGGGCCAATGACGTCCACAGCCTGGGTAACTATGCCTTCGCCATTGGACTCTTTTCCCTGGGCCTCGGCGGCTGGCAGATCCTGGTGGCCCTCGGGATCGGCGCGGTGCTTCTCTTTGCCTTGCTGAACTTCTCCGGGTTCATGGGCCAGAAGACGGGTGTACCTTTCCCCGTCATGAGCCGTATCAGCTTTGGGATCCGTGGCGCCCAGATCGCCAGCCTGGTCCGTGGCGCCGTCGCAGTCGCCTGGTTCGGCATCCAGACCTACCTGGCCTCCGTCGTGCTTCGCGTCCTCCTCGTGGCAGTTGCTCCGGGCCTGAAGGACCTGGACAGCAACTCCATCCTTGGGCTTTCCACCCTGGGCTGGTTCTCTTTTGTTGCACTGTGGATTGTGCAGCTGGTCATTGTCAGCTTCGGCATGGAAATGATCCGCAAGTACGAGGCCTTCGCCGGACCGATCATCCTCATCACCATGGCAGCAATCGCCGTGTGGGTCTTCATTGAGGCCGGCGGCGCCATCCAGTGGTCCGGCATCAAGGGCCTTGAAGGCACGGAGATGTGGCTGACAATCTTCGCCGGTGGTGCACTGTGGGTATCCATCTATGGCACGTTCGTCCTGAACTTCTGCGACTTCACCAGGTCCTCCACCTCCAAGAAGTCGATCGTCAAGGGCAACTTCTGGGGCATCCCCATCAACATGCTGGTCTTTGGCGCCATCGTCGTCGTCATGGCCGGCGGACAGTACAAGATCAACGGGACCGTCATCGAGAGTCCCTCGGACATCGTCCAGAGCATCCCCAACACGCTCCTGTTGGTCCTCGCTTGCCTTGCCCTGCTGATCCTGACCATCGCCGTGAACCTCATGGCCAACTTCGTTGCTCCGGTCTACGCCCTGACCAACCTCTTCCCGCGCCACTTGAATTTCCGTCGGGCCGCGTGGGTCAGCGGAACGATCGGCCTGGTCATCCTGCCGTGGAACCTCTACAACAACCCCATCGTGATCGTGTACTTCCTCGGTGGCCTTGGTGCGCTGCTCGGTCCGCTGTTCGGCGTCGTCATGGCTGATTACTGGCTCGTCCGCCGCGGCAAGGTCAACGTTCCCGAGCTCTACACCGAGGACCCCAAGGGTGCGTATTTCTACAAGCGCGGAGTCAACCCGAAGGCGATCATCGCAATGATCCCGGCGGCAGCCCTCGCCATCGCCATCGCCTTCACCCCAGGCCTGGCAGCAGCCGCACCGTTCGCCTGGTTCATCGGAGCCGGCGTCGCTGCCCTCACGTACTTCGCCGTCGCTGACAAGAAGCAGCACTACGAGGACGTCTCCGGCGAGCCGATCGCCGTCGCGAGCACCCACTAAGCGTGAGCACCCACTAAGGCAATACCAAAGGCGCCGCCCGTCCTTCCGGTCACCAGGCCGCAGGGCGGGCGCTGCCGTTGAAAGGAAATCCCATGCGCATTCTGGTCGCAAACGTGAACACCACCCAGTCCATGACGGACTCCATCGCAGCCCAGGCCCGTGCCGCTGCGGCCCCCGGAACGGAAATCATCGGCATCACCCCACGGTTCGGTGCCAACTCCTGCGAGGGAAACTTCGAAAGCTACCTTGCGGCCATCGCAGTCATGGATGCCGTGGTGAACTACCCGGAGCCGTTCGATGCCGTCATCCAGGCCGGTTATGGCGAACATGGCCGCGAGGGTCTTCAGGAACTCCTCGACGTCCCGGTAGTGGACATCACCGAAGCTGCAGCCAGCACCGCGATGTTCCTGGGCCACAAGTACTCGGTGGTCACCACGCTGGACCGCGCCGTCCCGTTGATCGAGGACCGTCTCAAGCTGGCAGGCCTCGACGCCCGCTGCGCCTCGGTCCGCGCCAGTGGAATGGCCGTGCTGGAGCTCGAAGAGCATCCGGACCGTGCCGTCGAGGCGATCGTCGGCCAGGCTGAGGAGGCCGTCAGCAAGGACCACGCCGAAGTGATCGTCCTGGGCTGTGGCGGAATGGCCGGCCTCGACGACCAGATCCGCCAGCGCGCCGGCGTGCCCGTTGTGGATGGGGTTGCCTCTGCGGTCACCATCGCCGAGTCCCTTGTCCGCCTTGGCCTTTCCACGTCCAAGGTCCGCACGTACGCGGCACCGCGCCCCAAGACTGTCATAGGCTGGCCGATAACTCCCGCCGCCCAGACAGCTGCGCGCTGAAGGCAACTTCCCGAAAGGCAACCACATGACTGACCCGCGCCTGCCCGCTGAACCGAAGGTCGCCGTCGTTACCGGAGCCGGTTCCGGCATAGGCAAAGCGGTTGCCCGGCTCATGCTCGACGACGGCTATCGTGTTGCGCTGGCCGGGCGGCGGGAAGCGCAGCTGCTTGAGACGGCGGATGGTCACCCCGAGGCGCTTGCCGTGCCGTGCGATGTGACAGTGCCCAACGACGTCGCCCGGCTTTTCGAGCAGGTCCGCCAACGCTGGGGCCGGGTGGATGTGTTGTTCAACAATGCCGGCATCTTTGGGCCTTCGGGCGACGTGGGGGACCTCGATGTGGAGGAATGGGAAGCCACGCTGAGGGTCAATGTCACAGGTTCCATGTTGTGCGCCGCCGAGGCCGTCCGGACCATGAAAGCCCAGCAGCCGCAGGGTGGGCGCATCATCAACAACGGTTCCATTTCCGCGCATTCACCCAGGCCCAGGTCCGTTGCATATACGGTGACCAAGCATGCGATGACCGGCTTGACCAAGAGCATTGAGCTCGACGGCAGGGAATACGGGATCACGTGCGGGCAGATCGACATCGGCAATACCCGCACCGAGATCATGGACACCATCGGTGTTGGCTCGGGCGCGCTGCAGGCCGACGGGTCACGCAAGGTGGAGCCCATGTTCCCCGTGGACGACGCTGCCCGTGCTGTGCTGCTGATGGCCAACATGCCGGCGTCGGCCAGCGTTGGATCCCTGGTGGTCACCGCAGCCGGCATGCCTTTCATAGGGCGCGGCTGAGCCCTCAGCCGACCGGCGTACCGCCACCACCAACCGTGACGTCGCGAAGCCCGCGGCCTGCCGTTTCCTGCGGCGTGCCGCGGGCTTTCCTATGTCAAAGAGAGTCGTAGCGGTACTCGAAAGTGGCATACCAAACCAAGTGTGACTTCCGCAAAGTGGAAATTCATTCTCCCCTTGCGGAATGATGTGAGCGGGATTACATTGAAAAACATCCCCCGAAATGTGGGGCTGTTCCCAAACTGATTGGTTCAGATCAATGAAGATCCCAGACTCTGCGGCGCTGAAGGCGAGTTCGGCTCCGCGGAAGAAGAAGCCACTGTATAAGTCGCTCTTCTTCCAAATTCTGATCGCCGTCGTCGCAGGTGTACTCATCGGCCACTTTTGGCCGAACATCGGGTTCACCCTCCGGCCGCTGGGCGATGGTTTCATTCAACTCATCAAGATGATCATCGCCCCGCTGATCTTCCTCGTGATCGTCACGGGTATCTCAGCGGTCGGCGACGTCAAAGCGGTCGGAAGGGTCGGGGTCAAAGCACTCCTGTACTTCACCGGCGCTACGCTCTTCGCCCTGGTGTTCGGGCTCATCGTTGCCAACATCGTCCAACCGGGTGCAGGACTGAACATCGATCCCGCAACGCTGTCCCAGGACGCGCTCAACGCCAAGACGGGGAACGCTCCGCCCAAGGATGCCGCGGCCTTCATCCTGGACGTGATCCCCACCAGCGTGATCGGCGCCTTCGCCAACAACAGCCTGCTGCAGGTGCTGTTCTTCTCGGTCTTCTTCGGCGCAGCCATCGTCGTTATCGGACGTGAGCGCTGCATGCCGGTCATCAGCCTCATGGAGACCGTCCTGGAGCTGATCTTCAAGATCATGTCCTGGATCATGAAGGTGGCCCCGATCGGTGCCTTCGGTGCCATGGCGTTCATCATCGGCCAGTACGGGCTCGGCACGCTTAGTACGTACGCGCTCCTCATCGCAGCTTGCTACGGCGCCGCAATCGTCTTCATCGGCCTGCTGTTCCTGGTTGCCTGGGGCTTCGCCCGGGTTCCGCTCTGGAGCTTCCTCAAGTACACCCGCGAAGAATTCCTGCTGGCCCTCGGCACCGCCTCCACCGAGGCCGTCATGCCGCGCATCATGACCAAGCTGACCAACGCCGGCTGCTCCCGTGCAACCACGGGCCTGGTGGTCCCTACGGGCTACTCCTTCAACCTGGACGGCGCTGCGATCTACCTCTCCATCTCCCTGCTGTTCCTGGCGCAGGCCTTTGGTCACAACCTGGATCTTGGCCAGCAGCTGGCCGCGCTTGGTGTGCTGCTGCTGACGTCCAAGGGAATGGCGGGCGTTCCCGGCTCGTCGTTCCTGGCTCTCTCGGCAACGGCTACCGCGCTGGGCATCTTCCCGGTTGCCGGCGTCGCGCTCCTCCTCGGTGCCGACCGGCTTATGGACTCCATGCGCGTCGTCGTGAACCTGCTCGGCAACTGCGTGGCCACCTTCGTCGTCGCCAAGTGGGAAGGGCAGTTCGACCGCAGCGTCATGCTCCGCGCCTTCAAGGGCGAGATCACCAACGAGGACTCCGCCATCATGCTCGGCAAGGAAGACGTCTACGAGGAACAGGAGTTGCAGCGCATCACCGGCGGCCAGGAGCCTTCGCCGAAATTCCGCGGAGGGCCCACCAAGGACAACATTCCGCAGTTCGAGATGAGCAAGAAAGGCCAGCCGGAAACCCCGGTCTGCCCCGACTGAACCTGCTGCACTGAATACACCGGACGGAACAGCGGCCGGCGTCCCTTCCACCCAAGGGTCGCCGGCCGCGGTCGTTAAGAAGCTAAAGCGGCAGCAATGCTGACAGGTCGGCCCGCAGGCCGGAAGCGGCAACGCGCCCGGCTGCGACGGCGTCGGCCCAGTTGATCCGCCCGGTCACCAACTCAAGCCAGGTGGCGGCGTCGGTTTCTATGACGTTTGGGGGAGTGCCGCGCGTGTGCCGCGGACCCTCCACGCACTGGGTCACGCCGAAGGGCGGCACCCGCACTTCCACCGAGTTGCCGGGCGCGCGTGCGGTGACTTCCTCCAGTGAGAAGCGGACCGCCGTCGCAATCACCGCGCGCGACGGCGGGGCGGCGCCTTCTGCAGTACCGGAACCGCCGGGGAGCCCGACGGCGGCTTGCCAGGCTTCCAGCGCGGCGCGGCCCTCGTTGATATCGATACGGCGTCGTGCAACTGCCATGCTTTTCTCCCTCAACGTACCTATTAGCCAAGCAACGCGGACACGGCGTGGCCCAGCCGGATCTTTCCAACCTGCCGGCCCCCGCCAAGCACCGGCTCCACCACGCGCTCCAGCACGTTGGATACCGCGGGGATGTCGACGGCGCCGCTGACTGCCAGGAGTGTGAGCCCAATGAGCGAGGTTGCCCGGAGGTTCCCGTCGAGCACTTTGACGGCAACGGTGGCGCCCGTGTCGGTTGCCAGGACAAGGACACCTTCAGCGCCGATCTTGGCCAAGACCTCGAGTTCTTCCATGACGATCGTGTTGGCTTCGCCTTTACCCTGGACGGCCCACGGATAATCGAGCATGGACGTGGCAATGGTGGCCGCGCGGGCGTTGGAGGCTGAATTGCCGGGGGATTTCGCCAGCTGGGAATAGGCGCGTGCCAGTCCCGTGAGGGAGACTGCGGCAACGGGGGCCCCACAGCCATCGATGCCCAGGTGCGCGATCGCCTCGCCGCTGTATTCCTCGATCACCGCGCGGACCCGTTGCTGGAGCGGGTGGTTCGGCTCAAGGTAGCTGCGGAGGTCCCAACCGTTTTCCACGCAGGCCCAAAGGAACGCCGCGTGCTTGCCTGAGCAATTGAACGCCAGCCTGGACTGGCCCCGTTCGGAGCGGACCAGCCAGTTCCGGGCGGTCTCGTCCTGCGGCCACGCCGGCGGGCACTGTAGCTGGTCTTCGCGGACGCCGGCTGCTTTGAGCATTCCTTCCACTACGTCCATGTGCTCCAGCGACCCTGTGTGGCTTCCGCAGGCCACGGCCACTTGTGCGCCGCGCAATGGAACGCCTGCCTGCATGGCGGCGAGGGCTTGGAAGGGCTTCAGGGTGGAGCGGGCCATGATGGGAGCGTCGATGTCACCAAGGCTGGTAACCACGTTCCCGTCACCGGACAGCACCACCGCGGCGCCGATGTGGCGGGACTCAATGAAGCCGCTGCGTTCGATCACTGCAAGTTCGACGGCGGACTCAACAGTGAACGTCTCATGGGAACTCAGTGGCATGCCCCAAGTCTAGGGCGCTGGCGGGGGTCGTCGCGTTCCGCCCATCGACACACCTTAGGACTCGTGCGCCTTCACAAAGTACCCTTGAAGACTGTGAAGGTACTCGTCATTGGCCCAGGCGGCCGCGAACACGCCATTGTCCGCTCTCTGCTTGAAGATCCCAACGTCTCCGAGGTCCACGCGGCTCCCGGCAACGCGGGCATCAGCAAACTTGTTCCCACCCACGCGATTGACGGGAACAGCCCGGAAGCCGTGTCCGCCCTCGCCACCAAGCTCGAGGTGGACCTCGTGGTGGTGGGTCCCGAGGCTCCGCTGGCAGCAGGCGTCTCCGACGCCGTCCGCGAAGCCGGCATCCCGGTGTTCGGCCCCAGCAAGGAAGCCGCCCAGCTTGAGGCGTCCAAGGCCTTCGCCAAGCAGATCATGGCTGAAGCAGGCGTTCCCACGGCCATGGCCCGTGTGGCGGAGAACGCGGAGGAAGCTGCCGACGCACTCGATACATTCGGTGCTCCCTACGTGGTGAAGGACGACGGCCTCGCTGCCGGCAAGGGCGTCGTTGTCACGAAGGACCGCGACGAAGCGCTGGCCCATGCACAGGCTTGCTTCGACGCCGGTGGAACCGTGGTGATCGAGGAATTCCTGGACGGCCCGGAAGTTTCCCTGTTCGTCCTCTGCGATGGCCACACCACCGTTCCGCTGTCTCCTGCCCAGGACTTCAAGCGCATCTTCGACAACGACGAAGGTCCCAACACCGGTGGCATGGGTGCCTACACCCCGCTCGAGTGGGCTCCTGAAGGTTTGGTCCAGGAAGTCATCGACCGCGTGGCCCAGCCGACCGTCGATGAGATGGCCCGCCGCGGTACCCCGTTCGTAGGCGTGCTCTACTGTGGCCTGGCCCTGACCTCCCGCGGCACCCGCGTGATCGAGTTCAACGCCCGTTTCGGCGACCCGGAAACGCAGGCTGTTTTGGCACGCCTCAAGACCCCCCTCGGTGCGCTGCTCCTGGCAGCCGCCAAAGGCGAACTGGACACGGCAGAAGAGCTGCGCTGGTCCAAGGACACGGCAGTCGCCGTCGTCGTGGCCGCCGAAAACTACCCTGACACTCCCCGCACGGGCGACCGCATCCGCGGCCTCAAGAAGGTGGACGAACTGGACGGCGTCCACGTGATCCACGCCGGCACCAAGCTGGACGAAGAGGGCAAGGTCGTCTCGGCCGGCGGCCGTGTCCTTGCAGTGGTCGCGCTCGGTTCCGATCTGGTGGAGGCCCGCGAAAAAGCGTACGACGGCGTCGAGCTGGTTCAGCTTGAAGGCTCGCAGTTCCGTACGGATATTGCGGGCAAGGCCGCGCGCGGCGAGATCAAGGTGCCTTACGGCGCCACCGGCAGCATCCCGAAAGTGCAGGCGTGAGCATGACTGGCTTTGAAACCGAGGCCCTCGAGCTTCCCGGCTGGACCCACGTCTACTCCGGCAAGGTCCGCGATCTTTATGTTCCTGCCGACGAATCCATCACTGGGAAGTTCGGCCAGGAGTGTGTGCTTGTAGTCGCCAGCGACCGCATCAGCGCGTACGACCATGTGCTGAGCAGCGAGATCCCGGACAAGGGCCGCGTCCTCACCCAGCTGAGCCTGTGGTGGTTCGAGCAGTTGGATGTTGAGCACCACGTCCTTGCTTCCACGGTCGAGGGCGGTGTCCCGGCCGAGGTCGAGGGCCGTGCCATGATCTGCAAGAAGTTGGAAATGTTCCCCGTGGAGTGCATCGCCCGTGGCTACCTCACGGGATCCGGCCTGGCGGAGTACAAGGAATCCGGCACGGTTTGCGGGATCCCGTTGCCTGGGGGTTTGGTGGATGGTTCCCGTTTGGACCACGCCCTGTTCACGCCGTCTGCCAAGGCCGAGGTTGGCGAGCACGACGAGAACATCACCTACGACGACGTCGTGGCAATGGTCGGCGATGACATTGCCGCGCGCCTGAGCGAACTCACGCTGAAGATCTACACCCGTGCCGAGGAGATCGCCCGCGAACGCGGCATCATCCTGGCTGACACCAAGGTTGAGTTCGGCATCGATACGGGTACTGGAGTCATCACGCTCGGGGACGAGGTCCTGACCCCGGATTCCTCGCGGTTCTGGGATGCGTCCACGTATGCTCCCGGCAAGTCACAGCCGTCCTACGACAAGCAGTACGTCCGCGACTGGCTGACCTCGGCGGAGTCCGGCTGGGACAAGGCCTCTGACACCCCGCCGCCGGCACTGCCGGCCGACGTCGTCGAGCGCACCCGTGCCCGCTATGTAGAGGCGTACGAGAAGCTCACGGGCCGCACCTTCGCGTAAAGCAGCACCCAACTGGGGGACAGCACTTGCTCCATTGAGCACCCACTGGAGCAAGAGCTGTCCCCCAGTTGGCGTTAAACGGCTTCCGGGTGCGAGGCGGCCGCCCGGCGCTCGGCGAGGCGGATCTCCAGCACAGCGTCCATGGCTTGCTGCACCCGGTCCGAAGCGCCGGCGGCACTGAAGTCATGCTGGGCTTCCTCCAGGAAGTGGAGCGCCTCGGACGTTTCCCCCGCGGCCTTCAGTGACTTGCCCAGCAACAGCGAGACTTCACCGGCAGTGTGGCGCGCCAGGGCCTTGCGGTCCTGGTAAATTTCGCGGAGCTTTTCGACGGCGGCAGGAATGTCCCCGGTCAGGTACAGCCAACGTGCCCGAATGAAAGCGACTTCAAGCTGGTCCGTTTTGTTTCCCCCGACGATTGAGAGCGCCAGCTCGGCACGCTCGATGGCGGACAGTGTCTCAGGCTCCACGATGCCCGAAGACAAACGGACTGCCGCCGAGGCCTTGTTGAAGCGGGCCCAAAGTTCAATGTCGTTGGCGGGGGAGAGGAGCTTCGCGGCCCGTTCGTGGTGCTTGATGCCCTCGGCGTAGTCGTGGCGCATGAAGGCAACGTTGCCCACTACCCATGCGACTTCGCCGGCAAGCTGGGACATGGAGTGTTCATCCATGTGCTCGATCATGGCCAGGCAGTACTCCCACGCCTCATCGAGCTTGCCGCTTTCAGCCAGAGCACCGATCAGCGCGCGGTGCGCGCCGATGATCAGCGTGGAACCCTGGGGAAGCTCGCTGGCCAGTTCAACGGCTTTCTTGGCATGCTCGACGGCGGTGGCCAGCTGCCCTTGTCCGTGACACACGGCGGCAAGCATCTGCCAGGCGCGAACTCCAAGGCCCGCCGATTCGGTAGCCATGGGGTGTTCCAGCAAGTGCTCCACGATCTGCTGGCATTCCCTGAGGAGGCCTTGCTTCATCACACACTCGGCCTGCATGTAAGTCATGTTCCACCAAGCGCTGTTGTTCTTGGCTTCAAGCGCGATCTGGGCCGCGGTTGCGGCGTGACTGGCCGCCAGCTGGTAGTCGCGGAGGTCCCAGGCCTGGCGTGCGTACAGTCCGGCCAGGACGTACTCGGCGTCGCTGACGGAAACGGGTTGGCTCCAGGCCTCCAGCGCTTTGGGCGCGAGTTCGAGGCGCCGTGCGAGCTCTTCGATGACCTCGGCGGTGGGCTCCCGGCGGCCGGTTTCCAGCAGTGAAATGTAGCTCGGAGAGTACAAGTTCTTACCCAACTCGGCCTGCGTCAACCCGCGTTCCAGCCGTTCGGCACGCAGCTTCTCGCCGAATCCGTTCCCCACGGGTCCCTCCTCCAAGCGCCTTTCGACCCAAACCTTGACAGTCTCTGTGGAAAACATTTTACAATGTATGTCAACAGGGACCGTGCAATTTCCGTAACGAATCCGACTCGCATTGGGGAACACTATGTTCAAGAAAATCGCCGCTTCGGTGGCATTGGCAGGCGCTCTTGCTTTCACGGTTGCGGCTCCCGCAGTAGTCTCTGCAGCCGCAGCTGTAGATTCCAACACTTCGGTCAGCGCCATAGGCAACTGGCCCGATCCTATGCGCGTTTCCGCGCCCAGCAAGTCGACGGACACGAACACCACGTCCTCCATCGGCAACTGGCCGGATCCGATGTAAGCAACACCCATCGAAGAAACCCCGGAGCATCACGAGCTGCTCCGGGGTTTCTTTTTGCCTTCGACGCTGGCCACGCTTATGACGACGTCTGGCTGGATCCCAATCGATGTCGCGCATGACAGCGGCTCGTGACTTCCCGTTCAGGCACGCGACAATTGCTGGTCCGCGATCGCTAGGAATCTACGTCATGAAGTCATTGTGCGGTGGCAAAGACACGCACGAGCGCCGGTGCTGGTCGCTCCGCTGCGCACTAGTCCGTTTCCGCATACGGTACGAGCAACGCGCTTCTGGAGGCCACCACGGCCGCGATGACAAGCATCACTACGACAGCGGCGGCCGGTATCAGGCCTAGTGCCAGAGGGTCTGCTTTGGGCATAACTACGGCGGCCGCCGCTCCAGCTAACGCGGACAAGCCGCTGATGAGCAAATAAGGTCCTGCTGATCTATGTCCGGCCTTCCAGGCTGCTTTAGATCTCATAGTGGAGGCCATTCGTATTCCGACGACGGGGTTATAGGGCAGCCTGCCAATCAACGCTAGAATTCCCCCTGTCATAAGCGTGAGCCCCAGCAATGACAATGCCACGACGATGCCGATCACTTCACCGGACATTCACTAGCCTCCTTACAAAATAGCTGACCTTTAAGGATGTTATTAAGTTTTCTCTCGGGAGAGATGAGTTATTCACCGGCTTTTGCTGGTGAGTGGAAACTAGTAAAGAACCACCACCCCGGTAGTAGGGAAGGCAGGCCAGGGCCACAGAAGCAATCATGATCAAGCCGAAAGACCAAAGACCGATGAGTAGAATAATTCCGACGTGCAGAGCAGCGGCCAAGGCTAACGCAAGCTTACGCTTCGAATGACTACCAAAAATGAGTAATGCTATTGCTATCTCAACTAGTAACGGTACCCACGTCAGGAAAGCGACTCCCGGATCGGAGCTCGTGATCCAGCGGAGTGCATCGCCGATTGGTCCTGTTCCGCCGAAAGAAGGATCTCGCACGAAATAGTACATAGCGGAACCATTCAGCCAGTCCTCCTGCGGAATCTTGGAGAGGCCGCTATCGAGGTAGATGTAGGCCACCTGAATGCGAAGTCCTACCCACGCGGCCCATCGAATGCCTGCGGATCTGGACGCGATGGGCACGCTCCTAAGCATCTCAGCCTGCTTTGGAAGCCACGCACACCAGGACCAGTTGTCCACGCAAAGTAGAACCAGCAATGCTGTGACGATCTGCGAAACCTGCTCGCCGCCGTCCGGCAGGCCGATGCCAACGGAGAAGGAGAACGCAGCCCAAGCGTGCAACCAGGATGTAACTGCCGGCACGACACCTAGAACAACCAAAGCGAGAATCGACGTGACAATACACCTCGCTAATACCTTGTCCTGACTGGTATCCAAGCAAAACAGGCCGATAGATAAAGGCGGTTCACAGTATGAAGGTCTGCCTAACCCCGCGATTTCTGGAGTGAGATTGTCCCAGGAAGTCGTGATGAGCACCGTCATGGTGGCGATCGCCAACACGGACCTGGCAACTTGGACGGTGGGGATTTTAGCAGTGAAGGAGGTCATCTTTTCGGCATAAGCAAGGACTAGGGCGTTCAACACTGCACCTCGATCATGGCAGCCTTTTGAATTTTGCTTTCGTAGGGTGTCATTTCCCGAAACGCATAGGGAACCACCTGCGTTTGTAGGATTATTAGCCGTCCACAGAGATTTGCTGAACCTTGGGTCGGGCTGAGCACCTCAGGGGTTCTGCCGCCCACATCTTGCAGGCATTCAGCGTTGGTCATGCCCCCGCAGTCCGTCCACTCCTGGATCTTGGCTGCGTAGACTGCCTTCTCCGTGTCCCGGGCCCGTTGATTTCTCGACACGCCGAATGCGTTGCTTGCGAGAGATTGGGGTAGTGAGTCAATTCTCAAGTCCTGCCTCATATCACTGGCCTCAGGTTTGAATGCAACCAGAGCTACGGAGTCTGGGTCCTTGGTGAAGAAAGCCCATGATTCGGGTAGAAAAGCTGTGGTCATAACCTTCCACGGTTTTTCGTTACTCAAGACCGTTGTTGGCATGGCGTTAAAGATTCCGGCAACAATCGCCAAGACAATCAAGGACAGCATGCCCAGTCCGGTTGTAACTGTGTAGAGGTCATGGCGATATACTTTTGTCTCCACGGTGTGCTTATGCGAGCGATCTGGCAACGGCCAGCGAACTCAGTTGCCGATCGTACTCGGTTCCGTTCTTTTCGGGAGCATAAAAGAGAACGAAGACCGCTCCGGCCACGACCGCTACGGCTCCCAGGACCACAGCAGCTAGCGCTACGAAGGTAATCGTGTCCACGAAGTTGCTGACGGGCCCATTATTGTAGGACATAGGGCTAATTCCGCCGTCTAGACCCTTTTTCAAACTCACTCGTGTCATGACCTGGTTGTAATCATCGGTAAGTGCCTTCAGCCCGGCTTCTGTCCTCACTGGATCTCCCGACTGCACCGCGACGGTCACACGTTGATGGAGCTTCGGATCAACCTGGCCGAAAAGCGACATGACTGTGGCAATAGCTTCTGGCCCGGGCGACGTTCTGACGTAGGCGAGGCGAGAAGCGAGATCAGGGCGCACATCGAAGACCGCTCCAGTATGGAGTATGAAGAATGAGACGACATCCTCATCTGAGAAACGATAGTTTTTGACTTGCTTCTGATCTGCGACCTGAGTAGCGCTGTGCTGTTTGACGTCAGGAATGGAATGACTTCCTGATGCCGTGAACCCCATAATTGAAATTACAGATGTAGCTAGAATTTTTTTGAACATAAAAGAGCCTCACGAATCCGTGTAGTCACCGAAACAGGCCCTTTTATCCACTCGATGTTGTGAGATCTGCGATGCAATCCTAATCACATTATTTATCAGGTTGCAAGCTTTCGGCGGAAGGTGGCGTTTAGGAATTGGGTTTTGAGAAATTTTTGGTGTTGACGCTTTTGTGTCTTTGGCCATGGCTTCCGTTTCCGGAAGGGTGACATGTAGAGATCAATCGGCGTTCGTGACCCGATTTTGGGGGCATCGGTTATTTCGGAGGTCTTGACTCGATGATCGGGCGTAGATCCGTAGTCCTGCAAGGACGCCGCATGACCCCATTCATGTCGGGAAATAGTGTGAGGTCCCCGAAAATGCAAAATGGCGCCGATTTCTCGACGCCATTTTCGTTTCTGGTCGGGATGACAGGATTTGAACCTGCGACCTCTTCGTCCCGAACGAAGCGCGCTACCAAGCTGCGCTACATCCCGATCCGCTGCGAAAGCAACTGTTCAAGGATAGCTGAATCGCTCCCGGATGCGAAATCGGGGAACCGGTGTCGCTCGTCACAGCGGCACCGTCTGTCCCATCCAAAGCAAGCTACACTAGCGAGTCCCGCCAGGCCCCGTGCAGGCGCGCAAAGCGTCCACCTCCGGAGATCAACTCGGCAGGTGTCCCGTCCTCGACAATCCTTCCGTCGTGCACCACCAGCACCCGGTCTGCCGTCTCAACGGTCGAAAGCCTGTGGGCAATGATGATCGCCGTGCGGCCGGAGTCAACGCCGGCAACGCCCTCCAACAGGTTCGCCAGCCCCTGCTGCACCATTCGTTCCGAAGGGATGTCCAGCGATGACGTAGCTTCATCCAGAATCAACACAGCCGGTGCTGCCAGGAACGCCCGCGCGAATCCGATGAGCTGCCGCTGCCCAGAGGAGACGCGCCCCCCGCGCTTGTTGACGTCGGTGTCGTAGCCATCAGGGAGGCCCGTGATGAATTCGTGGGCACCCACCGCCGCAGCTGCCGCTTCGATCTCGGCCCGTGAGGCTTCAGGACGGCCAAGCGCGATGTTGTCCGCGACGGATCCGCTGAAGAGGAAAGCCTCCTGGGTCACCATGACCACTGCCCGGCGGAGGTCCGTAGTGGACAGGTCCCGCAGGTCTACGCCGTCCAGGGTGATCGAGCCGGAGGTGACGTCGTAGAAACGGGCCACGAGCTTGGCGAGAGTGGACTTGCCCGCACCCGTCTGCCCGACCAAGGCCACCGTCTGCCCGGCAGGGATGTGGAGATCCAACCGCGGAACCACAAGATTGGTGTCGTTGTACCCGAACTCGACGCCGGTGAAGTCGATTTCTCCCCGGGGTTGCTTCAGCGTGACGGGGTTCTTGGGCGGACGAACCGTAGGAACTTCCTCCAGCAGCCCGGATACCTTCTCCAGCGCAGCCTGGGCACTTTGGAAAGAGTTGTAGAACATGGCCATCTGGTCCACCGGCTGGAAGAAGCGTTTGGTGGAAAGAATCAGTGCCAGGAGCACACCGACGGCAAGATCCCCGCTGAGCACCCGGAAGCCGCCGAACAACAGCACCACGGCAACGCACACGTTGCCGATCAGCACCAGGCCTGGCTGCAGCACGCCGTTCAGGAAGATGGAGCGGACCGTGTTCTTGCGGTAAGCCTCGGCCACTTCGCCGTACTGTTCAGCGTTCTCGCGTTCCTTGCGGAAGGCCTTGACTGCCCTGATACCGGTCATCGTCTCCACGAAGTGCACGATCAACCGGGCAGAAACAACACGTGACTCGCGGAAGGCGATCTGCGAATGCTTCTGGTACCAGCGCGCCAAGAGGAACATCGGCACGCCCGCCGCCAGCATGATCAAGCCGCTGCGCCAGTCCAAAGCGAAGACGGTGAATGCGGTGAAAAGCATGAACAGGATCCCTGAGGCCAAGGAGCTGACGCCCGAGTCCAACAGTTCTCGGAGCGCTTCCAAGTCTGAAGTCTGCCGGGCGATGATGCGGCCGGATGTGTACTTCTCATGGAATTCGAGGCTGAGCCGTTGCGTGTGCCTGAACACCCGCACGCGCAGGTCCAGCAGCATGGCCTGGCTCAGCTTGGCCGTGGAGGTCACGTACAGGGCGGTCATCCCGGCGGTCGCAATCGCCGCAGCGATGTACAGGACGCCCACAAGGACAAGTGGGCCGTTGTTACCCGACTGCAAAGCCGGGAGCGCGTGGTCAATGCCGAAAGCAATCAGCGCAGGTCCGGCCACCCTCGTGAGCTGCGAAACCACAACCATCACGATCGTCAGCCAAAACCGCAACCGCACCGGGCGGATCAGCGAGGCAAGCAAGGCGAGCGACCGGCGTCGTACGGCTTTACTGTCCGCCTTTGAAAGGAGGGTGTTGTCCTCGTTGGCGGTTCCGAATGTCGTGGCGCTCAACGGGTGGCCTCCTCTGCGTCTTCAAGATCCTGCAACTCGCTGTCGAGGTCCTTCGGACCGGTGTCGAGGCTCGCGATGACGTAGCGGTAGTGCGCGTTCCCGGCCAGCAAGTCGGTATGGGTTCCGACGGCGGTGATGGTTCCGTTTTCGAGCAAGGCAACGCGGTCAGCCAAGGCCACGGTCGAGGGACGGTGGGCGACGATGAGCGTGGTGGTGTCGCGCAGAACGTCCCGAAGCCGCGCCTCGACGCGTTCTTCCGTATTCACATCCAAGGCAGAAAGCGGATCGTCCAGCACCAGGACCTTTGGTTTCGCTGCAATGACACGGGCCAAGGCGATCCTTTGCCTTTGACCGCCGGAAAGGCTCAGCCCTTCCTCTCCGATCAGGGTGTCCACACCGTCGGGCAAGGAATAGGCGAACTGTGCTTGGGCCACGTCCAAGGCTTCATCGAGGGCGGCATCGGAGGGATCGGGAGCGCCGAGCAGCACGTTGTCCCGCACCGAACTGGAAAAGAGGGTTGTGTCTTCAAAGGCCACGGCTACGATGCGCCGGAGTTCGTGCAGGTCGAAGTCGCGCACGTCCACGCCGTCAATGGTCACGGATCCCTCAGTCACGTCGTACAGCCGGGGGACCAGTTGCAGCATGGCGCTCTTGCCGCTGCCGGTGATGCCTACAAGGGCCATGGTCTCGCCGGGGCGGATGTCCAGGTTGACGTCGTGGAGGAGGGTCCCGCCGTCGTCGAACCCGAAACCGGCTTGCTCAAAGCGCAAGGCGCCCTTCACGGCCGACGGAACCACGGGCTGCTTGGGCGAGGTGATGGTGTTCTGCGTGTCCATGACCTCAAAGTGGCGGTCCAGCGCGGTCTTGGCGGTGAGCGCCATGGCGAGAAGCATGCCCGAGAATTCCACAGGCGTAGCGACGACCGCCGCCGTCGCGAAGAAAGCGACGAGCGAACCGATGCTCAGCTGGCCGGATGCCGCGAGCATGATGCCGACCACGAGTCCGACGCCGAGCGCCAGCTCCGGCAGGAGCGTCACCACCAGCGTGAAGCCGGCCTGCTGCTTGGCCTTGGCAATCTCTGTTTGGCGGAGTTCCTCGGCCTGCCCGTTGAAATTTTCCAGTGCTTCCCGGCTCCGGCCGAATGCTTTCAAGACGCGGATGCCGTGAACCGATTCTTCAACCGTGGTGGCCAGGTCGCCGGCCTGGTCCTGGCTGAGCCTCGTAACCAGGCTGAACCGCCGGCGGAAGCGGAACGAATTGACCATGATCGGCACGGCGGCAGCGAGGAAGATCAACGCCAACTGCCAGCTCATACTGAACATGACCCCGACGCCGATGAACACCGTCAGCGTCGTGACCACCAGCATGATCGCGCCGAACGCCATCCAACGGCGCAGGAAGCTCAGGTCAGTCATGGCGCGGGACAGCAGCTGCCCGGAGCCCCAACGATCGTGGAAGGAGACCGTGAGCTGCTGCAAGTGTCCGTAGAGGGAGACCCGCATTCTTGTTTCTACCGTGGTTGCCGGGTTGATCACGAACTGGCGGCGCAACGCCACCAGCCCGGCTTCCCCCACGCCAAGCGCCAGAATCACGACGGTGGCAGTCCAGACAGCGCCCGGGTCACCGCCCGGTTGAAGCGAGTTGTTGACCAAGACCCGCAAGACCTGGGGGATTGACAAGGCAACGATGCTCGCCAGAAGTGCACACAACAAGCCCATGAAAAGCCGGGGCAGGATGGGCCGCACGTGAGGGTACAGTCGGCCGACGGAGGTGAAAAATGACGTTTGTTTGGACATGCCCGCTTCTCAACAGCTGGATCTTCAGATGGTGCGGAGGTAGTTTCCCGTAGCAACCACCCTATGCCATGCCGTGATTGGGTTCACAGATCGTTGACAGGTGGGCTGAATGTTTGAGCCAGTTATTGGGGTTTGTAATGTTGGGCGGGGTTCAGTTGCGGGCTGTGAGAGTCAGCAGGACCGCTTCCCGGCGGCGTCCCATCCGGGTTTTCCACAGCCCACTCACCCGAAATTGATCCAAAGCCGGCAAGCGTGGCATTGTTCCCTGGTTGTTGTGGAAACAGCCTTCGCCAGCGTCGTTTAAGGACAAGTGCACGAAATAAGGTCAGGCAAAATTATGGATCCATATCTGGTACTCCCAATTTGCGTGGGCGCCGTCTGGGCGTTATACGCATACACGCGCCTTACCCACCGTAGGCAGGCCACATACGTCGCTTGGGTGCTTCTGGCTGGACTGCCCTTATTGGCCATCGCCTTGTTTATTTCGGGTATCCTCGCCGAGAAACCCGATCCTTCAAGATTCGCGTTAGTTAAACGGGGTGACGGCGGAATGGGAGCCCTGATGTTCTCCCTAGAGACCATCGCTTTGTGGTTTCTTGTGGCATTCACCACGCTTTTCGTCTCAGCATTCGCACCGAAGCGTGGCAAACCCGGCGAATAAGGTCAACCATCGTGCTGACCGGGCCGGGGACTGCGCAGTTATGTTCCTCTGAAGACTACGGGGGATCAGGTGAGCGTCAGCAGGACCGCTTCCGGCCGGCGGCCGATGCGAGTTATCCACAGGCTTGATGCTCGGACTTACTTCGATGCGATGATCTTGTTACCTTGACCCAGCAACATCAAATCCTGTACATCTCTACGTTAGGTTGGGGAATGCGTAAGACAACTAAATTTGCTGCTGCTGGAGTCATAGCCGCCTCCGCGATGCTGGTAGCGCCTGCAGCCAATGCATCCGCGGACCACAATGGGCGCGACCCGATTGCTACCGGCTGCACATCGGGGGCCTACGTAGTCTCATCCTGGCGCCTGGTAAACAGCCGCTACAACGAGGTGCAGGGCAGCATTCAACTGATGTATTCGCCAGGCTGCCAAACGAACTGGATTAATCTTTACGGCACAGTTAACGGCAATGAGTATGGGGCAGTGGTCCGAGTTGGCACAGTGCCAGGCGGGGGCATGAATGCTGGCTTCTATAATTCAGGTTCAGATTATTCCAATATGGTCTACGCGCCGGGAAGCACGTGTGTCACCGTTGGTTACAGCATTACTGATATGGCTACGGGGGTTGTCGAGCTCAGCGATTCGAGATACTTCTGCTAACTCTCATTGAAACAGCAGTGGGCGCTCCACAAGTGCGGGCGCCTACTGCGTGAGCGTCAGCAACACCGCTTCCGGCCGGCACGCTATGCGGACTGGAGCGAAGCGGGACGTGCCGATACCGCCTGACACGTTCACCGGTGTCACGAATCCGTCGCTTTCCCAATCGTGCAGGCCCTTGGCGCGCCAGGTTGGGAGGTCGCAGTTGGAGACGAGGGCGCCGTAGCCGGGGATGCAAATCTGGCCGCCGTGGGTATGACCGGCAAGGATCAGGTCTGCTTCGGCCTCTGTGAAGTGGTCCAGAACGCGCTGGTAAGGAGCATGGATGACGGCCACTTTTAAGTGCGGACGGGCATCCTGGTTCCGCGTCCCGCGCGGCCAGCCGGCGTACCGTTCCCGCTTCAGGTGGGGATCGTCCACACCGGAGAAATCAAAGCGCAGGCCGTTGAGCACCACTGATTGGGCACGGTTGGTCAACTCGATCCAGCCGCCCATTCCGAACGCTGTGCGCAGTTTGGGCCAGTCCAACTTGATGGGGTCCGTCTTCGGCTTGGAAGGGCCGCGGAAGTAGCCAGCCGGATTCTTTAGCCGTGGTGCGTAATAGTCGTTCGAGCCGGGGACAAAGACACCAGGGAAGTCCATCAGCGGACGGAGCGCCTCAACCAACGGATCGATCGCCTTCTGATGGCTCAGATTGTCGCCCGTGTTGACCACAAGGTCGGGCTTCAGCTCAGCCAAGGAGCGCAGCCACTCAGCCTTCTTGTTCTGGCCTGGAACAAAGTGGATATCGCTCAGGTGCAGGACCCGGAAAGGCTCGAACCCCTCCGGCAGGATCGGCAACGTCTCATGCCTGACCTGGAACTGATCTTTCTCCCACCACCCGTACGCGGCAGCTGCTGCTCCCGCTGTGGCACCGACGGAAGCAGTGACGGCAAAACCGCGCCCGAAGGTGCGGACGCGGTTTGCCAATGAATCACGGAGAGTCACTCTTAGTCCTTGCCAGGGCCGGTATTGTTGCCGTTTCCGTTGTTGCCGTTTTTTTCACCGTTGCCGGTTTGCGGTGCCGGGTTGGATGGCGGCGTGTTCGACGGCGTCGAGCGCTGAGTGGGTGCGGGGGCAGTCCCAAGGAGGTTCGACGGCGGCTGCTGGAACGGGTTGGTGCCGTACGCCGGAGCCACGGACAACATGTAGTTGGTGAACTGCGGGCCGGCGATCATGTAACCGTCAATTGACTGGTAGAACTTGCCGTTGACAGTGATGTTGCGGCCGGGACGCAACTGGTTGCCCAGCGGGTCACCGAACCAGGAAGCAGTTGCCAGACCGGTGGTGTAACCGACCACCCACGTGGAGCCGTTGGAGTCGTTGGTACCTGTCTTTGCCGCCACGGGGAAGTTTGACTTGGTATTGAGCGCCGGGCGAATCAGTGAGCCGGATCCTGCATTCAGAACCTCCTGCATGGCGTAGGCCACGCCGCGGGCAACCTCAGGCTTCACCGCATCTTTGCAGTTCGGAGATTGTGCCGGCAGATCTGCACCGGCTTGGTCCTTCACCGAGGTGATGGCGATCGGCTCGCAGTATTTACCGTCAGCAGCAAACGTTGCGAAGGCGCTGGCCATGGTCAGCGGCGCTGTCTGCGTTGATCCGATGAGGTTACCCAGGGTCGTCATGGGAACCTTGGGGTTCGGGTCAGTAATCTTTCCGCTGTCATCACGGGCCGGGAGACCGCCGTGGATACCCGTCGCGTCCACGATCTTTTGGATGCCGCAGAGGTCAAGCTGCGAGGCTGAAGCAAAGGTCGCCGTGTTGATCGAGTTCATGAGGCCATAAAGAACTGTCATGTTCTTGTAGTAACCCTCGTCGGAGTTCTGCAAATCGAAGCTCCCAGGCACACTAGCGTCGTAGAAGCCGCTGACTGGAGTGTCACAGCTGTTACGCCAAGGGAAGTTCTGTTGATACGTCCGACGAGATGCGTTGATCGTCGTATTCATCGACTTGCCCTCGTTCAACCACTCAGCAAACGTGAACGGCTTCATGGTTGATCCGGGTTGGAACCCGCCGATGCCGTTGAGGTCGTTCCCGTTGGCGTCCATCACGTCCACGTTGAAGTTCTGGGTCTGATCGAACTTGCCCTCTTGAGGCAGCCACACGGTGTTTTGCGCCATGCTGACGATCTGCCCGCTGCCCGGCTGGACAGAGACGATCGAGGCGCCCCACTTGTCCGGGTTGGCGCCAGCGGTGCCGTCAACCTGCTGCTGGGCAACGGTCTGAGCGGTCGGATCAAGCGTGGTGCGGATGGTGAGGCCACCGCGCTGGATCCGCTTGATCCGGTCTTCCTGCGTGTCACCGTAGGCGGGGTTGTTGAAGAGCAGGTGCAGCACGTAGTCGCAGAAGTAAGGAGCCATGGTGGCGTAGGCGCAACCCTGTCGGGCCGGAGTCACCTTGGTGGTGACCGGCGTGGCAACTGCCTCGTCGTACTGTGCCTGCGTGATCTTGTGCTGGTTCACCATTGCCGTAAGGACCAGGTCGCGGCGCTTCTTGGAGTTATCCGGGTTGGTGATCGGATCGAAGGCGGACGGGCTGTTGACGAGGCCGGCCAGAAGGGCAGCCTGCGGAAGCGTGAGGTCCTTGGCCGAGGTGCTGAAGAAGAACTTGGACGCTGCCTCGATGCCGTAGGCGTCACGGTTGAAGAAGACGATGTTGAGGTAGCCCTCAAGGATCTGTTCCTTGGAGAACTTCTTCTCCAACGCAATGGCCAGCTTCATTTCCCGAAGCTTGTCTCCTACGCCCTTGTTGAGGCCGTTGAGCTTGACGTCTTCGTCCTTGCCAGACGCCACCAGCGATTCATTGATGACGTTGTTGACGTACTGCTGCGTGATGGTGGAGGCACCCTGCTTGTTGCCGCGGACGGTGCTCACGAGAGCTCGCATGATGCCAGTGGTGTCAATGCCGCCATGGTCGTAGAAGCGGCTGTCCTCGATCGCGATGACAGCGTCCTTGATAAAGGGGCTCATCTGGTCCAGTGGAACCTTTGTACGGTTCTCTGCATAGATCGACGCGATGGGCGATCCGTCCTTGGCCAGAATCGTGGTGTTCTGGCTCGGCGGGTCGACCTGGAGCTCCGCCGGGAGAGTGTCAAAGAACTGGATGGAACCACTGGCGGCACTGCCCGAAACGGCGGCGGCAGGGACCAGCAGGCCCGCTACCAGGACGCCACAAATCGCGCTCACGCCAAGGAAACCGAGAATCTTTCCGAGGGTGGTGGCAGTGTCGAATATGGGGTTCTTGCGAGTCACCATGTTTTCCACTTTACCGGCAAGGGCTAGGCTTTCTGTCATGACCAAATGGGAGTACGCCACGATTCCGCTCATCATCCATGCCACAAAGCAGATCCTGGACCAGTGGGGCGAGGACGGCTGGGAGCTTGTACAGGTCGTCGGTGGACCCGATGGCAAAGGCCTTGTCGCATACCTTAAAAGGGAGAAGCAGTAACCATGACCACCCCCGCAGAAACCACGTCTGCCGCGGAATCCGGCGCTCCGACTTCCGCCGTTGAACAGCGCCTCGCTGAGCTCGGACTGACCCTTCCCGAGGTCGCCGCTCCGGTTGCATCCTACGTCCCGGCTGTTGTCTCCGGCAGCTACGTTTACACCTCCGGCCAGCTGCCTTTTATTAACGGCAAACTCGAAGCAACGGGCAAGGTATCCACCGGTGAACTCGGCGCCTCCGACGAGCCCACGGTAGACCCCGAGGAAGCGAAGCGCTACGCCGCCGTATGCGCCATCAACGCGCTCGCCGCAGTAAAGAGTGTCATTGGCGACCTCGATCGCGTCACCCGCATCGTCAAGGTTGTTGGCTTCGTCTCCTCGGACCCGACGTTCACCGGCCAGCCCGGCGTGATCAACGGCGCGTCCGAACTCCTTGGACAGGTCTTCGGCGACGCAGGCAAGCACGCACGCTCCGCCGTCGGCGTTTCCGTCCTGCCGCTCGACTCGCCTGTCGAGGTCGAGCTCATCGCTGAATTCAGCTAAGGAACCGGTTCACCCAATTGCCGCAACTAGCTCGTCGCCTGTTTGTCTTGCCTCCGGAACTCGAAGGCGCTGCACAGAACTGGCTTGAACTCGGCGAGCGGACCCCCAGGGCCGCCCGCTACGCATCATCTGTTGTCCTTTTGCGTGATTCGCCCACCGGCTTGGAGACGTGGCTCGGTTACCGGCCCGGCTCCTCGCCGCTGGGCGTTCTCGCGTTCCCGGGTGGTTCCCTGGACCCGTCCGACGACGATCCGGTCGGGTGGATCGGTCCCTCGCCCCAGCATTGGGCTGAGCAGATGGGAACGGACGACGTCGGACTCGCCCGCCGGCACGTGGTGGGCGCCATCCGCGAACTTTTCGAGGAGACCGGCGTCCTCCTCGCAGGCCCGGACGCTTCCTCCACAGTTGAGGCCAACTCGACCGTGGAGTGGATGAAAGCCCGTGAGGCAGTGGCAGCGCAGGAGAAGTCCTTCACTGACGTATTGGCCAAGCGTGGGCTGTCGCTTCGAACCGACCTGCTCAAGCCGCTGGTCAATTGGCTCAGCCCGGACTTCGCACACTTCCGCTTCAACACGCGGTACTTCGCTGCGACTGTTCCCATCAACCAGCAGCCAAGCATCCTTGGCAGCAAGGGCGTGTGGGGCCGCTGGGTGAACGCTGCAGAAGCCATCTCCCTCCGTGACACCACTGCCTTGGGGGACGAGGTGGCGCAGCCGAACACCGTTGGCCTCACCCTCGGGCAACTTCTGGTTCCGGGGTCGGAGATCATGCTGGAGAAGATGGCCCACGCCAACGGCTGCATCGCGTACCTCAGCTACAAACGGAAGGCGCACGTCTACCAGCCCCGGTTGGTGGACGAAGCCGGCCAGCTCATGCTCGAGGTGGAAGCAGCCCGGACAGTAGCCGGAGAGCCGCAGCGCGAACGCTAACCCAACGCTCTCTCACCTCCCGGCCACTTTTAGGCGTTCCTCTCTCACATCACGCTGGTCTTCAGGGAAACGCTCTCTCACCAGGCCAGCCAAGCCCAAAAAAGCCGCCCCGGTTCCACGAACCGGGGCGGCTTTTCTGTCTGAGGATTTAGCGGGAGCGCTGGCGGAGGCGCTGCATGTCCAGGATAACGACGGCGCGGGCTTCCAAGCGCAGCCAGCCGCGCTGGACGAATTCGGCCAGTGCCTTGTTGACGGTTTCGCGGGAAGCGCCAACCAGCTGGGCCAGTTCTTCCTGGGTGAGCTCGTGGGCGACCAGTACGCCGTCGGTGGCCGGACGACCGAAGCGGTCGGCCAAGTCGAGGAGTGCCTTGGCAACGCGGCCCGGTACGTCGGAGAAGACGAGGTCGGACAGGGAGTCGTTGGTCCGGCGCAGGCGGCGGGCCAGTGCCTGCAGCAGCTGGGCGGAAACCTCGGGACGCGTGCGGAGCAGGGCGTTGAGGCTCTCGTTCTTCAGGCCGGCCAGACGCGTTTCGGAAACGGCGGTGGCCGTCGCGGTACGCGGGCTGGGGTCGAACAAGGCCATCTCGCCGAAGAGTTCGCCCGGGCCGAGGATGGCCAGCAGGGACTCGCGGCCGTCGGGGGAGGTGCGGCCGAGCTTTACCTTGCCGGAAACGATGAAGTAGAGCTGGTCACCCTGGTCTCCTTCGCGGAACACCGATGCTCCACGTGAAAGGTCCACCTCGGTGAGTTCGTCCGTCAGCAAGCGGAATGCATCGTCGTCAAGGGTGGCGAAGAGGGGTGCGCGGCGCAATACCTCGATGTCCATGAAGTCTCCTGAGAATAAGTTTCGGTCGTGGCGCTTCAGCCATTGTTTCAGAATTTTTAGAGTTCTGTGACGTACTTGGCACGTGAAACGCTGAAAACACGCGGATTTCGCCGTCCTCTCGCCGTGTAGACGCGCAACTTAAGGGCCATTTGGCCGCCCTATCGTGACCGGACTAACGGTTTCCTGTCAGGGTGCCCCTCTAGAATTGGGGCTAAGCGGCTTTGAGGAGCATTGGTGTTTGGCTTGACCATCTTGGATTTGGCATTGATCTTGATGCTGCTCTCCTACCTGATCTATGGCCTGCGCAATGGCTTCCTGGTAACACTGGGCGGAATTGCCGGATTCATACTTGGCGCCATCGCGGCGTTCATCGCGGTCCCGCTCGTCAGCGGCTGGGTGACCGACAGCGGTTGGCGGCTGACCGCCACGGTGGGCGCCGCCGTCGTGCTTATCGCCTTGGGGCACGGACTCGGAACCATGATCGGGCGACGGATCCGGCACGTGGTGCGGCTCAAGCCCTTGCATGCGGTCGATCGCCTGATCGGCGGCGTGGTCAGCGTTATTGTCGCTGCGCTGGTGATGTCGATGCTCGCATTCAGCATCAGCTCCCTTGGTGTACCGTTCGTCTCGCAGCAGCTGGCCCAGTCGAGGGTGATCCGGTATATCGATTCCCTGACGCCAACGCCGGTCAAGAGCACCATGGCGCAGCTGCGGTCCACGGTGATCGGCGACGGCATTCCCAAACTGATTGAGGGCTTCGGCTCAGCCACGCCCGTCCAGGTTCCGAACGAATCAACGGACACTCCGGCCCTCAACCAGGCGGCCCGTTCTGTGTTGAAGATCGCAGGAACCGCCTTCGAATGTGGACAAAACCAGACGGGGTCCGGCTTTGTCGTGTCCCCGGGGCGTGTGGTCACCAACGCGCACGTGGTAGCCGGCGTGGATCAGCCCGTAGTGGAGGTGCCCGACGGCGGTGCGCTGCCCGGCAGGGTGGTGTACTTCGACCCGCAACGGGACATCGCAGTGCTGGCCGTCAATGGGTTATCAGCGTCACCGCTACCGCTAAGTTCGGACCTCCCCGACGGCAGTCCCGCGGCTTTCGCCGGCTACCCGCATGGCGGCCCGTTCCAGTCCAAGCCGGCTACGGTCGAGGGGATTTCCACCATCCTGGTTCCGGATATCTACGGCAGCAACCCGTCGCCGGAGCAGGTCTACAAGCTGGCTGGCGACGTCCAGCCGGGCAACTCGGGCGGCCCCCTGCTCACGAAGGATGGCCAGGTGGCGGGGTTGATCTTTGCCAAGACCACCACGAATGCTGCCCTCGGCTTCGCCCTCACCATGGATGACGTTCAGCCGGTCGCAGCGCAGGCGCCGGGCCTGAGCACGCCGGTCGAATCCGGACAGTGCACCCGGAAGTAGGCAGAGCGTCCGCACGTAGCCGGACGCTCTCTCACATCATGAACGTTTTTGGTGGTCCCTCTCTCACGAAATGGGCGCAATTCCCGGACGCTCGCGCACCGCTATAGATTGGGAGCCATGACTCAAGCCACTGAAGCCGGGCGCGGCACCATTCTTGTTATCAACGGCCCCAACCTGAACCTCTTGGGTACGCGTGAGCCGGAGAAGTACGGAACCTCCACCCTGGCCGACGTCGAGCAGCTTGCCCTGACAGCCGCCGAATCACACGGCTTTACCGTGGATTGTGTCCAGTCCAATCACGAGGGTGATCTTCTGGACGCAATCCACGCTGCACGGGGAACTGCCGTCGGGATCGTGATCAACGCCGGCGCCTTCACGCATACTTCGGTGGCACTCCGGGACGCTCTGGCGGCTGTCCAAGTGCCCGCCGTAGAAGTCCATATCACCAACGTCCACCAACGCGAGGAGTTCCGGCACCACTCCTACCTGTCCGGAGTTTGCCAGGCAATCATTGTTGGCGCGGGCGTGTTGGGCTACAAGCTGGCCATCGAATACCTCGCCGAGACGGTCTGACGCGCCGGGATGTGAGAGAGGGACGGCTGGAACCGGCCGGGATGTGAGAGAGCGTCACAGGGCCGTGAAGCGTTCCGGGCGGGACAAGACCTGGCCGATCTGGGCCGTACCTGCCGCAACAGCGAGCCGCACCAGCAGGAAGCCCGCCCCGAAAACCGTCGCGATCGTCAGCAAGACCACCGGCTGTGTCAACAGGATGGTCCCCGCCAACGGCAAAACCAACGCCGCGGCCGCTGCCGCCGAGATCCCGGCCACCAGGAACAGCGGCGATATCACGGCGCGGACGCGGGCGGCCACCATGAGCTTCGTGGGCATCCCCACCCGGTCCAAGGCCACGAGTGTGGAGGCCCGGTCCAGCACCGCCGCGGCCTGGTTCACTCCTGCCGAACAGGCAACCATGAGGAACGAGCCAAGCAGCGTGATCATGACGCCGGTATTGATGTCGTGGACAAGCAGCGCGGTTTCGTCGCCGCCGCTGCTGCCACCCATGCTTTCAGCCAAGGCCATGCCAACACCCACGAACACACCCACGAAGCTGGTCATAGCCACGCCTCCTACTTGCCGCCACGATTCCTTGGGGCTCTCCAGCACGGTTCGCGCGGCCAGCAGTTGCCCGGGTCGTCGTGCCCGTTTCAACTGTGCGGAAGCATGGAGACGGAGCACCCAGGGCCCCATGAGGTTCAATGCCAGCAGCGCCAGGCCAAAGCATCCGCCCATCACCGCGACTATGACGATGAACGCGCCGAAGCTGCTGAGCATCCCCATGGCCACCGCCCCGATGACCACCACGAAGGCCGCAACAAGCCCGCGGACCCAGTGCGCGCCGTCGGCCGTTTGCCTGGTCCGCACGCCAAGGGGAGTCACCACAACCTTCCGCAATCCCAGCGCGGCGCTGGTTGCAGCGAGCAGGCACACGGCCAAGATGCAGCCGAGAATCGAGGGCACGGACAACCAGGCATAGCTGCCGATTGCGTGGCCGCGGAACTGTATGAGACCAAGGAACGGTGCGACGCAGGCATACAACCCGGCACCGGCAACTGCTCCAACCGCCGCGAGCAGCGTGGATTCAATGACAGTCATCCAGACGACAGTCGCGCTGTTGGCTCCCAGCAGCCGGAGGGAAGCCAGGCGGTCGTCACGACGGCGGGCGGCAAGCCGGGCGGCAGAGGCGCCGAGCGTCAGCAACGGGACAACAAGAAGGACCAGTGCGACGACGGCCAAGGCTTGGTAGGTGCCGGCGATATCGTCCGACCAGGACCAGAAGACCTGCGAACCGCCCGCAACCGTCAGCAGCAACGTTGTCACGGTACCAAACGCGAGGACCGGCAGTCCGGCGTCGCGCAGGCCGTTTTCGCGGAAACTGTTGCCACCGCTTAGGGAAATGTAGGGAGTGAGCCGGAGCGCCATGGAGAGGCTAGACATTGAACGCACCCTTGAAGTTGATGGGAGCGGCAGCGGGCGCAACGGGAGGGGCGCTGTCCGCCACGATCCGGCCGTCCCGTAGTTCCACGATGCGTCCGCACCTGGCGGCCACGTTGGGATCGTGGGTGACCACAAGCAGTGTCCGACCATTGGCCGCCACCGAGCCGAGCAGTACGTTGAGGACCTCGCTGGACGTGGCAGAGTCAAGGGCGCCTGTCGGTTCGTCGGCGAAGACAACACGGGCGCCGGTGACCTGGGCGCGTGCAATCGCAACCCGCTGGACCTGGCCGCCGGACAACTCGCCAAGCCGCCGTTGTTCCATTCCGGCCAGCCCCAGGGCTCCCAGCCAATCCGCGGCACGGGACTCGGAAGTGCGCCGGTCAGTACCGTTCAACATCAAGGCCAGGGCTACGTTCTCCAGTGCTGTCAGCTCGGGCAGCAGCATGCCCTGCTGGAACACAAAGCCGAACTCCTCCCGACGAAGCCTGGACAGTCCGGCGTCCGGCAAAGTACCCAAATCAATGGTGCCGGCCTGTGAAGCCAGGGTGACCGAACCGGCGTCGGGCCTTAATATCCCGGCGAGGCAGTGCAGAAGTGTGGTTTTACCCGAGCCCGAGGGGCCGATGATTGCAATGGACTCTCCCGCCAGTGCGGTGAAGTCGACGTGATCCAGGGCGATGCTGCCGGGGTAATGCTTGGTTAGTTGCTGAGCGTGGAGGATGGCGTTCATATATCCAGCATCCCGATCCGTACCCTGCGCCCGCGTCAACCCGGTGGCTGAACTCCCGGACGGGACCTCCACCCGCGGTATGAGACCCAACTGGGGGACAGCAAACGGCCCAATGGACCGTGGCTGGAGCGTTATCTGTCCCCTAGTTGGGAACCGCGCCGGCGATCCGCAGCCGCGCCACGTTCTCCTCCAGCGCCCTGCGCGCATCTTCGCCCAGAAGGGAATCCGTGATGAGCTCGTCCGCCTCGTCCAGTGCAGCAATCGAAGCGATACCCACCACACCCCACTTGCTGTGATCGGCAAGGACCACGGTGCTGCGTGCCGAGGACATGAAGGCGCGGTCCGTCTCTGCTTCGAGCAGGTTCGGGGTGGTAAACCCGGCCTGCGCGTCCATGCCGTGGACGCCGAGGAACAGGGCATCCAAATGGAGTTGCTTGAGCGACGACGTGGCGATCGGGCCCACTAAGGCGTCCGATGGTGTGCGCTCGCCGCCTATCAGGATCACCGTTGAACCGAAGCGGCCGGGTCCCGACGACGAGCCGTGGTGGAACAAATCCGCGATCCGCACCGAATTGGTGACAACCGTGATCCGCGGACCATGGACGAGTTCCTGCGCCAGGGCCCACGTGGTGGTCCCGGCGCTCAACCCGATCGCCATGCCTTCCTGAACCAGGGAGGCTGCCTCGACGGCGATGGCGTGCTTTTCGGCGGTCAGTTGAGTGGACTTGAGCTCGAACCCCGGCTCATGGGTGCTTGCATCACCCGGGAGCTTCGCCCCGCCGTGGATGCGTTCCACGCGGCCGGTCTCCTCCAGGGCTTCGATGTCCCGCCGCACGGTCATGGGGGAGACGCCGAGGAGTTGGGCAAGATCCGTGACCCGAACGACGCGCTCGCGCTGGACGGCATCGAGGATTGCGGAGTGTCGTGCTGCCTGGAGCATCAGGACCTTTCTGGAGAACCTCGTGGAAGGTTGAGTCAGGCTACAGTCTAGGGCTCACGGCCGTCATGCGAGGTGACAAACGACGACGACGCCGCCCACCTTACGTGGTGGGCGGCGCCGTCGTCGGGCTTGGTTCGAAGGCGCTATTTGCGCAGCGATTCGGCGATTTGGGTCATGATGGAGGGGTCGGCCAGGGTGGTGGCGTCGCCGGTGTCGCGGCCTTCTGCGATGTCTTTGAGGAGGCGGCGGACGATTTTGCCGGAGCGGGTTTTGGGTAGTTCCGGGACGATGAGCAGTTGCTTGGGTTTGGCGATCGGGCCGATTTCCTTGCCGACGTGGTTGCGTAGTTCCAGCACGGTTTCGTCGCCGTTGTTGGCGGCGTCGCCGCGGAGGATGACGAACGCGACGACGGCTTGCCCGGTGGTTTCGTCGGCGGCACCGACCACGGCTGCTTCGGCGACGGCAGGGTGGGAGACGAGGGCGGATTCGATTTCGGTGGTGGAGAGCCGGTGGCCGGAGACGTTCATGACGTCGTCTACCCGGCCCAGCAGCCACACGTCCCCGTCTTCGTCTTTCTTGGCGCCGTCGCCTGCGAAGTACATGCCTTCGAACCGGGACCAGTAGGTGTCCTTGAACCGTTCCGGGTCGCCCCAGATGCCGCGGAGCATGGACGGCCAGGGTTCGCGGACCACGAGGTAGCCGCCTTCGCCGTTGGCCACGGATACGCCGTTCTCATCCACGACGTCCACGGCGATGCCCGGCAGCGGGACCTGGGCCGAACCGGGCTTGGTTGAGGTGACCCCGGGCAGGGGCGCGATCATTTGGGCGCCGGTTTCGGTCTGCCACCAGGTGTCCACGATCGGGGCGGGGTTCTTCTTCTTTTCGCCGTTCTTGCCCGCGTTCCCGCCGATGACCTCCCGGTACCACATCCAGGCTTCGGGGTTGATGGGTTCTCCCACGGAGCCCAGGACGCGGATGGAGGAGAGGTCGTACTTGCCCGGGATCTCCCTACCCCATTTCATGAAGGTGCGGATCGCGGTGGGCGCGGTGTAGAGAATGGAGACTTTGTATTTCTCCACGATTTCCCACCAGCGGCCCTGGTGCGGGGAGTCCGGGGTGCCTTCGTACATCACCTGGGTGGCGCCGTTGATCAGCGGGGCGTAGGTGACGTAGGAGTGGCCGGTGACCCATCCGACGTCGGCGGTGCACCAGTACACGTCCGTCTCCGGGTGCAGATCGAACACGGCCTTGTGGGTGTACGCGGCCTGGGTGAGGTACCCGCCGGTGGTGTGCAGGATGCCCTTGGGCTTGCCCGTGGTCCCGGAGGTGTACAGGATGAACAGCGGGTGCTCGGAGTCGTGCCCGACGGCGGTGTGCTCGGTCCCGGCCGCGCCGACCGTGTCGTCCCACCACAGGTCCCGGCCCTGAACCCAGTTGACGTCCTCGCCGTTGCGCTTGACCACCACAACCTTCTCAACGGTGTGCCCCTCTTTACTGAGGGCTTCGTCCACCGCAGGCTTCAGGGCGCTGGGCTTGCCGCGGCGGTAGGTGCCGTCGGCGGTGACCACGAGTTTGGCTTCGGCGTCCTCGATCCGGGACCGCAACGCATCCGCGGAGAACCCGCCGAACACCACCGAGTGCACAGCACCGATCCGCGCGCACGCAAGGAGCGTGATCACGGCTTCGGGAATCATCGGCAGGTACACGGCCACGCGGTCGCCCTTGGCCACGCCCAAGGATTCGAAAGCGTTCGCCGCCTCCTTCACCTCTTCGGTCAGTTCAGCGTAGGTGTACGTGCGGGTATCGCCGGGTTCGCCCTCGAAGTAGATCGCTACCCGGTCCCCGAGCCCGTTCTCGACGTGCCGGTCCAACGCGTTGTACGCGGCGTTGACCTCACCACCGACGAACCACTTTGCAAACGGCGGGTTGGACCAATCCAGCGCCTGATCGAAGTCCTTGTCCCAGGACAGCAACTCACGCGCCTGCTTCGCCCAAAACGCAGGCCGGTCCGCATCAGCCTTGGCGTACTCATCAGCTGCCACAACAGCATCCGCCGCGAACTCAGCCGACGGCGCAAACTTCCGGTTCTCGTGCAAGAGGTTTTCAAGAGCCTCGTGTGACGGTTGTCCGCTTCCAGCGTTCGTTGCTGCAGCGGTGGCCGTGGATCCGGTGGTGTCCTGGGACATGGTGAACCTCATCATTCATCGATCGTTGCTGCGCAAGCGCCGTCCCGGGACCAAGCCGTGAACCGGCGTCGTGCTGGGCCCGCGACAGTGCCGCATTGCTGTCCGCCATCAACACTATCTCTTCGAGAGGTCCTACGTGTGCGTGGTCACAATGGCGGCAGCGAGCGGTACGGATTTGGCGCCGAATGGTGCTTTTTGTTGCGTGGAACCGCTTACATGACCACGACGGCGGTATTCACCTATCGTCGTCGGGCGTAACAGCCTGCGGTTGCCTTCTGTAAGGCACCTTGGAGTTTGCTGAGGGCGAAGCCAGAGGGCCGTTTTCAGCTAGAACACTGTCTGTGGGGTGGCATAGGCTGAATAGGTCTTGGGGACGCCCAGAGGCGTGTCAGGTTTATCCGTGCCCGCACGGAGCAACCGGTCCGGACTGCCCAGGACGACGCCGCACGAAGGAGATATAGATGAACCAGCTGAGACCAGGCCCCAACGATTCACAAACCACGGGACCGGACGCCAAGGCTGGAACGGCCGATCAGCCAGGAACCCCGGCTCCCTCAGCCACACCGGTCAAGTACGACGCCGTGGCGGGTCCGTTCACTATTCGCGACCTCACCGTGTTCGGCTCCGTGCTCTTGATGTTCATAGCGTCGTTGCTGCCGATGTTCGGTGGCATATTCAACCTTTGGAACATAGGTAGTCTCTTCTTCCTTCTGCTGGGCATCATCCTGCCCGCAGCCGTAGTGGGACTGTTCGTCGCGCGACGTTTGCAGCCGGCGACCAACGTCCGTATTGGCTCGCTCTCCACCGATCAGTTCGCATCCGTTACTGCGGCGTTCGCCACCACCCTGTTCTTCCTCACCGTAGCCATGTCCTTCAACGGCAGCGCCTTGTTGGGCCTGATTGGTTCGTTAGGACTCCTGGCAGCAACGGTTCTCGGCCCGCACCTGCCCTTCCTGTCCGCCGATTTCAAGGGCCGTGCAGAGACCCCCGCCCACGTGGTTGCGCGCCAAGCTGTTGTCCCCACCCGCAAGCCTGCTGCCCCTAAGGAACCGAAAGCGCCCAAGCAGGGCAAGGCTTCCTCCGGCTTCTCCATCCCCGGACTCCGCGGCTCGGCGCCTGCGCAGTCAGGGGAGGCTTCCGGCGTCGTTCATTCTGCCGATTCCGGCGGATCCCCGCAGAGCGCCGCCGGGCACGGTTCAGCCAGTGCCGCCCCTGTGATCGCTTCCCGGCCGGTTTCCGGAGCCACGGCCGTACCCGCCGCAGGGGCATCGACCCCGCAGGGCGTTGCGTCGCCGGCCAATCAAGCTTCGGCGGCTACCCAGGCTTCGCCTGTGGTTTCGCCAGCTTCCGCCAGCCAGGCGGAACGTCCGGGAACACCTGCCCAGGAACCAGCCGGCAACCAACCGCCTGCTGGGGGCCAGGCGCCCGCGCAGCCGGCAGCTTCCACGCAGCCCGCAGCTTCCGCGCAGCCGGCGGCGCCGCAACCCACTAACGATCGCCCGCTGGCAGCGACCATGGCCACGCCCATCGTCTCCCCGAATACCCGCACGGTGACCGACTCCATCGGTGCAACAGTGGACCCGGCCAGCCGGCCTGACGAATCACAGGACGCTCCGCACTACGAGGCGTTCTGGTTCGCCGTAGCCCAGCCGCGGACCGCCTATGACGAGCGCACGGGGGCGCCCGCGTTCGTGATCGAACCGGGCGGATGGGTCCTGGCCCTGGAGGACAGGGGCCACGAATTCCTGGTCCAGGACACCGACGGCAAGCTTGGGGTCCTTCGGGAACTCAGCAACATCGAACGCGGTTAGCAGTCGCCGTGGCCATCACCGAAGCCGGTTCGCCGCTTGCCGTCAAGCGCCGGGCACGCAAGATCAACAGGGTCCTTGCGGAGAAGTATCCCTATGCCCACGCAGAACTGGATTTCCGCAACCCCTTCGAGCTGGTGGTGGCCACGGTCCTCTCCGCGCAGACCACCGATGTCCTGGTCAACCAGGTCACCAAGATCCTCTTCGCGCGGTACCCCGATGCGCGGGCGTTGGCTGAAGCCGACCCCGTGGAACTCGAAACCATCCTGCAACCCACTGGCTTCTTCAGGGCGAAAGCGCGCAATGTCCTGGCGCTCTGTACCCGTCTGGTAGACGAATTCGACGGCGAAGTACCCGGCCGCCTCGAGGATTTGGTGACGCTTCCCGGGGTAGGACGAAAAACGGCCAACGTGGTCCTCGGCAACGCTTTTGGCATTCCGGGGATCACCGTTGATACGCATTTCGGTAGGCTTGCGCGGCGTTTCGGATGGACGACGTCGGATGACCCCGTGAAGGTGGAGTTCGACGTTGCCGAGCTCTTTGAGCCCCGGGACTGGACCATGCTTTCGCACCGGGTGGTTTTCCATGGCCGACGGATCTGCCATGCCAAAAAACCTGCCTGCGGTGCATGCCCTGTCGCGAGCCTGTGCCCGAGCTACGGCGACGGCGAGACCGATCCCGTCAAGGCTGCCAAGCTGCTCAAGTACGAGCTGGCACCCGGTAACGAAGAATTACTTGACCGGTTGCTCGCGGAGACACATCGGGCAGCGGAAATCCGTATGGAGTCGCAGAGGAGGCCTGTTGACGGCGTTTGAGGACTTGTCGGCACTCGTGGCGCGCTACGAGTCGGGCGAGGCGGGCCATGCCGCGCACTGGTCCAACCTGCCCGTCAGTGCCGAAACCAACAGGCCGGCAGCCGTGCTGATGCTCTTTGGGAAGCTGGACAACGTACCGGCTGAGTCGGACCGCCCCATCGCGCCGGCCGACTTGGACGTTCTCCTTCTTGAGCGGGCGCACACCTTGGACGACCACCCAGGGCAGGTGGCCTTCCCGGGCGGCAGCGTGGATCCTGAAGATGAGTCCGTCATCGCGGCTGCGTTGCGTGAAGCTGTCGAAGAGACGGGCCTGGACATCGACGGCGTCCGGGTCCTCGGGGTGATACCCGAGCTGGGCCTGATCCGAAGCAACTTCCGGGTGACGCCCGTGGTGGCTTGGTGGGAATCACCCTCACCCGTTCGCGTGGTGGACTATGCCGAGTCAGCGCAGGTTTTCCGGGTTCCTGTACGCGACTTGTTGGATCCGGATAACAGGGTGACCGCCACCATCAGCCGTTTTGGCCGGACCTTCACCAGCCCGGGTTTCACCGTGAACGGGCTCCTCGTATGGGGTTTCACCGGAATGGTCCTCAGCGGGCTTTTCGATGAACTGGGTTGGACCGTCCCATGGGACGAAGGCAAGCTGCACGACGTCGACATCTAACCGGCGGTTCAAACCCTAAGGCCGGCGGTCAGGCAGCCTTGCGAACCGCCGTCGAACGGTCCACGATCAGTCCCGTAGCGGCGTTCTCGCGCACTGCGTTGATGCCGTCAACTACTGCCTTCAGATGCTTGAACGTGGGCGACTCTGCCACAACCGTGCCGTCCGCGGCTGTGAGCCGGAACCGGTATGAGTCGTCGTTGTCCTTAAGAATTTCGAACCTGCCAGCCATCGATGCTGCCCCCTCGTCAATGCTTCTTCGCATACCCGGCGCCGTGTGCCGTACGCCACACAATGACCGTAGCCAGAAGCCGGACGGAATTAAAGTTACTTCCCGGTACCCGTCACGGAACGGTCATTCTCCCTCACATAGCGAGATATGACTGGCCCGGCGACTCCTCCGCCGGTAGGGTGCCAGAGGATTCCTGCGCCGGCTGATAGGTCAGAAGGGTTAGGGGCTCGGGGATGGGCGTGCCTTGGATGGCATCCCGGAGCGCGGCTTCCGCCTCGGCAAGGCGTTGGTGCTCCATACGCCTCAACTGCTCCACATCTGAGGCCGAAACCCCGGGTTTTGCGGTGAGCGAATCAATCCACGCCAAGGCGGCAACACAGTCGTGCTGTTCTCCGAGAACGCGCTGCAAAATCATGGCCGGCCGGAGGACCGTGGTTGATCCCGTGCCCACGGGCCCTGCGACGGCTTCGAGTGCGTAGCGCAGCCGCTTGACGTCCTTCCGTGCCTGGTGGAGGAGTTCGTTGCGGGATGTGCCGGCCGTGGCACCCGTCGCCAAAGCCAACTGCTCCCGCAGGCCCTGCCGTCCCGCCTGGAGGAGCAGGATTGCCTGCCGGACGTCAGGGCCAGGTTGCCTTTTCGGGGGTGCCGGTTCGGGGAAGACGGCCCGGGCCGTGGCATCGACCGCCGACCTCGCGCGGGGGTTTCCCGCCACGCTCCTCGCCAAGTAGTCACTGCGCTCCACGAGGTTGGTCACGGCAGCCTGCAGGGCTTCCGGAGAACGCCAGTTCGCACCCAGCCGGAGCGTCATTCGTTGCGCCAGCACGTAATCATCCCTTGACTCGCCGAGGGACGCCGCCAGCCAACGGATATCGCGGCGGTTATCCACCGGAACAGGGGGAAGGAACTGGCCAAAGTATCCGAGTACGGACCGGAGCCGCCGGAGGGCCAGCCGGGAATTGTGCACAGCTTCCTGGTCCCCGGCAGCGACCAGCGGCAAGCAGCCCTCCAGTTCGGCCAGCTGGAAGGCCACATACAGCTCCAGGGAATCCCGGACTTCCGAGGCCATGAGGTAAGTTTCCTCCCGCTGGGATGAGCGGACAAGGCGCCGGGCGGGCAAGGAAGCGGTCCCGAGACGGCGGCGGCTACTTCGCCTTATCGTAGGAGTCGACGACGGCGATGCTCACCGGGAACTCGACTGGAATCCGCCCGAACATCAGCTCTTTCGCGGCATTGGCCGACTCTTCGATTGCTTTGACACAGGCTTCCACAGCCCCGTCGGGAGCGTGGACCATGACTTCGTCGTGCAGGAAGAACACGAGTTCCCCGGAGGGCAGGCCTTCAGAACGCAAGGCCCGCAGCCGCCGTCGTAATTCCGCCAGCCAGCAAGCGGCCCATTCCGCAGCCGAGCCCTGGACCACGAAGTTCCTCGTGAAGCGGCCCCGTGATCGGGCAATATTGTCGGCCCGGCGCTGTTCCTCCGCAGAGGTTGATTGTTGGCTCCGGATCCAGCCTGCGGAAGGGGCCGGGCTGCTCCGGCCGAGGCGTGTGGTGACAGTCCGTCCGGCTTCGCCTTCCCGGGCAGCCTGCTCCACGAAGCCCACAGCGCGTGGATAGATCCGGGCGAGCTGGGGCATCAACCGGCCCGACTCCCCGGTGGTGGCACCGTAAATAGCGCCCAGGAGCGCCACTTTGGCCTTCTGCCGGTCACCGCCGAAACCCTGGGCGGCGATACCCGCGTACAGGTCCTTATCCCGTGCGGCCTCAGCCATCTTGGAGTCCTGTGCCAGCGCCACCAGCACACGTGGTTCCAGCTGCGAGGCATCCGCAACGATCAGCTTGTGGCCGGGGTCAGCATGGACTGCTGCCCGGATGTTCTTGGGAATTTGCAGTGCACCGCCGCCGCGGGAGGCCCACCGTCCCGAAACCACGCCGCCCACCACGTACTCCGGGTGGAACCGGCCATTGCGCACCCACGCGTCCAGCCACGCCCAACCATTGGCGGTGTGAAGCCGCGATAGTTTCTTGTAGGCCAAGAGGGGCGGTATGGCCGGGTGGTCGGACTGCTGCAGTTCCCACTGGCGGGTGCTCCTGACTTCGATTCCGTTCCGGTGCAAGGCACGCATCAAGTCTTGGGGCGAGTCGGGGTTGAGGCTGGGGGAGTTGAGGATCTGCCGCAACTCGCTGCACAGTGCTTCAAGGGCCGGTGGCCTGTGCCCGAGCGGAGGACGGGGTCCAAGGACATCCCGCAGGATTCGTTCATGGAGATGTTCTTGCCAGGGGACGCCGGAGTGTTGCATCTCCGCTGCGATAATGGCACATGCGGATTCGGCCGCAAGCAGGAGTTGGAGGCGCTGCCTCTCCTGTCCGGGAACTTCCAAAACGGCCGCTTGCTGGGCGGCGAATTCCGACCGAAGTTCCGGGAGGCCTATGGTGGTCGCCTTGATGTCCTCGAAGAGCGCTCCCTGCTCAGCGGGCGGTGGAGGCGGCTGCAACGCCCGCGGCGGCACCGAGTCGTCGTCCTGGATGAGCTTTTCCGCGTTCTGCGCATAGTCGGTGTGGGCGGTCACCGCCGAGTTCGCGAGGATGGCTCCACAAAGCGAGAGGTCATGGCAACGCTCCAGCTCAACCCCGTGGGCCAGGAGTTCGGGGTACCAGTCCTGGGCGCGGTTCCAGACCCAGCGTGGCCGCTGCTTTTCGAGTTCACGCACGACGCCGGGCAACTCGCCTCGGCTTGCGAAGCGGGGGTCCGCCGTGGGCTTTCCCGTAGGGGAGACCCTCTGTATGGCTGCGCCGTCCTGGTGGGCAGCAAGCAGCAAATACATGGTCTCTATTCTGCCTTGCCCCACTGAGCCTGCGGGTGCAGTCCCGGGGCGTATGTCAACTCCGGGCGTTTGTTCAGCCTGACTGTCCCTCAACAGCCTTGACCCGGCCGGGTTGTCCACATGGAGTGGATTTGCCCTTATGAGCGGGACCGGGCCCGGAGAAAGTTGCTTCATGGGAAAGCGACTCCTGCGGCCAGGACAGGCCGACGTGACGGTTCAAGGCAACAACGATTCGTGGACTCCACGGGAAACGGCCGAGGTCCTTCTGGTTACTGCGGATCCATATCTGCAGGAGGAAGCCAAGCGGATCGCTGCTGCCGCGGGCGGAAGGCTGCACACCGTTACAGCCTTCGAAGACGCCAACCACGGCTGGGACACTGCCCACGTTGTGCTGGTGGGCAGCGATGTCCGCGAGTTGCCGCCCCGGCGACGCGCACCGGATGTACTCCTCGGCTCATCCGCGGAGGGGGACAGCCTATGGCGGCTGGCGGCCAGTCTCGGAGCCCAGCGGGTGGCAGTCCTGCCCGAAGGCGCGGCCTGGCTGGCTGAACACCTGAGTATGTCCGGTGCGCCCGATCCCGGAGGGACGGTGGTGGGCATCATTGGTGGGCACGGCGGTGCCGGAGCAACAACCGCGGCTATCTGGTTGGCCCAGGCCGCATCAGGCCACGGCATCCGCACACTGCTGATTGACGGCGATCCGATGGGTGGAGGGTTGGAACTGGCGATGTCGGATCAAGACCTGCCGGGATTGCGGTGGCCGGACTTCGCGGAGACCCGGGGAAGCATTGACGCCGGGCAATTCAGTGACTCCTTGCCTGTGGCCGGGGGCGTTCCGTTTCTCTCGTGGCCAGGAACAAGGGAGTCAGTCGCAGTGCCGGACTCCGGCTCAGTGGGCGCCGTCCTGGACGCCGCCCGCCGGAGCTTCGAGCTTGTTGTGGTGGATATTGCCCGCAACGCAGAAGGTTGGCGGACGCTGGCGTGGGATTGCGAGAAGGTCCTTCTGCTCACGAGGCCGCAGCTGAAGGCTGCCGTCGCCACGGCGCAGACACTCAACCAACTGCCACCCGGGGAGGCAGGCTTGCTGGTGCGGGGTGCCTCGTCATCTGCCGTGGACGCTGAATTGATTGCCGAATCATTGCGATTGCCCTTGTCCGGAGTTGTGCCTGACCTTCGGGGCGTGGCTGCCGCCACGGAATCGGGACGGCTACTGGAACTTGGACGACGCCGGCCTGTGACCCGCTTCGCTGCGGACGTGCTGAAACTGAACGGCAACCCCGCATGACCCGGGGCGATCGTCGTCGGCGCTTCATGCAGGCCCAGGACCCTACGCTTGCCGGCCAGGTCTACCCGGCGGCCCCGGGCCCCGGACAGGCGCCAACCGGGCTCCGGCGGAACCAGCAACGCAGGCTGGATACGATGCTTCTTGAGGTCGTCCGCGAGTCAGTTCTTGACGGACACGGACCCGTGACGCCCTCCACAGTCGCCGCCGCAGTTCACGCAAGCGGCAAACTGCTGGGAACTGCGGGGGCCCTTGAAGCGGCTGAATCAATTGACGCCGAGTTGAACGGATTGGGTCCCCTCCAGCAGTTGGCCCGCGACCCCGCTGTCACTGACATCTTCGTTAATGGGCCGGACTCCGTCTGGCTGGACAGGGGACACGGCCTGGAGCGCTCTTCCGTTCGCTTCGAAAGCGAGCATCAGGTCCGGGCCCTCGCAGCACGGTTGGTCGCAGCCGGTGGCCGCCGCTTGGACGACGGATCGCCCTGCGTCGATGTACGGCTCAAAGACGGATATCGGGTCCATGCGGTCCTCGCGCCCATATCGACAGCCGGCACCCTACTGTCGATACGAATCAGGCGAGAACGGACATTCACCCTCGGGGAGCTCAGGCAAAGCGGAATGTTCGGCGAAGAAATCGAAGACGTTCTCCGTGCAGTTGTGGGATGCCGGCTCAGCTTCCTGATCAGCGGGGCCACGGGCTCGGGCAAGACGACGCTTCTGTCCACCCTCCTAGGGCTGAGCGACCCTTCCGAACGCCTTGTTCTCATAGAGGACGCCGCGGAACTGAATCCCGCGCACCCGCACGTGGTCACGCTTGAATCCAGGCACGGGAACCTCGAAGGCGGTGGTGCGCTGGATTTGGGCGAGCTGGTACGGCAAGCGCTGCGTATGCGGCCGGACCGCCTCATTGTGGGCGAATGCCGGGGCGCCGAGGTCCGGGAATTGCTCACCGCACTCAACACCGGCCACACAGGTGGTGGCGGAACCATCCACGCCAATACAGCTGAAGCCGTCCCGGCCCGCTTGGTGGCTCTCGGAGCGCTGGCCGGCATGAACGCGGAAGCCGTGGCCCTCCAGGTTTCAAGCGCTTTGGATGTTGTGATCCACGTGGAGCGGACTCCGGTGGGCCGGAAAGTTGTTTCGGTTGGAGTCCTAACGGATTCAGGGACCGGACAGAGCGTTGTGCCTGCACTCAGTTGGAGCCCCAATGGCGTGGAGCACGGACCTCATTGGCCACTTTTGGCGGGGCGCCTGGACCTTGGCCGGCAACTATGAATGGTACGCGGGAATGAACGTGCCTCTGATGGTTGTCATGGCAGCGGCGGCCTGGTTGTTGGTACTGCCACCGCGGGTGGGGAAGGGAAGAGCCAGGAACCGCCTAAGTACCGTGCGTGAAGTGGACGACGGGCAGGAAGCCGGACCCCTCTTCAAGCTCCTTAAACCGGCCAAAGTGCAGCCCGCTTCCATGGTGGTGCTGGTACAACAGCTCGCAGCCCTGCTCCGCGGCGGACGGCGTACATCGCAACTCTGGGAAGAACTATGGACGGTCCACGGGGCAGGTCCGACGCCCGGCAGTAAGAAAACGGTCTCCGCGGAATCGCTTAAGGTGTTGGCTGCCGCACGCGCGGCTGCGGCCATGGGAAATTCCCCCGCGGATGCCATCCGGAGCACCGCGGCCAGGAGCTATCCCATCCGAGGCAGTTCCGAACGAAGGATTTGGGCTGAACTCGCCGCATGCCTGGAGATCGCCGAGCTTAGCGGATGCCCACTGGCCGACCTGCTGACCAGGTTTGCGGCACAGTTGGAAGCCGAAGAAGACGCTGAAGCTGCCCGCCAGACGGCCCTCGCCGGGCCCAAAGCAACGGTCCGGCTCTTGTCGTGGCTCCCCGTCTTCGGATTGGTGCTGGGCATGGCCCTCGGGGTGGACCCTTTGGGCATCCTGTTGAAAAATCCCTTGGGAATAGCCACGTTCACGTCGGGCCTGGTACTCACTGTTGCCGGCCGCATGTGGTCCTCACGGCTCGTGGCTTCGGCGGCGGAGGCAACGTGATGGCAGCCTGGCTCCCGGTCCTCTTGGCAGCAGTGCTCGTTGCCGCCACACTGGCAGCATTCGGCAACCGCAGACGGCGGCCGGAACAGTTCATTCATCGCTTGAGTCCACCGCACGGGCCGGCAGAGCATGAAAGGACATTCAAGGGCTCCAAAGAACGCCTTGGCTCCGTTAAAGGCGGAGCCGACGCCGACGGCCTCTCTGATACAGCCATGATGCTCGAATTGGTGGCATCGATGCTGCACGCCGGTGCCGGGATCGGAAGGTCGCTTGATCTGATTTCCCGCAGTTCCAAGCCGGCAGTCAGGAATTCCCTGCGGTCAGTGGTTGCGGCGCTCGCCATAGGGGCCGATTGGGAGACAGCTTGGCGTGCCCCCAATGAACCTGTGCCTGAGGTGGCGCGGCTCAGGGATGCTTTGGCCTTCGCTGCGTTGACCGGTGCTCCTTCTGCTTCGATCCTGTATGCCCAGGCTGCCAGGGAACGCCGCGAACAATTCCGTGCAGCCGAGAAGCGTGCGGCGGCTTTGGGCGTCAAGCTGGTGGTGCCGCTCGGGCTGTGCTCCCTCCCGGCGTTCATCTGCTTGGGAATCGTGCCCGTTTTGATCGCCATGCTCCCTGCGGGCTGAAAACGTGCGCGAAGAACCCGGCCCACTTTTCCTCCACAAGATCCCGATGCGGTGGTTTTTCCACTTGGGGAAGGGCTTCGCTTCAAACAGGTTTCAGAGGCAGGAAGAGTCAGTTGAGCCGGGACATCATCCGGCCTCAAGAAAGGAAACAACGTGAATACACCCTCCAGTACCCTCCCCGCCCGTCGTCGGCTCCGACTTCCCGCCAAGCGAGGATCGGTGGCTGCTTGGCCCTCCCTTGTCCCTACCGGACAAACTGATTCGTCATCGCTGCCGGCCCCGGTGTCCGCGCTGGATTCCCGCTTTGCAGAGAACCGCAGCATTCACGGTGGAGATGCCGGTGCGCTCCGCCCGGTAATGGACGGACCAACGAGCCCCGCCGCAGCGAAGGAATTGGCCCTCACTCCTGCGTCGGTTTCCAAGGAACCAGGCAGCGTACGCATCCGGGAGAATCGCATTCCGGACAGGAAGCAGCGATTCTCCAGCCGTCTGTTCGGCAGTGAGGCGGGCATGGCCACCGCCGAGTATGCGATCGCCACCCTCGCAGCTGTCGGGCTGGCCGGCCTCCTGGTGGTCATACTTCGCAGCGAGGAAGTCCGTGGTTTCCTGCTCAACCTGATCCGGACTGCCTTGTCGCTGCCATGAGTGCGCAGCCACGGACCACCCGAAGAGTGTCAAGCCGCGAAGACCGTTGGCCCATGGAGAATCTGGGTCAATCCTCGAGTATCCGCGGCCTTGATCAAGCCGGTCGTGGGGGGACCGGCGAATGCCATGGTCAGCGTGGTGCCGTTACCGCCGAGTTTGCGGTGGCGCTGCCCGCGGTGGTCCTGACTCTGGCGTTCTTGTTGGCTGGAGGAGCGGCAGGCATCACTCAATTGCGACTGGAGGAAGCAGCCAGGGCCGGGGCGCGGGCGTTGGCGCGTGGCGAGGACAGCAGTTCGGTGCAGGGCATTGTCCAGCGGATCGCAGGGCCGGGAGCGCAAGCCGGAGTTGCGTCCGGGGACGGCTGGCTGACAGTGACCGCTGCATCGCGGGCAGGCGGTGCCCTGGGGGCCATGATTCCGTGGACCCTCAATGCATCGGCATCGGCCAGGGAAGAAGCCGCCGATGAGGGTGCCTCGGGCTGATGTGGTCCCACCATGCAAGGCGAGAACGGCAGGGAACGCGGGAACGAGGCTCAGGAACAATTCTGGCTCTGGCGCTGGTGATGGTGGTGGGGGCGCTCTTGGTTGCACTGATGCTGTTGGCGCAGGCCGGAATCATGGCTTCCCGTGCGGCTGCGGCCTCGGATCTCGCTGCGCTCGCCGGGGCAGATGCAGCGCGTGGGCTGACGTCAGGGGATCCCTGTGGGGTGGCTGCAGAAGTTGCGGCACACCATGACGCTCGTTTGGTCTCGTGCGAGGTAAAAGGGGGTGAGGTGGTGGAAGTTTCCACAGAGCTTTCCGGGCAATTCCTGTATGGGACGGCGACGGGCAGGTCCCGGGCCGGGCCTCCACCCGAGAGCAATCGAGGGGCCGGAGTCGGAGGGCCGGAGCCTGCAAAAGCGCCGGACTAAACCGCGTTCTTGAGCAGCACATCGAGGAGCGTGATGGCGGCTGCCTTGTCCAGGGGGTTGTTCTTGTTGCCGCACTTGGGCGATTGGACACAGGACGGGCAGCCGGCATCACACTCGCACGCATCGATGGCATCGCGGGTCGCCCCAAGCCAGACCTTGGCTTTTTCGAATCCGCGCTCCGCAAAACCGGCGCCACCGGGGTGCCCGTCGTAAACAAAGATTGTCGGAACACCTGTGTCGGCGTGAAGTGCTGTAGAAACACCTCCAATGTCCCAACGGTCACTGGACGCGACCAAGGGAAGAAGCCCGATCGCCGCGTGTTCGGCAGCGTGCAGGGCACCCGGGAACTGGGCTTCCACCAACCCCGCATCGTTAAGTGAGCGATTGCCCACCACAAACCACACGGCCTTCGTGAACAGGTCCCTGGCGCCGAGGTCCAAGGGCTCCTCGCCGAGGATCTCATTGGAAATCAGGGCCTTGCGTTGGAAGGAGACAACTTGGGTGGTGACCTTGACGTCGCCGAAATGCACGGTGACATCGCCCCATTGGACGGACCGGTTGGATTCGAGGACTTCGATCTGGGTCACGTCCCGTGCGGTGGTGTAGAAGTCGGGATTCACGCGCCGCACCATCACGCAGTGATCGCCCTCGTTCAGTTCCTCTACGAGGTAGCTTTCACCTTGGTGGACGTAGATTGCCCCGGTGTGGGCTTGGTAATGGGTTTGCGGCGAGTCCATGGTCCCGAGCAGGGAGCCGGTTCCGGCATCAACAATACTGACTGGTCCACCGCCGTCTGCCCTGAGGTTCACCATGGCTGCAGCGCTCTCGGAGTGGGTCCAGAACCATCCCGCCGGTCGCTTGCGCAGATAGCCTTGAGCCACGAGGCGGTCCAGGAGGCCCTCGGCGGTGCTGCCGAACAGTTCAAGCTCGGCCGGGCCGATGGGCAGTTCCGCGGCCGCGGCGCACAAGTGCGGACCCAGGACGTAGGGGTTGCCGGGGTCGAACACGGTGGCTTCCACCGAGACGTCAAAGATGGCCTGGGGATGGTTTACAAGGTAGGTGTCCAGCGGATCGTCACTTGCAACAAAGGCCGCGATGGCATCCTGGCCGGCGCGCCCGGCTCGACCGATTTGCTGGAAAAGGGACGCCCTGGTTCCAGGCCAACCTGCTACGAGCACGGCGTCCAGCCCCGAAATGTCGATTCCCAACTCCAGGGCGGAGGTGCTGGAAACGCCCAACAACTGACCGGACCTCAGGGCCTGCTCAAGCGCCCGCCGTTCTTCCGGCAGATAGCCGGACCGGTAGGCGGCCACCCGGCCGGGCAGGCTGGGATCCACTTCGTCAAGGAGCCGTTTAGTGATCGAAGCTATCGACTCGGCACCGCGCCGGGACTTGATGAAGGCTATTGTCCGCACCCGCGAAGAGACAAGGTTGGCGAGGATATCGGCAGTCTCGGCCACGGCCGTTCGGCGTTGCTTGGCTCCGTTCTCTCCCTTGGTATCGGTGAGGGCCGGTTCCCAGAAGGCCACCGTCGTGGAGCCATGGGGGGAACAGTCCTCGGAGATTTCACGTGCAGGGGCACCGATGAGGCGTCCGAACGAGACGCCGGGATCGGAGGCGGTGGCCGATGCGGCGATAAACACGGGCTCGGGGAAGGACGTGCCGGCCCCGTAATAGGCGCAGATCCGGCGGAGCCTGCGCATGAGGTTGGCAACATGGGAGCCGAATACTCCGCGGTAGCTGTGCGCCTCGTCGACAATGACGTAGCGCAGCCTGCGGAAAAACTTAGCCCACCAAGCGTGGTTCGGCAGTATCCCAAAGTGCAGCATGTCCGGATTGGCGAGGATGAAGTTGGCGTGATCGCGGATCCAGCGCCGGGACGCCATGTCCGTATCGCCGTCGTACGTTTCCGCGCGGACGGTGGGCAGCTTCAGTGCACGGATGGCCGCAAGCTGGTCGGCCGCCAGCGCTTTGGTGGGGGACAGGTACAAGGTGACTGCGCCGTCGTCGTGGATCTTTCCGGGCTCGGACAGTACCCGGAGTTCCGATCGGTGGATCGCATCAAGCGACGGCAATTGGTAGGCAAGCGACTTGCCGGAAGCCGTTCCCGTGGCAATGACCACGTGCTGTCCGGAATGCGCCAGGCCGGCGGCCTGGACTTGGTGCCGGTATGGTTCCTGGATTCCAAGGTCCTGGTACGCCGCCACGATGTCGGGGTGGACCCATTCGGGCCATGGCTCGTTGACGGCCTTGCGGGCGGGGATGGTGTGGACGTGGCGAAGCTGCTCCGGGTCCGGCGTCCGGCCCAGGAGGGAAATCAGGGAATTTGCTGCAGCCACCAAATCATTCTGTCACTCCGGTGCAAACCGGAAACGGCAGCCCTCCAAACCGCAGGGCGCCCGTCAAGCGCCCGCACCAGTTGGTCACTCTGCAGAAAGGTCGGCTCCTCCGGAGCTGGAAACGGACATCATCAGCACATGGCAGACCACATCCCAGCCCAGGTGGGAGTACAGCTTCTGGCCGTCCAGCGAGGCGAGCAGCAGTCCGTTTTCGACGTCGTGGGCGAAAGCCTGTGCGGCAAGGGCTTTCATGATGAAACTTCCCAAGCCACGCCGCTGGAATTCAGGTTCGGTGACAATCTTGTCGAAAACGGCGGTTCCATTGATGACGAATACCCGGCCGCTGGCCGCCACTTTCTCACCGGAATGGACCACGGCGTAGTGGACTCCCTTGGATTCTGAAACGGCCAGTTCCAGGTCGTCGTCCGGAAGCCATGGATCTTCGGCATCCTGCGTTTCCATGTCCACGATCATCATGGTCTGGGAAGCGGAGTTGACGTTCAGGCCGTGCTGTTCAGCCAAGTACTTGTAGCGCTGTACGTCGTTGGTCAGAATCGTGAGGATGCGGGTGTCCGCTTCGGCGGTCTTTTGGGCAAGCGCGGCAAACTCATCGTCGGAGGGATCATGGGCGAAGTACTCCCAATCACCCGTCTTGTCGGCACGCAGTGCGGCCGGGAAACGTCCCTCTTGACTTTTTTCGTAGCCACGGCAACCGGCCCAGCCGGCAACCCAGACCTCCAAGAGGTGCGCGATGTCTTCAACCAAGGCGTCAGGACTCATGTAGAGAGAGTATGCCAGCGCCCGGGGAAGCAACAGAGCCGGGTGAGCCCGGTGATCGGTGCTTATGGAATTGTGACTTCGCCGCGGGATTCTAGTACACCTAGTAACCTTTAACGGTGGCTTTGAACCGAATTGTGCTCTTTTACGGCTTTACTCCGATCGCGGACCCGGACGCTGTGCGCCTGTGGCAGCGTGCCTTGTGCGAAAAGCTGGGGCTCACGGGCCGCATCCTCATCTCCAAGGACGGCATCAACGCCACCGTCGGCGGCGAGCTGAACAACATGAAGCAGTACGTCAAAACTACTCGTGAGTACAAGGGTTTCCACAACATCGACTTCAAATGGTCCGAAGGTGGGGCCGAGGACTTCCCGCGGTTAAGCGTCAAGGTACGCGATGAAATTGTGTCCTTCGGGGCGCCGGGTGAGTTGAAGGTCGACCAAAACGGAGTTGTGGGCGGCGGCAAGCACCTCCAGCCCGAGGAGTTGCACCATTTGCTGGATGCCAAGAAGGCGGAGGGTGAGGATGTTGTCTTCTTCGATGGCCGGAACGCTTTCGAGGCGCAGATCGGCAAATTCAAGGACGCCATAGTCCCGGACGTCGCCACCACGCACGACTTCATCAAGGAGCTTGATTCGGGTAAGTACGACGCCCTGAAGGACAAGCCCGTGGTCACCTATTGCACCGGCGGCATTCGGTGTGAGGTGTTGTCGAGCCTGATGGTGAACCGGGGGTTCAAGGAGGTCTACCAGCTGGACGGCGGGATCGTCCGCTATGGAGAGACCTATAAGGACCAGGGCCTTTGGGAAGGTTCCCTTTACGTTTTCGATAAGCGCATGCACGTGGAGTTCAGCGAGGAAGCCAAGACCATTGGTGAATGCGTACGCTGTTCGGCGCCCACCAACAAGTTTGAAAACTGCTCCAACCCGAGCTGCCGGACGTTGACGCTCTACTGCGCCGATTGCGCCTCTGACCCTGCCACGCTGCGTTGCCCGGACGGGTGCCAGGCGGCTTGAGCGCCTGCCAACGGCTTATAGCCTGCTGACCCGGTAGGCGAAGTTCGCCTCCGATCTTGTCCCGACAGTGATGTTCAATATCGCGTCAGCATCGAGTTGGACCACGCTGACGCGGGCGTTGGTGCATCCCAGGGTCAGGTCCACCAGGTCCGTTTCACCCATCCGGACGGAAAAAGATACCCGTCGCGTCCCCCGGCAGGCTAACGTGACGGCGTAGGTTCCCCCGGGAAGTTGGACCGTTTGCTCCGTCTTGGACTCGCCCGCGCTGAGATATCCGCTGCTCGAGTAGAACGATCGCCCTTGCGATTCCGGCAATGCGGTTTTCGCCCACTCGTCAAGCGCCTGGCCGGTGACTGTTTGTTCAAGGGAGGGGTCCGGCGGAAGCACCACGTTGCCGGCCACCGTCGCTGCAGGGCTTTCGTCAGCCCGGACGCGGTCGTCGTAGGTGTACTCACACCCTGTCAGGGTGGCGCCCACCCCAAGCAAAATTACGACGGCGGCACTCGCCAGCCGACGCGACGTTGCCAAGCCAGCCAGCTTGCCGCCCATGTTCCGACTTTACGCTTGGGGGGCGGGTCGCCATAGGGTGCTAACTGCCCGCTGGAACCATTTGGTAGGCGTAGATCAGCGGCGCATCGACGCTGCTGGTGGAGATGGAGACCGAAGAAGCGCTGGAGATCTTGATCTTGGCAACTTCCCGACTGCCGTTGCAGGCGGCTCCGGCGTCGGCGATCTGCTTTCCGCCCGATGTCACGGCGAAGAAAGCCTTCCCGCCGCCGTCGCAGGCCATGGTCAGCGTGTAGTTGCCGGCGGGGATGCTGGGGGCGTCCTTCACCAAGGGGTTCCGGTCCAGGATTTTTCCTGAGTCTTCAAGTACCACTCCGGAAGCTGCAGGCAGGACCTTTTGTTTCCACGCGGGCACATCCGCGTGTGCGATGTCCACCTGTCCCTGGCAAGCTGTGGCGGCAACGAGGATCCCCGCGGCCATGGCAACGAGGCCGGCAGTGCGCCGTGGCCAGGAAAACTTGAGCATGGTTCAACGCTACCGGTTTTCGCGGGAGGGCTTTTCCACATAGCTACGTCGGCGGGCAACGCGCAGCGTCGGCGCCAATAGACTTGCAACGTGAACCAAACCCCCTCCGCCTTTACCTCCGGTACCACTCCAGACGCTCCACGCAGCGATGAACCACAGCTCCTGGCGGCGCTGGCAACAGACCTTCGTGCCGTTGGCTACACGGTCGACGGCGTAGCGGACTTCCTGGGGCCGTCGGCCTATGCCGCACTTGGCCGGGACCAATTGATTCCAGCGCTGTTGGTCACGGAAAGGTCCGCTGGGGATGCGAAGCTCGGCGGTCTGGCCGCCGTCGTCGGGCTGTGGCTCCTGGCGGAGCCGCAATCTGTCCAGGGGATTGATGCTGCGCTGCCCGGGGTCGGGTCGAGTGGACTTGCCCGGCTGGGCCTGGTCACTGTGGATGGTGGTGTGGTGGCTGCTACGGCAGACCTACGCCCCTATGGGTGGGACGCCAACTCCGATGGGACCGGCGGCGCTGAACTTTGGGTAGCCAGCGACCTCGCGGCGCACCAGCAGGCGGGGGTGCTCAGGCACGATCATGTCCTGGGAATCGGGCAAGCGTCCACCACTCTGGTGCAGACCACCATCAGGCAACACACAGGCCGGGCCCTGGACCTGGGGACAGGGTGTGGCATCCAGACCTTCCACCTGCTCCACCACTGCGAGCACGTGACCGCAACCGATATTTCGCAAAGGGCGCTTGCCTATACGCGGTTCAATCTTCTCTTGAATGCTTCCGAGCTCGGGTTGGATCCGGACAACCTTGAATCCCGGGTTAGTCTTCGTCTCGGCTCACTCCTTGAACCGGTGGAAGGGGAATCGTTCGGGCTGGTCGTTTCCAACCCGCCCTTCGTCATCACCCCCCGGACATCCGGCGAGTCCTCACAGGACCAGTTCACCTACCGCGACGGCGGACTCCCCGGAGACCAGATTGTTTCGTCCTTGGTGAAGTCGCTCGCCGGAGTCCTGGAGCCGGGCGGTATGGCCCAGATGCTGGGAAATTGGGAGATCCCCACTGGAGCGCAGTGGAGCGACCGCCCGGCGGCGTGGCTTGAAGACTCGGGACTGGACGTTTGGTTCATTCAGCGCGAGCAGGTAGGACCCGAACAATACGCCGAGACGTGGCTGCAGGATGCGTCCGAGAACAGGGACCGCAAGCACTATCAGGAGTCGTACTCCGCCTACCTCGCTGACTTCGGCAGCAGGGACGTGGAGGGGATCGGATTCGGCATGATCTGGTTGCGCCGGCCCTTGGCTGCCGAGCACCCAGGCAACCGTTCCGGCAACGCCCGCACTGGCCTCATCAGGCGTTTCGAGGAAATCACTTACCCCATTGAGCAACCCATCGGCCCCCACCTGGGGGCGGCTGTTGAGCGTGCCGACTGGGCAGCGGCAAACGATTTGTGGAACGCGCACCTGGTGGTGGCGGAGGATGTCACGGAGGAACGCCACCAGAGGCCCGGTGCCCAACACCCCGGCGTAATCCTGCTGCGGCAAGGGGCAGGACTTCGCCGGACCAATCTTTTGAGTACGGAACTGGCCGGGTTCGTCTCAACGTGCGACGGCGAACTGTCCGTGAGCCAGATTGTCACGGCGCTGGAAGTCCTCCTTGGCGGCGGAGAAGGCTTCGATGCCGCTGCCTTCCGGGAGAAATTGTTCCGTGAGGTTGGAAACCTCGTGGTTGACGGATTTCTTCTGCCGGACGATGCGCAGGCTCCCGCGTGAGTACCAACCACACGCCGGGAGGCGGCGCCACAGGCAGCGAAGGAAGTGACGCTGATTACACTGATGAAGTGACTGCACAGAACGGGATATCCGAATCATCAGGAGAGGCACCACGCCGTAAGCGCGCCGAGAAGACGGTTGAGATCACCGATCCCAAGGCCATCCGGGCCTTGGCCCACGCAGCACGCCTTGAGGTTATTTCCGAACTCTATGCCACGCAGGTCAGCCACACGGCCACGGAACTGGCAGCCAGGACCGGCCTCACCCCCAGTGCCATGAGCTACCACCTCCGGGCCCTTCAGAAGTGGGGCATCGTAGCGCCCGCAGAGAACGCGGGAGATGCGAGGGAACGGCGCTGGAAGGCCGCAGGAACGGACTTCACTATTTCCGGAGGCAGCGTCGCCAGCCCGGAGATCGCGGTGGTGGACCTGGAACTGGACGCGTTCCGGCGCCGGGCCTCGGCCTTTGCCAAGGCCCGGGGCGAACGGCGGCAGCGGGGCGAATCCGCGGAAGAGGCCGCAAGCGTAGTCTTGGCCAGCAATCTGTTGTACTTGACCAACCAGCAGCGCAAGGAACTTTCCGATAGGATCCGTGAGGTCCTCAGGGAGTACGAACTTGAGGATCCAACCCTGATTCCGGAGGGTGCCCAGCGCATGGCCACCCTGTGGTCGATGATCCCGGACGACCGTTCGGCGCCCGGCCAGTAGCCGATTGGAAGGGTTCTGGTTTTCCCGGCCAGAACGCAGGATTCTGCAAACTGTGGTGAACTAGGCCAATATGGGCACCAGCCCAAATACACATTTTTTATGTAGGAGCACCGTGCCCAGCAAGGCAAAAACCGGCAAGAAACTCGTGATCGTGGAGTCTCCGGCCAAGAGCAAGACCATCGCCAAATACCTTGGCGAGGGCTTCATCGTCGAGGCATCCATCGGCCACATCCGTGACCTTCCCCAGCCCTCGGACCTGCCTGCAGAACTGAAAAAGACGTCGCTGGGCAAGTTCGCCGTCGACGTCGAAAACGACTTCAAGCCCTACTACGTCGTCTCGCCTGACAAGAAAAAGAAGGTGGCCGAGCTCAAGGCCCAGCTCAAAGACGCCGACGCGCTCTATCTCGCAACCGATGGGGACCGCGAAGGCGAAGCCATCGCGTGGCACCTCCTGGAGGTCCTTAAGCCCAAGGTCCCCGTCTACCGGATGACCTTTGGCGAAATTACCAAGGAAGCAATCCACCGTGCCATGGACAACCTGCGCGACGTCGATACCGCCCTGGTTGATGCGCAGGAGACCCGCCGTATCCTGGACCGCCTCTACGGCTACGAAATTTCGCCGGTCCTCTGGCGCAAGGTAGCCCGCGGGCTCTCCGCTGGCCGCGTGCAGTCGGTGGTGACCCGCATGGTGGTTGACCGGGAGCGGGAACGCATGGCGTTCCGGGCAGCGTCCTACTGGGACCTGACGGGCCAGTTCGGCGCGGATTCGGGTTCGTTCAAGGCAAAGCTTGCCGCGGTGGACGGATCCAAGGTTGCCAGTGGCCGCGACTTCAATGACAACGGTGAGCTCACGTCCTCGAACGTCGTTCACCTCAACGAAGAACTCGCGACTTCCTTGGCGGCAGGGCTGGAGAACTCGGACTTCCGTGTCCGGTCCGTCGACACCAAGCCGTACACGCGCCGTCCCGCGGCACCCTTCACCACGTCCACGTTGCAGCAGGAAGCCGGCCGCAAGCTGCGCTTCTCTTCCAAGAGCACAATGCAGGTAGCCCAGCGCCTGTATGAAAACGGCTACATCACCTATATGCGTACGGACTCGTCGGCATTGAGCGATGAAGCCGTCACTGCGGCCCGCCGGCAGGCTGCGGAGCTATATGGCCCTGAATACGTGCCCCAGAGCCCGCGCATCTATGCCAACAAGGCGGCAAACGCCCAGGAAGCCCACGAGGCCATCCGTCCTGCCGGTGACTCGTTCCGGACACCTGCCCAGGTTGCGAAGCAGCTCAGCGGCGATGAATTCCGTCTGTATGAGCTGATCTGGAAGCGCACGGTCGCCTCGCAGATGGCCGACGCCAAGGGTTCCACTGCGACCATCCGCCTCGGCGCAGTTGCGAGTGATGGCAGGGACGCTGAGTTCTCGGCCTCCGGTACGGTCATCACCTTCCCGGGCTTCCTCGCTGCGTATGAGGAAGGCAAGGACGAAAGCCGCGGAGACGATGATTCCGATGAAGCACGGCGCTTGCCCAACGTGGCCAAGGATGACGCCCTGACCGCTTCGGAGATCGTCGCCGTCGGCCACGAAACCTCACCCCCGCCGCGGTACACCGAAGCCTCGCTTACCGCTGAGCTGGAAAAGAAGGGGATCGGCCGCCCGTCCACGTACGCCTCGACGATCTCCACCATCCAGGACCGTGGCTACGTCCGGAAGCAGGGCTCAGCCCTGGTTCCCAGCTGGATTGCCTTCTCGGTGATCCGCCTTCTGGAGCAGCACTTCACGGACTATGTGGATTACGAGTTCACCGCTGACATGGAAGGTGACCTGGACAAGATTGCCAACGGGCAGGCCATCGGCGCAGCGTGGCTCAAGCACTTCTACTACGGCGAAGACGCCGATCCCGGCTTGCTGAGTATCGTCAACAACCTGGGCGAGATCGACGCCCGGGAGATCAACTCCGTGCCGATCGCGGATGGAATTACGCTGCGGGTGGGCAAATTCGGACCCTACCTCGAAAGCACGATTCCCACCGTCGATGAAAAGACCGGTGAAGTGGTGGAGTCTGCCCGAGCCAATGTGCCGGAAGAACTGGCGCCGGACGAACTGACCGCGGCCAAGGCCATTGAGCTCATGGAGACCGCAGCTCCCGAGGAACGCGTTCTTGGAACCGATCCCCACACGGGCCACACGGTTGTTGCCAAGAACGGCCGGTACGGGGCGTATGTCACCGAGATCATCCCTGAAATGACCGAGGAACAGCTGGCGAACCAGCCGGTGGAGTATTACAAGAACGGCAAACCCAAGCCGCCTAAGAAGCCGGTGAAGGTCAAACCGAGGACGGGTTCGCTGTTCAAGTCCATGACAGTGGACAGTGTCACCCTGGATGAAGCACTCCAACTCATGAGCCTTCCGCGGGTCTTGGGCGAGGACGCGGAAGGCAATCCGATCACGGTCCAGAACGGTCGTTTCGGGCCGTACCTTAAGAAGAGCACGGACTCCCGCTCCATCGGCTCGGAAGAGGAAATCTTCACGATCACCTTGGAGCAGGCCCTGGAGATCTACTCGCAGCCCAAGCAGCGGGGTGCGCGCGCAGCAGTGCCGCCCCTGGCCGAGTTCGGTCCGGACCCGGTTTCGGAGAAGAACATCGTGGTCAAGGAAGGCCGTTTCGGCCCGTACATCACCGATGGCGTCACCAACATCACGGTGCCACGGTCCACGTCCCTGGAAGAACTCACCAGGGAGCGGGCCATCGAACTCCTGGCCGAGAAGCGCGCCAAGGGCCCCGTCAAACGGACCACCACCCGTAAGGCGCCGGCCCGCAAGGCAACGGCCAAGAAGTAACTCACGCCAGGCCGGGACGCGCCCGGGAATTGCGTCCCGGCCGCCGGCATGGTCGAGTAGAACCATGACTGAACAGACGGTTTCACCGGACAACCAGCCCCTGAACGACCTCGAGGCGAAGCTCGCCCTGGCCGAACAGCCGGACGCCAATCCGGTCGACGTCATCCTCGCTTTCCTGAACAACGAGGTCTACCTGGTCAGCTCCGAATCGGTTGACGGCCCGGATTCGTCGGTGGAACCGCTGGTGCTTTCCAATGTGGATGGTCAGCCGGTTCTGGCGGTTTTCAGCCACCCAAGCCGCGTGGACGAGCGGTTCCTTGAAGCTGCTCCGCACGTCCTGGGGACCATGGGTTCGGCGATCCTTGCCAACATCGGTGATGAGCTGGGCTTGGTTATCAATCCGGGCAGCGAGCACGGTTTCGAAATCGATCCCGAAGGCATCGCCAATATCCGCCGTGACTTCAAGCGGGCAGACGAAGCCGGGGAGCCGGCAGAGTAGGCGCGCAAGTCACCCGCACGTCGGCGAAACGTGGTCCCGAAGTTGCTTCCCGGGCTTCGAATCAGTGAATAATGGCAGAATGCGTCTTGGCGTTCTCGACATCGGGTCCAACACCGTCCACCTGCTCCTCGTGGATGCCCACCCTGGCGCGCGCCCGGTGGCTTTCGCCTCGCACAAACGTCCGCTCTCCCTGGTCCAGTACCTCGACGGGGACGGCAACATCAACGATGCGGGCCAACACGAGCTGATCGAATTCGTCTTGGAAGCCTGGGAGTTCGCGGCGCGCCACAAGGCCGAGGATTTGCTGGCTTTCTGTACATCGGCGATACGTGAAGCCACGAATGGCGCCGACGTCCTGGCCAGAGTCAAGCACGAGACCACCGTCACACTGCAGGAGCTGACAGGCAGCGAGGAAGCGTCCATGACCTTCTTCGCCGTCCGCCGTTGGTACGGGTGGGGCGCAGGTCCCATCCTGGACCTCGATATCGGAGGCGGTTCGTTCGAAATGGCGTACGGCACCGACGAGCTCCCCGAGTTCGCCACATCCGTTCCCCTGGGTGCCAGCAGGTTGACCCGGGACTGGCTGCACGAGGATCCCCCCACAGCCAAAAGTGTCAAGGAACTGCGGCGCTACATCCGGTCCACGCTCAAACCCGTGGTCCGCGAGTTCCACGAGCTGGGTAGGGCCAACCTCGTGGCGGGCACGTCAAAGACGTTCCGTTCGCTGGCCCGGATTGCCGGAGCTGCTCCGAGCGCGGCGGGCCCGTACGTCAAGCGCGAGCTCCACGCCGCGGATCTTGGGCTTTGGGCGCAAAGGATTTCGGCCATGACTGTGGCAGACAGGCTCTACTTGCCCGGCGTTTCCGATGCGCGGGCGCGGCAGCTTCTTGCGGGCGCACTGGTTGCCGAGGCTGCTTTGGAGCTCTTCGAGTTTCCCAAGATGGAGATTTGTCCCTGGGCCCTCCGCGAAGGCTTGATACTGCGCCGACTGGACCAGTTGGTTTTTGAAGATGCCTTGGACCCTGCGCCGCATGTGGGTAAACGGAAGAAGGACAAATCGAAGAAGAAGAAAGACGGCAAGCACCCGGACAAGCACAAAGAAGACGAGGAACCGGACAATCCCGTCAAGGAGTTCCCGGTCTCCGTAAACGACCCCGCACCAGCCCCCATCCCAGCCCCTGCGGCAGGCGGGCTGGCTTCCTGAGATGAGTACCGACGTCGAACCTGTTGCCAACAACCGCCAGATACCGGTGGCGCTTTCCAGCGCATCGGTTTATCCGCTCAGCGTGCATGACGCCTTCGCCGTGGCCCAGGACCTCGGTTACGAGGGCGTTGAGGTCATGGTCACCAACAATGCGGTGAGCCAGAACCCCGATGCCCTCGTCCAGCTGAGCCACCGTTACAACCAGCAGATCGTCTCCATCCACGCGCCTACCCTCCTGTTGACCCAGCAGGTCTGGGGATCGGCGTGGAACAAGATTGAGCGCTCGTGCCAGATGGCCAAGGAAGTCGGTTGCGACACCGTTGTGGTGCACCCGCCGTTCCGGTGGCAGTCCAACTATGCGGAGAATTTTGCCGAGGGCGTTCGTGAGATCGCGGCCATGTACCAGGTGCACATTGCCGTGGAGAACATGTATCCGTGGCGCGTTCGCGGACGCGAGGCAGTGGCTTACCTGCCGCACTGGGACCCGTTGGGACAGGATTACGACGACGTCACTTGGGACTTCTCGCACGCTGCGACTGCGGGGGCCAACAGCCTGGAAGCGATTCAGGCACTGGGCAGCAAGCTCAGGCACGTGCACCTCACGGATGGCTCGGGTTCCGGGAAGGACGAGCACCTCGTCCCGGGTATGGGAACGCAGCAGTGCGCGGATGTCCTGCAGCATCTGGCATCTTCCGAGTGGGGCGGCGTTGTGGTAGCGGAGATTTCCACGCGCAAGGCAAAAGTGGCCGGTGAACGCGAGGAGATGCTCGCCGAAACCCTGCGTTTTGCGCGGCAGCACTTGAGCATTCCCTTGGTCCGGAGCCTGGATAACTGACGGGCCGCCGTAGCGGACGCCCCCACCAGCGATCCCCAGAAGCGCCGTCGCCCATAGGCGGCGGCGCTGTCCGCTAACCCGCGCGGCACCGCCCCATTTGAGCCTTTAAATGCGAAAGCACCGGCGGCCGAATCGGGAAATGGGGGAAAACCCGCCCCGGCCACCGGTGCTGCTGGCGGACATCCCCATGCCCGCCTCATCACTCGCACCCTCAATGAGGTAACTACTAAGTTACGGACCAACATTGGGGACTGCCTGCAATAACCTTGTGAACAAGCTGGGAATTTTGTTTCCCGGCCAGCGTTCGACCCGCCCGAGCCCCAACTGCCATGATGGAGCCATGAGCAACCGAATCGCATTCCTTGGCTGTGGATCAATGAACGAGGCAATTCTTGGCGGTCTCCTGGCCGCGGGGACCAGCCCTTCGGACGTCGTCGCAACGGTGCGGCGTGCAGAACGGGCGGAGGAGTTGGCCCAGCGTCATGGGGTCACAGCAATCGCCGGCGAAGAAGAGCCGGACAACAACAAGCTGGCAACCAAGGGGTCATCCATGGTGATCCTCGGCGTCAAGCCGGTGGGAATTACCGACCTTGCACGGGAGATCAGCCCGGCGCTCAGCAAAGACACCATTGTGCTCAGCGTCGCTGCGGCTGTTTCCATCGCCCAGCTCGAGGCTGCCCTTCCCGAGGGACAGCCGGTGATCCGTACGATGCCCAACACCCCCGCCAAGCTGGGCCGCGGCGTCGTATCCGTGTCTCCGGGAACGCACTGCACGCCCGAACAACTGGAGCAGGCGAAGGCCGCCCTCGCGGGCGCAGGCAAGGTAGTTGAGGTTCCCGAGGAACAGGTGGACGCGCTGTCCGCCATCAGCGGTTCAGGCCCGGCCTATGCTTTCTACCTTGCCGAGGCCATGGCCGCAGCCGGCGTGGAGTTGGGCTTGGACCCGGAACTGTCCGTCATGCTCGCCCGCGAAACGGTGGCCGGTGCCGGCTTCATGCTCGCTGAGCCGGGGGCGGACCCCACCGCCCTGCGCGTCGCCGTCACCAGCCCGAACGGCACCACCGAGCGCGCCATCGCCGCTTTTGACGACGGCGGGATCCCCAAGATCATTGCCGACGGCGCCCGTGCAGCCGCCGCCCGGGCAGCGGAGATCACCAAGCAACTCGGCTGAGCGGGCCGCCCAAAGGCTACGGGCGCGCCGCGAAGCGTTCCAGCAGGTCCACGTGTCCGGACACGATCAGCATGTCGTGTCCGGACACTTTGGTTTCCGGACGCGCATACGTGAAGTCCTCACCGGGAGTCTTGACGCCGACGATCGTCACGCCGTACTTGGAGCGGACCTTGGATTCCTCGAGTGTGAAGCCCACGGTCTCCTTGGGCGGGTACATTTTGACGATCGCGTAGTCGTCGTCGAACTCGATAAAGTCCAGCATGCGCCCGGAGACGAGGTGGGCTGCGCGGACACCGGCGTCGGCCTCGGGGTAGATGACGTGGTTGGCCCCGATCCTGCTGAGGATCTTGCCATGCGAGGGCGTGATGGCCTTGACCCAGAGGTGCTGGATGCCGAGGTCCACAAGGTTCACCGTGATCAGCACGGAGGATTCGATCGACGTGCCGACGCCCACCACTGCTGAGCTGAACTCCTGCGCTCCGAGTTGGCGGAGTGCGTCGATGTTGGTGGCGTCCGCCTCAACGACGTGGGTGAGCACCGGTGCCCACTTCTGGACCAGGCTGCGGTCCCGCTCGATCGCCAGGACTTCGCGTCCCTGTTTGACCAATTGCTCGGCGGTTGCGGAGCCGAAACGGCCAAGACCGATCACCAGAACCGGCGCGTTGTGGGCGGGACGGTTGGCCGCCCCCTGGGTGTTAGCCAATGATTGGCCTCTCTTCCGGGTAGTGGTACAGCTGGCTGCGCTGGCGCAACGCCAGGCCCGCAGCAAGGGTAACGGTGCCGACGCGGCCGGCGAACATGAGCGCCGTCAGGACGTAAACGCCCGTCGGCGGCAGTTCGGCGCTGAGGTTGGTGCTCAGCCCCACGGTGGCAAAAGCGGAGATTGTTTCAAAAAGAACCCGGTCCAGTGAGGCTCCACTGATGGAGAGCAGCAGGAATGCTGCAACCGATACCAAGGTGGCGCCGGCGACGATCACCGAGATGGCTACGCGCATGGTGCCTTGGGGGATGGTGCGGCCGTAGACCTTCACATCGGCGTCGCCGCGTGCCTCGGCGACGATCGCAAGGAACATGACGGCGATGGTGGTCACCTTGATGCCACCGGCAGTCGAAGCCGAACCGCCGCCTGCGAACATGAGCGCATCAGTCAGCAGCATGGTGGTGGATTCCATGTGGTTTTGGTCCACCAAGTTGAAGCCGCCGGAGCGGGTCATGACGGAGGCGAAGAGCGAATGGATGATTTTGTCGCCAAGGTCCATGTGGGCGATGGTCCGCACGTTGTCCCATTCCATCAGCGCCCACAAGACGGTTCCGGCCAAAAGCAGGATCAAGGACACCTGGATGGTCAGCTTGGTGTGCAGGTTCCACTTCTTCCAGTTCAAGCCGTTTTGCTGGAGCACCATGACCACGGGAAAACCGAGGCTGCCCAGGAACACCCCGAGCATGAGCGGAATGAGGATCCAAAGGTCCGTCTCATAAGGGACGATGCCGTCTGAATGGGGAGTGAAGCCGGCGTTGTTGAACGAGGAGATGGAATAGAAAATACCGTGCCAGACGGACTGCCAGAACGGCTCACCCAGCAGGATGAAGCGGGGAATCAGTGCCAGCGCGAGGGCGCCTTCGATGACCACGGAGGTCACGATGACGATCCGTAGCAGGGTACCTACTTCGCCGAGCCGGCCGGCATTGTTCATGGCTTCCTGGGCGATGAGCTTGCCCCGGACACCGAGGCGTTTGCTGACCATGAGGGCCAGCAACGATGCGAGGGTCAAGGTACCCAGGCCACCGACGAAGATGCCTACCAGGATGACGAGTTGCCCGAAGAAGGACCAGTGCGTGGCCGTCGATACAACGGTGAGGCCGGTGACGCAGACGGAGGAAACGGCGGTAAACATGGCCTGGTGCAGCGGAGTCGCTTCACCGCTGGCCGAGGAGGCCGGAAGGGACAGAAGCCCCGTGAAAAGCAGGATGACCATAGCGAACGCCACCAGGGCCAAACGGGCCGGTGACGTGTTGGCGATGTTGTCGATGAAGTCGCGCACGCGGGTAAAAATCCACAGGCCTTCACGTTCCGGCTGGCCTGGTTGCCAGTTGGCCGGGGTGGTGGACCGCGACTGGCTTTGAGACATGGCGCTCTTCCTCAGTTGAACATACTTTCCTGAGTAGTAAACCACTATTCCCTCCCCGTAACGGGGCAGGGCACCGGCACAGCCTCAGGTAGCCTGTTCTGGATGAACTCCACGCTTGGAACGCCGGCTTCCAGCATCACCCGTTCCGCGCTGCCAACGACGGTGGTGTGGGACCCTGCCATGACTGCCTACAATTTCGGTCCGGGCCACCCCATGGCACCGCAGCGACTGGAGTTGACGGCCCGGCTGGCGGAGTCGCTCGGCTTGTTCAGCCATCAGCATGTGGCCGTCGAGGCACCCAAGGTGGCGTCCGACGTCGAACTTTGCTCTGTGCATAGCCCCGAGTACGTGGCGGCCGTCCGCCGGGTAAGCGACGACCCGTCCTCACCCGATGAACGACGCGGGCTTGGTACCGAGGACGATCCCGCGTTCGCCGGCATGCATGAGGCAAGCGCGCGGTTGGCCGGCGGCTCGTTGGTAGCAGCAGAATCGGTCCTGGACGGCACGGCTATCCGGGCGGTGAACTTCAGCGGGGGCATGCACCACGCCTCCCGGGACAAAGCCAGCGGGTTTTGCGTCTACAACGATGTGGCCATGGCCATCCAGAGGCTGCTCGACGGCGGCGTGCAACGGATCGTCAGCATCGACGTTGATGCCCATCACGGCGACGGAACCCAGGGGATCTTCTGGAACGATCCGCGGGTGATGACCATCTCCCTTCACGAGTCTGGCCTGACGCTTTTCCCCGGGACCGGATTCGCCAATGAGACCGGTGGCCCGGATGCTCCGGGAACAGCCGTCAACGTGGCACTTCCCGCCTTCACCGGAGATGCAGCCTGGCTTCGGGCCTTCCATGCCGTGGTTCCGCAACTCGTGGGCGCATTCGAACCCGAGGTGATCGTGAGCCAGCACGGCTGCGATTCGCACCGCCTGGATCCGCTGACGCACCTCAACCTCAGCGTCGATGCGCAACGGGAGGCTGCCAGCGCCGTCGGGAGCCTGGCTGCCAGGTATTGCGGCAACCGTTGGATAGCTACTGGCGGCGGCGGGTATGACGTTACCGGAGTGGTGCCGCGCGCCTGGAGCCACCTGATCGGCATGGTGACACAGCGGGCCGTGCCGCTCGCTACGCCGGTGCCGGAAACATGGCGCACGTACGTGAAGGAAAAATACGGCGTGCAGGCGCCGGAGTCCATGGGTGACGACGTGGATATTTGGTGGCGTTCGTGGGAGGTCGGTTACGATCCCGCGGACGAAGTGGACAGGACTGTCATCGCTACCCGCAAGGAAATCTTCCCCCTCTACGGGCTGGATCCCTGGTTCGACTGACCTGGCGCAGCTAGTCGTCCGTCTTTTCCGTCTGGAAGACGACGCCCGCCGCCCCCACCAACCAGCCAAGCAGGGACAATGCGAAGGCCCCGATCAGGTCGGTGGAAGCCTGACCTTTGAAGAGCCAGATGACCAGGACCAGCATTCCCATGGTCATGTACACCATGATCGCGAAGATCACCCTGCCCGAGAGGCGTGTGGCCACCTGGGCGGGACTGACCAGAGACGATGAATCACCGGACTGTGCGTTGTCCCTCTTGACCTCGGAGATGGTGAAGCCCAAGGCCGAGGCGGTGAGGGAACTCAGGGATGTGGCAAGGACACCGGCGGCCGTGACCAAAGCTCCGTTCAGCTCCGGCGCCTCGGCCGTCCCGGTGGGCACCCATGTTCCTACCCGGAGCAGGACGGCGGCCCACACCAGCACGAACAAGGCAAGGAATACCGCGGCAATGATGTTGAAAATTTGCCGCCGGAAAATGTCAGTCATGGCCATGCACCCCGTGCTGTTGGCGGCCTGGGCCTGGGAGCCCGGACGGACCGTGACATCGTTGTAGCACCGGCCCCGCAATCGGTCAACGAACGCGCAGGGGAGCGGCACGAAACAAGGGATGCCATTTGACGTATATGTCGCTAGGGTTGGTGTCATGGTGACTGACGACGTATTTGCCGTCATTGCTGAGGCAACCAGGCGCGACATCCTGGTTTCCCTCCGCTCTGGGGATAAAGCTGTAGGGGAACTGGTGGAGGAATTGGCAGCAAGCCAGCCCACCATCTCAAAGCATTTGAAGGTTCTGCGCGAGGCGGACCTCGTCAGCATGCGCGCCCAAGGCCAGAAGCGTTTCTACACCCTCAACCCCAAGCCGCTTGCGGGGGTGGCCAGCTGGCTGGAGACGTTCGACGTCGGACCCTCGCCAAGCGCCGCGGTCGCGCCCTCCGTCGAGCCGCCCGCCGCGGAGGCTGCAGCCGCCGCTAAACCGGCAGACCGTCCCGAAGCGCTCAGCCAGGCCGTTATGGCCCAGGCTGCGGAGACTCCCGTTTCCGTGGAGTTGCAGTCCGACGATACTGTTCCACAGCAGATCGGGCGTACCGTGGGCCGGGCCGCCACCAAGGCGGCCGACCTCCTGGCGAACCTTCCCAACCTGCCGAACCTTCCGAAGTTCGGCCGCAAGCGCTGATCTTCACAGTGATCCTGCTCACAATGTGAGTTATTGCTGGTCTCCAGTTTCCCGGCTTGACGAGGTTTTTCTTCGCTTGTGTTAAATCGGGTCCGGACAGTCACAACCGGCTCGAATGGAGATCCTACCTCTGTTGGTGCAACCATGAGCGGGACTTTGATTGTCTCGCCGCGGTTCGTGGCACAGAGGGATAGGAAGACGCATGGATTCAAGGCTCGAGGCCGTCCGGGACACCGTATTGGCGCGGAACCCGGGGGAAAAGGAATTCCACCAAGCCGTGACCGAGGTCTTCGAAAGCCTCGGCCCCGTGCATGACCGCCACCCGGAATTCCTTGAAGGAGCGGTGCTGGAGCGGCTTTGCGAGCCCGAGCGCCAGATCATTTTCCGTGTCCCATGGACTGACGACGCCGGCCGCGTTCACGTAAACCGTGGCTTCCGGGTTGAATTCAACTCCGCGCTCGGCCCGTACAAGGGCGGTCTGCGCTTCCACCCTTCCGTCTACCTGGGCATTGTGAAGTTCCTTGGTTTCGAACAGATCTTCAAGAATGCGTTGACGGGCATGCCGATCGGTGGCGGCAAGGGCGGTTCGGACTTCGATCCCCGCGGCCGCTCCGATGCCGAGATCATGCGGTTCTGCCAGTCCTTCATGACCGAGCTTTACCGCCATATCGGTGAGTACACCGACGTCCCCGCCGGCGATATTGGGGTGGGTGGCCGCGAAATCGGCTACCTCTTCGGCCAGTACAAGCGCATCACCAACCGCTATGAATCCGGCGTTTTGACCGGCAAGGGTATTTCCTGGGGTGGCTCGCTGGTTCGTCCGGAGGCCACAGGGTATGGAACGGTGATCTTCGCGCAGGAGATGCTCAAGACGCGGGGTACCTCGTTTGATGGACAGCGCGTGGTGGTGTCCGGCTCGGGCAACGTGGCCATCCATGCGATTGCCAAGGCCCAGTCCCTCGGTGCCACGGTAGTGGCCTGTTCCGACTCTGCCGGTTACGTCGTGGATGAGGCGGGCATCGACGTCGGACTTCTGAGCCAAGTCAAGGAAGTGGAGCGTGCCCGCCTCACTGAATATGCGGCCCGGCGCAAGGGCTCCAACTACGTGGCAGGCGGCTCCGTCTGGGACGTGAACGGTACGGTTGCCCTGCCCTGCGCCACCCAAAATGAGCTCGACGGCGATGCTGCCGCGAAGCTGGTCAGCAACGGCCTGATTGCCGTGGCCGAAGGTGCGAACATGCCCTCCACCCAGTCTGCGGTGGCGGTCTTCCAGGAAGCCGGGATCCTGTTCGGGCCGGGCAAGGCCGCTAATGCCGGCGGCGTGGCAACCTCCGCGTTGGAGATGCAGCAAAACGCGAGCCGCGACTCCTGGTCGTTCGAGCACACGGAGCAACGCCTCACGGAGATCATGGTGGGCATCCACGACCGTTGTGCCGAAACCGCCGAGGAGTACGGCGCGCCGGGCAACTACGTGGTGGGTGCCAACATCGGCGGCTTCGTCAAGGTAGCCGACGCCATGTTGGCCCAAGGCCTCATCTAACGCCCGCGGTACCCAACTAGGGGACAGCTCCTGTCGCAATGATTGCTCGTAGCGACAGGAGCTGTCCCCTACATGGGCTAGTGCTGTAGCAGGCGCACGTGGTCCGGGTTGAGGTCGGCCACCTTGCTGACCCCGAGGAGTGCCATGGTCCGGGTCATGTCCTTTTCCAAAATCTGGATGGTCCGGTCCACGCCCTCGCGCCCGCCGGCCATCAAGCCGTAGAGGTAGGCGCGGCCTATCAGGGCGAAGTCGGCACCCAAGGCCAAGGCCGCAACGATGTCGGCGCCGCTCATGATGCCCGTGTCCAGGATGACTGCAGCGTTGCTGTTGTCCGCCTTCAATGCCGACGTCACCTCGGGAAGCAGGTGGAACGGGATCGGGGCGCGGTCCAGCTGGCGACCACCGTGGTTTGAGAGCACGATGCCATCCGCGCCGTGGTCCACCACTTTCCGGGCGTCCTCGACCGTCTGGATGCCCTTCACCACGAGTTTGCCTTTCCAGGTTTCGCGCAACCAGTCCAGGTCCTCGTAGGTCAGGGTGGGATCGAACATGGAGTTGATCAGGTCCGCCACCGTGCCCGTGTAGCGGGACAGCGAGGCGAAGGTCAGCGGCTCGTGAGTCAGGAAGTTGAACCACCACGCTGGCCGGTAGGAAGCATCAAGGACGGTCTTCAGTGTCAGGGCCGGCGGGATGGTCATGCCGTTCCGGACGTCGCGCAACCGGGCGCCGGCCACTGCCGTATCCACGGTGACCATCAGGGTGTCATTGCCGGCCTTCGCAGCCCGCTCGATCAGTTCCAAGGAGCGGTCGCGGTCTGTCCAGAGGTAGAGCTGGAACCAATTGCGGCCGTTGGGCGCTGCTGCTGCGACGTCCTCGATGGACGCGGTGCCCATGGTGGACAGGGTGTAAGGGATGCCGGCTGCCTCAGCGGCCTGGGAACCTGCATATTCCCCTTCGGACTGCATCATCCGTGTGAACCCCGTGGGTGCGATGCCGAACGGGAGCTTCGATTCCTGGCCGAGGATGTCCGTCCGGAGATCGATCCTGGACACGTTCCGCAGGATGCCCGGCCGGAACTCGATGTCCTGGAAAGCCTGGCGTGCCCGCCGCAGGGTGATCTCTTCTTCCGCGGCGCCATCGGTGTAATCGAAGGGTGCCTGAGGGGTGCGGCGCTTGGCGATGTCCCGGAGGTCCCAGATGGTGCTGGCCCGCTTGAGCCGGGCCGCCTTGCTGAATTCGGGCTTCTTGAACTGCATCAACGGAGCCAGGTCGGAGACCTTGGGCACGCGCCGCTTCAGGGCCGGAGGCTGTACGACGGCGGGTGTCGGCTGCGGCGCCCTGCTGACGTTTTGGTCGCTGCCGGCATCGGCGGGGGCAGCGGTGAGCTTCGGATCAAGGGTGTCGGTCATGCGGTTCTCCCTGGAATTTGTGTGGTCTAACCACACTGTAAAGCATGTGGTTGGACCACATCAACTAGTATTCCGGTATGCGAACGCACCAACTTGTCCTGGAGTGGATTGAGAAGCAGTTGTCCAGCGGCGAGCTTACGCTCGGCGGGAGGCTGCCCGGTGAGCGGGCCATGGCCGAGCAGTTGCAAGTGTCCCGCACGTCGGTGCGCGAGGCCGTCCGCATCCTCGAGGCGATGGGTGTGGTCCGTGCCGGCGTCGGCTCCGGCAAGGATGCCGGAACCATCGTCATCGCCGAGCCCGGGTCCGCACTGGGCTCGACGCTCCGCCTCCACGTGGCTACCAGGCACCTTCCGGTGGCGGACATCGTGGAAACGCGCGTCTTGCTGGAGTCGTGGGCTGTGGAGCGCGCTCATGCAGGAGTGCCGGAGCTGGCTGAAGCTTCGACATTGCTGGACCACATGGACCAGGCGCCGGACCCAATTACGTTCCTTGCCCTTGATGCCCGCTTCCACGTTGCCTTGGCCCAATCCGCCGGTAATGCCGTGGTGAGCGCCATGATGGCTTCGCTGCGTGGCGCGATCGAGAATTACGCCGGCGAGCTCACCGGCAATCTTCCCGACTGGGACGCCACATGCGCTCGGCTTCGGGCTGAGCACCGCGCGATCCTCGCCGCCGTCAACGCGAACGACGGCGGCGCGGCGGCGGAGCTGGTGGCGGCACACATCCGTGGCTTCTATGCGGAAGCCGGAGTTGGGCGGTCCACCGAGGAATAGCCCAACGCGGGGTCACTTACGGCCTATGTTTGCCTTCGTTTTGGGCCGCAAGAGACCCCGGCTCGCGTGGTTGGTTGGTCAGGCGGGTTTGAGGGCCGGAGCGGCGGTGCTTTTGCGGATTTCCATGCGTGGGGCGAATTCGTCCTGCTGATGAGTGGGTGTTTGGTCCGCCTGCTGGATCTGTTCCCGCATCCTGCGCCAGGCCAGACTGCCGAGTTCGTTGATCGGGACCGCTGCCGTGGTCAGCGGAGGAGTGGTGTACCGGGCAAAGGGAATGTCGTCGAACCCCGTCACCGAGATGTCTTCCGGCACGCGGATACCCCGCTCGTGCAGGCCACTCAGCAGGCCCATGGCCACGAGGTCGTTGAAGGCCAGGATGCCCGTGGCGCCGCTGGCGATGATGGCTTCTGTGGAGTCGTGCCCCGAGTCGAAGTTGGAACCGCCATGCAGCATCTGGAGCTCGATTTCCGGATGTTCCTTGCGGAATTCCGCCAGTCCAACCAGACGCTGGCGGTTTGAGGCGCTGTGTTCCGGGCCGGAGAGGTAAACCAGGCGCTGGTGGCCAAGGGACACCAGGTGCTGGGCGAGTTCCTGGATTCCTTGGCCGTAGTCGACGCTGAGGCTGGGAGTAGTGGTGTTGATGGTGGTCCGGTTGATCAGGACCAGTGGGTGGAGCGTCGGTGCCAGTTCCTCAAGTTCGGCATCTGGCATGCGGGGTGCGCACAGCACCACACCGTCGCAGCGCCGCCGAGCCTCCCCGGCAAGGATGGCTTCTTCGCTGGTCACTTCGGAGGAGTCTGCTATCAGCACACGGTAACCGTCCTGGGCCGCGGCGATGCTCAGGCCGCGAAGGATGGCCTGGAAGGTGGGGTTGGCCAGGTCCGGCACCACGATGCCGATGGTGTCCGTTTTGCCCAGTGCCAGGCTCCGGCCCACAGGATTGGGCTGGTACTTCAATTCCGCAGCGGCGGCACGCACGCGCGCGGCGATGCCGGGGTCCACCGCAGCGTTGCCGTTCATGACGCGCGACACGGTGGCGTGGGAGACGCCAGCCTTCTCCGCGACGTCGGCGATGCCAACGCGCCTGTTGGTATTCCTGCGTGCCATCCTGCCCCTTCCGATTGGCTTGGCCCGTGCTGCCCCGTCCTTGGGGCGGTGGTTGACGCGACCGCCAGAGTCTTGATACAAAGCTTATAACGCTCTGAGAAAACGCTTTCTCATGATTCTTCCCAGAACAAGCCGGGCCGTCAAGCGGTTCACTCCTGCCTTTGGAAAGGGGCATTCTCCATGGTCAACGTCGACACCGCCGAGACCCACCCAGCCACAAACACAGCCTCTCCGGGAAGCGCCGCCCCGCGCACAAGGATCGCCCTCATTGGCACAGGTGGCCGTTCCGAAATGTATATCCGCGCCATCTTCGGCCAGCACGCCGACGTCGCTGAGCTCGTGGCATTGTCCGACGTCAACGCCGGCCGCGTCGAGTTCTACCAGGAGCTCATCAAGGAACTCGGCGGTGCGGAACCGGTTGCGTCCTTTGAACCGGGTGAACTCACCAGCTTCATCCAGGCCAACGGCATTGAGCGTGTCATCGTGACCACCCCGGACTACACCCACGCCGACTACATCGTTGAAGCACTCGAGGCCGGTGCCGACGTCGTGGTTGAAAAGCCGCTCACCATCGACGTCGAGGGCTGCCGCCGGATCACCGCAGCCGTGGCCGAAACCGGCCGGAACGTGGTGGTCACCTTCAACTACCGCTATTCGCCGCGCAACTCCGCGCTCAAGGAAGTCATCCAGAACGGGGTGATCGGCAAGGTGACCTCCATCGACTTCAATTGGGTGCTGGACACCGTACACGGAGCCGACTATTTCCGCCGCTGGCACCGTGAGAAGAAGAACTCCGGCGGACTCCTCATCCACAAGGCTTCCCACCATTTCGACCTCGTCAACTGGTGGATCAACGACGTTCCCGAGCGCGTTTTCGCTTCCGGCGGCCTTCGGTTCTACGGTGACAAGAACGCCAGTGAGCGCGGACTGGGAGCGCGTCCGGAACGTGGAACCGTGGACGGGCTGGAGCGCGATCCGTTCCGTCTGGACCTGCGAGACGACGAGCGGCTGAAGGCCCTCTATTACGACAACGAGAAGTTCGACGGCTACCGCCGCGACCAGGACGTGTTCACGGAAGGCATCACCATCGAGGACAACCTCGCGCTAGTGGTGGATTATCAGGGCGGTCCTACGTTGAGCTACTCGTTGAACGCGCACAGCCCGTGGGAGGGCTACCGCGTCACCGTGAACGGAACGGAAGGCCGCGCCGAACTCGAAGTGGTGGAGCGCGCCGCCGTCGAATTCAGCACGGACAAGAAGACCGTGGTGGACCCGAGCGCCACTCCCATTGAGGAAGAGGACGCCGTGCGCCGCAACGGTGAGCGCCTGATCGTCCAGCGCCACTGGGAGGCAGCCTACGAGGTGCCGATCATCAATGGCGAAGGCGGCCATGGCGGTGGCGACAACCTGCTGCTTTCGGACCTCTTCAATGGCCCCGGAGTGGACCCGCTGGGCCGTCCGTCGGGTTACATCGACGGACTCCGTTCCGTCTCGGTGGGCATCGCGGGAAACCAGTCCCTTGAGAGCGATCTTCCGGTCCGCATCAGCGAACTCGGCCTCGGCGTGGACCTCAGCCGCGGCCAGGCCTGATCCCAAAAGACACAAGGAACATCAGATGAGCAGGATTTTCGTCACCGGCGGGTCGGGCCGTCTCGGTCGCAGCGTGGTTGCGGGTCTCGCCGCGGCAGGCCATGAAGTCATCTCCGTGGACCGCGATGCCATCCCCGCGGATCAGTTGCCTGAGGGCGCGACGCAACACAGCGCAGACCTTCTGGCTCCCGGCGAGGCGGAGCGGCTGATCCGCGAAACAACGCCCGACGCCGTCATCCACCTCGCCGCTATTGCGGTACCTTTCAGCGCGCCCGAGGATGTCATTTTCAGCACGAACACCCGGCTCGCCTACGCGGTAATCAGTGCTGCCACCGACGCCGGGGTTCCGAAGATCGTGACGGCAAGCAGCCCCACCGCCCTCGGCTACGGGTCACCGGCCGGTTGGCTGCCGCCGTCGTTCCCGCTCGACGAGCAGACGCCGCCGAAGCCTTGGAACGCCTACGCACTGTCCAAGCTGATCGCCGAGCAGACGGTCCAGATGTTCGCTGCAGCCCAGGGTGACAAGATCAGGTACGCAGCCTTCCGTCCCTGCTATGTCATTTCCCCCGAGGAATGGGAGGGGGCACTGACCCAGCAAGGGCACACGGTCCGCGAAAGGTTGGACGATCCCGCCTTGTCAGCCCCGGCGTTGTTCAATTACGTCGATGCGCGGGACGTCGCGGAGTTCCTGGACGTGCTGCTGGCGAAGCTTGACACCATCCCCAACGGACAGACGTTCTTCGTCGGCGCAAAGGATGCCCTGGCTACGGCGCCCTTGGCCGAATTGTTCCCGCGGTTCCTGCCGGGCAGCGGCCCACTGGCGCAACACCTCACCGGCACCAGCTCCGCTTTCTCCGTGGACAAGGCCCGCGAACTCCTCGGCTGGGAACCGAAGCGCAGCTGGCGCACCGAACTTGCTCCGCCCTACGAAGGCGAAGACACAGCAGTACTCAACGACGAGAATGACCGCGGCCTGGTGCCTGCGGGAGCAAACAGCAAGGAGACAGCATGAACTTCGACGGCGTACTTTTCTTCCCCGTCACGCCCTTCAAGGAAGACGGATCGGTGGATGTGGCCCTCTTGAAGGAACACATCAGCTCACGGTTGCCCTTCGGCCCAGGCGGAGTGTTCCCGGCCTGCGGCACCGGCGAGTTCCATGCCCTGTCCCTTGACGAGATCCGCACTGTGGTTACTGCCGCCGTCGAGGTCGTGGCAGGAGTCGTGCCCGTGGTCGCCGGTGCCGGCGGTCCCCTGGGCCACGCCATCGCCGCCGCGAAGGTTGCCGAGGAAGCCGGTGCAGACGCACTCCTGGTCCTTCCTCCGTACCTCGTCACCGGCCCCACCGATGGCGTTGTGGCGTACATCGAAGCCGTTGCCGCTGCCAGCAGCCTGCCGGTCATCGTCTACCACCGCGGCACCGCGAAGTTCACCGCCGCGGCCATGACCCGATTGACGGCCAACCCCAAGGTGGTGGGCTTCAAGGACGGGATCGGTGACGTCGGGCTCGCGCAGGAGATCGTGTCCGCCATCAACGCCAGCGGACGCAAGGACTTTGCGCTCTTCAACGGACTGCTGACCGCGGAACTGACGCAAGGCGCCTACCGCGGCTTAGGCATTCCGCTCTATTCCTCCGCAGCCTTCGCCATGGCACCGGAAATCGCCAAGGCCTACTACGACGCATATGTATCCGGCGACGAAGAGCGTCGGAACGCACTGCTTGAGGGCTTCTACGGACCTCTCGTCCGACTGCGCGACCAGACGCCTGGCTTTGGTGTCTCGCTCATCAAGGCCGGGCTCCGCCTGGCGGGGCTGCCAGTGGGCGCGGTCCGACCGCCGCTGGTGGACCCTACCGAGGAACAACTGCTTGAGCTCAAGGCAATCCTCGCCAAGGGCCACGAGCTGGCCGGTAACTGATGACAAGCCGAATCACTGGGCTGTCCACGCGCCTGCTCACAGTCCCGCTGCTCCGCAGCTGGGGCGTGGAGGCGCCGGAGAACCACGTGATTGCCACCGAACTTACCACTGACGACGGCGGCACCGGCTACGGGTTTTCCTGGACGCCGACCATCGGCCCCCAGGCTGTGCAGGCCCTCCTGGACCACGACATTGCCCCTTTCATCCGGGGGTTGGAAGCGCACCCGGAGATCGTATGGGACGCGTTGTGGAAACGGCTGCACGAAGCGGGCGGGGGAGGACTGACCACCATTGCGATGGCGGGCGTGGACCTTGCACTGTGGGACCTCGCAGCTCGGAAGGCCGGCCAATCGGTCACCGGACTGCTGGGCCAGCGCCAGGAATCCGTGGAAGTCTACGGTTCCGGAGTGAACCTGCATTACTCATTGGACGAACTCGTGGAGCAAACCCGGCGCTGGGTTGCGGCAGGACACCGTGCCGTGAAGATCAAGGTAGGCAAACCGGAGCTGCGCGAGGATGCCGAACGGGTGGCCGCGGTCCGGGAGGTCCTTGGACCGGACCGGCTGCTCATGATCGACGCCAACCAGCGCTGGGACCTGGCGCATACCTTCCGTGCCTTGGATGTCCTGGCGGGTTATGGCCTGGAGTGGCTGGAAGAACCGATCCGTGCGGACGATCTGTGGGCCTACCGGAGGTTGCGCAAACACTCGCCGGTGCCCATTGCATTGGGGGAGAACGTCCACACGATCTATCGGTTCCGCGACTTCATCGAGGCTGAGGCCGTAGACATCATCCAGCCGAATATCGTGCGCGTGGGCGGCATTACTCCGTTCAGGCGGATCGTCGAGCTTGCCCGGGCCAACAGCATCAGGGTGGCACCACACCTGCTTCCCGAACTATCCGGTCAGTTGGCACTTACTTTGGCCGAGTCCGTCAGCGTGGAAGACGTGGAGGACGCTTCTTTCCACCAGCTGGGCATCCTTGACGGCCCATCGCCGATCAGGATCCGTAACAGCAGGCTCAGTTCCGCAGGCCGTCCAGGCCTGGGCTTCGAGTTTGCCTCCGAAATTCCTGCCAGTGAAAGCAAAGGAAACACCATTGAGTACAGCAACTCTTGACCTGGCGGCAGTAACTGCTGCCGCGGCGGCCGCCGCCAAAGTGACCGCAGCGGCCTCCGACGCCGAACGGGCGGCCTGGCTGAGCGCCGTCGCCGACGCTTTGGATGCCAATGTAACGGAGCTCGTGGCCATCGCGGACTCCGAGACCAGCTTGGGCACGGTCAGGCTTACCGGCGAAGTAGCGCGCACCACCGGCCAGCTGCGGTTGTTCGCGCAAGTCATTACCGAGGGTTCGTACCTTGAAGCCGTCATCGACCACGCCGATCCGCAGGCCACCCCGCCCAAGCCGGACCTGCGGCGCATCCTGAGGCCGGTAGGTCCGGTAGCCGTGTTCTCGGCGTCGAACTTTCCCTTCGCGTTCTCCGTAGCCGGTGGCGATACCGCCTCTGCGCTCGCCGTTGGCTGCCCGGTGATCGTCAAAGCCCACTCAGGACACCTGCGACTGTCCGAGCGCACGGCCGAGATCGTCGCAGAGGCTTTGGCCAAGGCAGGCGCTCCGGAGGGCATCTTCGCTTTGGTGAGCGGTCGAGAGGCAGGTACGGCACTGGTCCAGGATCCGGCGATCAAGGCCGTGGGCTTCACCGGTTCCATTCCAGGTGGCCGCGCCCTGTTCGACCTTGCAGTGTCACGGCCCGAGCCCATCCCGTTCTACGGCGAGCTTGGCAGCCTCAACCCCGTGGTCATCACGCCAGCGGCCGTGGCGGAGCGCAGTGAGGAACTCGCCACGGGGCTGGCAGCTTCCTTCACCATGGGCGCGGGGCAGTTCTGCACCAAGCCCGGCCTCATCTTCATCCCGGCCGGAACGGACTTCGCTGCACATCTGGCCGAGGCGAGCATAGGCAAGCCCGCGGCTGCCATGCTGACCGACCGTATTGCCGAAGCCTATCCCCATGGCCTCCGCAACGTTGCCGGCCAGCCCGGAGTCACGTTGGTCAGCGGCACGGCTGACCAGGACGCCCAGGCTGATGGAGCCGCCCCCGTGGTCTTCTCCACCACTGCGGCCAACGTCCTGGAAAGGCCGGAGGAACTGCTGGAGGAGTGCTTCGGCCCTACGACCCTGCTGATTGAGTATGCGGACGACGCCGAATTGTCGGATGCGCTCTCCAAGGTTCCCGGCAGCCTGACGGCTACTGTCCACGCCCAGCCCGGGGAAGACATTTCGGGGTTGGTGGAGCAGTTGAGCGAGCTGGCCGGGCGTGTGTTGTTCGCTGGCTGGCCTACCGGCGTCGCAGTGAACTGGGCCCAGCAGCACGGCGGCCCGTATCCGGCGACGACCTCGCTGTTCACTTCGGTGGGCGCGACGGCCGTCCGCAGGTTCCAGCGCCCCGTCGCCTACCAGGACGCGCCCGAAAGCATCCTGCACCCTGCCCTGCACGAAGCCAACCCTCTGGGTATCCCGCGCCGCGTGGACGGCGTGCTGAACCTCAGCTAGCCCAAGTAGGGGACAGCACATGCTCCACTGAACGCTCAAAGGACATGTGCTGTCCCCAGTTGGGAGCCACGCGCTAAAGGGGCGGGTCACCTTCACGGTGACCCGCCCCTTCTTGTTCCGTTAGAGGTTATGGACGAAGGGTCAACGGACGACGGCGGCCCTCAACTTCCGTTGTGGGCCAGCGCTCGTCAAAGCTGAGGACCTGCAAACCGCCCTCCGTGAGCAGCACAGTGTCCTCGATCTTTACGCCGGGTCCGGAAGGGTTCCACGTGAAGGGTTGGTTGAGCACGATCGTGTCCAGGACATCCGCAGTGACCCGCGGATCGCGGCCTGCGTAACCTGCCGGGCCTCCTTGGTGGTGCAGCTTCCATTGCTCAGCCCCGAAACCGTGCCGCGCATAGGACGCTTGGATCTCCGCAAACACACCATTGAGGCGGGCACCGGGTACCGTCGCCCGGAAGATGTCCGCCTCTACTGCCGCGATGCGGGCCTCGGCGTCAAGCTCCTGGGGTGTTCCGGCGTCGAACGCTACCCATCGGGTCACGTTGGCAACCAAGCCGTCCCGGCGGGAGCAGACCACGGCCATGGCGCGACGGCCCAGGGGCGCGTGCGTAGCCAGGGGGTGGCGGAAGTCGCTTCGGCTGCTGCCGTTGCACAGCAGGACAAGCGGCTCGGCCCCAACGGCCACGATCCGGGCGGCAAGTTCGGACACCAGCTCGAATTCGGTGGTACCAGGTGTTGCATGCGACAGGACGTCGGTCATGGCCTCTGCGGCGTCGGCGGAAAGCTTTGCATAGCGGGCTGCTTCGGCAGGCAGCAGCTGTTGGCGGGCGGCACGCAGCTCGGTGACCACCGCGGCCTCCGGCAAAGGGTTCCCGTCAGAGGCCAAGGCTGCCGCAGTGGCATGCAGCGGCCCGTACCAGGGAACGGTGTGCAGGGTAACCCCGTGGGGCAACTCCTCCGCTGTGATCCGCCCGGCCTCGTTGTTGAACGTGACAAGGTGGTCGCCGTCGCGGTCCACCAGCACGGCAGCGATCGGATCGCCGGCCAGGCTGACGTGGACGCGGCTGCCGTCCAGATACCACGTAAGGGCGGTATTGCTGGTCAGCAACAGGGAGTCGCGTCCTGAGGCGTCGAGAATATCCAGGACCCTGCTGCGCTTGACGGCACGGTCGGCTGCGTTGCCGGGGGCCGTTCGCGGTGCAGCAGTGACTGGTGCGGAGTGGACTGGAACGGTCATGCTGTTTCCCCCAAAGTTGTGATGAGTTGCTCTATGTCTTGTGTGGCCAGGAAACCGTCGATGACGAGAACCCGGACCGTGCGGTGCAGGGGGCTGCCCGGCTCCGCCGCAGCCGGCGCGTCCCAGGCAAGGGACAACCCGACGCCGGGATAGCCCGAGTGGCGGACGAACCACGGATCCTGTGCCTGCGGAGAGGCCAGGAACACGAGCGTCGCCGGGTGCCCAAGGTGCTCGGTTCCGTTCCCGCCTGCCGGACTTCCGGCGTCGAAGGTTCCCGACCAGGCCAGCCATGGCGCAATGCTGCCGTGAACCGCATCCTCACCACGCGCTTCTGCGGTCCAGATGGTGGCGTCCGAAACCTTGGGAAGTCGCCAGAAGAAGCCTCCGTAGCCGCCCGCCGACCGACCGTTCGAGCCCGGGCTGCCCAGCAGCACAGTTCTGCCGCCCGCCGGTTCAAGGGTGAAGTCGAGCGCCAACTGCCAGGCGGAATTTCCGACGGCGGACCACTGCCAGTTGCGCTGTTCGCTGAGTATCCGGGTGCCGTCGGGGCCGATCCAGCCGAGCTGTTCCACCCGCTTTCCGTCGGAGTGCTCCGCCGATTCAGTGACGATGCGGCCGTGATCCTTGCGCCAGACGTAGGCACCCGCCTCACGGGTGTAGGTCCGGCCACCCCAGAAATTGATGCCGTCCACGTCCTGCACCGCCACACCGACGCCCAGATGCCATACGTGGTCAGCGGGGACATGGTCGGAGACGACCGTGCCGGCGAGGGTGCGTACCGGGTGCAGGTAGGGCCTCGGCGAGGAGGTGGTCCTGACCCTGGTTCCGTCCTGGACGGTAGCAACCGCGGTTCCGGCGATCTCCATCTCCGGATAGTCGGCCGCGCGCGCCCAGGGTGCCCCGAGCTCGGCAAACGTTGCTTGGCCGAGGGCTGCGCGCTGGATCCACGACTCAATCCCGTGAACCACGGGGTGGGAATTGTCGCCGTCTCCATGCCAGCTCACATGTGCTGCATCGATCTGTGTGGGTTCGGATGCGGTCCGGATGGTTTCCAGTACTGCCACATACGCTCCGGTCTTTCCGAGGGGGCTGAGCAGGTCCTCCTCGGAACGGGCTGTGATCAGGTTCTCCAGCAGATCGGTCCTGCCATAGCTCCGGCTCCTGGTCCCGGCAGCCGTCGTGATGTCCAAGCGGTCCTCAGTGTAGGAGAACGCGATCTGGCCCAAAGTGCCGTAGACGGTAACCAGCGGGGCCGTTTGCACGGGAGCGCATAGGGTGAGGGCGCACGTGAGCACAGTCTCCTGGGCGGTGGTTATCCTCACCACCGAGGTGTCGTCGCTTTCGGTGTCATGGGCACGGTAGAGGTCCGTATCCACCCGCCGGACGTCGGCGAGGGTCCGGGCTCCGGCCAGTCGGAGGCCTGTTGCGACTGCGTGGGCCAATGCATTCGTAGCCACGCCGTCAACAACGTCGGTTCCGTTCAGGCTGCGTTTGCCGGCCCATCGCGAGCGGTTGAAGTACCCCTTGGTGCGGAGCCATTGACCTGTGGCGCTGATCCCGCGAATTTCGCCAATGTCCCCCGAAGCGATGACCTCCTGAATTGCCGGGATCGCATCGGAACCGAGGCTTTGAAACCCCACCTGCACCAGCTTCCCGGCGTGTTTCGCCGCGGCCAGGACTTCCTCATATTGGGCCATGGACGCCACTGGAGGTTTTTCCAGGTAAACGTTCGCACCAGCGGCCAGTGCGGCCAAGGCAAGGGGTGCGTGCGTTTGGATGGGCGTTGAAATGATGACAACGTCCGGGGTCTTTCCGGAGGCCAGGAGGTCCTCCAGCGAACCGAAGACAGCGACGCCGGCGGGGAGTTGCCCGTCCTCTGGTGGAAGCGGATCTGCGACTGTCACCAATTCAAGACGCCCCTCGGAACCAAGGCGCCCCAGGTTCTCCAGATGGCGTTCCCCGAAGCCGTGGACACCAACCAAGGCCACTCGGGGAAGGACTCCGGGCACGGGGCGGGTGGGTGTGGTTGCAGTCTGGGTCATGAGGCGGTCCTGGTCGAAGCTGGTGTGGTTTGTTCCGTGGTCAGATGCGAGGCGAGGAATGTCGCGGCCTCTGCCTGCATGGCAGGGGAGAAACAGTGTTTTTCGTCATGGAAGCTGCCCGTATAGCGGCTTGGCGCGCTGGCCTCCAGGTACGCATCGGCGTCGCGCATGCCCGCCTCCGGGAACAACTCATCGCGCAATCCGTACTGGACCAGGAATGCCTCGGCACTGGAGCGTGCCAGGATGCCTGGCCATTCGCCCAACTTTGACAGCCCTGGGGAGTGGAGCAGCCAGGAGTGCGCGTCCGTATAAGCCGGAAGCAGCGATTGGAAGGTGGTCATCATGCACGTCACCACGAGGCTCCGGACCTGCGGACTGAGCGCGGCGAGGAGCATGGCCCGCCCGCCACCCCCGGAGAAACCGATGCAGCCCATCCGCCCGGCATCTACTTCCGGAACCGAGGCCAGGACGCCCAAAGCGGCAAGGTCATCGTGTGCCACCGTCCCGGCGACGGTGGAACCGAGCAAGGTGGCTGCCTTCGCGACGGTTTCTTCGTGCGCTGCTGCTGCGGCGTCGTACCGTTCCGCTGCGGAAGGTACGACGCCGGCCTCCCGCCAAAGTGCCTCCTGCCCGGCCAGTGCGTGGGCGGTGCGGTGGGGCGGGCTGTCCAGGTTGAACCGGCGGCTGCCCCACATGAAAGCATCGTGGGCCAGTACGGCAAACCCCTGTTGTGCCAGCCACGTGGCCGGCGGGCGGCTTCCATAGAGTTTTTCCCGCAGGCCTGGAGGCACCGGGCCGAGCGCCGGCCGCGAGGCTGTGCCGCCGTCGTGCATGGAATGCTCTGCCGCGCCCAACGGAAGTCCGAGAAGCCGTTCGGCGCCGTGCGACTTGATGCCGCCATGGCAGTGCAGTGCGAGGATGCCGGGCAACGGCCCGGAGGCGTTGGCGGGACGAACCAGCCAGGCTGAGGTCCGGGGACCGAAGCCGGTTTGCCAGGATAACCGCGACGTAACCACATTGTTGTCTTCGGCCTCCGCTTCCACCCGGTACCGAAGATTCGGCACAACGGCAGGAACGCCGAGTGTTTCGGCAAGCCGGTCCGCTTCCGGGGAGCCAGCCAGATGGCGGTGCTGTGTGGAGTAGTCCGGCCAATCTTCATAACCGGCAATGGCACTTGGGCGGCGCTGAATCCCGGCCAGGTCGGCGATGGCCTGGGCTGTCTTTGGGAACACGTGAGTCCTGCTTTGCTGGGGCGGGCGGGTGTGCGGAACCGCACGCCGGACTTCTTCAGCGTGGGCCAAAATCTGCGGAGCGCCTTCACCAGAAAACGCTTTCTCAAAAATTAGCAAAAGGCTGTACACGGGTCAAGAAAACGTTTACTTTGATACGGAGCCGCTGAACGCCGGGATCGGAATCCTGGAAAACCAGGGGTTGCGCCGGAGCCCCGGCGGTCCCGGAAGAGCAGCATTTCCCAGCACGAATTCCGTGGAAGGCCACGATGACCAAAGGAGACCACATGGCCGCACAGCATCACCCCGCAACGCCGCAGGGCGTCCGGGGTTACGCAGGGAGGACGCAATGAGCGCTATTGGCGAACTCTCCTCGATGACCCGCCGCAAGGGCCCCATGACCAAGGAGGAGAAGAAGGCAAACGGCCGCGACAACAAGGCCGCCTACATCTTCCTTCTTCCGTGGTTGGTGGGCTTGGTGGTCATCACGGTGGGGCCCATGTTGATGTCCCTCTATCTGTCCTTCACGGACTACAACCTCCTCCAGCCACCAGCCTGGGTTGGCCTGGACAACTTTGTCCGCATGTTCAGTGATGCCCGCCTGCACAACTCCTTGCGCGTGACGTTCACGTACGTACTGGTGGGTGTACCGCTGCAGCTGGCGGTGGCGTTGTTGATCGCATTGGTCCTGGACAAGGGCCTTCGTGGGCTTCCGTTCTACCGCTCCATCTTCTACTTGCCCTCCCTGCTGGGTGGTTCAGTTGCCGTCGCCATCTTGTGGAAGCAGATCTTCGGCACCACCGGCCTGGTCAACCAGGTCCTGGCCATGATCGGAATCGAAGGGCCGGGCTGGATCTCGGACCCGAACACCGCCTTGGGCTCCATCATCCTGCTGCACGTCTGGACATTCGGCAGCCCCATGATCATCTTCCTGGCCGGCCTGCGCCAGATCCCGAACATGTACTACGAGGCGGCCGAAGTCGATGGTGCCACCACTTTGCAGAAGTTCTGGCGGATCACCATCCCCATGCTGAGCCCCATCATCTTCTTCAACCTGGTGCTCCAGATCATCGGCTCATTCCAGTCGTTCACGCAGGCATTCATCGTCTCCGGTGGCAACGGCGGTCCATCCGACTCGACCATGTTCTTCACGCTGTACCTGTACCAGAAGGGTTTCGGCCAATTCGACATGGGATACGCGTCGGCGATGGCCTGGTTCCTGCTGGTCATCATCGGTGCCTTCACTGCCATCAACTTCATCGCTTCAAAGTATTGGGTGTTCTACGATGACTAAAACTCAGACCATGCCACCTGCCGCAGGTTCCACTCCCGAGACGTCGGACAAGAGCCCCCGCCGCCGCGAATCGCGGGGAACACTGGCCTTCAGCCGCAGCGCCCGCGTCAAAGGACTCATCAAGCACGCCATCCTGATCCTGGTGGGCGGGGTCATGATCTACCCGCTGCTGTGGATGGTTGTTTCCTCGCTCCGCCCGAACGACCTCATCTTCCGTGAGCCTGGACTTTGGCTGCAGAACCTGGAAATGAGCAACTACACCGATGGCTGGTCGGCGTTGACCCACCCGTTCGGGCATTACATGATCAACTCCGCGATCGTGGTCCTCGGTTCCATCCTGGGCAACCTGATCTCGTGCTCCATGGCCGCCTATGCCTTCGCCAGGCTCCAGTTCTCCGGCAAGAAGCTGTTTTTTGGCATCATGCTGCTGACCATCATGCTTCCCTTCCATGTGGTGATCGTGCCGCAGTACATCCTGTTCTCGCAGATCGGCTGGGTGAACACCTTCTGGCCCCTCATTGTGCCCAAACTGCTGGCAACGGACGCGTTCTTCGTCTTCCTCATGGTCCAGTTCATCCGCGGTATACCGAAGGAACTCGACGAAGCCGCGCGCATCGACGGCGCAGGCCACCCCCGCATCTTCCTGCGGGTCATCCTGCCCCTCATGGTCCCCGCCCTGGCCACCACCACGATCTTCACGTTCATCTGGACCTGGAACGACTTCTTCGGCGCACTGATCTATCTGACAGACCCTGACATGTTCACCGTCCCGGTCGCCCTCCGGGCCTTTGTCGACTCCCAGTCGGCCACCAGTTGGGGGTCGTTGTTCGCCATGTCCATTGTGTCCCTGTTCCCGGTATTCCTGGTCTTCCTGTTCGGCCAGCGTTTCCTCATCAAGGGCATCGCGACCACGGGGATCAAATAGGCCACAAGGCGCCCCGCCGATGAGAAAGGGGTCGGCCGCCGCCGGCCCCTTTCCCCCCACCCAGACAAAACTGATGCTTGTCACACAAGATAGCGACTTGTATCATAAATTCAATGAGAAAACGCTTTCTCACTCGCATTGAGATCAACGAAGATCGGAGACTAAAGTGCCGGTATTTCCCAAGGGTGAAGCAGTCGCCCCCGCAGTTGCGTCGGAGGCGCGTGCGTTGGAACCCAAGGCCAAGCGGTCCAAGCGCAGGCTTCGCGCCTCGGCCATCATCGCAGCAACCGCTGCAGCAGTCCTCGCCCTCAGCGCCTGCGGGGGAGGATCCGAAGCCAAGAGTGCCGATGGCAAAGTGGAACTCCGCTTCTCCTGGTGGGGTGGCGACAAGCGCGCACAACTGACGCAGGAGGCCATCAAAGCCTTCGAAGCGGAGAATCCCAACATCACCATCAAGGCCGAGTATGGCGACTGGTCCGGGTACTGGGACAAGCTCGCAACGCAGGTCGCAGCAAACGATGCGCCGGACATCATCCAGATGGACGAGAAGTACATCACGGAGTACTCCAGCCGCGGCGCGCTGCTTGACCTGTCCAAGTACCAGATCGATACCTCCAAGCTGGACGAAGCTGCGTTGAACGCGGGCAAGGGTCCCAAGGGTCTCACCGGCATCGCCGCGGGCATCAACGCAGCCACCATTTTGGCCAACCCCGCAGTCTTCAAGGCGGCAGGCGTTGCTCTCCCGGATGACAAGACCTGGACGTGGGAAGACTTTGAGCGCATCGCCGCCGAGGTCACCGAGAAGTCCCCCAAAGGCACGTACGGCGCCGCCGCCTACGGCACCGACGAGGCTTCGCTCGGTGTCTGGTTGCGCCAGAACGGAAAGTCGCTGTATACCCAGGACGGCAAGCTGGGCTTCGAGCCCTCGGACATCGCCGGATACTGGGACTTCCTGAAGGAATTGAGCGAAAAGAAGGCCGTCCCGTCGGCTTCCGAAATTGTCGAAGCCGAAGCGGCACCCCTCGACCAAAGCGGTTTGGCGACCGGCAAGAACGGGATGGCTTTCTGGTGGTCCAACCAGTTGCCCGCACTCGAAAAGGCGGCCGGCGGCGAACTGCAGATCCTCCGGTTCCCCTCCAAGACCGGTAAAGCCTCGGACACCAAGCTTTGGTACAAGGCCTCGCAGTTCTGGTCCGCATCTTCGCGCACCAAGCACCCGGAAGAGACCGCGAAGTTCATCAACTTCCTGACCAACAACGTCAAGGCCGGCGAAATCCTCCTGGCTGACCGCGGCGTCTACCCGAACTCCGATGTCCGTGAAGCGATCCAGACCAAGCTCGCCCCGGCAGATACTAAGGTGGTCAACTTCATCAGCGAGATCCAGCCGGAACTCGGTGAAGCTCCCGCTGCTCCACCGAAGGGTGCCGGTGCCATCCAGGAAATCGTCAAGCGTTACAGCTCGGAGGTCCTGTTCAACAGGCTCTCCACTGAGGAAGCAGGCAAGAAGGCCGTGGACGAAATGAAGTCTGCAATCGGCGCCTAGCCTCGATTGAATCCCCAAGTGCCCCGGGCGGATCGTGAATGATTCGCCCGGGGCACTTTTCCGTGCGCTGGCACCCATCTGGGGGACAGATAACGTCCTTCTGGCAGGTCAGAAGGACGTTATCTGTCCCTTACTTGGGTGGGTCTTCCGCGATCACTGCCACGGCTCCGGCGGGCACCACGCCACTGAAACGCGCACCGCTCAGTAGCTCATCGCCGTCGGACTTCACCGTTACGTCCTCCCGGCCGTGGTTGATGGCGAACAGGAAACTGCGGCCGTCTTCTGAACGGCGGCGGGTAAGTTCGACGCCGGATGTCGCCTCTGCGACGGATGGCACCTTGGCCTCCTCCAAGAGCCGGGCGATGAGCGCGTCGATGCCGTCGGCGTCCGGCAGGGTGGCCAGGTACCAGGCGGAACCGGCTCCGGTTGCCCGGCGGGTAAGGGCCGGTACTCCATCGAGCGGATAGTCGGTGAAGGTGGCCAGAACCTCGGTTGAATCCAACGCCTTCATGTTTTCACTCCACACTGATCCAACTGTTCCGTCGCTGAGGGTGACCGACTTGCCGGGGAAGAGCGGGTGGAATTCCTCCGTACGGATCCCCAGCAGCTCACGGAAAGCGCCTGGATAGCCGCCGAGGCGCACGTGGTCGTGTTCGTCGACGATGCCGCTGAAATAGCTGACCAGGACAGTGGCGCCATGGTGTGCAGCCGCGGCAATGGAGGCTGCAGCTTGGTCTGTCACGGCGTAAAGCGTGCAGACCAGGATGAGGTCGTAACCGGCGAGGTCCGCGCCGGGATGCACGAAGTCGGCAGTCACGCCGCGAAGATAGAGTGCCCGGTGGAATGCCCGCATGGTGTCCAGGTACTTCACGCCTTGGCTGGGGTGCGAATCCAGTTCCGCGGCCCACCAGGCTTCGTAGTCGAATACGATCGCCACGCGCGACTCGACGCGCGAGCCCTTGACCGCTTCCAGTTTCCGGAGTGCCTCGCCAAGCTCCACCACATTGCGCCAAACCTGGGTGTCCCTGCCGCCGTGGGGAACCATGGCCGAATGGAACTTCTCCGATCCGGCCTTGCTCTGGCGCCACTGGAAGAACATGACGGCGTCCGCCCCACGGGCCACGTGGCCCAGGGAGTTCCGGAGCATTTCGCCGGGCATCTTGGGTTGGTTGTAAGGCTGCCAGTTCACGGCCGAGGTTGAATGCTCCATGAGGATCCAGGGCTCTCCGCCGGCCACGCCGCGGGTCAGGTCCGCGCTGAACGCAAGTTCGATTTCACGTTCCGGATCTGCGGCTACAAGGTAGTGGTCGTTGGCGATGACGTCCATGTCCTTGGACCAATCGAAATAGTCCGGGGTCTTGGTGGCGCTGGAAACCATGAAGTTGGTGGTCGCGGGGACATTAGGTGTCACTTCGCGGATGACAGCCAGCAGTTCACGGTAGTAGTCCACGAACGCCCAGGAGTTGAAGCGGGCAAAGTCCAGTTGCTGGCCGGGGTTGAGGGTGGTCGGCGCCAACCCGGGTGGGATGATTTCGTCGAAGGAGGCGTAGTGCTGGGACCAAAAGGCGGTTCCCCAGGCCTCGTTCAAGGTCTCGATCGAGCCGTACTTCCGCTCAAGCCAGCGGCGGAAGGCGGCGGCGTCTTCTTCGCCGTGGAATTCTCCGACGTGGCAGCCAAGTTCGTTGTCAACGTGCCAAAGCGCCAGGGCGGGGTGGTCCTTGTACCGTTCGGCGAGGGCGCGGGTCATGCCTTTGGCGTACGTTCGGTACACAGACGACGACGGCGAATAATGCCTTCGCGAGCCGCGTTCGAGCCTTGTTCCTTCCGCGGTAACGGGAAGGATCTCCGGGTGTTTGCGTGCCAGCCAGGCCGGCGGGGACGCCGTAGCGGTGGCCAAAGCCACCTTGATGCCGGCGGCGTGCAGGGTGTCCAGGACGTCATCCAGCCACGTGAAATCGTAGCTTCCCTCGGTAGGCTCCAGCAGGCCCCAAGAGAAGATCGCGACGCTCAGGAAGTTGACGCCCGCTTCCTTCATGAGCTCGACGTCCTCTAGCCGGATGTCCTCCGGCCACTGTTCGGGGTTGTAGTCGCCACCGTAGGCGAGCCCCGGAATGTTGTTCCAAACCGTTGATCTGCGGGAGGTTTCGGTAGAGGACAAAGGGACTCCTATGTCTGGTTGGCTGCTCTGGATCACTGGGTGGCGCTCTATACCCTCTGGCCACACGCTTGGAATTGCTCCCTTGGAAAACGCTTGCCCAGATTTGCTAATGCAGATATTGTATCGATTCAGAACGAGTGTAAGCGAGATCACTGGCGTGTCGCAGAGGTCACAAAGGACTTGCACCAACTGAGCAAGGAGGCTCGCATGATCAACAGAAGGAATTTCCTCACCACTGTGGCGCTGGGAACGGCGTCGGCCGCTTTTCTCTCCGCCTGCGGACAGTCATCGTCCTCGGGCCAGGCCGGTTCGGCGCAGAACCCGGTCACCATCACCTACACGTGGTGGGGCAATGATGACCGTGCCGAGCGCACCCGCAAGGCGATCGCGCTGTTCGAGTCCAAGAACCCCGATGTGAAGGTCAACGGAAACTTCACCGACTTCAACGGCTACTGGCAGAAGCGTGCAACCGAAGCTGCTGGCGGTGGACTTCCGGACGTCATGCAGTGGGACCTTTCCTACCTGCGGGACTACGGCCAACGGAACCAGTTGCTGGACCTCGGCACCGTGAAAATCAACACCGATGCCTTCGATAAATCGCTCCTCCCTTCCGGGCAGATCAGGGGCAAGCAGTTCGGCATCCCCACCAGCACCAACGCTTTCGCCGTCTATTACGACCCCGCCAAGCTCAAGACCCTTGGCATCGCAGAGCCGGACGGGAGCTGGAATTACAAGGAGTTCAATGCCTTCCTCACCGAGGTGGGAGCCAAGGGCAACGGCACGCTCTTCGGTGGGACCGACTACACCGGTGTGTGGTGGAACTTCAACATCTGGCTGCGCCAGAACAACATCAAGGCATTCACCGACGAAGGCAAGCTCGGTTTCTCCAAGGACGACTTGAAGAAGTGGTGGAACATGGCGGCCAACCTTCGTGGAACCGGCGCGGTGGTGGGCGAGGACAAAGTCACCCAGCTCCTGCCCAAGTCCCCGTTCGGCTCCAACGTCACTGCCACCGAGGTCACTTGGGACAACTTCATGGCGGGCTACCTTGCGGACAGCGGCGCCAAGGAACTGAAGTTGGTTCCCGTCCCCTCGGACAACCAGGACAACCTGGGGCTGTTCCTCAAGCCCTCGATGCTGATGGTTGCCAGCGCCAAGACCAAGTACAAGGATGCAGCAGCCCGCTTCATCGACTTCATGGTCAACGATCCCGAGGTAGGCCAGATCTTCAAAACCTCCCGAGGCGTTCCGGCGTCGAAGACCCAGCGCGACGGCACCACCTTTGAAGGCACCGACAAGCTCGTGGTGGACTACGAAAAGTCGATCGAGAAGTACCTCAAGGACGCGCCTGAGCCGCCCATCGTGGGCTTCGGAACCCTTGAGGCATCCTTCAAACGCATCAGCTCGGAACTGAACTACGGCAAGCAGACCGTGGACAGTGCGGCCGACGCCTGGTTCAAGGAAGCCGAAGACCTTATCAAGCAGAACGCCTGAAACAGGCTTTCCTGAAGCGACGGACTGATCTCGTGACTCAAAGCCCAACCCTGGGCAGGCGTCCCCAAACGTCCGCCGCTCCGCAGCTGCCCAAATCGCGGCGGCGGGGTGCGGATGCGCGCGCCGGCTACACGTTCCTTTTGCCCTGGCTGGTGGGATTCATCGCCCTGACCGTGGGACCGATGATTTCTTCCCTGTACCTGTCCTTCACCAACTACAACCTGTTCGAGGCGCCCAAGTGGATCGGCCTGGACAACTACGCCACCCTTTTCCAGGACGAGCGGTTCCTGCAGTCCGTGGGTGTGACGCTGAGCTACGTGGCCTTTGGTACCCCGCTGAAGCTGGCCGCTGCCTTGGCGGTTGCCATGTTGCTGAACAGCAAGCGCAAGGGGCAAGGTTTCTACCGCTCGGCTTTCTATGCACCCTCTCTCATCGGCGCGAGTGTTTCCATCGCCATTGTCTGGAAGGCCATGTTCGGTGATTCCGGTCCCGTAGACCAAGGGCTCTCGTTCTTTGGCATCAACCTGGGGGGTTGGGTTGGTAACCCATCCATGACCATGCCCATGATGATCATGCTGACGGTGTGGCAGTTCGGTGCACCGATGGTGATCTTCCTGGCCGGCTTGAAGCAGATCCCGGCGGACCTGTATGAGGCTGCCTCCATGGACGGGGCCGGTCCGGTCCGCAAGTTCTTCAACATCACCTGGCCCATGCTTTCCCCCGTGATCTTCTTCAACCTGCTCATGGAGACCATCCACGCATTCCAGATCTTCGCCTCGGCGTACATCATCTCCAACGGCGAAGGCGGTCCCGCAGGCTCAACGCTTTTCTACACTCTCTACCTTTACTTGCGTGGTTTCAGCGACTTCCGCATGGGCTACGCCTCGGCAATGGCTTGGCTCCTGGTGATTGTGGTCGGCGTGATCACGCTGATCTTCTTCAAGACGTCCAAGTCCTGGGTCCACTACAGCGGTGATTCGAAATGACAACCATGGCAACTCCAACCCAGTCCGCACCAACTCCGGCGAAGGCTCCCGCCTACAACCCCAAATCCGAATCCGGGGCCGCCAAGAAGGCCAAGAGCATCATCTTCCACGCCGTGGCCCTGGTGTTGGTGGCAATCGTGCTCTATCCGGCGCTGTGGATGATGGCCTCCTCCTTCAAACCGAACTCGGAGATCGGCGGCGGCAACACCTCGTTGTGGTCGGCCAACTTCAGCTTCGATAATTTCGCCACGGCCATGGACGGCATAGGCGGTGTGTCCACGCTGACGTTCTTCACCAACTCCCTGATCCTGGCCGTCGGGGCTGTGGTGGGCACGATCCTCTCGGCCAGCGTTTCGGCGTACGCGTTCGCCAGGATCAACTTCCCGGGCCGGGGATTGTTCTTCGGCATGATGATCGCCACCCTCCTGCTGCCTTTCCACGTGGTGATCATTCCGCAGTACATCATCTTCCAGCAGCTCGGATTGGTGGATACTTACGTTCCGCTGCTGATTGGCAAGTTCCTGGCCGCCGATGCGTTCTTCGTGTTCCTCATGGTCCAGTTCATGCGTGGCCTCCCGGCCGAACTGGACGAAGCGGCCCGCATCGACGGCGCCGGACACGTGCGGATCTTCCGCTCGATCATGCTCCCGCTCATGAAGCCCGCCCTGATTTCGACCTCGATCTTCTCCTTCATCTGGAGCTGGAACGACTTCCTGGGACCGCTGCTGTACCTCAACACCCCCGAGAAGTACCCGCTGCCCCTGGCCTTGCGGTTGTTCGTGGACCAGACCCAGAGCTCGGACTACGGCGCCATGATCGCCATGTCCGTCCTGGCGCTGCTTCCGGTCCTGGTGTTCTTCCTCGTCTTCCAGCGCTACATCGTCGAGGGCGTTTCCACGCAAGGCCTCAAGGGCTAGGGAGCCACAGAAAATGAGCACCGTGAACGCCACAGGTAAGTCACCGGCAATGCCCGGCATCCCCGTCAACCGCTTTGCCCTGTTCTCCGAAACGATCCTGGCCGGCGTCATCGTGCTCCTGTTGTCCCTGCCACTGGTAACGGCCCCGGCGGCGTATGCCGCCGGCGTCGCGCATCTCGAACGGCACCTCAGCGGCAGGGACGACGCCCTCAAAACGTTGTGGCGCAATTTCCGCCTGGCCTTGCCGGGAAGTTGGAAGTACGGAATCACGACGGCGGCTGCCGCCGTCGTGATTGTCCTGAACCTGTTTCTCGCGCTGGTGGGCCAACTGCCGGGCCGGGCCCTGATCCTGCCCGCCACTCTGGTGCTCGCAGCAGCCGGGGCGGTCCTCCTGCTACGGTCCACAGCCCACTGGAGCGGCCCCGTGGTGTGGGACGCCTCGACCCCGCCGGTTGAAACCGGCGGGCGTAACCAGTGGAAGCGTGCCTTCGCCGACGCCAAGGCAGATTCCTTGCGCGACTGGTCCGGTTCCCTCCTGTTGCTTGCCGCGTTTGGCATGGCCGTGGTGTTCGTCTGGATGCTCCAGGCCCTGTTCGTTGTAGTTCCCGGCGCGCTCATTCTCGCCACAGCCGCCATCAAGATCCGTTCCCATTAGATAAGAGCTGACCTCACCCGTGCCCCCGCGCCCGTTTTCCCAGCGTCCGAAAACCGAGCAGCCTGCTCCAAGCAACTCGAGCAACCCGGAGGCGTGGCACTACCCGCTCCGGCACCACAATTACCGCATCTTCGTGGCCCTCACGCTGACCAGCAGCGGCGGCGTGTGGATGCAGCGTCTGGCGCAGGATTGGTTGGTCCTCCAGCTGACCGGAAGCCCCGCTGCCGTAGGAGTCGCGGTGGCCCTGCAGTTTCTGCCGATGCTGGTGGTGGGTCCGCTGAGCGGCGTGCTGGTGGATATCTTCCCCAAACGTCGGATCCTGCTGGTCTGCCAGTCGATTGCAGCGGTCCTGGCGGCAGGATTGGCGGTGTGGAACGCGACGGGCGGCACCGACCTATGGGTGGTTTATGCCAGCTGCATCGCCTTGGGCCTCACCAGTGCAATCGATGGACCGGCCCGCCAGGTCTTTGTCAATGAGGTGGTGGGGGACAGGGGATTGCCGGCGGCGATCGGGCTGAACAGTGCGATCGGGCAGCTGGGTGCCATGGCGGGTCCCGCCCTTGCCGGTGTCGTCATTGCCAAGGCGGGCCCGGCCGCGGCGTTCGCTGCCAACGCGGTCCTGTGCGTGGCTGTCTTGGTGATGATCGCAGCCATCAGGCCGGGGGAGTTGCATCACTCTACGGACCGCCTGGATCCCGATGCCCGGAAGGGGCAGGTCCTGGCCGGTTTCCGTTTTATCCGGGCCCGGCCACCACTGCTGCTCACCATGCTGTTGGCGGGATTGCTGGGGGCGTTCGGAATGAACGGTCCCGTGGTGCTTGCAGCTTTCGCGGACCGCGTGTGGCACAGCGGGCCAGCCGGGTTTGGCCTTTTCAATACAGTCAGCGCCCTGGGTGCCCTTGCCGGCGCTCTTCTTGCCACGCGGCTCAAGCGGTTCGGCCGGAAGGGCATCGTGGCGAGCGCCGGGCTTTTCGGCCTGAGCCAGCTGCTGGCGGCGGTCATGCCCACCCAAGAGTCATTCGTGGCGATGCTGGTTGTGGTTGGCTTCATGACCCTGATGTTCCTCACGAGCGCAGCAACCGCCGTGCAGCTCGAAGCCGGAGCCCATGTCAGGGGCAGGGTTCTTGCCCTCTATTTCCCGCTACTCCTGGGCGGCCACGCGTTGGGCGGTTTGCTGGCAGGGTGGCTGACGGAAGTCTTCGGGGTACGAACAGGACTCGTGGTCACCGGCGCCCTGGGGATGGTGTCAGCCGCGTCGATCGGCCTGCTGCTCTACCTGTCCGCGGGACGCGCGAGGGCCAACCAGCCCGGCTAAGCTAGGCGGCGTGTCCCCCGCCACTGGTAGGCGGGGGTTCCCCTCAGCGTGTGGACACTACGTCCTCAACCTCGTCGGCCGTCAGGATTCCGTCGGCGATCCATACAGGGATGGTGCGGCTCAGGGTTCGCCCTGCTTTGAGTTCCACGGGCGCATCCCACGCCAGTGCGGAGCCCACGGCCGGGTAGTCTTCCAGCCGGACGAACCACGGATCCGCTGATTCCTCGGGCGCGCCGAAGACCAGTGTGGCAGGTCCGCCGTCGAACTTTCCTGACCAGGCCAACCACGGTGAAACTGAACCATGGACGGCAAGTTCGCCGTCAGCTGTGGAGGAGAAGACCCGCGCTGAGGCGTTGACGGGCAGACGCCAAAAGAATCCGCCGTATCCGCTGCCGGCCTGGCCGTGGGAACCCGGGCTGCCCAGGGCAGAATCCACGACGGCGGTGAGCTCGGTTTTGAGGTCCAGGCGCCACGTGCGGTGGTCAACTGCCGTCTGGCGGAAGCTGCGCTTTTCGCTCAGGAGTTTCCGGCCATCGGCTCCAATCCAATCGAGGTCCAGGGCCGATTGGTCCTGGCCGTGGCGAACCGTACCTATGGCGATTCGGCCGTGATCCGGGAGGTCAAGGTACCGGCCTGCCGAACGGCGGTAGCTGCGGCCACCCCAGAAGTTGCTGCCGTTGACGTCCTGGAGGGCGAATCCCGCGCCAAGGTGCCACACGTGATCGACTGGCAGATGGTCGGTCACCGTGGTGCCTGCCGGGGTGGTGACAGGATGAAGGTAGGGCCGCGGGGACAGGCCCGCATCGAGGGAGGTTCCCGGGCGGAGGGCGGCTTTCCCTGCTGCGGCCTCGGTGGTGAACAGGGGCTCCGCGTCTGCCGGCCCCCGAACAGCCCAGGGGAGTGCGAGCTCGGAGAAGGTGGCGTTCGCCTTGGTGGCGCGTTCCAGGGCTTCTTCGATCCCGGGAATGACCGCATGTGCCTGTTCACCGGATCCCGCCCACTCAACGTCCGGTTGCGGAATAAGCGTGGGAGCCTCGGCTGTCCGGATCGTTTCAAGGACGCGCATGAAGGCACCGCTGTGGTCCAAAGGACTGAGGAGCGGGGTGCCGTGGGCCAGATGCTCGAGAAGGTTCCCGGTAAGGTCGTCCCGCCCGAAGGTCCGGGTGGTTTTGCCGTTACCGGTGGTGACGGTGACGCGGTCCTCGGTGTAGTGGAACACCGCCGATCCTTCCGTGCCGTGCAGGGTGATGTAGGGTTCCACCGATTCCGCCGCGCACAGGGTGAGGGCGCAGGTGATGGTTATGCCGCCCACGGTGCGCATCCTGATCACGGAGGTATCGTCCGCCTCGATGTCGTTGGCGTGGTAGAGGTCGGCATCCACGGAAACCAGATCCTTTGCCTCGTGTGCTCCCGCGATCCAGAGGGCGGTAGCAATGGCGTGGGCCAGGGGGTTGGTGGCTACTCCATCCACCACATCCACTCCGTCCATGCTGCGTTTTCCGGCCCAGCGCGAGCGTTTGTAATAAGCGCGGTCCCGCACCCAGCGCCCCGTCGCGGAGATGCTCTTGAGCCTTCCGATGGCTGGAAGTTCTGCTGAAGCGTTGCCGGCGGCAAGGTGGGCGAGCGGGATGAGGGCGTGCGATCCGAGGCTTTGGAAGCCGACCTGGACGCTGCGGCCGGCTTCCCGTGCCGCTTGTTGAAGACGAATGAAGTCCTCCATGGATGCCACCGGTGGCTTTTCCAAATAGAGATCGGCGGACGAGGCAAGGACAGCCAGGGCCAAGGGGGCGTGGGTTTGGATCGGGGTGGCCACGATGATGACATCCGGCTGGTGGTTGCCGGCCAGGAGGGATTCGAGGTTTGGATGCACGGCAGTGGCGTCGGGGAGCGCCCCGGGCGCGGGCTGATTGGGATCGGCGACAGCCACCAACTCCACATGGCCGCCGGCAGCGAGCCGTTCCAGATTGTCGAGATGGTGGGCGCCAAAACCATGGACGCCCACCAAGGCGATTCTCGCCGTCGGAGTCCGGGAGTGTGTGGTGTCCCGGCACGCTTCGGTGGAAGGGGTGTCCATGATTCTCCTCCGGGGCATCGCGAGCGAACGACGCCATCGTCTATATGTTCGGTGTCCAAAGGCTTGGGCAAAGCGCCTGCCGCAAAATCGCGGCAAGCGCTTTCCCTAGATAAGCCTTCAGCCAGTGTAGCGCGGCCGCTACAGAATGTAACGATTCAAGTTTGGCCTTGACTCATCTTTCAGGCCGGTCTAGATTTTCGTGAAACCGTTTACTTTGTGATGTGGCCCACCGATCAAGACTCACTTTTCGGGAGCGGAGGGCCGCGAGAACATCTTCGGCCAGCTGCCCAGGCCACATTCTGCAACGATGGAGAAAGGGGCAATCATGGCGTCTGGCGCCTTCGGCTTCCGGGCTTACACGTTTTTCGACAACCTGCTCTGGATCGCCTGCCTCAATATTTTTTGGATCGCCTTCACCTTGCTGGGTGGCGTGTTGCTCGGGTTCGGGCCAAGCACAGCGGCCGCCCACATCCTGGTCCGCGAGAAAGTGCGCGGGGACTCGGTTCCTTTATTACGGCGCTTTGCCCACGAGTACTTCAGGAATTTTGCCAAGGGAAATGCCCTCGGCTTGCCGCTGGTGCTGATTGCCGCGGCCCTGTATCTCAACTGGGCATTCTTCTCTGTGGGGTGGGATTTCGGTTCGCAGGCAGCCTCCATGGCAATACTGCTGGCGGCCCTCTTGGCTGCGGGTGCGGTCTGCCATCTGTTCCCCATGTTCGCGCGCTATGAACTGACCATTCCGCAGTACTTTCTGATGTCGTCGCGGTTTGCCGTGCGCCATCTTGCAGGCACGGCGATCCTCTTGTTCGTGTCCTCTGCCGTGATTTTTGCCTGCCGCGCAGTCCCTGGCCTGATTCCCTTTTTCGGAGTCGGCGCCTGGCTGTACGTCACGGGTTGGCTCTGTGACCGGTTCTTCACGGCTAACGACGACGCCATGGCCACAGCCTCGATCAACGGGAACGCGGACGCAGCCCCGGCGCAATCCACAACCGCCCCCGCCCAAGATGCCAGAACCGTCAAGGAGGCCCGCCTTGCCTGAGCCCACTCTTCCGCCTCATCCTCCGCTCGATGTCCAGGAGCACTTGGTCCTCCACCGGACCTTCGACGGCGTGAGCGTTAGTGAAACGTATCAAGACCCACTGGGCCAATACCTTTGGACACTCAAAAGGTTTCACGGCCCCCAGAACTTCCCGACGGAAAACGATCCCGAAAAAGTGGAAAAGGAACATCATGAACCGTAAGAAACCAACGCTCGCAGCCGCCGTCGTCGTTTCCGCCGCGCTGGCCCTCACAGCCTGTGGCGGTGGCGAGCAGCCTGCTGCCGACATGAAGAGCATCAGCATCATGGCGCCGTTCCTGGAAGCGCAGCCGCCCTCTGCGGACGGCGCAGTCCAAAAGAAGCTCGAGGAACTGACGGGCAAGGACGTGAACATCACGTGGACGCCCAACTCCTCCTACGAAGACAAGATGAACATCACCTTGGCATCCTCGGAGATTCCGCAGGTGCTGGTGGTCCAAAGCAAATCGCCCGGCTTCGTGAAGAACGCCCAAGCCGGTGCCTTCTGGGACCTCACGGACAAGCTCAAGGACTACCCGAACCTCAAGACCGGCTTCCCCGAGGTGGAACAGAACGCGAGCGTCAACGGCAAGGTCTACGGTGTTTTCCGTGCGCGGAATCCGATCCGTGCCGCAGTGATGTTCCGCCAGGATTGGCTGGACAAGCTTGGCCTGAAGGCGCCGGAGACGGTCGAAGACCTATACAAAGTGGCCAAGGCCTTTACCGAGCAGGATCCCGACGGCAACGGCCGGAACGACACCTACGGCATCACCATTCCCAAGTGGGGTGCGCTGGGTACCAACAGCCCCTACGACATGATCGAAACATGGTTCGGCGCCGGCAACCGCTGGACCGAGCGTGACGGCAAGCTGATCCCGAGCTTCGAGACGGACGAGTTCCTGGAGGCCGACCGGTTCATCAAGAAGATGGTGGACGAGAAGCTCATCAACCCGGACTTCGCCACGTTCGACTCCACCAAGTGGAACGAGCCGTTCTTCAACGGCAAGGGCGGCATCATCGTGGATGTCGACTCCCGGGCCAGCGTGCTGATCAACCTCTTCAAGCAGGCCAACCCCAACGATTTCCAAAATAAGGTGGGCTTTGTGGGCAGCCTCAAAGGGCCCGACGGCGAACTTCACGCTCACCCGACCGACGGCTACTCGGGCTTCCTCGCCATTCCCAAGTCGAGCGTCCGCACCGAGGCTGACCTCAAGAACGTCCTGCAGTTCCTGGACAAAATGAACAGCAAGGAAGTTGCCGTGTTGTTGAACAACGGCATCGAGGGCGTCAACTTCACGGTGCAAGACAACCTCGCCGCAACCATCAAGCCGGAGACCCCCGAAGGCAAAGTGGTCAACACCGACATCAAGAGCTACGCGCAACTGGGGACCAACGTCACCGGCAACAACTTCTACGCCGTCAAACAGCCCTCAGAGTACGAGCAAAAGGTCTTCGATGACCGCGTGAAAGTCATGGCTGAGGACATCAAGAGCGCCGTTTACAACCCAGCGGCCCCCTTCGTTTCGCCCACCTACGTTGCCAAGGGTGCCCAGTTGGACAACATCGTTGCCGATGCCCGTATCAAGTACCTTGCCGGCCAGATCGACGAGCAAGGCCTGAAGGACGCCATCAAGCTGTGGAACACCAGCGGCGGTGACAAGGTCAAGGAAGAAATTAACAAGCTCTGGCAGGAAAACAAGAAGTGACAGCGCCGGTTGTTGAGGCCAAAGCTCCGGAGCGGGCGGCCACCCAGCCGCTCGCCCGGGCGCGGCGGCGTGGTTTCGCTGTCCACTTTGCGCACTACAAGTGGCTCTATCTGCTCATGCTGCCGGGAGTGCTGTACTTCGCGATTTTCCGGTACGGACCCATGTACGGGGTGTCCATAGCGTTCAAGGATTACGTTCCATTCCTGGGCGTCAACGGCAGCCCATGGGTAGGTTTCTCCAACTTCACGGACTTTTTCGCGAACCCCGATTTTCCCCGGCTGCTTGGTAACACGCTGATCCTGGCCTTCCTGAACTTGGGCATCGCCTTCCCCCTGACCATCGTGCTGGCATTGCTGCTCAATGAGGTCCGGCTGTCCATCCTGAAACGGACTGTCCAGACACTCGTGTACATTCCGCACTTCCTGTCGTGGACGATCGTTGCTTCGCTGAGCTTCCTTTTGTTCGCCCTGGACATCGGGCCGCTGTTCCAGTTGATCAACGGGCTCCTGGGAACGCACGTCGATTTCCTGTCCGATCCCAACTGGTTCAGGCCGCTGATCGTGCTCCAGGAAATCTGGAAGAACACCGGCTGGGGGACCATCATCTTCCTCGCCGCGCTGGCCACCGTTGACCAGGACCAGTACGAGGCCGCGATCATCGACGGCGCCGGCAGGTTCCGCAGGGTCTGGCACATCACCCTGCCTGGAATCCGTTCCACGATCATCGTGATGCTCATCCTGGCCATCGGACAGATGCTCAACACCGGCTTTGAGCAGATCTACCTCATGACCAACGCACTCAACCGCAACGTGGCCGACGTCTTCGATACCTACGTCTACTTCGTGGGCATCACCCAAGGCGCCTACAGCTACAGCACCGCCGTCGGGCTCTTCAAATCCTTGGTGGGCATCGTGCTGATCTTCGGCACCAACTGGCTGTCCAAGCGGTTCAACCAGAGCGGACTGTTCTAATGAAGATCCATAACACCCGGGGCGGCCGGATTTTCGACGCTGCCAATTATGTGTTCCTTGCCCTGATCGGCCTCATCACCTTGCTGCCGTTCGTGTACGTCATGGCAGGCTCGTTCGCCACGGAAGCCGAGATCACCCGGCGCCCGTTCTTCATCTGGCCGGAGCAGTTCACGTTCGGTTCCTACCAATACATCTTCTCGACGCCGGCGTTCACCAAGGCGCTGCTCACCACTGTCCTGGTCACTTTGGTTGGCACGCTGATCCAGCTGCTGCTCACTGTAACCATGGCCTATCCGCTGGCAAAGCGCGGCCTTCGGGGCCGGAAACTGATCCTCTCCCTCGTGGTCTTCGCCATGGTGTTCTCCGGCGGCATGATTCCCACGTTCCTGCTGGTCAAGGACCTCGGCCTGCTCAACACCTACTGGGCGCTGATCCTGCCGGCCGCGATCAATCCCTTCAGCCTGATTATCATCAAGAACTTCTTCCAGGAGCTCCCCGCGGAGCTGGAGGAATCGGCCAAGATGGACGGCGCCACGGAGATCGGCATCCTTTGGCGCATCCTCCTGCCCTTGTCCAAGCCGGTGCTGGCAACATTTGCCCTGTTCTACGCCGTGGGCATCTGGAACGACTTCATGTCCCCGTTGCTCTACCTCAGCGACAACAACATGTGGACCCTGCAGATGTACCTCCGGCAGGTGACCGCCGCGTCCGACCTCCTGGGGACAGGCAACGTGGATCCCACCTACATCCCGCCGGAGCAAGGGGTGAAGTTCGCGGTGATCGTCGTGGCCACCCTTCCCATCCTCATCTTCTACCCCTTCCTTCAGAAGCACTTCGCCAAAGGAATGCTGATCGGCTCCGTCAAGGGCTGACGCACATGTCAAAGGACAAACCATGAAAATCCTCCTCGCGGGCGACTCAACCGTGGCGGGCTGCCCTAGCTACGAATACCCCATGAGCGGTTGGGGAGCCCACCTGGCTCCCGAGACCTACCGGTGGGCCGCCGTCCACAATTACGCCAAGGGCGGCGCCACCACCGAGTCGTTCCGCGAGGAGGGCCGCTGGCAGGAGCTCTTGCACCAGGCGGTCCAAGGCGACGTAATTCTCATCCAGTTCGGACACAACGACCAAAAGCGCGAACACCTGACGGCGCGGACCGGCTACGCGGAGAACCTCCGGCGCATGGTTGCCGACGTGCGCTCCAAGGGCGGCGTGCCGATCCTGTGCACCCCGGTGGAACGCCGGCACTTCTCCGGCGGGATTCCGCTGGAGACGCTTGGTGAGTATCCCGCCGTCGTGCGTGACCTTGGCGGCCAGTTGGGACTGGAGGTCATCGACCTCAACCAGTGGACCCGGGCGCTGTATCTCGAACTTGGGGAGGGAAGGTCCAAGGAGTTGTTCTTCCACTTCGCTCCGGGGGAGCATGCGCATTGGGTGGGCGGCCTGGAGGACAATACGCACTTCCACGAGAACGGCGCGCGGTTGATCGCTGCGCACGTGTCGCGGGAGCTCGAAACGCTTGTACTTGGCCTGCGGGTGACAACGGCGGTGCAGCCTTGAGCGTCGATACCGCCACCATCTACACCAACCAGCTCCGCGGGCCCGGAGACGTCACCTACTGGATTGCGGAGGGTCCGGTCCGCTTTGGAACTTACGACGGCGGGCCGGCTTACGACGGCGGGCCGGCTTACGACGGCGGCCCGGCGCTGCTGCTCTCCGGGGCGCTGGATCCGGAGGAACTCGGCGACCAAGCCCACTGGACACTGTGGTGCCCCCACGAGTTGCCGGACCACATCCGTATTTCATGGGAATTCAAGCCCATCAAGGAACCGGGCCTGGCCATGGTGTTCTTCGCGGCGCGCGGCCACGGTGGAGAGGACCTCTTCTCTGCGGCCTTGTCGCCGCGGACAGGTTTCTACCCGCAGTACCACTCAGGTGACATGGACGCGCTCCACGTCTCCTACTTCCGCCACAAGTACGCTTCCGAGCGGGCATTCCGGACGTGCAACCTGCGTAAGAGTGCCGGATTCGAACTCGTGGCCCAAGGCGCTGATCCGCTCCCGCCCGCCGAGGACGCCGACGGTTTCTACAGGATGTCCGTCATTAAGGATGGACCGCGGGTGGCCTTCTCCATCAATGGACTGGATTTGTTCGACTGGCGGGATCCTTCCGATGAGCCGTTCGGCAGGGGTTACTTCGGAATCCGTCAGATGGCGCCGCTCGTCGCGGCCTACCGCAACCTCATTGTTGAAGCTCTGTGACGGGCACCACGCGCACATGACGTAGGATGTCCTCAAATCTTCCCATTTCCACTCCCCACCCCGGAACGGACCAATGCCACTCTTCGACCTTCCTCTTGAACAGCTCCGTCACTACACCTCAGCTGCCGTCGCGCCGGACGACCTTGATGCGTTTTGGGACCGGACGCTTACGGAAGCCCGCGCCCTTCCGCTAAATGCGGTCTTTGAGCCGGTGGACAACTACCTTTCCGTCATCGACACGTTTGACGTCACGTTCTCCGGCTTCGGCGGCCACCGCATCAAGGGTTGGCTGCACGTGCTCGCACACCTTGAACCCGGCCGGCGCTTGCCTGTTGTAGTGGAATACATCGGCTACTCAGGCGGCCGCGGGTTGGCAAACCAGAACACCCGTTGGGCCCAGGCGGGGTACGCCCACTTCATCATGGACACCCGCGGCCAGGGCTACGGCGGCGTATTCGGTGACACCCCGGACCCGCATCCCTCGGCCGGCGAGGTCAACTACGCGGGCCTCATGACCCGGGGCGCGGGACACCAGGACGACTACTATTTCCGTCGGGTCTACGTGGACGCATTCCGTGCCGTCGAAGCGGCACAGCAGCATCCCGCCGTCGACCCTTCCAAAGTTGTCCTGACGGGCGTGAGCCAGGGCGGCGGCATCACGGTCGCCGCCGCGGGCCTCACCGCCGGAAGGCTCGACGGCGTCATCGCCGCGCTGCCGGACGTCCCCTTCCTGCAGGACTTTCCGCGGGCGATCGACATCGCACCCCGAGGTCCGTACCCGGAGATCGCATCATTCCTTGGGCGGCACCGGGACCGCTACGAATCCATGCTCGCCGTGCTCAACTATTTCGACGGGGTGCACCTTGGGCGCTTTGCGAACGTCCCGGCCCTGTTCTCCGCTGCGCAGATGGACGATATCTGCCCGCCGTCTACGGTCTTTGCGAGCTACAACAATTACGGCGCTTTGGGCGGATCCCCGGAGAAGGACATCGAGGTGTACCGCTTCAACAACCACGAGGGCGGGCAGGAACACCACTGGATCAAGCAGTTGCAGTTCCTCCGCAAACTTTTGTCATCATGACGGACACGATTTGCCGGGGCCGATCAGCCGCGGCTATGGTGTGGCTATGACTAAGCGTTGGTATGCGTATTTTTCGTTGGCTCTGGAGGGGCCCGCGTCTAACTGACACGCATCCAACATTCCTTCAGAGCCAACAGGGCAGAGATCATTCTCTGCCCTTCGCCATATCCGGCGGGTTCTGACAAGGGGCCCGCTCCGCATCCCGGACAGGACCCAGAAAATGACCAGCATCGCCCCCGAATCTTCTTTGACATCGGACAACGCCCAGCCCGCAACCTCCAACCTGCGCGTAGCCCGCTTCGAGCCGCTTCCTGCGCCGCAGGACCTCATCGCGGAGCTGCCGCTGGACGCCCGCTCGGCCGCCGTCGTCGACCGTGGCCGTGACGAAGTGCGCGCCATTATGGACGGTCTTGACGACCGGCTCCTGGTCATCGTGGGCCCATGCTCCATCCACGATCCCAAGGCAGGCCTCGAATACGCCCGCCGACTGGTCAGCCAGGCGGAGAAGCACAAGGAAGACCTGCTGATCGTCATGCGGACCTACTTCGAGAAGCCGCGCACCACCGTCGGCTGGAAGGGGCTCATCAACGATCCGCACCTGGACGGCAGCCACGACATCGCCGCCGGGCTGCGCGCGGCCCGTGGATTCCTGAAGCAAGTCACCGCGCTGGGACTTCCCACCGCTACAGAGTTCCTCGAGCCCATCAGCCCGCAGTACGTGGCAGACCTCGTTTCCTGGGGTGCAATTGGAGCCCGCACCACCGAGAGCCAGATCCACCGCCAGCTCGCATCGGGTCTTTCCATGCCCATCGGCTTCAAGAACGGGACCGACGGGGACCTGCAGGTGGCCATCGATGCGTGTGGCGCCGCCGCTGCCGGGCAAGCCTTCCTGGGGATCGACGACGACGGCCGCGCGGCTTTGGTTGCGACGGCGGGAAACCCTGACACCCACGTGATTCTGCGCGGTGGGCGCAAGGGTCCGAACTACTCCGAAGCAGACGTAGCCGCAGCTTCGTCCCTGCTCGCGGGCAAGGGCCTCAACCCACGGTTGATCGTGGACGCGAGCCACGCAAACAGCGGCAAGAGCCACCACCGGCAGGCGGAAGTTGCCCTCGAGATCGGTGCTCAGCTCGAGGCCGGCGCCACCTCGCCCATTGCCGGAGTCATGCTGGAGAGCTTCCTGGTGGGGGGAGCCCAGAACCTGGACGTTTCCAAGCAACACTCGGGTGAACAGGAACTTGTTTACGGGCAGAGCGTCACGGATGCCTGCATGGAGTGGGACGTCACGGCCTCGGTCCTGGAGCAACTCGCGGCCTCGGCTCGGAAGCGCCGGCTCGCTACGGGGGAGTAGGCGGAAAGTACGATCCCACTTTTCCCAAGTGCTTTCACATTGGCCCCATCAGCCTCTAGAGTATCTAGCACATGGTTGTTTGATGGCTCAGCATCGGCACACCGTTCTACTGGGGGTGTCCTACTGTCTGAGAGCAAAGGAATATGGGAAATGTCCGCAGAGACTAACTTCTCGAATGCGCGTTTCATGACGGTGGCTGAAGTGGCCGACGTCTTGCGTGTTTCCAAAATGACCGTGTACCGATTGGTTCACTCCGGGGAAATGCCCGCCGTCAGGTTCGGCCGGTCCTTCCGGGTTCCTGAGGAGGCCGTTGCCCAGTACCTCAAGGGTGCTGTTGTGGACGGGCAATCGGAGACCGCCTAAGGCCTGCAGAAGTCCGCTCTGCGGTTGATGGTCATTGGGTGCCCCTGTGAAGCGGTACCCTGTTAAGGAACGTTTTACGTCATTGTAAGAATCTGTCAGTTGTACTGTCTGCAGCTTTGTCCGCGGATCCGTTCCAACAGACAGGACCTTCATCTAGTTTGTAAGGAACTTTCGTGGGTTCAGTTATCAAGAAGCGCCGCAAGCGTATGGCCAAGAAGAAGCACCGCAAGCTGCTTCGCAAGACTCGCCACCAGCGCCGCAATAAGAAGTAGAAATACTTCACCAAGCGTGAATGCCCGTTGCCTGCACAAGGCGGCGGGCATTTTTGCATCCTCTCTCACGTCCCGCCGCCGTTGGCGGGTTCCTCTCTCACGTCCCGCCGCCGTTGGCGGGTTCCTCTCTCACTTCCCGCCGCCGTTGGCGGGTTCCTCTCTCTATCGAGCGAAGCCGGCCCGGACCGATGGATCCAGCCAGGCCGTTCGAAGTGCCTTCTTGATGGCCCGTGTGGCAGAAGAAAAGTTGTCCCGCGCATCGTCTTTCCCGAACACCAGAACATTCCAGCCGGCTGCTCTGAAGGCTTTGTCCCTGCGCAGATCGCTGAAGATCTGCTCCTCTTCCAGGTGATGGCCGCCGTCGTACTGTATTGCGAGCCGCCGTGACCTGAAACCCAGGTCGGCCGTCGGCGAGAACGGATCCTCCGGCCGTAGCTTGATCTGGAGGTCCGGCTCCGGGAGGCCGGCGTCGAGCATTGCAAGGCGAAGGAGCGATTCTTGTGCAGAGTCGGAGCCGACGCGCATCAGATCGCAGGCCTCCCGTGCCCGGACCACGCCTTGGCGGTTCCTGTGAAGCTGCAACATTGCCTGAAGATCCGGGAGGGTACTGAAGGGCGTTGTCCGTCCCTCAAATTCGGGCCGCGGGTGACGGATCAATTGGTCGCCCATGCAGACAAGGTCATACAGGGGTAGCAGACTGGCCAAATCCAGCCAAGTGCGGGAACGCGTAGTCATACGGACGCCCTCGACATCCTCTACCTCGCCGTCGAAGACCAGAACGGTGTGCCCCGACACTCCCTTGCGGCGGACCGACGGCAACTTTCTTGGCTTGCTCAGGTGGAGCTCATTCGAATCGGCCAACCAGGCCGGAAGGACCAGGCCGTGGAGTCTCGCGGCCGTCACGTGGGAGATCCAAGCGCCCGGAGTGGCGGAAGCCAATGAGCGAGCCGCCGATGAAAGATCAAAGTCCCATTCCGCAGGACGATAAAGACCCCTGCTGACTGGATCGACGTCTTGCCGACGCCAAAGCTGTTTTTGGTGCAGGCCCATTGCCCTGGCTTCGTGCAACGTGAAGGGGGCGGATGGTAGCTCGGACGTAATCACAGAAGGCTTTTCCATGAAGGCATTGTTGCCGCAAAGACCCTAACGGCGCAGAAGTTATCCACAGGTCCTGGCGGTTGATCCTCATGTGAGCGAGGAACGCGAGTAGGCGGGTGGGATGTGAGTGAGGATCAGCGGGGGCTACGGAAGCGGCTGAATCCCCGCCAGAGTCCGTAGATAGCGCCGCCGACCGTGGCTGCCTTGAGCCCGAGCGTTGCTGCGCGGCGGCCGGAACGGAAGTCGTAAACCGGCCAGTTGTTATCCCGGGCGTGCCTACGCAGGCGCGAGTCAGGATTGATGACCACAGGATGTCCCACCATCGTCAACAATGGGATGTCGTTGGCGGAGTCGCTATAGGCCCAGCAGTGGTCCAGGTCCAGGCCTTCACGTTCGGCCACCAGTTGCACGGCCACAGCTTTTGCCGGGCCGTGGAGGATGTCGCCGACCAAGCGGCCGGTGTACATGCCATCTTCCACCTCGCCAACGGTGCCCAGTGCACCGCTAAGCCCTAGCCTGGTGGAGATGACGGTGGCCACCTCGATCGGTGTGGCGGTAACGAGCCACACCTTCCTGCCCACCCGTAGATGCTGCTCCGCGAGGGCTTTGGTGCCCGGCCAGATCCGCGACTCGATCATTTCGTCGTAGACCTCCTCGCCCAGGGCCTTGATGTCGTCCACGGAAATGCCGGCAGCGAGAGTCAGGGCTGAATCGCGCACCGAGTGGACGTCTTCCATGTTCTCGCCGCGCATGACGAACTTGAACTGCTTCCACGCGAACCCCGCAGCCTGCGAGAGCGTGAAGGCTTTGCGTTCGTACATTTTGCGGGCCACGTGAAAGAGGCTGGCACCCTTCATGAGGGTGTTGTCCACGTCGAAGAAGGCTGCTTCGCCGATGTGCTGCGGCGCCTTGGCGTGAGCGAGCACAGCGGCGTTCTTCTCCTCGGGCATGCCTTGAGTCTAGTCAATGTGGGTGGTTCCCTGCTGAGACCGTACGAAAGCCGGGGGAGGGAGGTGAGGGAGGGATGATGCGGTTACCGTTGAGACATGCCGATTCCCGACGTCGTTCTCCTCACCAAAGCTGACTGCCACCTGTGCACGGAGGCGCGTGCCGCCGTCGAACGTGTTGCCTCCGGGCTGGGGGTGCAGTGGACCGAGCAGGCGATCGACGGCGACCCGGGCCTCCAGGAGCGGTACGCGGAAGAGATTCCGGTGGTGCTGGTGGACGGCGTGCAGCGGGATTTCTGGACCATCGACGAGCAGCGTTTGACCCGCATTTTGAAGAAAGCGCTGGAAGGCTGAACGGTCCGCACTCCGGAAGCAACCGCTTTTTGTTGACCCCGGCGAAGGGTCCTAGAGTGGAACAACAAGCGACGCAATGGAGAATACCGTGACTGCGCTGGAACCGTCCCCGGAAGCAACAACCGGGGACAACCAAGCTGCCGCCAAGCAGATCCCGCCCGCGGCTGTGGCCCGGATGACCCTCTATTTGCGCGCGCTCAACTCGCTCCTGGCCGAGGGGGTCGAACGGGTTTCGTCGGATGCCCTGGCCGAGGCCTCGGGGGTCAGTTCCTCCACCCTGCGCAAGGACCTCTCCTACGTGGGCTCCTATGGAACGCGCGGCGTGGGCTATGAAGTCCAAAACCTGAGCCGCCACATCGCTGCTGCCCTGGGGCTGACCCACGACTGGAAAGTAGCGATAGTCGGGGCCGGAAACTTGGGCAAGGCCCTGGCCCGCTATGGCGGCTTCGAGTCCAGGGGCTTCGACGTTGTGGCAATCTTCGATGCTGACCCCATGGTGATCGGGAACGAGGTGGGCTGGCTCCGGGTCAGCGACTCAGCGGAACTTGAACGTGTCCTGGAACGTACCCATGCCAACATGGTGGTTCTTGCCCTCCCGGCAACGGTGGCCCAAGAGGTCTGTGACCGCGTGATCGCAGCCGGGATCCGCAGCATCCTCAGCTTTGCGCCGGTGCTCTTGCAGGTGCCGCCGCACGTCAACCTCCGCAAAGTGGATATGGCCACTGAGCTTCAGATCCTGGCCTACCACGCACAACGGGCGCAGACACCGGGCCAGGCTGTTTAGCCTTCGCCGGGTCCGCGCCCGCTGATGGTTCGGGTTCCGGCCTAGCGGCCGTTGTAAGGGTTCTGGTACGGGTTTCCGAAAGCCTGCTGCTTGCGGAAGTACGGAGCCGACGCCGGCAAGTACAGCAGGACGATCGCTGCCACGCCCAGCAGGATGGTGATGGTGCCAACGCCGATCTGCGAGAGGCCCAGGAGGGAGATCGCAGCCAGGACGGTGCCAAGGATCCGGGCCCAGTTCTTGCCTTGGCGCACTTTGAAAGCGACCAAAGCATAAAGCCCGGCCATGATCAGGGAAATGATGACCACGAACGTGATGGCCACACCAACAATGCTGCTGACCGAGATGTCGGAGCTCCGTGAGCCCTGACCATCAAGGGCCTGCTGGATCATGGCCTGGCCTTCGCTGGAGTTGAGCAACGCGATGGTCAGCGGGATGCCGATCAGGGTCAGGACGCCTGCTGCCAGGATCATCCAGAACGAGATGTTGACCAGCTGCGGAACCCGGCTGGGACCCGGCTGCTGGCTCGGCCAGTTGGTGTCCTGGCCGTACTGCGGTGCCTGCTGCCCGTATTGCGGCGCGGACTGGCCATAAGGAGAAGCCTGCTGCCCGTACTGCGGTGCCTGCTGGCCGTACTGCGGCGCGGACTGGCCGTATTGCGGCGCAGCGGGCTGTCCGTACTGGGGTGCCTGCGGCTGGGACTGCTGGCCGTACTGCGGGGCTGAGGGCTGCCCGTACTGGGGCGTCGAAGACTGTGAACCCTGCTGCTCCGGAGTGGAGTCGCCCGGGTTGGAGGGCGGGTAGGGAGGGTTGCTCATGGCATTCCTTTGCTTGTTCGACTGCTGTGTGGCTACCGGGTCAGCAAGTAAACCCCTGCCCCCAGCATGGTTCTGAGTCCACCGTACCCCCACGATCCGGCGGCGCGGACGATCACACGCAGGAAATTCCTCCATGTGGATAAATCATCACGAGGGAGTACGCTCCGCCCGGTGGAAGTACTCCTTGATGATGAAGGCCGCGGCGGTCCTGGAGGGACTGCCGCGGCCTTCAAGCCGCGAAGCGTGCGCCGATTCCGGAGGCCCGACGGCGGCACATCGGGTTTTGGGTTACGCGGTGCCTTTGACTGCCTTGAACCAGAGTTGGGAGTTGGGCAGCCACATCAGGACGACGGCGACGAGGCTCACCGTGAAGCCGAACCAGTTACTGCCGAGGCCTGCACTGGGGCCGCCCATGTTGATGGAGCCGAAGACAGCCAGGAGCAGGGAGACGGCAGCGAGGACTGTGAGGGCCAGGCGTGCCCACTCCTTGCCTTCCTTCATTTTCATGGCCAGGATCACTTGCGCAGCTGCTACTGCGAGGCTGATGAGCAGCAGGACCAAGGCAAATGCCGCTAACCCGGGTGCAAAGGCAAAAGCCGCGATGAGCGCAAAGAAGGCAATGAGCCCGAACAGGAGGCCAAGCAGACCCGAGATAACCCAGATGAAGTAGGACACCTTCAACTCGGTGGGCAGCCCTTGGGTCTTGAAGATGCCGGAAAAGCCGCCTTGGGGCAGGACGTCGTTGAAGCTGCGCGGTCCGTCGGTGGGCATCTCAAAGTGGAAGCCACCCGGCTGACCGGGCGCCGGTTGCCCTGGTGCGGGCTGGCCGGGCGCCGGTTGTCCGGGGCCGGGCTGGGAGTATTGGCCCTGCTGGGGATATTGACCGGGCTGCGATGGCGGCTGGTAGCCCTGGGGAGGTTGGTATCCCTGCGGAGGCTGGTAACCCGCAGGAGGAACATTGCCGGGCTGCGGTGGCTGGGCGCCGGGCTGCTGTGGCTGTGGTGCTTCGTCTGGGTTACTCATGGCATCACTTTAGACCGCAGGTTGAAGGAAACATAGGAAATTCGGAGCGAACTCGCAGCCTCATACCGGGTCCGTGCCGAACAATCGGCGGGTGACTTCCCAATACGCGAAACGGCGCCCCTGCACAGCCATGGTGTGCAGGGGCGCCGTCCGTGGAGCGCCGTCGGCAGGACTAAGCAGCTGCCGGTGCGATGAAGGCGAGCTCGAGGTTGATGGCAACCTTGTCGCTGACCAGGACGCCACCTGCTTCGAGTACTGCGTTCCAGGTCAGGCCGAACTCCTTGCGGCTGATGGTGGTTTCGCCGGAGACGCCGGCGCGGGTGTTGCCGAACGGATCCACGGCGACACCGTTGAACTCGGTCTCGATGGCAACTTCCTTGGTCACGCCCTTGATGGTGAGATCGCCCACGAGGTCGAAGCCGTCACCGTTGGCCTTGACGTGGCGGGAGACGAAGGTGATCTCCGGGAACTTCTCCACGTCGAAGAAGTCTTCGCCCTTGACGTGGCCGTCGCGGTTGACGTCGCCGGAGTCGAAGCTGGCGGTCTTGATGGTGGCGGTGACCTTGGAGTCGGTCAGGGTTTCGCCGACCTCGAGGGTGGCTTCGGCTTCCTTGAACTGGCCGCGGACCTTGCTGATGCCGGCGTGGCGGACGGTGAACGCGATTTCGCTGTGGGAGTTGTCGAGGATCCAGGTGCCGGTAGTGACGTTGGCGGGGAGGGTCATCATGGTGGTGCTCCTTTGGGTAGTGGAAGGACTTGGTGCTTGCCCGGTCGAAAGGTACTTGTTACTTGAAGCGTCAACCGAGCTTCGTGACTAGTATAAACATGCATATGCATCTTTTATTCCAACCCCGCGGAACATTTCGTAAAAACTTTGAGTTCTACTTGCGGTAGAAGATTTCAGATCGCCCCGCTTCTTTGAGAAACTGGTAAACATGCCCCACGCAACTGTCCATCTGCTCCGCCATGGCGAAGTCCATAACCCCGATGGCGTCCTGTATGGCCGGCTGCCTGAATTCCACCTCTCCGAGAGGGGGCGCGAGATGGCCCGCATGTTGGCGGATCACTTTGCGGCCCGTGCCAACGAGGGGGCAAAAATCGTTCACCTGGTGGCCTCGCCCCTGACGCGCGCGCAGGAAACCGCCATGCCGACGGCCGCGGCGCTGGGCCTGGAGATCACCACTGATCCCCGGATCATCGAGGCGGAAAACCACTTTGAGGGGCTCCACCCCAAGCGCAGCGAATTTTTGAAACCCAAGCACTGGTACTACTTCCGGAACCCGCTGCGTCCTTCGTGGGGCGAGCCCTACAAGGAGCAGGCGGCACGCGTTATCGCAGCAGTGCAGGACGCCCGCCTGAAGGCCATCGAACTGGGCGGAGACGGCGCCGAAGCCATCCTGGTCAGCCACCAGTTGCCGATCTGGGCCACCCGCCTGTCCGCCGAGGGCCGCCGCCTCGCGCACGATCCGCGCAAGCGCGAGTGCACCCTGACCTCCCTAACGTCGTTGGTCTTCGACGACGACGGCAAGGTGGCGCGGGTGGACTACAGCGAACCTGCTGCCGTACTCCTGCCCGGTGCCGCCAGCACCCCGGGAGCGTGAAAGACACCTATGGATAAGAACAACCTCTCGCGCCGCGGCGCGCTCACTGCCGGTGGCCTCCTCCTGGCGGGCCTTACCGTTGGACTTTCGGCCTGCGGCGGACAGCCTGATTCCTTGGCGGACCAGGCCCGCAAGGGTGACAACAAGAACTACGTTGCAGGTGACGGCTCCGTCACCGAGTTCGCCAAAGCCGAGCGTGGTGCGCCCGTAGCGCTCAAGGGAACCCTCTTCGACGGGACTGCTGTCACTCCGGACGTCCTCAAAGGGAAAGTCACCGTCCTGAACTTTTGGTTTGCCGCGTGTGCTCCCTGCCGTGTGGAGGCTCCCCAGCTGGAGGCTTTGCACCAGGAGTTCAAGGACCAGGGCGTGCAGTTCTTCGGCGTCAACCTCCGTGACGAGAAGGCCACGGCCGAGGCATTCGACAAGAGCTTCAACCTCACCTACCCGAGCTTCAATGACAAGGACGGCGCGGTACTGCTGTCCGTGTCCGGGATTGTTCCGCCCAACGCCGTGCCCACCACGCTGGTCCTGGACAAGGACGGAAAAGTGGCCTCCCGCGTGCTCGGCGAGATCGAGAAAAGCACCCTGAAGGCTCTCATCACCTCCGCCGTGGCGGAGTAGGCATCATGAACAGTCCTTTCGCCGAGACCATCCTCAACGGATCACTGCTTCTCGCAGTGCCCGTTGCGCTGCTGGCGGGCCTCGTCTCCTTCCTTTCGCCGTGCGTGCTGCCACTCGTGCCCGGTTACCTTGGCTACGTCACCGGACTGACCGGCGTCGACCTCCAGAAGCAGCGGCGCGGCCGCATGCTGGCCGGGATCGGACTCTTCGTCCTGGGCTTCTCAGTGATTTTCGTTCTGCTGGGCGGTGCTTTCGGACAGCTGGGGACCCTGGTGGGCGGAGGCCAGAACGCGTGGATCACCCAGGTCCTGGGGATCCTGGTCATCGTCATGGGCGTTGTGTTCATGGGTGGCTTCGCGTGGCTTCAGCGGGATGCGAAGATCCACGCCAAACCACCGGCAGGCCTCTGGGGCGCGCCGTTGCTTGGCCTGACGTTCGGCCTCGGCTGGGCCCCCTGTATCGGTCCGACGTATTCGGCAGTGCAGCTTTTGAGCCTGTCCGGCGGATCGTCGGCGGCCAAGGGAGCGCTGCTGGCATTTGTCTACAGCCTGGGGCTGGGCGTGCCCTTCCTCCTGATTGCGTTGGCCGTCCGCAGGGGAATGGGAGTCATGTCCTTCTTCCGCACCCACCGCCTTGCGATCCAGCGCATCGGTGGCGGCATTTTGATTTTGCTCGGCATCCTGATGGCCACCGGTGTGTGGGGCCATTGGGTGACTGAGCTGCAGTACTGGTTCCAAACCGACGTGAAGTTGCCGATCTGATGAGCGAGTCCGTGAAGTCCAAGAAAAACGCTGCCACCGGCAATGAAACCGGCAAACCCGGCGAGCAGAAGCTGAAAAAGGCCAAGTCCGAGGCCGCGCTGCCGAGCTTGGGCATCCTTGGCATGCTCCGGTGGGCATGGACACAGCTCACCAGCATGCGGACTGCGTTGTTCCTGCTCCTCCTCCTGGCGATTGCGGCGGTGCCGGGCTCGTTGTTCCCGCAGCGTCCCGCGAATCCGGCCAATGTCACGCAGTACATCAAGGACCACCCTGATTACGGCCAGATCCTCGACGCCCTGCAGCTTTACGACGTCTACTCGTCGGCTTGGTTCTCGGCCATCTACCTGCTGCTCTTCATCTCGCTCATCGGCTGTGTTACTCCGCGGGCGATCGCGCACTACAAGGCCATGAAGTCGCAGCCGCCGCGGACACCCAAGCGACTGTCCCGGCTGCCGGAGTACGGCACGCTGGTACTGCCCGCCGACGCCGGCGTCCCGGCGTCGAAGGCCATTGACGACGCCGCCGGGCTGCTCAGGAAGCGCGGCTACCGCGTTGAGGTCAGGGACGCCGACGGCGACCTTCCGAACCTTGGTGCCGAACGCGGTTTCACCAAGGAAATCGGGAACCTGGTGTTCCATACTTCGCTGATCGGCGTACTGGTGTCCGTGGCCATCGGTGGCCTGTTCGGCTACAGCGGCCAGCGGATCCTGGTTGAGGGCGAGACCTTCGTGAACACCTTGGTGGGCTACGACCAGTTCTCGCCGGGAACCAATTTCCAGAGCGCATGGCTGCAGCCGTATTCCGTCCGCTTGGACAAGTTCCAGGCGACGTTCGATCGTGAGTCGCCCAAGAAGACCGGCCAGCCGATCGACTTCACTGCTGACGTCACCACCAAGGAGAACCCTGACGCTCCGGAGAAGAAGGAGACGCTCAAGGTCAACGACCCCATCTCACTGGGCGGCACCAGCATGTACCTCACCGGTAACGGCTACGCACCCGTTGTCACGGTCCGTGACGGTAACGGCAACGTGTCGTTCCAAGGTCCGGTTGTTGCAAAGCTGCAGGGAGACAACTACTACTCTTCAGTGGTGATCAAGGTTCCGGATGGCAAGCCGGACCAGCTTGGCTTTGTTGGCTTCTTCCTGCCTACGGCTTTCCAGACTGAACAGGGGATCTCGTTCAGCGCCGACCCTGCGCTGGCCAATCCGCAGTTGAACCTGGACTCGTATTACGGCGATCTGGGCCTCGACAAGGGAACTCCGCAGAACGTTTTTGAGCTGGATGTGAAGAACCTGACCCAGCTCAACGGCCGAAAGCTCGATGCCGGTGGCATCGTGCTGGCCCTGGGACAGACCACAACCCTGCCTGAAGGCAAGGGCAGCATCACCTTTGACAGCGTCAAGAAGTACGTCGGCGTGGACATCCACCACAACCCCGGCCAGCTGTATGCCCTGATCTTCGGACTGCTGGCCGTCGCGGGACTCGTCACCTCCCTCTACATCAGCCGCCGCCGCGTATGGGTCCGCACCGGAACCCACCAGGACGGCCGCACCATGGTGGAGTACGGCCTGCTGGCCCGCGGCGAAGACCACCGCTTGGCCGGCGAAGCCGCCGCCTTGCGGGAGTTGTTCGCCAAGGAATGGCAGCTCCCTGCAGACGCGGCGGAAGCGCAACCCGGTCCTGACCGGACTCACTCACCAGACTCCGTCTCTTCCACAACCCCGAAGGACAAGTAATGCCCGCTATCAACGAAACACTGGGCCAGTACAGCGAGCTCTTCATGCTGTTGGCCGCCGGCACGTACACCATTGCGTTCCTTGCTTTCCTCTGGGACCTGGCCAAGAGCAGCAAGACCTTGCGCGCCGTGGATCTGAAGGCGGCAGCGAGCTCCACGACCGAACGGGTCACCGTGGCGGCCGGGCGGGTTGGCCTGGGCGCCTCCGACGCTGCCGGGCCCGCGGACCGTGGTGAGCGTCCGACGTCGGGCGCTACCTCTGCGGTGTCAACGGCGGCAGGCGACATGAAGTACGCAGGCGAACGCCGGGCGGCCGCCCGAGTGGGCGTGGCACTGAGCATCCTGGGCGTGCTGATCCACGCAGCCGGCGTTGTGACGCGTGCAATAGGCGCAGGTCGTGTGCCGTGGGGCAACATGTACGAGTTCCTGACCACGGGTGCGTTCGTCGCTGTGGCTGTGTTCCTGGTTGCCCTGATCCGCCGCGACCTCCGTTTCCTGGGCACATTCGTGATCGGCTTGGCCATCATCATGCTCGTGGCTGCCAACGTTGCGTTTTGGACCCCCGTAGGTCACTTGGTTCCGGCACTGCAGAGCTACTGGCTGATCATCCACGTCTCCATCGCGGTGCTGTCCTCGGCCCTCTTCACGCTGACCTTCGCCATGTCGGCCCTGCAGTTGGTGCAGTCGCATCGGCAGAAGAACCTCGCGGCAGGCCGTACCGACAACCTTCCCTTCATGCGGCTGGTGCCCAACGCCCTGAGCTTGGAAAACCTGTCCTACCGGATCAACACTGTTGCCTTCGTGGGCTGGACCTTCACGCTGATGTTCGGTGCCATCTGGGCCGAGAAGGCATGGGGCCGCTTCTGGGGCTGGGACCCCAAGGAAGTATGGACCTTTGTGATCTGGGTGGTCTACGCAGGCTACCTGCACGCCCGTGCCACCCGCGGATGGACCGGAACGCGTGCCGCCTGGTTGTCGATTGTGGGCTACGCATGCGTGGTCATCAACTTCACCCTGGTTAATACCGTCTTCAACGGATTGCATTCATATTCCGGTCTCTAAACCGTACATGGGCCTGAACTGGGCTTTCTCCAACGAGTCGAGTATTTCCTGGAGCAAGCCCGGTGAGGGCCCAAAAATTTAGCTGTCGCCCGCCAAAAGCAAGTGCTACCTTGTTTTGAACCCGCTTGTGATGAAGTCCGCTTGCGCCATGCCGTGTTCACTTCGAGGTAACCATGAGCTATGTTCTCGCCATTGACGTCGGGACAAGTTTCACCGCTGCAGCCGTGCTCAGGTACGGCCAGGAACCAGCCACTGCCCCTGAAATCCTCCCCCTTGGACTCCATGGAAGCGCTGTGCCTTCCGTGCTCTACTACGCGGACAACGGCAGGGTCCTGGTGGGGGAGGCCGCGGAACGACGCGGCCTGGACGATCCTAAGCGCGTCGTGCGGGAATTCAAGCGCCGGATCGGCGATTCCGTGCCACTTGCCGTTGGGGATGGATGGCTTGCGCCGGAAGACGTCTTCGCTGCCATGGCGGCATGGGTGGCGGACAAGGCCGCGGAACGTGAAGGAAGCCCGGCAACCTCGATTGTCCTGACCTACCCGGCCGCGTGGGGCCGGCACCGGACCTCGACGGTCCTGGCTGCGCTGAACTTAGCGGGCCTGGCTGCAGTGAGCCTGATCAGCGAACCGGAAGCGGCCGCCCTCCATTACGTTTCACAAACCAAGGTGGAGGACGGCAGCACCATTGCGGTCTACGACCTCGGCGGCGGAACGTTCGATACTGCGATTCTCCGCAAGGCCGGTGCCGGCAACTTTGAACTGCTGGGCCATCCGGACGGACTGGAAACACTAGGCGGCGCCGATTTCGACGCCGCCGTTTTGCGTTATTTGGCATCCCACCTCGGCGAGGCCCTGACCGGCCTCGACCCCGCGGACCCCGTTACCCTTGCTGCTTTGTCCAGGTTGCGCCGCGAATGCCGCGAAGCCAAGGAAGCGCTCTCCTTGGACAGCGAGGCCAGCATTTCGGTTTCCCTTCCGGGTACCCAACAATCCATCAGGCTGGTCCGTGCCGAGTTCGAGTCTTTGATTGAGCACCATGTGCGGGAAACCCTGGACGCGCTGGAACGCAGTCTGCAAAGCGTGGAGCTTGAACCTGGAGACCTGAGCGCCGTGCTGCTCATCGGAGGCTCTTCCCGGATACCCTTGGTTGCCGAACTCATTTCCGCCGAACTTGGCCGCCCCATAGCCGTGGATGCGGACCCAAAGTCCTCCATCTGCCTGGGCGCGGCCGTATCCGCGCTTCCCGCCGTGTTGCCGGTACCCGATAAAGCCGACCAGACTGTTGCCACCCCCACTGTTGGCCGTGCGGCAGGCGTGGCGACTCAAGGTGCTCTGGCGCGGGCCGGCGTCGTACATCGCCCTTCGGCACTGTCTGCGCTCAGAGCGGGGGCGCTCAGAACAGCAGCGGCGGGCAGCCACGGTGCGCAGCCAGGGCGGCATGCTCCGCGAACGCGCGTCCGGATGACCGCGGCGGCCGCGGCCGCTGCAACCGTGCTGACCATGGTGACGGCGACGGCGGCCCAAAGTCCCGACGGCAAGGACCTTTTGTCCATCTTCGCCTCCCAGGCAACCGATGTAATGCGCGACGGCGGAGGCCAGCCCGCTGGACCGGCAGGCGGCGCAGGCGACGGAGCTGCCGGGTCAGTTGCAGCTGGCGGCCAGCCGGACGCGGGCCTTGACGCCAGTGCCCGCACGGGAACGTCCCGAACGTCCACCGGAACCGGCCCAAGCGGAAGGAAAGGAAGCCAACCTGCGGGCGGCTCAGGCTCTGCGGCGGTACCCGGCACGGGCAGTGTTGCTCCGGGTGCGCCGCTGCCCGGGAGCACAGCGCCCGGTGCATCGAACCCCGGCACGTCCAACCCCGGCACGTCCAACCCCGGCGCATCCACTCCACTGCCAACCACCCCGGGAGGGGCGGCCAGCGGGCCGACGCCCGATCCTTCCACCCCGCCGCCCGTGGTTCAACCCACAACACCGCCGGTGGTAACCCCCACGACGCCGGCAGATCCGCCGCCCGCCACTGTTCCTGATCCGGTCACCCCGGCGCCGCAGCCAACCACGCAGGCGCCTCCGCCTCCCGCCACACAGGACCCGGCACCAGTACCGTCGGATCCCGTGACTGAGCCGGCTCCGGCACCACCTCCCACGGAAACCACCCCGAGCCAGGAACCCGCCCCGGCAGCGGTGGTGTAGGGGATGCGGGAACAAGACCATTCCGCAGAAGACTACCCAGGCAAGCACTCCCACGGAGAGGAGGTGCCGGAGGGAGGGCACGGCCTGTCCGCGAGCACGCTGGCGGTCAGGGAACTCCTCCTTGCCCTGGCAGCAGGATTCATGGTGCCGGCCCCACTCCCGGACAGGCTGGCCGCCCGGGAGGACCTGCCGCAGATCATCGACGCCGCCACACAGGCCGGGCTGCTCATGCCGGATGGCTCCTTGGTGGGAACTGCCCGCCATGCGCTGCTCAACACCACACCGGCTCCAGTGGTCCAGGCACTGCGGAGGCAGCTGGTGGACAAACTGGTGGCAGGTGGCCAAGGGCTGGGTGATTTGGCCCGGGAACTGGCGCGCGAGGGCCTGGAGGACCCCCGTGTTGCAGCCGAACTTGAGCAGGCAGCGGACACGGCGTTAGCCACGGATCCGGGACTCGCCGCAGCCTTGTATGCCGAGTCAATCATGGCCGGCGCTTCCGAATTGCCGAACGCGGCCAAGCGGGCACACGCCCTGCTGGCTACCGGCGAGCTGGACGCCGCGGGACGGCTCGTGGACAGGCTGCTGGCGTTGCCCGATCCGAACAACGCGAACCTGGCCGTTGATGTGGCGGCTGCGGTATGGGCCCACCGTGGAATGCTGGCCAGGAGTGCCGATACCTATGCCTGGATTGGCCCGGAACGAACCGGGAACTCCGCTCCGCTGGCCGCCTTGGCGATGATCGGCACGGGGGATGTTGCCGGAGCGAAGGCGCTGCTGGCTGCGGCGCATTCTTCCGGATCACCCACCCTGTTGTCAGTGGCTCTTTCCCAGGCCCGGGATGGTCTGCTGCGGACGTTGGGCGAACAACCGGAACTCGGGCTGCCGTACTTGATCCGGGCGTCGGACATGATGAACGCGGCAGGGGCTGCCCTTCCCATGCCGGAGGTTCCGGCAGTGCTCGCGGCCCTGTGTGCACTGCATGGCGGAGAACCGGCAGTGGCCCACAGTGTCCTGAAGGCAGCTTTGGCGGCCGGCCAAGGAGGCGACTCCGCCAGGCCACGGCTCTTCCTGCTCCAGGCGTGGTGTGCCATGCAACAGGACAATGCGGACGACGCGCGACTGTCCATCAACGAAGCCCTCAAGGCGAACCCCTGGAAGCTCACGCCCCGGGATGAGTTCCTGCTTTCAGTCCTTGATGTGGGTCTGGCACGCCGAGGCGGGGAAGTCCATGAACTGGTCCTCGCCTGGGATCGTGCCCGTGAGGCGATGATGCACGTCTCTGTGGATTTATACAGCCTCTTGCCGTGGGGTGAATTGCTGATCACCGCGGCGCGCCTGCGGGAAACAGCCCGGGTTGCGCATGACATGCAGGGCGCGTGGGAGCTCCTGGAGCGGCTGGGCAACCCGGTCCTTTGGTCCGTGCCGTTGCACTGGGCGGCAGTCGAGGCCGCATTGCTCGCCGAAAGCCCGGAAGACCTGGCCCCCCATGCCGCAGCGCTGGTCCGCGCCGCTGCGCACAGTCGTTATGCAGCCATGCTTGCCGGGGCCGGAAAGGCCTGGGTTTCGGTGCTGGCCGGCCGTTTTGACGCGCACGACGTCGAGGCTGCTGCCCGCGGATTGGCAGCAGTGGGTATGCCCTGGGAAGGTGCCCGCCTGGCAGGCCACGCTGCTGCCCGGGTGGATGAGCGCCGGGACATGGTGAAGTTGCTGGCTTGTGCGCGCGATATCCATCCCCAGGTCGCTGCCCCGGCTACGGGCAACCGACCTGAAGCACCCCTGACGCGGGCGGGGTCGGCCGCCTCGACGGTTGCCGCGCCGTCGGGCCTCAGCGCCCGGGAAGAGGAAGTGGCACGGCTGGTCCTCGAAGGCAGGACCTACCGGGAAATCGGGGAGGCAATCTACATCTCGCCGCGCACTGCCGAACACCATGTTGCCCGGATGCGTCGACGCTTGGGGGCGGAAAACCGCTCCGACCTGCTGGTCCGTCTCAGGCTGGCCTTAGGGGAGGCGACGCCGCCAAGGGAGTAACACCCCCACCCCCTAACGGAATCCCGATGGATCCCCTAACGGCGGGGCAGCGGGTAGGGGGACGGAACCCGATGCCCGGTCCCTTCCCCCAGCCATAGTTTGGAAACAAGCCCGGCAACGGCGCCGGGCGTTTTCCCCACCAACACACAATTTGAGGGAGCGTTCCAATGCCAACACTCGCACAACAGCTCGTGCAGTTCCTGATGAGCCTGTTCAACAATCCAGAGGCCGCCGAAGACTTTGTCCGCGATCCGGAAGCTGCCCTGGCAGCCGCGGGACTGCACAACGTTTCCTCAGCCGACGTGGACGCAGTCCGTCCCGTGGTTCTCGACTACGCCCCGATCAACGCCCGCTCGTCGTTCGATCGCGAATACAACACCGGTGGCAACCACGCGACCACCGGCGGCGGCGTTCATCACGCTCCCGGCGGCGGCAGCGGCAACACCGGCGGCTGGGATGATCACGACGACGATCACGGGCATGGCGGTGGTGGTTGGGATGGTCACGGCGATGATGATCACGACGACGATCACGGGCATGGCGGTGGTGGTTGGGATGGTCACGGCGATGATGATCACGACGACGATCATGGTCACGGCGGCGGTGGCTGGGATGGCCATGGCGATGATGATCACGACGACGATCATGGGCACGGCGGTGGTGGCGGTGGCGACTGGGACGATCACGCCCACGCTGTCCAGCAGCTCATCCACGTGGTGAACAACTACTCCTACACCACCATCATCGACGACCGCGACACGATCAACGACCAATCCGTGAACCAGAACATCTGGGCCAACGGGGATGTCAGCCAGGTCTTCAACCAGGAAGCAGTGATCGCTTCGGGTGACGGTGCCATCGCCGCCGGCGACGATGTCCGCGACTCGGGCAACACCACCACGACCACCACGACCACTACGAACAACGACAACTCCGACGACCACTCGCTGAACATCATTTCCCAGGGAGACGGCGACGTTAACGTGGGCAACACCGACATCGACGTCAGGGACTCCTTCAACGACAACTCGGACCACTCGGTCACGAAGGACTCCTACAATACGGATGTCGATGTTGACGTGGACGTCAGGGATTCGTTCAACACTGACAACTCCGACCACTCGACGAACGATTCGTACAACGACAATTCGGTGACCGACAACAGCGACAACTCGGACAACTCGACGAATGTCTCCGATTCCTTCAACGGCAACCATTCGGGCAACACCACCACCACGTCGGACTCGTACAACGACAACTCCACGGACGTGGACGTGGACGCCGATATCGACGTCAAGATCGAGGATTCCTTCAACACCGACAACTCGGCGACGGACAACTCGGTGAACGATTCGTTCAACGGCAATACGTTGACGGATAACTCCGTGAACGACTCGCTCAACGGCAACACGCTGACGGACAATTCGGTCCACGACTCGAACAATGACAACTCCATCAACGTCGAGGACAACGAACTCAACGTTGACTACACCGACATCGACGCCGAACACTCCGTGGTGGTGGCCGACAACGATGTCGATTTGGACCTCGCTCCGGCACCGGACCACGGTTACGACCCGGCCCACTAGCAATTCCAATCAGTTCCCGGCAGTGCCCGGCAGGCGGGAAACCACCTGCCGGGCGCTTTTGCCGGTAGGTACGGGCGCGGAAGCAAAGGAGCAGCTGTGACGGAATCAGAACGACTGGCCGCCCTGATTGACCAGGGCATCGAACTGGTCGGGGCGGGTGAGCGGAGCGACCTCCGACGGCGGCTGGAACAGAGCCGGCGTCGTTTGCTTGATCCGAGTGTCCGCGTGATCGTGGTGGGGGAATTCAAACAGGGCAAGAGCCAACTCATCAACGCGTTGGTCAACGCTCCGGTCTGTCCGGTAGATGATGACATCGCAACGTCCGTACCCACGGTGGTAAAGCACGGCGACCCTGCCTCGGCTGTGGTCCTGGTCCCCAAGGAGGCCGGACAGGATCCCGCGGCCGAACTGTCGACCGGTGATCCCCAACTGGAGCGCCGGGAAATCAACCTTGATGAGCTGGCGGCTTATGTGTCGGAGGCGGGGAATCCCGGAAATGCCAGGAACCTCGCCGCAGCTGAAGTGTCCCTTCCCCGGCGACTCCTGAGTGGAGGCCTCTCGATCGTCGATTCGCCGGGCGTGGGCGGCCTCGGTTCAACCCACACGCTCACCACCCTCACCGCGCTGCCGTCCGCCCATGCGGTGGTGTTCGTCTCTGATGCCTCACAGGAGTACACCGAACCTGAAATGCGTTTCCTCCGGCAGGCCATGAGGGTCTGCCCGAATGTTCTTTGCGTCCTCTCCAAAACCGATCTGTATCCAAGCTGGCGGCAGGTGGCCGGACTTGACCGGCAGCACTTGGCCGACGTCGGGCCCGGCATTCCGTTGCTTCCGGTCTCCTCCGAACTCCGCCTGCAGGCCGCACTCCTGCACGACCAGGAGTTGAACGAGGAATCGGGTTTTCCGGAACTGATCAGCTACCTGCGGGACAACATCGTCGGAAAGGCCGCGGCAATCCAGCGGCGATCGGTATCCCAGGACCTCCTCTCCGTGACTGAGCACCTCCGGCTGTCCCTGCAGGCAGAACTGGCCGCGCTGGAAAACCCCGAGGGCACGCCGCACATGATTGCCGAACTGCAATCGGCAAAACAGGAGGCCGACGCGCTCAGGAAACGCTCCGCCCGCTGGCAGACCACCCTGAACGACGGCATCGGGGACCTCATAGCGGACATGGAATACGATCTCCGCGACCGGCTCCGCCGGATCCAGCGCGAGGCCGAGGCGGCGATCGACCAGGGAGATCCCGGTCCTGCCTGGGAACAGTTCTCCAAGTGGCTGGAACAAAGCGCGGCGGCTGCGATCTCGGACACTTTCGTCTGGACGAGTGAACGGGCCCAATGGCTTGCCGGGAGGGTTGCCGAACACTTTTCCCAGGACGAAGTTGCCCTTCCGCTCATGCAGGTGGCTGACAGCGGAGGCGTCCTGGATCCCGTCGGCGACATGCCCACCTTGGAGGACGGTCGGATGGCACCCGTCCAAAAGGTGCTGATAGGGATGCGGGGCTCCTACGGTGGAGTGCTGATGTTTGGTCTCCTCACTGGAATCTTCGGTTTGGCCTTGATCAACCCGCTGTCCGTGGGCGCCGGGCTGCTATTGGGGCGGAAAGCGTACCGGGAAGAGAAGGAAGCACGCCTTAAACGCCGGCAGGCCGAGGCCAAAGCGTTGGTGCGGAAGCAGGTTGACGACGTCGTGTTCCAGGTAGGCAAGCAGCTCAAGGACCGTCTGCGGCTGGTTCAACGTGCCACGCGGGACCACTTCACGGACTTGGCCGACGAACATCACCGTTCGCTCACGGATTCCGTGGCCGCTGCCCAAAAGGCCGCTGCTGGCTATGCGGTGGAACGCGATCTGCGGATCAGGGAAATCCGGGCCCGGCTGAAGAAAGTGGACGCCTTGAACCAGGCCGCCGTCGTTCTGCAACAGCCGCCGGCAACGCAACCTGCAGACGAAGGTCCCCGGCCACGGGCTGCAGCGGTGCGGGCCGGATGAACGGGGCGGAGCCTCCGGGTGCCGGGCTTATCGAAGAAACCGCTGCCCTGTTCCAAACAGCCAAGGAAGTATTCCGGAACGACCCTGCTGCGACCGCGATTCTGTCCGAACTGGAAGCCAGGCTCTCGGGACCCCTGAGGATTGCCGTGGCAGGCATGGTCAAAGCCGGCAAATCCACTCTCCTCAACGCCATCATCGGGGAAGAAATTGCCCCCACCGACGCGGGGGAGTGCACCAGGATCGTCACGTGGTACCGGTTCGGGACCACCCCACGCGTGACGCTCATACCCAAGCTTGGCGATCCGCGGGCGCTACCTGTCACCCGTGAAGACGGTCGATTGGTCTTTTCCCTCGGTGGGAGCGAACCCGAGGACGTAGAGCGCTTGGTAGTTGACTGGCCCGCACCGGGATTGCAGGAACTCACCTTGATCGACACTCCGGGAATCGCCTCGCTCTCGCAGGACGTGTCCGGCCGTTCGACAGCCTTCCTGCTCCCTGAGAATGCGCCTTCCGCCGCCGACGCCGTCATCTACCTCATGCGCCACCTGCACGCCTCGGATGTAAATTTCCTCGAGTCTTTCAAGGACAAGGCCGCCGGGGGCTCCGGTACCGTCAATGCGCTCGCGGTCCTGTCCAGGGCTGATGAGATCGGTGCCGGGCGGATTGATTCGTTGATCTCCGCCGCGGTGATCGCTGACCGCTACAGCCGTGATGAAAACTTGAAACCCCTGGCCTTGGGAGTGGTCCCTGTGGCGGGTTTGCTCGCGCAAAGCGCACGAACCATGCGCCAGGCCGAGTACCGCGCGATGGGACTGCTCGCAGGAATGGAACGCCCTGAACGGGAGAGGACCCTGCTGTCCGCCGACCGATTCGTCCGGGCCGTCGAACCTGCCGGGATCGACCCGGAATCCCGGGCGTCCCTGGTCAACCGTTTTGGACTGTTCGGGATCCGGCTGGGAGTTGCACTCATCCGCGGAGGCCTTGACGATCCCACGGCCCTGGCCCACGAGCTCGCCAGACGGAGCGGGCTGGGCCAACTGCTCCAAACAATTTCTGCGCTGTTCCAGACACGCGCGGATGCACTCAAGGCGCGCGCCGCCGTCGTGGGCCTCGAAGCGCTGTTGCAAAACGCCGGGCACCATGCCGCGACGCCGCTGGCGACGGCCATGGAACGCCTGCAGTCGGGAGCGCACGAGTTCCGTGAACTGAAACTCCTGGCCCAACTGCGTACCGGTGGCGTGGTGCTTGGTCCCGAGTTGGCGACCGAGGCGGAACGGTTGGTGGGCGGGCGTGGCACGGCACCTGCCATGAGGCTTGGCTTGCCCCCGGATCCGTCCGGGGAAGCGATCAACGAAGCGGCTCGTGCCGGGCTTGACCGCTGGCGCATCATCGCGGAAAACCCCCTCACAGACCCTTCGTCCCTTGATGCCTGCCGGGTAGTGATCCGTAGTTGTGAAGGGATGCTCGCGGCCATCCCCGCATCCCGTTAGGTGCGCTGGAAGGACTGCGGTTCAGGCGCGGCCCGCCGTTCGCTCCAAAGCCATGCCGAGGCCGACGGCAGGAAGAGCAGGAGCAGGCCTGCGGCTGCGAGGATGTACTGGGCGGCCAGCAGCACGATCACCAGGATGCCGTCGGCTCCGGGCGCGATGAGGAAATCCGCGATGACAACGGTTACCACCGCGTGCAGCAGAACCACGGGTGCCAGGACCCAGCGGGCCCACGGACGGCGTTTGAAGACGATGGCCAGGAAAGCCGCTTCCATGGCGGTGACCACCGCGAGCAGGCCGAGGCTGCCCAGGAACACGACGGCGGTGGCCCCGTCGATTGCCTTCGCGTCACCATCCTGGACCAATCCGCTAACAACGCCTTTGAGCCGTTCGAAATGGGCGTTGCGGCCCAGGAAATCAGTCATGATCACGGCCAGCCCGGCCATGAAGCTGACCACCCAGAAAGCCCGCGCCAGCCGGGCAGGTGCGGGCGGCCGGACTACAGCAGCGATGGGTGGGGGCGTGGCGAAGGAGACGCCCGGGCGTGGTGGTGCTGGAGTGCTTTGTGGTGGCCCGCTGAGTGGCTTCCCGGTGCTTTCCTGGAGGGAGCGTGATTCATCAGCTTGCTGGGCCATGGCGCCTACTTCAGCTCGTCGGTATCGTGTGGGTCCGGCTCGCCGCGCTTGGCTTCGCCTGCGTTGAACCCGGGCGCTTTCCTGCCGGTGCCGGCGTCCTTGCCCTGGGAGTCCTTGAGCTTGCGTTCCTTGGCTTCAAGTTCGGACTTGAGTTTCTTGAGCCGTTCTTCCTCGGCCTGGTTCCGCCGGCGTGCCTCAAGGTTGCGCAGGAACTCCGGATCGTCGTCCGGGGCTGTGGGGTAGCGGCGGGCCGGCTGGGAACTCGGTTTGCCGTATGGGCGGCCAAAGATGAACCAGAGGAGGGCCCCGAGTACGGGCAGGACCAGCATCACGATGATCCAGGCCGGCTTGGAGATGCCGCGGGTTGCGCTGCCGTCCGTACGTATCACATCGATGAGGGCGTACACGAAGACAACCAGGACGACGACGACGCCAACAACGCGGAGCATGCACCAAGTCTAGTCGCCCAACGGTCTTCGCTGGATGCCTTCTTGGGGGTGTGATCAGAGTGCAACCATCCGGGCGGCTAAACTTGGATGGTGGCTTTCCTGAAGTATTCCCTGATCCGTTTGGCGCTGTTCGTGCCTTTGTTCGTGCTTTTCCTGTTTTTGGGGACGGGAGTGGTCCTGGCAGTGATCTTTGCCGGGCTGATTGCCTTTGCCATCAGCTACCTGTTCTTCCAGAAGCAGCGCGACGCTGCAACCGGGGCCATGCGGGAGCGCTTCTCGGGCCGCGCGAAGCCCATCCGCTCAGCGGGTGAGGTGGAGGATGCCGACGCCGAGGACACCCTGGTTGAGCAGAACCCGGACGTTGCCATCAACAACGACAAGCGCCCGGGTTCCCTCTAGCGATCAGATGCGGGTCAGGATCAGTCCGAGCGAGAACAGCACGCTGTAGCCGAGGTTGATCAGGCCGGTCTGCTTGAGCACCGGAATGAGGCTCTTGCGCTTCTTGCCGTTGACCATGAGCCACGCCGGCATGAGGCAGGCCGGGATCAGCAGGAGCACAATCAGCATCCACGGCTTGGTGGGTGCCAGGACGATGACCAGCAGGATGGCCACGCCGAGCATCAGGACGTAGCTCTCCCGGGCGTGGCGGTCGCCCAGCCGTACCGCCAACGTACGCTTGCCGGCGGCGGTGTCCGTGGGAATGTCCCGGACGTTGTTGGCCATGAGCAGGGCGCAGGCAATGAGCCCGGTGCCGATCGCGCCGATGACGGCTGGCAGGCTTACCTGGCCGGCTTGCGTGTAGGTGGTTCCCAGCGTGGCCACGAGGCCGAAGAATACGAACACGAAGACGTCGCCGAGGCCCAGATAGCCGTAAGGGTTCTTTCCTCCCGTATATCCCCAGGCGGCCAGGACACAGCCGATTCCCACCAGGATCAGCCACCAGGCCTGCGTGATGATCACCAGGATGAGGCCACAGATCATGGCCAGACCGAACAGCCCGAACGCGGCCCATTTCACTTGCTCGGGCTTGGCGACGCCCGAACCCACCAGGCGAAGCGGCCCGACGCGGTCCTCATCCGTGCCGCGGATGCCGTCGGAGTAGTCGTTGGCGTAGTTCACGCCCACTTGCAGCAGGAGGGCCACCAGCGCCGCAAGGATGGCATTGGGCAGCCGGAAAGCATGGAGTTCGAATGCCGCTGCGGAGCCGATCAGGACCGGCGCAATCGCCGCGGGCAGTGTTCGGAGCCGGGCCCCTTGAATCCATTGTGCAGCTGTCGCCACGTGCAGTACCTCGTGTGTTTCGCATTGAACTTGAGTCAGAGTCGTCAGTGAAGAACTTGTCTATTGTCCCTGATGAAGTGCGTCCAGTTGTTCGATCATGGCCAGCCTGTCCGGTTTTCCGTTCGGGAGCATGATCAGTTCGCCGGCTGCAAGCACGGTCTTCGGGGCCAGCAGGCCCAGGGCAGCCTCGCGCCTCGCGGTGAATCCCTTGATGCCCTCAGGTGTGGGGTCGTCCATGGCTACGTACGCCGCCACGGCCTGGCCCCACTCGCGGGACGGAACACCAGCCACGAAAGCTGCCCTGACGCCGTCGAGCTCTTCAAGCTTGCTTTGGATGTACGCGGCGGAGGCTTTGACGCCGCCGGTGATGATGACGTCGTCGGCCCGTCCCAGGACGGTGAGCTTGCCTTCCCCGGACAGTTCGCCGAGGTCGCCGGTGACGTACCAGCGGGTGCCGTCCTCTTCGAAGAAGGCCGCGTTGGATGCAGGGGGAGCGTCCAGGTAGCCGGCGGCGACGGTCGCGCCGCCCAGCAGGATCCGGCCCTCCAGCTCACCTTCGCCAAGGCGGACTTCGACGCCGTCCAGCGGCTCGCCGTCGTACACGCAGCCGCCGCACGTCTCGGCTGAGCCGTAGGTGGTGACCACCTTCAGGCCTTCAGCCTGCGCGCTGGCGAGCAACTCAGGCGACGCCGGGGCGCCGCCCAACAGGATCGCGTTGAACCGGCGCAGCGCAGCCAGGGTTTCCGGGGCGGGGGAGTCCAGGAGCCGCTGTAACTGGGTGGGTACCAGGGACGTGAAGCGGATCTTATCCGTCAGTTCCTGCGCGGCTTCCGTAAAGGCCTCAGGCGTGAATCCGCCGGACAGGTCCATGGCCCACGGGCGCGTTCCGGCGTACAGGGAACGCACCAGCACCTGGATGCCGGCAACGTACTGGAGAGGCAGGGCCAGGAGCCATTGGCCTTCGCCGCGCAGCGCAACCGCCGTCCCCATGGAAGAGGCTGCAAGGGCATCGACGGTGAGGACCGTGGCCTTCGGAGCTCCGGTGGACCCGGAAGTGCGGACAACCACCGCAGCATCCTCCACGCTGGTTTCCACCGGGACGGCGCTCGGGCGGCCGTTTGGGTCAGTGACGAGTTCGACGGCGGGACCCTCGCCGTGGAGGGCGGCAGCGAGTGCTTTAAGAATCGGATCGATGTCCACGACGGGTCCTAGAAGTAGTAGGGGAAGTTGGACCAGTCGGGATCGCGCTTCTGGAGGAAGGCTTCCTTGCCCTCCACGGCTTCGTCCGTCATGTACGCAAGGCGTGTGGCCTCCCCGGCGAAGACCTGCTGCCCGGCGAGCCCGTCATCGGCCAGGTTGAAGGCGAATTTGAGCATGCGGATGGCCTGGGGTGATTGGCGCGCAATGTCCGCGGCGTACTCGAGGGCGACTTCTTCCAGGCGTTCGTGGTCCACGGCTTCGTTGACTGCGCCCATGCGGACCATGTCCTCTGCGGAATATTCGCGGGCAAGGAAGAAGATCTCCCGCGCGGCTTTCTGCCCGATCTGGCGGGCCAGCAGCGCTGAGCCGTATCCGGCGTCGAAACTTCCCACTGTGGCGTCCGTCTGCTTGAACTTGCCGTGTTCACGCGAAGCGATGGTGAGGTCGCTGACCACATGGAGCGAGTGGCCGCCGCCTGCTGCCCAGCCATTCACGACGGCGATGACCACCTTGGGCATGGTCCGCATCAATCGCTGGACTTCCAGGATGTGGAGGCGGCCGGCGCGGGCGGGGTCGATCGTCTCCTGGGTATCGCCTTCCGCGTAGCGGTAGCCGTCGCGGCCACGGATCCGCTGGTCCCCGCCCGAGCAGAATGAGTGCCCGCCGTCCTTGGGAGAGGGCCCGTTGCCCGTGAGCAGGACCGTGGCAACGTCCGGGGTCATGCGGGCGTGGTCCATGGCACGGTACAGCTCGTCCACTGTCCCCGGGCGGAACGCATTGCGAACCTCGGGCCTGTTGAAGGCGATCCGGACCGTGGGGAGATCCTTGACCACGCCGTCGGCTGAACGCTCGACCTGCCGGTGGTACGTCATGTCCTTGAAGTCGTCGAAGCCGGAAACGGTGCGCCAGCGTGAGGGGTCAAAGACGTCGGAAACCTTGGCAGGAAGATCGTTGTTCACAGTCCGAGTCTAGTAATTGCCTTAGCTGATGCAGAACTCGTTGCCTTCGGGGTCGGCCATGGTGTGCCACTCGTGCGGTCCTTGGTTGGCGGTCCACAGGTGTGTGGCCCCGCGCGCTTCGAGTTCTTTGCGGACTACGTCCTTGTCCCGGCCATCCAGGCGGACGTCCCAGTGAACGCGGTTCTTCACGGTCTTGAGATTCGGGTCGGTCTGGAAGAGGATGCGCCGGCCGTGCTTTGCGTCCTTGTCCTCGGCCGGAACAATCGCGCAGCCCTCGGCCCAGACAAGTTTGCCTTTGTGCGTGATGGTCTGGTCCTCCGAGGCATAGCCCTGCTCGATCATGGATCGGATGAACGACTCGTCCTGGGGTTCCACCGTCCACTCGAGGGTTTCGGCCCACCAGTCCGCCAATTCGTGGGGCTTCTTGCAGTCCACTACTACCTGGATATTGAGTGTCATGCTGCTTACGCTAGGCCCCCGGGCGGGTGGTCGGGTAGTGGGATGCGGTCACTTTCCGTCCGGGTTCCCCGTTGGGTTTAGTTGGGGAGGAGCTCGGCAGGGATCGCATAGATGAGGACCACGGCCAACAAATTCTTCGCCGCATGCACGAAGTAGGAGAACATCAGGTTCTTGCCCGTCCACACATACACGCCAACCAACACCACGCCCATCCCCAGATACGGGGCAAGTGCGGACAGCGCCAGCCCTTCCCGGCCAACGGTGTGGATTGAAGCGAACACCACAACCGACACCAGGCAACAGATCCAAATGTTCACATATTGCGACAACTTGCCGATCAGCAGGTGCCGGAACAGGTACTCCTCCACGAATGGCCCAAGGACCACCAGCAACGGGACCATCAACCACGCCGGCACATGCTGCAGCAGGCCCTGGATTCCCAACTGGTTTTCGGAGTTCTGCACGCCACCGATCACCCCGACAAAGATCGCCGTGATGATGAGCATGACCACCACGGCCAAGGGCACCATGCCCAGCGTGAACCAAGGCCGGGTGGCAAGGATCCTGAAATCACGGCCAACCACGCGCCAGGCCGAAGCAGCAGCGAAGACACCCACGGTTGCGTAGAAGACTGCATTTACCGCGTAGGACGCAGTGGCCGGCTCGGGAAAGAGCTGCAGCATCAACCGTTCCACGGAATCGCCGGCGAGGCTGAAGTACAACGTGAAACCCACGTAGGCGGCGACGGCCGCAGCATCAAGGGCGTTGAACCGGTAAAGCCTGTTACGAGTCGATATGGTGCCCATGCGACCAGCCTATCTTCGCCACCCGGACCGATGGAGTCCTGACAGCAGCCCCTCTTCCGGCCGCATCCCCGCCTCGGTGGCGGCCACTGGCTGCGCCGTCGCATGGAAAATGGCCGCATGATGCTTTGACAGCAAGCTTTGTTGCCTGCGTCACGGGTGCCGCGTCACATGCCGTAAGATAGACGGGTTGCGCGAACGTTCGGCGTTCTGCGGCCTGGATCACACAGCGGACTCCTAAAACCGGAATAGCCCGAATTTTGTGTGCCAAAGTCGTCCGTGCTCCGGCACCGGCGCAACCACAACAGCAACACCCCGACCCACAAGGAACAGCTGTGCCGCAAAGTACCTCCACAGACCTCAAGAACCAGACGGCTTCAACCACCGCCGTCGGTTCCTCCCTCAGCGCCGAGGGTTACCAGAAGACCCTGAGCCGCCGCCACGTGACCATGATTGCAATGGGCGGCGCGATCGGCGTCGGCCTGTTCATGGGCGCAGGTGGCCGTTTGGCCTCCACGGGCCCGGCCCTGATTTTCTCCTACGCCATTGCCGGCGTCATCGCTTACCTGCTGATGCGCGCCCTGGGCGAACTCATCATGTACCGGCAGACCTCGGGCTCCTTCGTGAGCTACGCGGGTGAAATGTTCGGCAAGAAGGGCGCCTACCTCTCCGGTTGGATGTACTTCATCAACTGGGCCATGACGGGCATCGCCGAGCTGATCGCGATCGGCCTGTACTTCCAGTTCTTCTTCCCGAATGTTCCCGTTGAACTGTCCGCCATCGCAGCGCTGGTGCTGCTGGTGGCCGTGAACCTGTTCAGCGTCAAGGCATTCGGTGAGTTCGAATTCTGGGCTTCCTGCCTGAAGGTCGCCGCAATCGTGATCTTCCTGGCCGTGGGCACCTTCATGGTGGTCACTAACGCCCAGGTGGGTGCCGGCCACGCATCCGTGGGCAACCTCTTCCACGACGAAGGCGGCATGTTCCCCAAGGGCGGCCTCGTGATGATCCTGGTCCTCAATGCAGTCATCTTCGCCTACAACGCCATCGAACTCGTCGGCATCACCGCAGGTGAGATGCAGAACCCGGAACGCGAAGTGCCCAAGGCGATCCGCGCCGTCGTGATCCGCATTGTTGTTTTCTACGTCGGTTCCGTGTCCCTCCTGGCCATGTTGCTCCCGTCCGACCAGTACAAGGCGGGTACTTCCCCGTTCGTCACCGTGTTCGGGCAGATGGGCCTGGGCTGGATGGGTGATGTGATGAACATGATCGTCATCACTGCTGCGCTCTCCTCCTGCAACTCCGGCCTGTACTCGATCGGCCGTATCTTCCGCACCATGGCCAACAATGGGCACGCCCCGCAGTGGCTCACCAAGATGTCCAGCCGCCACGTGCCCTATGCAGCCATCCTGGCCATCGGCGGCGTCTACCTGGTGGGCATTCTCCTGAACATCTGGCTTGGCGGCTCGCACGCCTTCGACCTCGCCCTGAACACCGCGTCCATCGGCGTGATCTTCACGTGGGGCTCGATCTTCGCGAGCCAGATCGCGCTGCGGAAGAAGAAGGGGGCCGTGTCCTCCCTGCCGATGCCCGGCTCACCGTGGACCAGTTGGCTCGGCCTGGTGGCTTTGCTGGCCATCACCGTGCTGATCGGTTTCGACACCATGACTGACAAGGCCACCGGCGACGTGTTCCTCCTGGGTCTGTGGACCCTGGCGACCATCCCGTTCTTCGCCCTGGTTCTGTGGCTAGGCTGGCAGAAGGTCAAGAACAACGAGCCCAAGAGCGAGCTGTTCAGCTAAGGCTTATAACGCTCGACGGCGGGTGCCTCCTTCCGGTGATGACGTCACCCTGGGGGCGCCCGCCGTTTTGCATCAGCGGCCGCGAAGGTGCTTGGCGAAATGCTCTTCGATCCTGTGCCATGCTTCCGGGGCCGCCGCGGGATCCGGCTTGATCCCCATGACCCGCATCAGCGGTCGGAGTGGCTTGGGGCCAACCGGCGCGTCGTTCATGAAGGCGTGGCCCGCCGTCGGGAATTCCTTGACGTCGTGCTCGATGCCGAGCTCGGAGAGGGCATGTTCCAACTTGGCCGCCGCGCCCGGCAAGGTCCGGTCCTTGGTGCCGTAGTTGGCGACGACGGGACAGGCGCCTTCGAGGGCGCCGTGCAGGTCCCGCGGAAGTTGGCCGTAATTGACGGAAGCCGCATCAAAGCCGTCATTGGCTGAAAGCAGCGCGAAAGCGCCGCCCATGCAGAACCCGATGACCCCGACCTTTCCCGTGCACCTCTCATCTTTCCGGAGCCACTCCTTGGCGGTGGCGATGTCTGTGAACGCCCGCCCTGTGCCCGAAAGCATGGCGCGCATGGTTGCGACGAGGCAGTGTCTGGGACCGCCGTCGCTATAGAGGTCAACCGCGAGGGTCAAGTAGCCGGCCGTCGCCAGGCGGTCTGCGTTGCGACGCATCACATCATCCAGCCCGAAGGCTTCGTGGATCATCACCACCGCCGGGAAAGGCCCCTCTCCTTTGGGCTCGGCGAGGTAACCCCTCAGCGCGGACGATCCCCCTGCGGCCTGGCTTGGCGTGCTCAAGTCGATGGTTGCCATGGGTGCGGCTCTCCTTCTGGTTCAAGCGGAGACGTGAAGACTATTCGTGTAGGCGCTGGTTATTGACTCACGCCCCCTGTTGCCGGATGTCGCGGAGGATGCCTACGGCGAGGAGATCCACGACGAAAGCAGTCAACAGTCCAAGCAGCGCCATGCCGATTGCAGGGACGATCGCCAGGCCGCCCGCAATCGTTGCAATCATGCCTCCGACGGCGACCGCATAGGTCACCACGCGTATCAGGTTCAGGGCGCCGGTTGACTGGGGAGTGACCGGCTTCCGTCGACCCGCACTGAAAGCAAGCGCGCTGATCAGCAACGCGCATAGGCCGAGCGCCAAGTCGGTGATGCCAAGCGGGGCGAGACCCGGCGCCGTCCGGACCAGTGTAAAAAGCAGAACGCAACCGAAGACGACCAGCACGGACGCGATCAGGCCACCGCCGGTTGCGCGGGCCCGGAGACGGCGTCGCTTCCGATGATGGTCGTTGCTGTCCGAAGGGGTCACGAGGCAAACACCTGCCGAGTCTGATCGCTCGATGATGCCGGGGTTATCGCCTCCATGCGCATCTGACTTACCGCTGGCCTGCGGCCCTGGATCCATTGCGGCCAGCACCTCGGGAACCGATCGTCCGACGGCGAGAGGGTAGCAGGCCGCGGACATCGCATCTTCGAACGTCGCATGCACAGCACCCTGGGGCGTTGTCCACCGCAGAGGCGTCCCGGAAGGGTCGGTCTCGACGGTCAGTGCCGGACCCGGATGGGCGGGCACCACCGGAATCGGTGGAAGCCCGTGCTGGCCCCGGCTTTCCGCCGCGACCGCCGCGACGAGCCAGCTTTCGGCCAACGGCGCCGGTCTCAGGGAGGCGATCGGTCCTCTTCCTCCCCCGCCGCGGTACACCAGAAACATGGTGTTCGAAAACTGAATGGACCAGGTGGTCCCGAAGAGCGTGAAGCGGTACATCCGGGCGTTGTGCAGATCGCCCTGGCCCCCGAGGGAATGAATCGCCGCAACGCACTCAGGGGTGAGAAGACGACGGGGATCCTCGGCCTCGAGGCGCCGCTGTTCCTGCTCCCATGCCGCGCGACGCAGAGGCCGGTACTCGGCCTCGAGGGCCTCCCAGTCCACCACAGCTCCGTCGGGCAGTCGTTCGCGAAGCCAGTGCGGATCCGTCCCGGGAACGTAGCGGAAATGGACCTGCATGGCGTCGCCGTTGCTGACGATCTCGGAATCCTCGCCAAGCAGCATCACGCCGTGGTCGAAGGACCAGACCGCGCGCGGCCGACCTTCAACCAGCGCGACCCAGGCCCAGCCCGGCACGTGAATGTCCGGTGCGGTGAGGACGATGAGTGCGTCCAGCGTGGTGCCGTGTTCGACCTCCAGCTTGCGGTTGTGGGTGCGCATGTCGTCGCCCATGCTGACGCTGTCCCGGTCGACCTGGATGGTGATCTTCTCGTTCACCCCACCCATGCTAATGCCGCCCACGGAGACTCCGTCGCCGCCCAAATTCAGAAACCCCCGTTAGTGACGTGGGGCCACTGAGATGGTCACGCGAGCTTCGCGATTAGGGGTCTCGACGACGGTTAGGATGGGGACCGCCAATTACTACAGTCATTTGACTAATACTCGGAGGACGCCTTGTCAAACAACACCCCCTCGAGCGGTCACGGAGCTGACGGCCGTCAGCCGGGAGAGCAGCCCTTCAACGCCCAGCGCCAGATGGTCGAGGGCGCCGTTTACGGCGGTACACCGCAGTACGGTGGTTATGTCCAAGGCGGAGTAGGCGTCAGCGGCCCGGGCCATGGCTTGCCCGCACACACTCAACTGCCACCGGCGCCGTCGGGCATGAAGGGCGTGGCTATTGCCTCGCTGGTTTGCGGCATCATGTCCCTGCTCTTGGCCTGGATCCCGGTGATCAACTTCCTGGCGCTGGTGGCCGGCGTCGCCGCCATCGTCCTGGGCGCGGTGTCCCTGGTGAAAAAGTTTGACGGCAAGGTCATGGCTTGGACCGGGAAGGGCCTGGGTCTGCTCGGCATCGTCGTAACGGTCCTGATAATCGTTTTAGCGATCCTGGGCAACATGGCGATCAGTTCGGGACTCGGACCTCTCCAAAAATACAACGAGGACCAGAACACGCAGGTCTCCGTCAAATACATCGTGACTACGTCCACGCCCACCGATGTGAGCGTGGCTGAACCGACCGGAGATTCGGACGTCACCGTCAGCAAGGACTACGCGACAGAATTCACCGCCCAAGGTAAAGACATACTGCGGGTTTCGGCGACCTCGACGGACCGGGAGATAACGGCGGCCAAAGTCACCTGCGAGATTCTCATCGATGGCACATCGGTGGCGAAAGAGAGCGGCGAGGGTAAAGGTGCCAGTGCGGCTTGCGCGTACTACCAGGGGTACTCCAGCTCCACGAGCGACAAGACTTCCAAGGACGTGTCCGTCGAGTTCAAAGTGACCCCGAACAGCCAGGCCTCAGTAGACTCAAGCTGGTCCGCCAGCGGCGACGAGAGCTCGAGCAACCGCACCTTCGACGCCACCACTGACTCCACAAACACAGTCCAGGCCAAATCCGATGGACGCCTCAGCCTCTACGTGCGCAACGATGACTGGAGCGCGGGCAACCCGAGCTACGGTTGTGAAATCCTGGTCGACGGAAAGTCCGTGTCCAAGCAGCAGAGCAACAGCATCGCCGGGACGGCGCATTGCACGTACACGCCTCCTGGGAACTAAGCCGCCGGCGGGATGACGGAGCTTTTTGTCAGGGCCCAACGATAGGCTCGAAGCATGGAACTACCCACCACTTTGACGCAGCATACCAACGCCGGATTGGGGAAGCTTTGCCCTGGCCTGCCGGATTTTCCGGAGGATTCCAGGAAGGCGGAGGCCCTCTGATGGCAGCGAAGGTTGCGGCCCCCAAGATTTCCCCGGTGCGGTTGGAGGAACTGCGTGACGACGACGCCCCGGATTTCCAGCGCGGCGAACGGTACGACGGCGTCCGGCTCACCAGGGTTTCCGCCGATGGCGAGGAGCTCAGTGGCGCGGATTTCATCGAGTGCGAGTTCAATGGGGTGTCCTTCAACGAGGCTCAACTCCGTGGGGCAACGTTCCGGGAGTGTGTTCTGGCCGAGCCGTATGCGCCCGTGCTGATGGCTGCGCGCACCTCCTGGCAGGACGTGGAGATCACCAACCCACGCTGGGGGTCGGCCGAACTTTATGAGGGCACCTGGCGCTCCGTTCGGATCGACGGCGGGAAACTGGATTATGTGAACCTCAGGGGCTCAAAGCTCATGGACGTCCAGATCTCGGATTGCATCATCAACGAGCTCGATCTTGGGGGTTGCTCTGGAACGCGGGTGGCTTTGAAGAATTGCACCATCGGCACCCTGGATGTGACCGGGGCAAAGTTCAAGGACGTGGACTTGCGGACCTCGGAATTCCGCGGAATCAACGGCCTTGCAGGGCTTGCGGGGGTGGTCATCGACGATTACCAGCTGAGCTTGATGGCGCCCTTGCTTGCCGGACACCTTGGAATTCGGGTGATCTGAGGCGGTGGAGGGGCGGTCCGGCGGAGAGCTTCATCTGTTGACCGTCCCGCTGGGCCGTGTAATCTTTATAGAACGAACGGTCGGTATATTATTCCATGCCGGTCCCTTTCTCTTTCGCGAAGGATGTTCTCATGGTCGAGGCTTTTCTTGTTGGCGGCGCCCGTACGCCGGTCGGTCGCTACGGTGGCGCACTGTCCTCCGTCCGTCCTGACGACCTCGCAGCATTGGTGGTCCGCGAAGCCGTGGCCCGTGCCGGCGTCGATCCCGATGCCATTGACGAGGTGATCCTCGGCAATGCGAACGGCGCCGGTGAGGAGAATCGCAACGTCGCCCGCATGGCAACCCTCCTTGCCGGACTTCCCCTGCATATCCCCGGAATCACCGTGAACCGCCTCTGCGCCTCAGGCCTGAGCGCGATCATCATGGCCAGCCAGATGATCAAGTCCGGTGCTGCGGACATCGTGGTGGCCGGCGGCGTCGAATCCATGAGCCGGGCGCCGTGGGTGCAGGAGAAGCCCGCCACCGCGTTCGCCAAGCCTGGCCAGATCTTCGATACCTCCATCGGCTGGCGCTTCGCTAATCCACTCTTCACCAGGGGCGAGCTCTCGCGTGACGGCAAGATGACCTACTCCATGCCTGAAACGGCGGAGGAAGTGGGCCGTGTGGACAACATTTCCCGCGAGGACGCTGACGCGTTCGCCGTCCGTTCGCATGAGCGCGCCCTGGCGGCCATTGCCGGCGGTCGCTTCAAGGACGAGATCATTCCCGTCACCGTCAAAACACGGAAGTCCGAAACAGTGGTGGACACTGACGAAGGCCCACGCGAGGGAACCACCATGGATGTCCTGGCGGGTCTGCGGCCGGTCGTCCCCGGTGGCTCAGTGGTGACGGCTGGCAACTCTTCCACCCTCAATGACGGTGCCTCGGCCATCATCGTTGCGTCCGAATCCGCTATCCAAAAATTCGGCCTGACGCCCCGCGCCCGGATCATCGACGGCGCTTCCGCAGGCTGCGAACCGGAAATCATGGGCATCGGGCCCGTTCCTGCCACGCAGAAGGTCCTGGCGCGTACCGGACTTACTGTTGACCAGCTCGGAGCCGTGGAACTCAATGAAGCATTCGCCACACAGTCCCTGGCGAGCATGCGTCGCCTTGGGCTGGACCCGGACATCGTCAACAATGACGGCGGCGCCATCAGTTTGGGGCACCCGCTCGGTTCCAGCGGCTCACGGATTGCGATCACGCTCCTGGGCCGTATGGAGCGCGAACTCGCTTCGTCGACCGGCCCCAAGCTGGGCCTGGCCACCATGTGCATCGGTGTTGGCCAAGGGACTGCAATGCTGCTGGAAGGCGTGTAATGGCACTGAATCCTGAAGACTTCACGGCGCTCCTGATTGAGGAACGCGAAGACAGGCTTATTGTGCTCTTGAATCGGCCCGAGGTCCGCAATGCGATCGACCAGGCGATGGTTGATGAACTCCACGCCGTGTGTGCCGAGTTGGAGCGCAACCCGAAAGTGTTGATCATCGCCGGAACGGACGGTGTGTTTGCCTCGGGTGCCGACATCGGGCAGCTGCGTGAACGACGCCGGGATGACGCTTTGCAGGGCATAAATTCAACGATCTTTGTCCGCATCGCCAAACTGCCAATGCCTGTCATTGCCGCCCTGGATGGTTATTGCCTCGGCGGGGGAGCGGAGCTGGCCTATGCCGCCGACTTCCGGATCGGCACGCCAAGCGTCCGGATCGGAAACCCGGAGACAGGCCTGGGCATCATGGCTGCCGCCGGTGCCACGTGGCGCCTCAAGGAACTGGTGGGGGAACCGAAAGCCAAAGAGATCCTCTTGGCAGGCGCGGTCCTGAGGGCCGAAGAAGCGCTCCGCATCAATCTCATCACCTCCATTGTTGAGGCGCCCGAGCTGATGGATGCGGCGCACGCTCTTGCCGACCGGATCGGCCGCCAGGATCCGATGGCCGTTCGCATCACCAAATCGGTGTTCCATGCCCCGGCGGAGGCCCACCCCCTCATCGACACCTTGGCACAAGGCATACTCTTCGAATCCCAGGCAAAGTTTGACCGTATGCAGGCGTTTTTGGACAAGAAGTCTGGAGACAAGAAATCTGCTGATCAAAAGAACGCAGACGCTACGCAGGACAGGACCCAGAAATGACAGCCGTTCCCTCCATTCCGCACGTTGTAGGAGTCCTGGGCGGGGGCCGGATGGGCGCCGGTATCGCACACGCCTTCCTGACCAAGGGCGCCACCGTGATCGTTGTAGAGAGAGACCACGAGGCCGCAGCCGGCGCGCATGGCCGGGTGGCAGAAGCCGTGGCCAAGTCCGTAGCTCGTGGCACACTCAGCGAATCGGCCGAAGAAGCCATGTCCCGCTTCAGCACCTCCACGGATTACGAGTCCTTCATTCACTGCGGCCTGGTAGTGGAAGCAGTCCCTGAGGATTTCGATCTCAAGGTCGCAGCGCTGAAAGCCGTGGAAGACCACTTGTCCGGGGACGCGTTCCTGGCCTCAAACACATCTTCGCTGTCAGTCACAGGACTCGCGAACGAACTCCGCAGGCCCGCCAACTTTGTTGGGTTGCACTTCTTCAACCCGGTGCCCGCCTCCACGCTGATCGAAGTGGTGCTGGCCAAAGAAACGTCTCCCGAACTCGCTCAAGCGGCGAAAAGCTGGACCGAGGCGCTCGGCAAGACCGCCGTCGTCGTTAATGACGCTCCCGGCTTTGCGTCCTCGAGGCTTGGCGTCGCCATTGCCTTGGAAGCGATGCGCATGGTGGAGGAGGGTGTCGCGTCCGCCGAGGATATCGACGCCGCGATGGTCCTTGGCTACAAGCACCCCACGGGCCCGCTGAAGACCACGGACATTGTGGGGTTGGACGTCCGTCTGGGGATCGCCGAATACCTGCACTCCACGCTGGGCGACCGCTTCGCCCCGCCGCAGATACTGCGCGACAAAGTGGCGCGCGGCGAGCTCGGCCGAAAATCGGGCAAGGGCTTCTTCGACTGGAACGACTAAGCGCTGGAGCCGGTTAGGCTAGCCGGGTGACTTCAATCGAACCCATCACCCTGACCGGCAAATTCGTGACCCTCGAGCCGCTGGCGCCCGAGCACCACGACGGTCTTGTGGACGCCGCCCGTGACGGTGACTTGTGGAAGCTCTGGTACACCTCCGTTCCCACGCCTAAGGGAATGGCGGCGGAGATCGAACGCCGTCTGGGTCTCCAGGAGGCAGGTTCCATGCTGCCCTTCGCCACGCGCTTGAACAGCACGGGCAAGCTCATCGGCATGACGACCTACATGAATATCGACGCCGACACTCCGCGGGTAGAGATCGGTTCCACCTGGAACGCGGCCTCGTCGCATGGGACAGGAACCAACCCTGATTCCAAACTGCTCTTGCTCAGGCACGCGTTTGAAACCCTGGGCTGCCCGGCCGTGGAATTCCGCACCCACTGGCTGAACCACCAGTCCCGCGAGGCGATCGCGCGTTTGGGGGCCAAGCAGGACGGGGTGCTCCGGAACCACTCGCGCACCAAGGATGGCGTGCTCCGTGACACGGTGGTTTTCTCGATCCTCGAGCACGAGTGGCCGGCAGTCCGGAACGGTCTGGAGTACCGGCTGTCCAAGTACGGCGCGTGACCGTCCCTCGCCCACGTGGCTGCGATCCTCGCTCACGTCCCGTCTGCTTGAGCGCGATCCTCGCTCACGTCCCGTCTGCTTGAGCGCGATCCTCGCTCACGTCCCGCACCAGCGGACCGATGTGCTTAGCTGAGTCCTATGGATGGGAACCCGGCTGCCGTGCCCCTGGAAAGCGTCCACTGGGACGGGGCCGTAAACGCATGGCGGATCGCTGGAGATGTGTACCGGATGGGCCGCCACGAATGGGTCACCGCAGAGGGGTGGCGGCAAATGTACGACGACGGCGTCCGCACCGTCGTTGACCTCCGCGCCTCGCGCGAGAGGCGGCCACGCGAGACGGACCCCGCGGTGCCGGACGACGTAAAGGCTCGGATCGACGTCGTACATTGCCCGACTGAGGATCCGGACCACGGCGACTTTGCCGCACTCTTTGGTCCCTACTTGAAGGAACCGAGCCAGTACGCGGACTACCTCACCCTGTTCGGGGAAAGGATCGCGGAGGTCTTCAGGGCGATAGCCGAATCGCAGGGCAAGGTAGTGGTCCATTGCTCGGCGGGGCGTGACCGGAGCGGAATCATTGCCATCATGCTGCAACGGCTGGCGGGAGTGGGTGACGAGGACATCGTGCGTGGCTACGAGTTGGCAGCGCGTGGAATCAACGAACGCCACCGCACGCACGGCGCACCCCACGCCCACGATCCCTATCTTTCCGACGAAGACCTTGAAGCCTTGCTCGCACGGAGGCGGGTTGCATTGCGGGAGTTCCTTGGCCGGCTCGATGTCTCCCGGTTCCTGACGGTCAATGGCGTGACGAATCGGGAGATTTCGCTGCTGAAGGTGAAGCTCGGAGCCAACTGAGGTCAGCACACTCAAAAAGGGGGCTGACCTCTGGCGGTCCTTCATGTACGCTGGTATATATTACCGAACGGCCGGTCAGTAATGTTGGCCCATCCAGCATCGACCGAGCCGCTTTCATGTGCCTTGGAAGGACCCGTCGACGATGACCACAACAGCAGTCGCCCCGGAAACTACAGACGTAGCCACCGTCCCCAGCTACGTTCAGGATGCGTGGTGGACTCCGGCGCCTGAAGCCAAATCCGTTCCCGTCCGGGACGCCAGCACCGGGGAAGTCCTCGCCAACGTGAGCACCGACGGACTGGACCTGGCCGCCGTCGTGAACTACGGACGCACCACCGGTCAGGCGGAACTCGGCAAGCTGACGTTCCACCAGCGGGCACTCAAGCTCAAAGAGCTCGCCATGTACCTCAACGGGCGGCGCGAGGAGCTGTATGCATCCTCCTCGCAGACCGGCGCCACCAAGATCGACAACATGATCGACATCGACGGCGGAATCGGCGTCCTCTTCACGTTCGGCTCCAAGGGCCGCCGCGAGCTTCCCAACTCGCAGGTCATCGTGGACGGGCCCATGGAGATCCTGTCCAAAGACGGTTCGTTCGCCGGCGAGCACATCTACACCCGCATTCCCGGCGTTGCCGTCCAGATCAACGCCTTCAACTTCCCGGTTTGGGGCATGTTGGAGAAGTTCGCTCCCGCATTCCTTGCCGGGGTGCCGACAATCGTCAAACCGGCCACCCCCACGGGCTACGTCGCGGCAGCAGCCGTCAAGGCCATCGTCGAATCCGGTATCCTTCCCGCGGGTTCGCTCCAGCTGATCTCCGGCTCTGCCCGCACGCTCCTGGACGAACTCGACTACCGGGACCTCGTCTCCTTCACCGGTTCGGCGTCAACGGCGAATTCGCTGAAGTCTCACGCGAACGTGGTTCAGGGCGGCGTCCGGTTCACCTCCGAGACGGACTCACTGAACGCAGCCATCCTCGGTCCCGACGCCGTTCCCGGCACCCCCGAGTTCGACGCTTTCATCAAGGCAGTTGTCACCGAGATGACCGTCAAAGCAGGACAGAAGTGCACAGCCATTCGCCGCGTCCTCGTGCCGGCCGAATTGACGTCTGATGTCGCCGCCGCCATCGGAGCCCGGATCAACGAGCGCGTCGTGGTCGGCGACCCTCGCGCCGAGGGCGTCACCATGGGCGCCCTCGCTTCGCTGGAGCAGCTCGCCGACGTGCGCGCGGCCGTCCAGTCAATGCTCGACGCCGGCGGTGAGCTTGCGTACGGATCTCTCGAATCGCCGTCGGTCACCTCGGTTGGAGGGGCCGTAGGTGTGGTGGAAGACGGGGCCTTCATGGCACCGGTGCTCCTCAGCTGGGCTGACTCGGAAGCCGAAGAAGTGCATTCCCTTGAAGCCTTCGGACCGGTTTCCTCGGTGCTCGGCTACACCGACCTCGCCGACGCCGTGCGCCTTGCTGCCCGCGGTTCCGGCTCGCTGGTGGCCTCCGTGTGCACTAACGATCCCGCGGTGGCCCGCGAATTGGTTACCGGCATCGCCGCCCACCATGGCCGCGTGCACATGCTCAATCGCGAAGACGCACGTTCCTCCACTGGCCACGGTTCCCCGGTTCCGCACCTGGTCCATGGCGGCCCGGGGCGCGCGGGCGGCGGCGAAGAACTGGGCGGCATCCGCTCCGTGCTGCACCACATGCAGCGCACGGCAATCCAGGGCTCGCCGAACATGCTCACCGCCGTCACCGGTCAGTGGCACACCGGCGCCGACCGGAACTTCACGGTGGAAACTGAGGGGGAGCACCCGTTCCGCAAGTCCCTTGCCACGCTTCGCATCGGTGACGCTGTACGCTCGGAGCTCCGCCAGGTCACCCTTGATGACATCACTGCCTTCGCCAACTCCACAGGCGACACCTTTTACGCCCACACCAACCAGGAAGCCGCCGAAGCCAACCCGTTCTTCCCGGGCATCGTGGCGCACGGCTACCTGCTGCTGAGCTGGGCTGCCGGCCTGTTCGTGGAGCCTGCTCCGGGTCCTGTCCTGGCCAACTACGGCCTGGAGAACCTGCGTTTCATCACACCTGTGGCCGCAGGCGACTCCATCCGGGTGACTCTGACCGCCAAGAAGATCACCCCGCGCGAAACAGACGAATACGGCGAGGTTGCCTGGGACGCCGTGCTGACCAACCAGAACGACGAAATCGTGGCCACCTACGATGTCCTTACCCTCGTAGAGAAGTAACCCTCGCTCAGGTCCCGTCGGTTTGGGTGGTTGCTCGCTCAGGTCCCGTCGGGTTTGGGTGGTTGCTCGCTCACGTCCCGTCCCAAATACGAGAAACGCTCTCCCCTGCGGAGAGCGTTTCTCGTTTATTTTAAAGCTGGTAGTCGGCCTGCTGCCCAAGGGTTTCATGGATGCAGAGGACGTTGTTCTCCGTGTCCATGAACCAGGCACACTTTTCGGTTTCGGTGGTACAAATGTGGTTCTCCGTCTTGAGGTCCGGCTGGTCGTAGTCCTGGAATGAGACGCCCCTGGCTTCCATTTCAGCGACCAAGCGCTCGATGTCGTGGACCTCGAAACTTAGTGCGGTATGGCTGGAGTGCACGCCATCCGTGATGGGCAACAGCTGAAGCATGGCTCCTCCGTCGTTGCCGAACAAATCGTTACCGTCCGGAGTGGTCCCTCGGTGCGGCAGGCCGAGCTTTTCCGAATAGAAAGCGTGTGCGCGGCTCATGTCATCGACGGGCAGGACGGTTGTGGCTGTGTTGAGTGCTAGTTGCATAATGGCCACCTCCTACGCTGAAAATCCTACGCTCGCCGTGGCTTTGAAGACTTTACGAATTTCTGTCAGGTCCGTGGAGCGGTGGGATGTGCGAGAGGGTCGCGCCAGACGGGGTGGGATGTGCGAGAGGGTCGCGCCAGACGGGGTGGGATGTGCGAGAGGGGCGCGCCAGACGGGGTGGGATGTGCGAGAGGGACGCCGCCAGACGGGGTGGGATGCGAGAGAGCGTCAGGCGGCGGTGTGGAGGCCGTCGAAGGCCATGGTGATGACGTCGTCCGCGAGCTTCTCCGGGGACAGCGAGCCGCCGGGCTTGTACCACTCCACGATCGAGTTGATGGTGCCGAACAGGAGCCTCGTCACCGTCCGGGGATCGATGTCCTGGCGCAGGGAGCCGTCCTCGCGGGCGGCCGAGATGAGTGCCGCTACCTTATGGTCGAATGCACGACGGCGTTCCAAGGCGTCGCGCTCGATGTCGGTGTTCCCACGCAGCCGGAGGAGCAGCGTGACGAAGGGGAGCCGGTCCACGAGCACTGCGATGGTCTGCCGCAGCACGAACTCAAGGCGGGCGTCGGCCGGACCGGTCAAGGCGGAGGGCTGTTCCAGGATCGCTTCAAGGCCACCCAGGGCGTGGTCGAGGGCCAGCTTCAGGAGGTCGCCCTTTGACGGAACGTGGTGGTAGATGGCCGACTTTGAGATGCCGAGGTTCTCGGCCAGGATGCCCATGGACGTTGCATCGTAGCCGTGGCGGTTGAAGACTTCGACGGCGATGCGGAGCACCGACTGCTGGTCGTAACCCGGCCGTCCGCGCTTGGCTGTTGTCTCAGTAGGCATGGTGGCATTTTCTCACGATCTCTTGGCAGGGCCGGTTGAGCGACGCCGCATGTCAATCAAAACGCGCGGCGTCGCCCATGCGAACTAGCCCTTGGGGCGAAGGTCGTAGATCCGGCGGAGCTTTCCGTTGGATCGTTCAAGCGAACCGGGCTCAACGACGTCAACCACGCAAGAGGACCCAACGTGGATCTTGATCTGCTCGCGCAAGGCGTGTGCCGCCGTCGTGCCTGACTCAACCGGAACGTTCTCACGGCGCTCGATCCGCACCGTCAGCGTGTCCATGCGCTTGCCTTCGGGCCGCGTAAGTTCCAGCTGGAAGTGGGGGCTGAGCTCCGGAATCCTCAAAGCGATTTCCTCGATCTGGGACGGGAACAGGTTCACGCCGCGGAGGATGATCATGTCGTCGCTGCGGCCGGTGATGCGTCCCATGCGGCGGTGGGCCGGGCGAGCCGTACCAGGGAGCAGGCGCGTGAGGTCCTTGGTGCGGTACCGGATGATCGGCAGCGCTTCCTTGGTCAGCGAAGTGAAGACGAGCTCGCCCGGTTCGCCGTCGCCCAGGACTCGGGTGTGATCGAACGGGTCGATTATTTCGGGGCGGAAGTGGTCTTCCCAGATGTGGCAACCGTCCTGGGTTTCCACGGCTTCGCCGGCGACGCCCGGGCCCATGACCTCGGAGAGCCCGTAGATATCGCAGGCTTTGATGTTCATGGTGGTTTCCAGCTCGTGTCGCATCTCCTCGGTCCACGGCTCGGCGCCCAGCACGGCGTACTTGAGCGACGTGGACGTGGGGTCGATGCCCATGTGTGCCATGGCATCGGCGATTGTCAGGAGGTACGTGGGCGTGGCCAGGATGGCATCCGGCTTGAAGTCCTGGATGAGCTGGATCTGCCGTTCGGTCTGGCCGCCGGACATGGGGATGACGGTGCAGCCGAGTGCTTCGGCGCCGGCGTGGGCGCCGAGACCGCCGGTGAACAGTCCGTAGCCGTAGGCGTTGTGGACCTTCATGCCGGGACGGACCCCGGAAGCGCGCAGGGAGCGGGCCACCAACGTGGCCCAGTTGGCGAGGTCGTTCTTGGTGTAGCCAACCACAGTGGGGCGCCCGGTGGTGCCGGAGCTCGCGTGGATCCGGGCAACCTGATCCTGCGGGACGGCAAACATGCCGAACGGGTACTCCAGCCGCAGGTCTTCCTTGGTGGTGAAAGGGAACTTGCCCAGATCGCCCAGTTCGCGCAGGTCGCCGGGATGCACGCCGGCTTCATCGAACTTGCGTTTGTACAACGGCACGCGGTCGTAGGCGTAGGCAACCGTGTGCTGGAGGCGGCTGAGCTGCAGGGCTTCCAGTTCGTCCCGGGACATGGTCTCTTCGCGGTCCAGCACTGCATCTGACGTGGACGCAGTGGGCGCTGCGACGGTGTTCTGTGTCATGGGTTCCTACTTCTTGGAGATGGTGCGGCTGCGGCCACGGAACTCTGCGATGAGCTCGCCTGGCGCGTCGATGGAGGGGGAAGCTGCGGCGTCGGCGGCGTAAAGCTGGATGTCGTAGAGGCCGCTGCGGCCGGTGCTCGCGCGGCGGTTGGCGACGGCGGTAATCACCTGGCCTTCGAAGGCCGGCTTCATGAAGTTGATGTCGACGCCGGACGCCACCGTGATGTTGGCGGCCTCCTGGGGCGTGGGGTTGGCCGGGTTGCAGGCCAAGGCGAACGCGGTGTCACCGAAGGCGAAGATCATTCCGCCGTGGGCCATGCCGAAGCCGTTGAGCATTTCCTGCCGGAGCTTCATTCGGATGGTGGCGTGGCCGTCGTCGAGTTTGAGGACCTCGATGCCCATCCATTCGGACGCGTAGTCGTTGGTCAGGATGTGGTGCGAAGCACCGGAGAGGGTTGTTTCAACCATGCGTCATTGCCTCCAGCTTTATTTACCGAATGTTCATTAGGTAATCCCAGATCGGCCCAACTGTCAAGACCGGACAAGGTAGGCATGGCCTAATTGGACCCTGCTCCGGGCCCACCCTGTAGCCTCGAAGGCATGCCCGATATTGAGCTTCCGATCCTCACCGAACGACTCATCCTGCGGCGCTTCGAGGCCGAGGACCTCGAGCGTTTCCACGGGTACCAGTCCCTTCCGGAGACCGCCCGGTTCCTGCTGCGGCCGGAGCTGACCAAGACCAAGTCCATGGAGGTCCTGGGGCGCTATGCCAACTTCGGGTTCAAGGAGCCGGGGGACTGGGTCTGCCTTGCCATCGAACGCCAGGATCAGCCAGGACTCATGGGCGAGGTGGTGCTCAAGTGGCTGGAGGGTACCGGCCAAGCGGAGGTGGGCTGGATCCTGCACCCGGACGCGAGGGGCCAAGGCATCGCCACGGAAGCGGCGGAAGCGGTCCTCGACCTTGCTTTTGGCCTGCTCGCGTTCCACCGTGTTGATGCCAAACTCGATGCGCTCAACACAGGATCAGCCGGTATCTGCCGGCGGATCGGGATGCGGAAGGAAGCTTCCCTGGTGGACATCTGGCATTACAAGGGCCAGTGGGCCACCGAGGATATCTACGCCATCCTCGATTCGGAGTGGCGGGCGCGCCGCGTCAGCGAGAGCGAAAAAGCCGCCCGGCCCAACTAGCGCATCAACCAAAACCCGGCCGGCCGGCGTCGTGGTTTTACAACGGCAAAATCTCAGTCCGGCACCGGCCACGCCTTATGGTGCTTCAGTTGTTCGGTGAGCTGCGACTCGGGCAGGGGGCGGCTGAAGTAGTAGCCCTGCCCGCTCGTGCAGCCGATGCTGAGCAGGTATTCGGCCTGTTCCTCCGTCTCGATGCCTTCCCACACGGCTCCGAGGCCGCACGCACGGATGAGTTGCAGGACGGCTGCCAGCAGCGCGGGCTGGGAGGGGTCGCTGCCAAGTGCGGCGAGCAGTGACCGGTCCACTTTGACGGCGTGCACGGGCAGGCGTCGCAGATAGTCGATGGAGGAGTAGCCCGTGCCGAAGTCGTCGATCTCCATGCCGACACCGAGCCTTTCGAGGGCTTTCAGGGTGTAGCGGTCAAGATCGTTGCCTTGGATCACGGCGCTTTCGGTCAGTTCCAGGACCAGCGACGCCGGGTCGAGGCCTGCCGCGTTCAGCGCATCCCGGACGTCCTCAATGAACTCGAGGCGCTGCAGGTCCGCGGCGGACACGTTGATGCGCATGTTGAAGTCATGGTGTGCGGTCAGGGGGTCGACCCGCCACTTTTGCAACTGCTCGACGGCGGTGCGAAGCACCCACCCGCCCAGATCGGAAATCATGCCCGTTTCTTCCGCGAGGGGGATGAATTCGTCCGGCATGATCATGCCGCGGGTGGGGTGCTGCCAGCGGACCAAGGCCTCCACGCCCTCGATTCCGCGGGTGTCCAAGCGGATGATGGGCTGGTAGAACAGCACCAACTGATCACCGGAAATGGCTTCCTTGAGTTCGTTGATGAGCTGGCTGCGCAACTGCCTGGCATGCAGCATGGCCGGCTGAAACACCTTGAGCCGTCCACGGCCTTCGGCTTTGGACTCGTACATGGCGATGTCCGCTTCCATCATCAGCTCTTGGGCGCTCTGGTCCGGGCCGGCCATGCGGAGGCCCATGCTGGCGCCGCAGCGCAGGTGCTGTCCCTCGACCTCCATGATCTGGTCGACGGCGGCAAGTACCCGGTTGCCGATCGAGGAAGCGATGGCGGGAGTGACGTTCCGCAGCAGGACGGCGAATTCGTCGCCACCCATCCGCGCGACCATGTCTTCATCCCGGACGGCGCCGGTAATCCGTTCGGCCACGACTTCCAGGACCTTGTCACCTATTGTGTGGCCCATTGAGTCGTTGATGCCCTTGAACCCGTCCATGTCCATGAGGAGAATCCCGGGGCGCCCGCCTTCGGTACGTGCTCTTTCCTGGGCGTCGGAGAGCGCCGCGGTGAAGGCAGAACGGTTGTTAAGTCCTGTGAGGGAATCGGTCATCGCCATTTTCTGCATCTCACGATGGGCCTCGTGCAACTGCTGGGTCCTTGCCGCTACGCGTTCTTCGAGTTCTGCATAGATAATCTGCAGGTCCTCGGCCAGGAGGTTGGTGCCCATGATGACGGCGTCGATCTCATCGCGTGCTTCGGAAACCTCAATGCGGGCGTCGAGGTCACCCGCGGCCAATTTGACGATGCTGTCCAGGAGCAACGCAAGGCGTGGGTCCGATCCGGCTTCGGACACCTTCTCCTCGGACATGCTCACCCCCCGTGCGGCCCGCCTCGGTCATCTGCGGTACGCCCAACATTATCGCGGAGATACTCGTGGACGGCAGAGCTTCTCTCCGGGAGGGCAGCCTGCTCGAACAAACCTGCCGAAACGTCGAAGGTGGCCTGTGCATCCATCTGCCGCCCCAAGGCCAGGAGGGTGCGGCCCAGGAGGAAGTGGGCCTCAGCTGCGGTCTGCGTGGCAAGAATGGAGGAACGGGCGCATAGCGGTTCCAGGATGGCCAGGGCTTCCTGGAAGTCCCGGTTGAGGAAGTTCCATCGTGCCCGGACCAGGGACATCTCCAAGTGGTCACGTTCCGATCCGCCGACGATGTCCGTGGCCAGCTCTGCCCTCTCGATGCATCGGAGCGTGGCGGCATCGCTGAGCTTGGCCTGGAGGCGCATCTCGGCGGAGGCACGATTGAAGCGGGCCCACAGGTCAACATCCTTGGATGGTGAAAGGCGCTCGGCCGCGAGGTCGTGGTAGAGCCCGCCGTCGGCTACCCGGTCGGCAAGGAATGCCACGTTTCCGATCACCCAGTAGCCCTTGCCTGCGGTGTCCTCGTCCACATCCGTGAGGAGGTTCTCCAGTTCCAGGCATTCCCGCCAGGCGTCGTCGAGGAGCCGGCTTTCCGCGAGGGCAGCGATCAGGGCGCGCTGGGCGAGGATCTGGACATACAGCAGATCAGGATCGCCCGCGGCAAGCTTGGCGGAGTCCGAGGCCATGGTTGCGGCTTCTTGGAGGCGGCCAAGTCCCTGCAGCGCCACTGCCACGAGCGTGCCTGCCTTGACGCCGCGTTCGCGCGATGTGGCCGTCAGTCGATGTTCATTCAGTTCCGTGGCCAGCTGCAGATACTCCTCGATCCGGCCTTGGTCCCGGCGGCACTCAGCTTGGAGGTAGAGCATGTCCCACCACGCGTCTTCGTCTTCAGCCGCCGCAGCCAGCTCCGCTGCCTCGCCGGCCAGCCGGAAGGCCTCGTCGAAATCGCGTTCCTTCCATTTGGCGCGTGCATTGAGTCCCGCGATGACGTGTGACGCTAGTTGTGGACTCTGCATATGCCCATTATCCATGTCAATGCTGTTGAAAAGCTCGTATAGTTTGCCCCGTGACTTTATTCAAGTCACAGACAAGAAATTCGCATCAGAACGAAAGGGCACAGCGGATGAAAAAATTTGCGGCAACTCTGCTCATGGCAGCAGTCCTGGCAGTAACAGGATTTGCTGCTCCGGCTAATGCCGAGCCTTCGCAGGACAGCACGGCAATCGGCTGGTGGCCGAACAGCGTCACCACCAAGACCAACACCACCAGCATCGGTTGGTGGCCGAACTAATTGGGGGGACGCCTGCAAAGGCCCCATGACGCAAATTGATGCCCCGGGTTGCTGCCCGGGGCATCAGTTTTGTTTCGCTGTATGTCGCAGATTAGTGACTGTCCGGGTAAGGCTGGAAATCCCTGGTTGACAGAGTTGTCACAGCCTATGGACCGCCCACCGGCAACTCCACGGAGACCGTGGTCCCGGCACCAAGGGTGGAATCCAGGTCCAAACGGCCCATGTGCCGGCTGATGATGTCCTGTGCGATGGCCAGGCCCAGCCCGCTTCCAGGCACCGCAGCGGCCGTGGCATTGGAGGCACGGTAGAACCGGGTGAAGATGTGCGGGAGATCGTGTTCCGGGATGCCCAGCCCTGTGTCCGCCACGCGGACAAGCGCTGCCTGGCCGCCGTCGTCCGTGGCCGAGAGCACGCTGGTAATCCCCACCCGGCCGCCCTCCGGGGTGAACTTGATGGCGTTGGCCACGATGTTCGTGAAGACCTGTTCCAGTTTGGCTTCGTCGGCGGTGACCTCGATGTCCTCGGACGCCTCCACGTAGGAGATGGCCACATGCCTGGACTCTGCCAAGGGACGCAGGGTGGCCACCACCACCTGCAGGAGTTTGGCAATGTCCACGGGCTTGAGGTCGAGGTTGCTCCCGTCCTGCATGGAAACCGTCAGCATGTCCTCGATGAGCCGGCGCAGGCGGTCCGAATTACGGGCGATCACGTCCAGCATTTTGCTGATGCCCTCAGGGACGGGCCCGCCGGAGCCATCGCGGATCATGTCCAAGTACGCGGTGATCGAGGTCAGGGGAGTCCGGAGTTCGTGGTTCACGGTGGCCAGGAAGTCGGTCTTGGCTTTATCCAGCTGCCTCAGCTGGTGCAGCACCCTCTGCTGGGCGCTGATGAGATTCCCTTGGATCAGTCCGTGGGCAACGTTCCCGGCCACGTGCTGCATCAGCGAAATTTCGGGACGAGTCCAGTCATGCCGTCTCTGGTCCGTGGCCAGGAGGATCACTCCCAAGGCAGTTGCGCCTTCGCCCACGGGCAGGATCACGGAGGAGACGGGGGTGAGCTCAGGTGACCATTCCTGCAGGGCTTGGGTGATCTTTGACCCGGGCTCCAGCCGGTGGTCAAGGACGGCCAGGACATCGGCCTCGGACCACAGCCTGTTGGCGAGCTCGGTGATGGTGCCCTCGCTTTCGCCAAGTTTTGCGGGCAGTTGCAAGACTCCGGGGCGGTTCCATTGGGCGCGGATGGAGGGGACCCGCTCGTCCCGGAACGTCGCGAACCAGACATGGTCGACGCCCAAGGCCTCCCCGAAGCCGCGGACAACGTGGTCCGCGATCAGCTGGGGATCGTTGGTTTCCCGGATGGCCGACGAAACGTTGCGCAGGCTTTCCCGAAGTGCTTCCACTTGGCCGCGGGCCCGGGCGCGCTCCCGGGACCTCCCGATGAGCGTGTTAACCCGGTGCACCAGTTCGTCCGGTCGCACCGGGTTGATGACGTAGTCCACCACGCGCCAGGCTTCAACTTCTTCGAGGTCCACCGAATCGCCGGCATCCAGGAGCAGCAGGACGGGCACACCGGGGCTGCGGAGCCCGTGGGCCAGGGAATTTTCCAGCACCACAATCGCGGGGTTGTTGTGTTCCAAGCTCACCGAGAGCGAGGCCGCATTGGAAGCGGTCAGCACACGGAAGCCGGCAGCTGCCAAGGCGGCCGAAGTCAGCGTCAGCCGCTCGACGTCAGTATCCGCCACCACGGCTGTGCTTGTAACGTCATCCGCCCCGGCTCCGTTCTCAACCACTGGGCCCCTTCCGTTACAACGTTTGTTCCACGGTTTTACCAGATTTGGCATCACCTTATCAGCGCTTGCCCAAGGTGCGGACCAGCGGCGCACGCACGGTGGCGCCGGTCATGATGGCGCGCTCTTTACTTTGGCTTGGGGATTCGACACGCTTGGAATGCCAGTTTGGGGGATGCTGCCGGTGCCCCCAGCAGAACGCCAAGGAGCAGGGTGGACCAGTCAGCGACATCGCAAGACCAGCAGCCAGTGGCGTTCCAACTAAACCTGGACGACTCCGGGATACTTCGGCTGACATGGCCTCGCGGCGCCCGCATCAAGGAGACGGACGCCCAACGTGCCATGGACCAGGTCAATGACCTGTGCGGGACGAGCCGGTATCCGATGATCGTGGACATGGCCACCACGGACGACGTCACCCGGGGTGCGCGGTCGGTCTTTGCCAAGCCATGCCAGGCGTCACGGATTGCCCTGTGGGGCTCATCCCCGGTGGACCGCGTGATCGCCAACTTCTTCCTCGGCATCATGAAACCCCCTTGTCCCACGCGGTTTTTTACCGACGAAACAGAAGCCTTGGAGTGGCTTGTTGAGGAATAAGCGCAGGTAGGTGCCTTGTGGCGTCCTATATTGGGAGAATGCTGTCCGCTTTCAAGAAGTACCTCCTGGTCCCGCGCTTGATCAGGCTGTCTTCCGGGGCGCCCAAGGATCCGTTGACTGCCTGGGACCAGTACTGGGGAAGTGTCCGTTCCACCGGTGCCTCAGGCGACGTGCTGTGGGATTCCGGAAGCAGCCACGAATTGGAGGGCTACCTTCCCCAACTGTCCCGTATGGACGCCACGCTTCCCATTGTTGACGTCGGTTGCGGCAACGGCAGTTTCACACGGCTTCTGGCTGGACACTTTCCGCACGCGCTGGGAGTGGACTACGCGGCGAACGCGGTGGAGCGGGCGCGTCAGGAGTCGGCCGGAAGTCCGACGACGTCGTTCGCCGTGTGCGACATGACGGAACCCGGCGCTTCGCGGACTGTTGCGACGGCACTGGGCCGGGCCGGCTTCTCGGGCGACTCCAACGTTTTCATCCGTGGCGTCCTGCATGTCCTGGACAGGAAAGGCCGTGCCGCCCTGGCCGCCAACCTGCTGCCCGTCGTCGGAAAACGCGGCACTGTATTCTTCGCGGAGACCGACTTTCCCGGTACACCGGTTGATTACGTCACCCACCTCGGTGCAACACGGAACTCCATCCCTGCGCCCCTCGAATGGGCCATCCGCGGCCTGCCGATGCCCGGACGGTTTGGCGCCAGGCAGCGGGGGAAGGCCTTCCCGGCGTCGGACTGGAACCTGGTGGAGGAGGGCTCGGCGGACATCGAAACCCGACCACTCAGCAATCCCTCCCGCCCGGACGTCATCCCCGGCTACTACGCAATCCTCCGCGCCCGCTAGTGCCACGAGCGCTACTTGAGGCCCGCCCCGGGCAGGAGTTCCGTAGCGCCCAGGGAGTCCGCCACGAACGCGTAATCCCACGCACGCTCGCGCCACTGGACGTAGCGACCGGAGGCGCCGCCGTGCCCGCCATCCATCTCGATCTTCATGACGATCGGCTCGGAGCCCGTCGATTCCGCACGCAGTGCCTGGACCCACTTGGCAGGCTCCACATAGAGGACCCGGGTGTCATTGAAGGACGTCACCGCGGCGATCTTCGGGTAGGCAACGGCACGCACATTCTCGTACGGAGTGTAGGACTTCATGTACGCGTAGGCTTCCGGGTCCGTGATCGGGTTGCCCCACTCTTCCCACTCCAGCGCAGACAGCGGAAGTTCGGGATCCAGGATGGTGGTCAGGGCATCCACGAACGGCACCTGGGCCACTACGGCAGCGTATTTCTCCGGGGCCATGTTGGCGACTGCGCCCATGAGCAGGCCACCTGCCGAGCCGCCCATGGCAGCAATCCGGGAGGGTGAAACCCAACCGGACTCCGCCAGCCAGTCAGTGGCCGCGATGAAGTCCGTGAACGTGTTCTTCTTGGTGAGCTTCTTGCCGTCCTCGTACCAGTGCCGGCCGAGTTCACCACCGCCCCGGATGTGCGCGATGACCATGACGATTCCGCGGTCCAGCAAGGACAAACGGGCCACGCCGAATCCAGGATCCATGCTCACTTCGTAGGAGCCATACCCGTACACCAGGCCTGCCGCGGTCCCGTCCTGCTTGACCGAAGCGTGCCGCAGCACGGACAGCGGAACCCGCGTGCCGTCGTCGGCCACTGCCCATTCCCGCGTAGCCACGTAGTCCGAGGAAGAGTAGCCGCCCAGCACCGGGCTCTCCTTGCGGAGCAGCAACTCGCCGGCGGGAGCATCGGCGGTGGGCAGCACGAAGTCGTAGACGCGCGACGGCGTGAAGTAGGACGTATAGCCGATCCGTATCACGGGAGCCTCGTAGTCGGAGCCGGAAACCCCTGCGGTGTACAGCTCCTCGTCGAACTCCGGCTCCACCGGCGCGGCCTGGGCAGCAGTCCCCAGACCCGCGAGCGGCAGCACCTGGACCCGTTCGATCGTGTCCTTCCGGATGGACAGCACGAGGTGCGTGGAGGTGACCCCCGCGCCGTTGACGCGTACGTCGTCGGAATGCCCGACGACGGTCCGCCAGTTCTGCCCGGACTGCGGCTTGGCCAGTTCTTCAGGATCAACCAGGCTCACCATCGAGTTGATGGCGTCTTTGTTGTGGGTGAGGAGAAGCGTTTCGCGGCCGTCGAGCAGGAAGGGCTCGGCTTCGTAGAGGATGTGTTCGTCGCGGGAAATGACCGTAGAGAGCCCGGCTTCGTAGTCGTCGAAGCGAAGCAGCCGGGTCTCGCTGAATTCCGAGCAGCCGATGCTGAGCACCAGATGGCGGCGGTCGGAGGCGAGGTCGAAGCCCAGCCACATGGCGACGTCGTCCTCCTGGTACAGCACCTCATCCTCGGTGACGGGCGTGCCCAGGACGTGGGACTTGACCTGGTACGGCCGCCAGGAATCGTCCACCACGGTGTAGAAGAGGCGTGTGCCATCGGGAGAGAAGGCAACGCCGTAGAAGATGTTCTCGATCATGTCCGGGAGGAGTTCGCCGGTACGCAGGTCCTTGACGCGCAAGGTGAAGCGTTCGTCGCCGGAGTTGTCCACGGCGTAGGCGTAGAGGTTGCCGTCGATGGTCACGGCAGCGCCTCCGATGCTGAAGAAGGGCTGGCCCTGGGCCTCGACGTTGCCGTCCAGGAGGACTTCCTCTCCGGCAATGGCGACGCCGGGCTCCACGGAAGGGGGAGTCCAGTCGGCCACCCGGTCCCCGGTGTCCTGGGCCTTGACGCGGCACTGGATGCTGTACTCCTTGCCTTCCACCGAACGGCTGTAATACCACCAGCCATCCTTGCGGCTGGGCACGGAAAGGTCGGTCTCCTGTGTGCGGCCCTTGATCTCCTGGAACATGGCCTCCCGCAGCGGCTCCTGGTGCGCCGTCACTGCTTCCTGGTAAGCGTTCTCGGCCTTGAGGTGTCCAACCACCTCCAGGGATTCCTTGTCCCGCAGCCACTCGTAGTTGTCAATGAAGACGTCTCCGTGGTGTTCGCGCCGGAAGGGGACGCGTTTGGCAACCGGGGGCGTAACGGAGGTGTCCATGGCAGGAGCAGGTGCGGAGGAGATGTGGCTCATGTGGCCACTCTATCGACGCCCCCGGACACCCAACCAGCGATTTCGCTGACAGCGCCGGGAAGCCCCGAAGGCACTGACGGTTTAGTACAGCGTCAAGTGTCGTCATGACTGGCGTTATCCGCCACTTCCTATATTGCGAGCACAGTTTTCGCGCAGTTCCCGGATTATTGGAGGCTCTCATGGTCCTGCAGCAACAGCACAGCACTCACATTGGCAAGAGGGTGGCTCTTCAACCGCGCCGTCACTTCGAGCCGGGCCCGATGGCCGGGACGATGCCACGCTCCTATGTGGACCTCGAGGTCGTCATCCCGGCATACAACGAGGCGGAGCGGATTCCCGGCACCCTCAGGAAGACAGTCGATTTCCTGGCCGCCATGCCTTGGTCCTCCCGCATCGTGGTGGTGGATAACGGCAGCGTTGACGAGACCGCAGCGGTTGTCCGCGGAATTTCGCGTGAAACGGGGAACGAAGTGCCGATTTCCGTGGTGGGATGCTCCCGCCGGGGAAAGGGAGCGGCGGTCCGTCGCGGACTCCTCAGCGGCACCTCCCGGTTCACCGGCTTTTTCGACGCGGACCTTGCCACACCTTTGGAGACGCTCACTGACGCCATGACCCACCTTGCGGCGGGCGCAGCCGCCGTCATCGCGTCCCGCCATGCCCCGGGCTCCAGCCTTGTGCGTCCACAACACCCTGTGCGCAGGGTGGGGGGAAAGGCCTTCCGGGTCCTGACCAGTTCAAAGGTCAAGGGCATCCGGGATACCCAGTGCGGCTTCAAGTTCTTCGAACGCGAAGCCCTCACCGCGGCCATGGTGCAGTGCCGGAGTACGGGGTTCGCCTTCGACGTGGAACTGCTTCTGCGGCTCCAGAACAACCGCTCCAGCATCATCGAATTGCCCGTGGCATGGACAGACGGCGCCGGGTCCACATTCCGCACACTCCGCGACGGGGTGGCCAGCTTCGCCTCGGTGATCCAGCTCCAGAAGGTAACGCTGTGACTAACGATTTACCCGATGTGAATTCCCCGGCCAAGCTCGCTGGAAAGCACGTCCTGGTCCTCAACTGGCGCGATATCAGGCATTCGCAGGCCGGAGGCGCCGAGCAATACATGCACGAGATCTCCCGCAGGTGGGTGGACAACGGAACCAGGGTCACCTGGTTCACAGCGCGCGACGACGGCCAGGCGGCGGAGGAGGTCATCGACGGTATCCGGATCCTTCGGGGCGGCGGACCGTTGTCCATCTACGGTCACGCAGCCTTCCGTCTCTTTCGAGCCAGCGGCCAGTTTGACGCAGTAGTGGATTGCCAAAACGGCATCCCGTTCTTTTCGCCGTTGTTCCTGCCCCGCGGGATCCCGGTGGTCCAGTTGGTCCACCATGTGCACCAGGAACAGTTCCGCACCCGCTTCTCCCCGCCCCTGGCCGCCGTGGGCCGCTTCCTGGAGGGGACAGGCGCCAAGACGGTGTACGGACAACGGGCGATCGTGGCCGTGTCTCCGTCCACGCGGTTGGAACTGCGAAAGCTCGGGTTCACGGGCCCGATCCATGTGGTGCCGAACGGCACCATCGACATTCCGCCAATGGTTGGCGACCGTGCCCCTGAGCCGACCATCGCCGTCGTCAGTCGCTTGGTTCCCCACAAACGCCTGGACCTTTTGCTGGGCCAGTTTGCCGTGGCCGCCCGAACCGTTCCCAACCTGAAAATGGATATTGTCGGCGACGGACCGGAACGGGCCCGGCTTCAGCAGCTCGCCATGGACCTCGGCCTCGACCATGCCGTCACCTTCCACGGCTACCAGCCCAACGAGGTCCGTGACGGGTTGCTGGGGAGGGCCTGGTTGACTGCCTCCATGTCGGCCTCGGAAGGCTGGGGCTGTTCCGTCATCGAAGCCGCGGCCTGGGGCGTGCCATGCCTGGCCCTTCGCGTGCCGGGTATCCGGGATTCCGTTATTGACGGGAAAACCGGCTGGTTGGTTGATACTCCCCGCGAATTCGGCGCAGCATTGGCGGAGACGCTCAGCTTACTGGCGGAGCCGGATATCGTCACGGACACGGCGGTTGAATGCCGGGCGTGGGCTGGCTCCTTCACTTGGGATCGCAGCACAAAGCTGCTCACCGGAGTGCTTCTGGAAGAAGAAAGGATGCGTCGCGACGGCGGCGATCCACGTTTGGTGCATTCGGACTTGTCTACGATGGTGCGCTTCGAACTACGCGACGGCGTTGATCTGCGCAGCATCCTGCGGGCCACGGACGAAGTGGCGGTGACCGAGGACGGACATGTTTCGATCCTGATGAAAGGCCGCGATGAATTCGAAGCCTTTTCTGCCGTGAAAACCCTTGGCCTGCGGACAGCCGAAGTCCATCCCGCAGGGCGCACTGTGCTGCTCGCCGGACCCTGGGCCGGTTTGGCCCCCGCGGACACGGTCGATGGTCACTAGCTCTGCCTTCCTTGATGAAACCAGGCAATCCATTGGCACCGTCCGGCCTCCCACGACCAGGGCCGAGCGGAGAAGGAAGACCCCGGATCACGATGTAAACATTGCCGGCAACAGCGGATTCCTTGCCGTGTCAGCCGGACTGGTGGGAGTGGTGAGCTACGCCTGCACCCTCCTCATGGCCACGATGCTCGGGACCTCGGACTATACGCGGTTCGCCGCCGCTGCGATGATCCTGGGAATTGTGGGAATTGTTGCCAATGCGCTGGTTCCACTTCCCCTGTCACATGTGGTTGCCGTGCATCCGGAAGGGTCCGAGGAACGGCGCAACGGGGTCGCCTTCTCGGTCTTTGTGTCCTGCCTTGCAGGCATGGTCGCGGCACTCATCACGGGCTCGGTGATGTTCGCGCTCGCCGCTCCTGACCTCGCCCCGGTGGTGGCATTGGCCTCGATCGCCATCTTCATGGCCAATGCGCCTGCCGGATGGTTGCAGGGGGAGTTCCGGTTCACGTGGTACGCAGTATCCACCATCGGCGAGGTGGTCCTCCGGCTGGTTTTCAGCCTGCTGGTCATTGTCATCGGGTGGGGTGCCGGGGGAGCTGTATGGGGATTCGTTGTGGCTTGCGCGGCTCCCATGGTTGTGCCGTCGTCGTTCTACAAGGACCTTCGCTGGCGTCCGGGGGTTTTGCGCGAAAGGCGGCGTTGGGCTGAACGAGCGATATCGCATCGGTGTTGTGCGTTGTTTCGGTCCTGGTAGGTCTCGACGTCGTGGTTGTCGGCTTCCTGGACAACGGCTCCATCGCGGCGGCGGGGTTCCAAGCACTCGCCACGATTGCCAAGGGGCCCGTGTACGTGGCTGCGGGTTCGGCTTTGGTGGCCTTTCCGCTCCTGCGTACGCCGGGGGCCAGGATCAGCGAAGTGCTGGGGGCATCCTTCGCCTCTTTTGGGCAACTCGTGGTTGTAGCCTTTGGCATCATTGCCACTGCACCGCCGGTAATGGCCGGATTAATTGTCCCGGAGAAATATCGAGGCTCGCTAGGCCTGCTGCCGTGGCTGGCAGTTTCAGGCCTCGGATACGCCGTACTGATGGTACTTGCCACTGTCCTTCTCGCCCTACGGGCCTACCGGCGCTGCCAACTGGGCCTCGTGTGTGCGAGCTTCCTGGTGGTGGGCGGGCTGTGGATCGGCTGGAACCTGAATGCCGTGGCGGGCATGGCGGTGGGCTCCGCCATCGGCGCTGTGGTGTCCGGTACGGTCCTCGCCGTACTGGCGTGGCCGGTAATCGTGGCCTCGCGCGCTGGAGCTGTGAAGTTTGTCTTCACTGCCATGATGCTCATCGCGGCCTTGGCAATCTCCTCCCGCCTGCAGCCCATGGTCTGGCTTGCGTTGTCCGCCCTGAGCGGTTCCACCGTCCTCGCCCACCAGCGGGGCCTGCTTCCGATCTGGAACGACGTCAGGATCTTCCGACGGCGCCGGGGCAACAGCCGCAGGAAGGAGAAGGAACCGGACCGGCAGGAGTTCCGGGCCCGGCACCTTCGAAATCCACGGGGATCGCGCTGGGCGTGATGGATCAGCGCCTCAAAGCACCGGGGCTGCCATGCACCGGGGCTTCCCTGCGTCGGCGCTTCCAAGGACTCAAACAAGAAAGACGATGATGAGAGTTTTACATTTAGGCTTTGAAGATCCGCGCATGCCCGGTGCCGGAGGGGGCTCCGTGCGGACCCACGAAATCAACCGCCGGCTTGCGGTGAGGGGGTTTCACGTCACTGTGCTGACCACCCGTTATCCAGGGTGGAAAGAACGCTGTGAAGACGGCGTCCACTATGTGCCAATCGGCATCGGTACAGGTGGTAACCGCCTGACGAGGCTGGTGGCCTACGTTGCGCGGCTGCCTTTCGAGGTCCGGAAGCGCCGTTCTGCTGCCCGACTGGTGGTGGAGGATTTTTTCGCTCCGTTTTCCACCATGGGTGCGCCCCTGTGGACCGGTCGTCCCACCATCGGAGTAGTTCAATGGCTGCACGCCAAGGACAAAGCGAGGCAGTACAAGCTGCCCCTGGACTGGATAGAGCGCTGGGGTGTGAGGCACCACCGCAGGCTGATCGCTGTTTCGGAGGGTATCGGGGATCGCTTGACCAAGATAAACCCGGATCTCCACGTGGACGTGATCGGCAACGGCGTGGATCCCCGTGCCTGGAATGCCGAACCCAAGCTGGGAAAGGACGTCCTTTTCCTGGGGCGGCTTGAGTATGTGGCCAAGGGTTTGGACCTCCTTCTGCGAGCGTGGGCCCAGGCCTGCTCCCGGGTGGAGGGCGACTTGTTGATCGTGGGAACAGGTCCGGATGAAGAGAGGGCCCGTGCTGCCATCCAGGAGCTCGGCATCTCTGGACGCGTGAAATTGCTGGGCTGGGCCTCAGGAGACAGGAAGTTACAGGCCATCAGTGAAGCCCGGCTGTTGGTGATGCCTTCCCGGCACGAGACGTTCGGCTTGGTGGCCCTCGAAGCATTGGCCGCGGGTACACCCGTCATTGCCTTCGACATCCCGTGCGTCCGGGAGATCGTTCCGGAGGGGGCCGGTTGGCTTGTTGCGCCGTTCGACGTCGAAGCCTTGGGTCAGGAAATTGTCCGCAGGTACCAGCAGGCCGACCTGGAACAGGTGGCCGCCCGGGGGCAGGCATTTGCCAGGGCCTACAACTGGGATGCGCTCGCCGACATGCAGGCTGACGCCTACACCGCCGCCGTTACCAAACTGGAGGGACGCGCTGCGATGCGCCACGAAGCGGGAAGGGCTTTGAAATGATGCCCTGTTCGAGAGTCGAGACGTCCCTGGCCGGCGATGCGCCGTGGCTGTTCCTTTCACCGCATCTGGATGACGCCGTGTTGTCCTGCGGAGCGCTCATGGAAGCGCAAGCGAAGGACCGGGAGATCATCGTTGCCACCCTGTTCACTGAGGCTCTTCCCGCGCCGCATACCCGGGCGGCGCGTTCTTTCATGCGACAATGCACCGTACCGGACGCCCTCGGGCTCTTTGAGGCCAGGCAGTCCGAGGACAAGGCTGTGTTGGAAGACATGGGCGTCCAGTCGATCCATCTGGGGCACGTGGACGCCCTGTTCCGGCGCCGGAAGCCTTTGAAGCCGGGCAGCAGTGCGTGGGACAGGCTGCTCCCGGAGCTTTCCCACAGCTATCCCACGTATCGGTTCGACATTGCCCTGGGACGGATATCCAGGGCCGACCGGGGACTCATCCACCAACTCCGAAGTGACATCGCGGAGCTCATGGCGCTGACCAGGGCGGAGCTGCTGTTCTGTCCAGTGGGCGTGGGGAAGCACGTGGACCACCTGATTACCCGCAAGGCAGGCGAGGCCCATCCGGAGAACCTGGTGATGTACTCGGACTTTCCCTACAACCTCAGCGCCGGACCGGATGAAAGGCACTTGTCAGAACTGGGCTTTGTGCCATGGACCTGGGAGTCCGGCCTCGAGGCCAAGACCTGCCGGATCAGGCAGTACGACTCCCAAGCCGAAGCATTGTTTCCGACAGGGGAGATCCCGCTGCAACCGGAAACCTACTACGTGCCCGCCGGGCCATCACGGAAGCCATGACCGTGATCGACGGCGTCCTGGCTGTGCGTTCGAAGCTGCGGACGGGGAGGCCCGCGGGCCGGCACCGCCTACTTGTGAGACGCACCGGGTGGGTTGCAGTGCTGCTGGGACTGCTTGCCCTGGAATTCCGGGTATCAGACGTCCAGCAGGCAAACGACGTCTTCATCGACGAAGTGACCTACGCAGACCTTGCACGGCAGATGGCAGAGGGACACCTTCCATCGATTCTGGGTTCTCCGTTTTTCCTCCACCCTCCCGGCACCTATGCCCTGAACGGCTTGGTCATTCGGATCTTCGGCCTTCAAGGGAATTCGATGGATCTGGCGTTGCAACTCCGCTGGGTCAACAGTGTCCTGGGTGTGTTCACCGTCGTCGTTTGCTTCCTCCTGGTTCGCCGCCTGGCCGGCGTCGGTCCGGCGGCCGTGGCGGGTGTGGTCCTGGCCAGTGATCCCTTTGTCCTCCGCATGGACGGTCGCCTGATGATGGAGACGCCCGCAGGCTTGGCGGTCCTCACAGGTTGGCTCGTGATGCTGATGGTCCTGGACCGCGAGCGGAGCAGGAAGCGCTGGTGGCTTGAAGCAGGCGCCGGCCTGCTGTTCGGGCTTGCCATTGTCATGAAGGACATGACCGCCGTCTTTACCGTGGTTCCGTTGGCCGCGTCGGTGGCGTGGCGCAGGACCGTGCCCCTGGGAACGGCGTGCAGGGTGGTCCTTTGCGCAGTGGTGCCATATGCGATGTACCTGGGCCTGATTGCCGCCCATGGGCTGTTCCCGCAGTTCGTGGAGCAGAAATCTGTGGGTGTCCTTCGAATGGTTGGTGCCGTCCAGATGACGGGCTTCAACTCGGTCACGGAGGTAAGCCTGACGGACCGCTTGGTGGATCTTATGGGACGGTTTGCCACCAGCTACCTGCTGCTCGGGCTTTCCATTCTGGCCGGAGTGGTAGTGGCTGCCGCTTCCGGCACGGCGCAGCGGCGGGCAATCGGGTTGTTCTCGATATTCACGGGAGTGGTTGGCGTCTATTCCGTCTTCTTTGGGGCTGCTGAGGAACAGTTCGGCTACTGTGTGGTGCTGGCCGGGCTGGTCTCCACGCCGATTGCCGCAGTGATGCTGGCGGAATGGCTGCCACGGCTTCGGACGCTGGTATTGGTGGGCTCGGCCCTCATGACGCTTGGCAGTCTCTTCCTGGGTATCCAGGCAAGGACGGTGGTGGACGACGGGCTGGTTCGGGCACGGGATTGGATGACCTCCTCGCTGCCTGCGGGGTCGAAGGTGGGCCTGACCTCCGTCACGGGTGAGTATGCCCTGTTGCCGCACGGGAATTGGGACGTACTGCCGTCCTTGCAGTCCTTGGACGCGGAAGGCGCGGACTATGTGCTGACGCAGGGCAGGCAACTGAGCGAAGGATACGGGTTCGCTGCTCCGGAGCTTCTTGACTGGTTGCAGAAGAACGCACAGCCAGTGTTCACCTTCGTTGGCCCCACCTCGGGTGACACCGTTGTTTGGCACCTCGACCGAACCAAGCTTGACCAGGCCGTCGCGGGTGGGCTCACTATTCCTCCCGTCTCAGGGGGATACCGGTGAGGCGGAGGCATGTGGTCTTGGTAGCCATCCTGACGGTCATCATCGCAGTTGCGGGCGCCGATTCAAGCGCAGAGCGGCATGCAACTGCGTCCATGGCGTTCGGGGTTCTCGGGGCCACATGTTCCGCTGACCGCGTCGCCGCACTTCGGCAGGCGGGGGTGTCGGCGGTGGAATTGCCGTTGGCTTGGGACCGCTTCGAGCCGCGGCGGGGAGGGACGGATCGTCAGTACGTCGCCGATGTCCGGAAGCGCCTGGAGACCTGCCGGGATGCCGGCCTGAAAGTGCTCTTGTCTCCCGGCCTGCAGTATCCGCCGGCTTGGGTGCGGAAGCTGCCCGGCGGGCAGCTGAAGGCGAACGACGGCGGCGTGCTGAAGAATGGACCGGCGGAAGTGATCTTCAGCTCGGAGGTAAGGGAAGCGGCGAAAGAGTACTTGGCACGTCTGCTTTCCATCACCGGGGTGGAAGACATAGCAGCCGTACGCGTAGGCACGAACGCCACCGGGGAGTTGGGATACCCGGGCCCCTCCGACGACGGCGATGACCCTCGGTACTGGGGGTTCGGCGATGCTCCCCAACAGGGTAAGGGCTTGGCCGCAGGGGTCCTGCCATCCCCCATGCCGGGATGGATTCCCGGCTCCGCTTCATGGAATGGTCGGGCCGTAAACAGCCGGCAAGTCCAGGAGTGGTGGGACTGGTATGCGGGAGCGGCAATTGGGGCTGTGGTCTGGCAAGTCAATGAGCTGCGGGCCCTCGGGTATCAAGGACGGGTGCAGGTTCCGGTTGCCGGTCGCGGGGTCCTGCCTGCCGACAAAGCGAAGGCCATTGCCGGTTACCTGGATGGGCGGGCAAACCCTGACGGGGCGCAGGAACGGGGTCTGGATTACGTGGCACAGTTCAAAGTTTTGTCACAGCTTTCCGGGGTGGACGTGGACTTTACCGGCTTGGACGACGTGTCTGCGGTGAAGGCGCGAGCCGCCCTGGCGAACCAGGACAGTTGCCAACCGGGGGATGACCATGCGGTGGAGGGAGATGTTGCCTTGTGGTCGTCACACAGATACACGAGCGCCCTGGCACGACGGGCTGGGCTGGGGCTGGTGGGTGAGAACCCGGGGCCTCCGGATTCACCCTCCACGGGCGGATCGGAATGGTCGGACAGTCTCGCAGATCAACTGAGCAGGGCACCCCGCTATGCCGCGGAATGTGGAATGTCGATGTTCCTGTTCGGCTTCGAAGACAATCTTTTCGACGACGGTCGGAGCGGAGTCACCGTGGACGACTACCGGGGCGTCATCCGGTAAAGGCCAACTCATTCCGTCGTGAGTGAACTTGCCACGCGCACCCGGTTCCGCCCTGATGCCTTCGCGGCGTAGAGGGCGAGGTCGGCTTCCTTGAGCAACTCCTCGATCCCCGCGCGGTGTTCATCGGTGTAGGCGGCGAGCCCTGCGCTGATGGTCAGGACACCGTCGGGGTCGCCGGAATGTTCAATCTGGAGAGAGTGCACGGCGGAACGGACACGCTCCATGACCACTCCCGCGCCTTCCGGGGTCTGCCCGCGGAGCACCAGCAGGAACTCCTCGCCGCCAAAACGGTAGACGCCGTCCGATTCCCGGACTTCGCCGGCCAGCGTGGCAGCTATGGACACGAGAGCGGAGTCCCCGGCCTGGTGTCCATAGAGATCGTTGTAGCTCTTGAAGTTGTCCACATCCACCATGGCCAGGCAGTAGTTGCCCAAATAGCCACGGCTGTGGAGTTCGCCAAGGTCCTCGGTAAGTTTCAGCCTGTTGTGCAGCTTGGTCAGGGGGTCCCGGCGTGCTTGCTCGGACAATGCTGACCGGTACCGGGCGAGGTCTGCGTGCAAGGAGGTGATGCGCTGTGCGGCGAGGAGCCGGATGCGCAGGTTGAAGGGGTCCAGCGGTTTGGTGACGTAGTCGTCCGCGCCGGCTTCCATGCCTGCCAGGACGTCGTCCCGGGAACCGTGGGAGGTCACCAGGATGACGTAGGTGTAGGAGTCATCCTCGGCCCCACGGATGGAACGGCACAGGTCCAATCCATTGAGGCCGGGCATCATCAGGTCGGTGACTACGGCCTCGGGCCGGTGCAGCTTAAAAAGCTCCCACGCCTGGTCGCCGTCCACTGCCACAAGGCACTCATGGCCGGACTGCTCCACGGCAGCTTTGGTGATCATCCGCGAAATCTGGTCGTCGTCGGCGATCAGGACTTTCATGGGGCTCCCAACAAAGTACGTTCAAGTGCGTCGTCCACCCGGGACAGTTCCGATTCCAATTGCTCCAGCAGGCGCCCGCCCTCGGTGCGGAATCCGGGGTCCGCAGCGCGGCCCAGCCGTTCCAGCTCCTTGGCAAGTGCCGCAGCCCTTACTGCACCGATGTTCCCGGCAGCGCCGGAGAGCTTGTGCGCCGAGCCGGCCAGGGTCCCGAAGTCTCGTTCGCTCAAGGCTGCCTGCAGCGTGGCCAGGGATTTTCCGGCTTCCTCGCGGAAGGCACGGATGGCGTCCGGAAGCAGGCTCGGCCCGAGCTCCCGGAGCAGTTGCAGGCGGTCGAGATCCAGGACATCGTCCGACGGCGGTGCTGCCGCCACCTCCGCGGCACCCGCCGGGGCGGCGTGTGCTCCCTGGCCATCCGGCGTCGTACGGTCTCTCGCCGTGGCGTCAGGTGCGGCGGCCTTCGGCACCCAACGGGCCAGGATGTCGCCCAGCTTGTCCACATCAACGGGCTTACTGATGTAGTCGTCCATTCCCGCAGCAAAGCAGCGCTCGCGGTCCTCGTCGAGGGCACCGGCGGTCATGGCGATGATGGGGATCCGTGGGCCGCCGTTGTCGCGTGCGCGGATGGTCCGGGTTGCCTCGAAGCCGTCCATGACGGGCATGTGGCAGTCCATCAGCACTGCCGCGTAATCCCCGGTGAGCGTGGCGGCCACTGCTTGCGCGCCGTCGTCCACGATGTCCACTTCGTAACCCAAGCGTGCGGCCATTCCACGGGCCACCAGTTGGTTGACTTCGTTGTCTTCGGCCACCAGGAGCCTGCCGAGCAGCACCTTGGGCCGCGGGGTCGGCGCGGGCTGTGCGGCGGGGAGCGGGGCCTTGCGGGGCTGTGTCCTGGTGGCCACCAAGCGGAGCAAGCGGTTGTAGAACTCGGAGCTGCGCACTGGCTTGGTGAGGTATTCGCGAATGCCCGCCGAGGTGAGGTCCGCCCTGTCCACGGCCATGGTGGAGGTCAGCAGGATGATTGGGGGTGCAGGCGTTCCGTTGCTGTCGGCCTTGATTTGCCGGGCGAGTTCCAGGCCGTCCGTGTCCGGCATGCACATGTCCACCACCGCCAGGTCGAAAGGACTGCTGGAGGCAGTGGCCGTGTGGTACTCGTCCAGGGCTGTCCGCGCGTCGGGTACGGCGATGGGCACCATGCCCCAACTGGCCAGCTGGTTCTCCAGGACCAGGCGGTTGGTGGCATTGTCGTCCACCACCAGGACTTTGCGGCCGGCTAGGGACTCGGGGAGTGTGGCCGTATCAGAGGATGCCGGTCCAACCGGCAGGTCCAGCACGAACCAGAAACGGCTGCCGACGCCGATTTCGCTGTCCAAGCCGATTGCGCCGCCCATCACTTCCGTGAGCCTGCGCGATATCGCCAGGCCCAAGCCCGTTCCTCCGTAACGCCTGGTAGTGGAAGCATCGGCCTGGGCGAAGGATTCAAAGAGTCTCTGATGGTCCTGCGGGCTGATGCCGATGCCCGTGTCCCGGACCTCGAACCGAAGCTTTGCGTTTTCCCCGTCCTGCTCCAGGACGGCTACCTGGATTTCCACCTCGCCTTCGGGAGTGAATTTAACGGCGTTGGAGGACAGGTTGAGGAGGATCTGGCGGATCCGGCCGGCATCTCCCATAAGGCGCTCGGGGACGTTCGGGTGGCAGTAGGAAATCAGCTCGAGGTTTTTGCTTTGGGCGGCTTCCACCACCAGTCCGGCCACCTCTTCCACCAGGGCCCGTGGATCGAACGGGCGGACGTCCAGGTCAACCTTGCCGGCCTCGAGTTTGGAGAAATCGAGGATGTCGTTGATCAGGCCGAGCAGGACCTCCCCGGCCCCCTTGACTCCCTGGGCGTACTGGCGCTGGGCTTCGCTGAGCTCGGTGTCCATCATGAGCGAGGTCAGGCCAATGACCGCGTTGAGCGGGGTGCGGATCTCGTGGCTCATGGTGGCAAGGAACTCGGACTTGAGGCGGCTGGCTTCCAGTGCGGCCTCGCGGGCGTCCAGGAGTTCGGCCTCGGCCGCTTTGCGCTCGGTGATGTCGCGGGAGATGGTTGCCACTCCGTGGATGCCGTCGGCACCCCGGACGGGGGATACCGTGATGGAGACGGGGATGGTCGTGCCGTCCCGGCGCGTCCGCCGTGTCTCATAGTTCTGCATGGTGCCTTCTCCGGCGGCTTTGGCCAGGGCCTGGCGTTCTTCCTCCAAGAGCTCGGCCGGTATGAAGAAGTCGCTCGGCTTGCCGATGACTTCCGACGCCGGGTAGCCATAGATCCGTTCGGCGCCCGGATTCCAGCTGGTGATGATGCCGTCGGGTGTCTTGCCGACGATCGCATCGCCGGAGGAATTGACGATCGCACCCAGGCCTTCAAGCTCGGCAGTCCGTTCAGCCACCTTGGATTCCAGCTCACTGGTCAGGGTGACGTTTTCGACGACGATCAGCACCTGCCGTACGATCACGAACGCCAGCACGATCAAGCCGGTGACCAGGAGGACGCGATCCTCGCCAATGGGCCTGCTCCGGGAGAAAAACACGGCGCTGAAAACGGGCAGGTAGGGGAGGAGTTCGAGCATGGCCGCGTAGGCCCGGCCGTCTTTACGGAAACTCTCCGACTGCGGCACCAAAGGGCTTAGCGCCACCAGGAGGAATGCCAATACCCATCCGAAGGTCAGGGGCGAACCCGTCACGCCACCAATGCCTTCGAGGGTGAAGCGCATGTAGGTGAGGTCCGTGATGGCCAGAATCCAAAACCCGATGCCAAGGCAAAGCCAGGGAAGCCGGCGCCCCCGGGCCGCCCGCATTGTCAGGACTATTACTACGGAGACCATGAAAACGTCGGCGATGGGGTAGGCCATCTGTGTTGCCCGGGCGAACGGGTCTTGGTCGGTCTCTGCGGCTATCGGCCCCAGCAGGGAAGCCCAGACGATGAAGAACATGGCGCTGGCAACAACCCCCGCATCCAGCACTGTGCGCCTCACGGCAAGGCGGACGCCTTGACGTGCGGAAAGGAGTATCAGGCCAATGGATACAGGGAGGGCGTACCAGACAAACCCGATGTCCGCGACGGACGGGAACGGGTAGTTATGGTCAAGGACGACTCCGTTGATCGTCCAGATTGTTTGTCCTGCGCTCCAGAGGGCCAGGCCTCCCACCACGAACCAGCGGGCCACCACGGTGTCCTGGCGCTTCAGCGCCGCCCGTGCGTGGATGACCAGGGCAGTCAGAACCGCCGTCAGGATGGCCAGGTCGCCCGCAAGTTGCGCGTTCGCGGTGCCGGTTCCGCTGGCCACCATAACGCCCAGCAACACAGCGCAGAATCCTGCGGCGATAAGGAAAATCGGCAATGCCTGCCATGTTTGGCGCACAGGCGGAACCTCGTGCTTCACTCCTGCCACTGAACCCCTGCCTTCAAATGTGGCCCCACCAAAAGCGAACTACGCATTCAAGCCGTTGCGATGAGGAGAGCATACGCCAGAAAAGCCCCGCTAAACACGAAAGTGACGCAGTCTTCCCGGACCTTATCCACAAGTCAACGGGGGGAGTTTTTCCCGGTAAGTGCGTCAAACATAGACTCCTGCCAACTGCGCGTAGGGAGCGGCTTGGTACTTGGGGGGATTGCAACGGAAACTGTCGAGCTTGATTCCGGACTTTCCGTAAGAGGCAACCCGGGACAATCACGACGGCGGAGGCCCGCTTTCGCGGTTGCTGCCGCAGCCGCGTCCCTCTCCTTGACCGGGCTGACTGTTACTCCTGCCATGGCAGTGTTGCCACCAACGTGCGCGAGAAGCGGCGCCACGGGCAGCAATGCAACCACGGTGTACACGGTTTCCACTACGGTCAACGACGCCGGAGACGATACAAACGCCATCCAGAACCGGATCAACACCGCAGGATCGGCCGGGGGCGGCGTGGTGAGACTTGTGGCGGGAACGTACATCATCAACGGCAAACTGCGGATGGCCAACAATGTCAGGCTGGAGGGCGCAGGGCCGGCCACGGTCCTCAAGGCAGGCCCCGGCTTCCTGTCCAACAGGGGACCGTCAGGCGGCTATCCGATCGTCACCACCAACAACGCGAGCAACACTACGATCACCAATCTCACCGTGGACCAATCGGGCGACACCCTGGCAGCGAGCGCCGACACGGACGGTCGCCTGGACGAGTACGTCGTTGACGTACGGGGCGGTTCCAACAACGTCGTGGACGGGGTACAGGTGAAGAATCCGTTCACCTACTCCATCGTCGCCGTGGCAACCACGAGGTTCTGCGTGAAACACAGCACCACGATCGCCAGTACCAGCGGAAAATATGACCAGCTCGACGGCATCCATGTCCTGGACTCATCGTTCGGCGACGTCATCAGCAACACCATCGATCAGCGCGTGGGGACTGACGGCGACGACGGCCTCGTAGCCCACACCATCAACGGAACCACCCACGACATCAACTACATCGGAAACAAGGTCCGGGGCGGATCCCGAGGCAACAGTATGCAACTGGCCGTTGGCAACTACTCCATTTACAACCTGACAATCGCGGGCAATGAGTTCTACGGCGCGCCTTACGGGATCCGCACCGGCTACTACGACGACGCCACGGGTGCGGTCAGCGGGATCACGCTGACCGGGAACTACATTCACGACCTGAAGGCCGGTTACGCGTTTCCCGACGGCAGCCATGATGCCACCCACATAGGCGACTTCGATGGAGAGGGTCCGATCACCAACGTGGTCGCCACCAACAACAAGGCTTGTGCAGCCGGGAAGATCTATGTCGTACCCGGCGCCGGTAACCTCAACCAGGGCAACTTCACGCAGGATGGAACCTGCTGACTACTTGGCCGGCGGGCTGGAAAGGAGCTTTGCCAGCTCGTCATTGGGGATTTTCAGCCAGGCCGTATCCGCGGAACCTTGAAGTGCGGCCTCCGGGCTCTGGGCCTGGACCCACCACTTCGCTTCGAAAGCGCGGCCTGCCAGCATGACCCGATCGCCCTTGTGGTAGACGGTTGCAGCCGACCATTCCGGATAAGTTCCGGCCGGGACGGTGATCTCCGGCTGCGGGCGGTCACCCGGGAGGACGGGACCGATCAGCGTCCAGGGTGCTGCCGCGCCGGCCGCCACGGGGTTGTTGGGTACCTCATTCCTGGTCCACCACTTCGCCTCGTAGACGTTGCCCTGCCAGACAATACGGTCCGATTTCACGTAGGTGGCCACGGACGACCAGATGGGGTATGGGCTGGTTGCAGGGTCATCCACGACGGCGGCAGCGGTGGTGGTGATGCCGCTGGGTGCCGGAGAGGCCACGACGTCGCTGGAGGGCCCGCTGATCTTGGCGCCCAGGACGTTGGCGAAGTGCGCTCCGCCTTGGGAAACACCGCTGCAGGCATCGGAGACGACCGTCAGCGTCGGGTAGTTCGGGCCGCATTCGGCATCACGGTTGAGGGACCACATGGACATGCGGCCTAGGCCCTTTTCCTCGGCGAAGTCGTGCAGGCCTTGGGCGTCGGCCAGAGAGAAGACGTCGGCCACCACATCGTTTTGCCCGATCATCGGCGTCAGCCCGATCTTGCGCCATAGGGTCTGCGAGCCGAGGTCCTGGTTGGCTGCTTTGAAAATGTCGCCGAGTTGCGAGTGCGTGGCTTCTGCTGCGGCGATGGAGGCTTGGAGCATGGACTGGCCCTGCACGCGGCTTTCACCGTAGTCCATGGTCATGATGTTTACCCCGGCCAAGTCGACTCCGCCGGCCAGCATCTGCTTCACCGCGGACGTTCCCTCGGCCGTGAGTCCGCCCGGCGCCACGGGAAGTGTCAGCCAGACCGCCAGGTTCTTGCCCTTGGCTGCTTTCTCCTTCTGCAGTGCGGAGACGGCGGTGGATTGGCGGGCGATCGCGTTCACGTCGGCCAGGGCTGTCCCTTCGATGTCGAGGTCGATGCTGTTGAGTTCGTAGCGCTCCACCACGCTGGAGTAGGCGGCCTTGAGCTTGGATTGGTCAGTGCAGGCCGTGGACAGTTCCTTGTTGGTCAAGCCGCCGAAGGAGACCGAGACGCTGCCGCCGGCTTGCCGCAAGCGGGCGATCCGGCGGTCCAGGTCCAGGCCGGTGGCTGCGCTGTCCAGGCTGTAGAACGTCCCCCACGAGGGCGTGCAACCGTCTTTCGCGTCGGCCACGATGAAGGACAACACCACCGATTTGGCGTTATCGCTGACGGGTTGTTCAAACGCATAGCGGGGCGTGGCGGTGACGTCGACGTAGCCGGCGAAGACGGAGGGCGAGGCCGCAGCGGCCTGGGTATCGGCGAAGCTGCGCCAGGAAACCACGCCGGCGCCCACCAATCCTGAAACCAAGGCCAAAAGCATGGTGAGCCGCAATAGGGACAGTTTTCGTCCCGGGAAATATTTCGACATGGAGCACCCAACGTTGTTACCGGATTAAAGGCGGAGCTGAAGCAAACATTGCCGTGAAGCGGCCTGAATAAAACTGTTCCTGTCAATGCTTCACGACTGGAATCGACAGGCGTCCAACCTCGATTACTATAAGGGCAATCGATGTGACTTGGGGCATGGAAGGCGCACGTCGAACCGGCTATCGGGCCCGACACCCGAAAATGCAGTCTGATGGGGATCAATGACAGACCAATTGGTGGATACACCTGACCTTGCGCGGAATCGGAATGAACCATCCCAGGAACCGCCTGAAAGTAAGGGCCGCAGGCGTCAGTGGGGGTCCGAGCGCAGGTCAGAGCCCCTCGCAATCGTCCACCCTGTGCCTTCGTCGAGGAAGATCGTCCTCGGCCGCTTAGCCATTTTGGTGACGGTGGCATCGTGGATTTATTACGTTGTTTCGACCATCATCCGCCAGTTCGTGGATAACCCGAACTCAGGGTTCCGGTTTGGCTTGGAATCGGTTTCTTATCTGATTGTTGTCACTTTTCTGACCTTTTCGGCCCTCATGTACCTCATGGCCAGGCAAGGTGCGCTTTACCGCTTTAAGGAGCACCGCCGGGTTCCGCGTGGAGAACTGGATAGTCACTTCGCTGACTATTCGGACGGAATTACCGTTCTTGTGCCTTCCTACGCGGAAGAACCAGGGGTTGTTCGGGGAACCCTGTGGTCCGCAGCGCTCCAGGAATTTCCGGACTTGCGGGTAGTCCTGCTGCTTGACGATCCGCCCAACCCCACGGACCCTGACAAGATCCAGCGCCTCGAAGAGACCCGTGCCCTTGCCGGGCAGATCGAGAGGGCAATGTCGGGTCCGGCGCAACGTGCCAACGCGGCCCTTGCCGGTTTCCGGGCCGGTTATGCCAACGCTCCACGGAACGCCGTTGCCAAAGCGGCCACGGCTGAGGAATTGCAGACCCTCATCACGGAGTACCATGCGGCCGTGGACTGGCTCGAAGCCATGGCGGAGGCCGAGACTGTTGCCGACCATGTGGACGAGTTCTTCGTTGACCTGGTCATCATGGGACTGGCGCGGGAGCTACGCCTGGTGCTGCTGGCACTGGACGCCGCCAAAGCCCAGGGTTCCGCGCCAAGCCCGGCCCGTATGGAGGAGCTGTATCTCAGGCTGACGTGGATCTTCAACGTCCGCATGGATACGTTCGAGCGAAAGGCGTACGGCAACCTTTCCCACGAGGCCAACAAGGCGATGAACCTGAATGCGTTCATCTCCCTCATGGGCAAGCGGTGGCGGAAGGATGAAACGGACGGCAGCGTAGTGCTGCGCCCGGCGTCCACACCCGGCGAGGATGACCTGGTGGTCCCGGACACAACCTATCTGTTGACCCTCGACGCCGACTCCCTCCTGCTTCGGGATTACTGCCTTCGCTTGGTCTACTTCCTGGAATCCGCAGGGAACGAGCGGGTAGCCGTCACACAGACTCCTTACTCGTCATTCCGTGGTGCCCCTACACGTATTGAACGCATTGCCGGCGCCACAACGGATATCCAGCACATCCTGCACCAGGGCATGTCCTATTACGGTGCCACCTTCTGGGTTGGGGCCAACGCGATCATCCGCAAGCGTGCCCTTGAAGACATTGTGGAAGTGGAAACCGTTGGCGGTTTTGAGGTCAGGACCTACATCCAGGACCGGACGGTCATTGAGGACACGGAGTCCAGCATCGACCTCGGTACGCATGGATGGACCCTGGTCAACTACCCCGAGCGCCTGAGCTACAGCGCCACACCGCCGGACTTCGGTTCCTTGGTGGTGCAAAGGCGGCGTTGGGCGAACGGCGGCCTGTTGATCCTGCCCAAGCTGTGGAACCAGTTGGCGCAGCGCCGGAGCGAGCGGCAGCGGATCCTCATCCGTGAAGTGCTGCTGCGGGTGAATTACATGGCATCGATCACCTGGGCCAGTTTCGGGTTGTTGTTCCTGCTCGCCTATCCCTATGACAGCAGGCTCCTCAGCCCGGCTGTTTTCATCGCCGCGTTGCCGTACTTCCTGTGCATGGGCTCGGACCTGCGCGACTGCGGCCACCGTTTCAGCGACATTTTCCGGATCTACGGGTTCAACCTCATCCTGCTTCCGGTGAACCTCGCAGGCGTGCTGAAATCCCTGCAGCAGGGACTGACTGGAGACAAGATTCCGTTCGTCCGAACACCCAAGGTCAAGGACCGGACCGCGGCGCCGGCGATCTACGTGCTGATCCCGTATGCAATCGTGGCCTTTTCCGTCCTGACCATCTGGCGGGACGTCCAACAGCAGAACTGGGGCAACGTCGCGTTCGCGAGCCTGAACGCCGTCCTTGCCATGACCTGCATCCAGGCTTACATCGGGATCTGGAACTCGCTGGTTGACGTGTTCCTCGGGACCGTGAACTGGCTCTACGTGACGCCCAAGTCCAAGGCTCCGCAAGTATCGCCGGTGGTTCCCAAGACTGCTGAGGAAGTGGACTGGAAGTCGATCCTGTACCACGGCGACCGGAGGCTCAACCGGGACCTCCGCGGCGGAACCGACCGCCGTCGTCGGATCTCGCTCCGCTAGCGATCTGTCCAAACCCGGGCCCGGCACTGTGCCGGGCCCGGGTTTTTTGCTGGATCATTCCGCCGCTTCCGGTCCCGAGGCCCGGGAAGACGGCCCACAGCGGCGGCAAACACGAATGATCCGGCAGAATCCCGCTCCCGCCCCGAATCGTGCCGCAAAAGGTTGACGGCAATCGCCCGCTCCGCATATTCTGAACGAACGGTCGGTAATTTATTAGGAGCAACCATGGCATCGCAGAATCTGCAGTCAGTGCCCGCTGAGCTGTCCCCGGAGGAACAGGAGCGGGAGGCAGCCGGTCAGGCGTACTTTGATCGCATCATTTCGGAAGACTCGCGCATCGAACCGCGCGACTGGATGCCTGCGGCTTACCGCAAGACTTTGCTGCGCCAGATCTCGCAGCACGCACACTCGGAAATCATCGGCATGCAGCCCGAAGCCAACTGGATCACCCGCGCTCCTAGCCTGAAGCGCAAGTCCATCCTTATGGCCAAAGTCCAGGACGAGGCGGGCCACGGCCTGTACCTATACTCCGCAGCAGAGACGCTGGGGCAGTCCAGGGACCAGATGATGGAAGACCTCATTGCCGGCAAGGCCCGGTACTCGTCGATCTTCAACTACCCCACGATTTCCTGGGCGGACATGGGGGCCATCGGCTGGCTTGTTGATGGCGCGGCCATCTGCAACCAGGTGCCCCTGTGCCGTGCCTCGTACGGTCCTTACGGACGCGCAATGGTGCGCATCTGCAAGGAAGAGTCCTTCCACCAGCGCCAGGGTTTCGAGATCCTGCTGGAACTGTCCAACGGCACGCCGGCTCAGAAGCAGATGGCCCAGGACGCCGTGAACCGCTGGTACGCGCCGTCGTTGATGATGTTCGGCCCGCCGGATGACGATTCACCGAACTCCAAACAGTCCATGGCCTGGAACATCAAGCGCTTCAGCAATGACGAACTGCGCAGCCGGTTCGTCGGGATGATGGTGGAGCAGGTCAAGGTCCTGGGCCTCACGCTGCCTGACAAGGACATCCGTTTCAACGAAGAAACCAAGAAGTGGGAGCACGGACCCCTGGACTGGAACGAGTTCAAGGAAGTCCTGGCCGGCCGCGGTCCCTGCAACTCGCAGCGCATCGAGCGCCGCCGCGAGGCACACGAAAACGGTGCCTGGGTTCGGGAAGCAGCAGTGGCGTACGCCCGCAAGCAAGCAGAGAAAGTGAACGCAGCATAATGGCTCCCCACGGTAACCCGGAAGAACCGGCAAGCGCTGCCGGCGACATCAAGCGCGAGGCACCCAAGGTGGCTGCCACCACGGCGGAAAGCACGACGCCGGAACGCGCCCCAGCGGCACCCACCACCTCCGGTGCCTCCCACCAAGAGACCCCTTGGAGCCTGTGGGAGGTCTTCGTGCGCTCCAGTCGCGGCCTGTCACACGTGCACGCAGGTTCGTTGCACGCACCTGACGCCGCCATGGCCCTGCGCAACGCCCGTGATCTGTACACCCGCCGCAATGAGGGTGTGTCCATTTGGGTTGTCCCGGCCGAGGCGATTTCCTCCAGCGATCCCGATTCCAAGGGTTCCTTCTTCGAGTCGCCGCAAGGCAAGGATTACCGCCACGCGACGTACTACACCAAGAGCGAAGGCGTGAAGCACCTGTGAGTACCAACCAAACCGACTTCGCCATCGAAGGCCACGGCGACATCTCCGTCGGCGTCCACGGCGCCGGCGCCTCCGGCGACGGTTCGGCCAGCGCCACCCGCATCACTCCCGGCAACGCCCTGCGTCCCGAAGACATCGCCCTTGAGGTCCGCCGCGGACAGGTGAAGCCCAGCGAAGACGTGGCCGAATACGCATTGCGTCTCGGGGATGACGGCCTGATCCTTGCCCAGCGCTTGGGCCACTGGATCTCCCGGGCTCCCGAACTTGAGGAAGACATCGCGTTGGGCAACATCGCGTTGGACCAGTTGGGCCATGCACGGTCCTTCCTGACCTACGCCGGTGCCGCCTGGGACAAGTCCGAGGACGACCTCGCCTACTTCCGCCGTGAGCACGAGTTCCGTTCCGCGCACCTCTTCGAACAGCCCAACGGTGACTTCGCGGTGACCATCGCACGCCAGTTCATCGTGAGCTTCTACCAGTTCGAGCTCTACACGGCGCTGACGGCATCCACGGATGCCACCTTGGCAGCTATTGCCGCGAAGGCCGTGAAGGAAGTGGACTACCACCGCGATCACAGCGCACAGTGGGTCCTGCGCCTGGCCGGCGGCACGGAAGAGTCCAGGGCGCGCATGATCCAGGGCTTCAAGCTCGTATGGCCGTACGTCGAGGAGCTCTTCGAGGATGACGAGCTCACTACGCGCCTTAGCGAGGCCGGTGTCACGGTGCAGCCCTCCAGCCTCCGCGAAGCTTTCGACCGCCTCACCGGGGAGATCTTCGCCGAGGCCGAACTGGAGATCCCTGGCGTTCCCCAGTCCTTGGGCGGCGGCCGGCGCGGCAAGCACTCCGAGCACCTGGGCTACGTTCTTGCCGAGATGCAGGTCCTGGCGCGCGAGCACCCGGGCGCGAGCTGGTGATCAGCGTGTCCACGCAAACGCTGACCAGCGCCGAGCAGCAGGCCTGGGGGATTGCTGCCACGGTCTGCGATCCGGAGATTCCCGTTCTCACCATTGAAGACCTGGGGATCCTGCGCGGCGTGCGGGTCACCTCGGCTGAAGCGACGGAAACGCACGACGCCGGCCCTGCAAGTACCGCCGTCGAGGTCACCATCACGCCCACGTACTCGGGTTGCCCGGCGATGGATGCCATTGGTGATGACCTGCGGACCGCATTCGGCAACGCCGGCTACGCCAGTGTAGACATCAACCTGGTGCTGTCCCCGGCGTGGACCACGGACTGGATGACCGAGTCCGGCAAGGCCAAGCTTGAGGAGTACGGCATCGCTCCGCCCTCGGGCCGCGCAGCTGCCGGTGGGCATTCGGGTCCCGTCCGCCTGAGCCTCGCGGTCAAGTGCCCACAGTGTTCATCGCTGAACACCAAGGAACTCACCCGCTTTGGTTCCACATCCTGCAAGGCATTGTTTGTCTGCCAGGACTGCAAGGAACCGTTCGACTACTTCAAAGTCCTCTAAGGAAATCCATGACCACCGAAACACAGACGGCCAGCCGCCGTCGTGCGTCTTTCCACAACCTGACCGTCGCGGAAGTCCGGCGCCTCACGGACGATGCCATCGAGGTCACGTTCGGTGTTCCGGCCGAGTTGGCCGGCCAGTACGACTACCTGCCCGGCCAGTACGTTGCCTTGCGCACCACGTTGCCGGATGAAAACGGTGAGCCGCACGAGGTCCGCCGCAGTTACTCGATCTGCGCAGAGCCGCGCAGCTTCGAGGACGGCAGCAGCGAGATCAGGGTGGCCATCAAGAAGGACCTCGGTGGCCTGTTCTCCACGTGGGCCAACGCTGAGCTGAAGGCCGGGGACGTCCTTGACGTGATGAGCCCGCAGGGTGCCTTCATCTCGCGGCACGGGAAGGACGGCGCTGCAGTCCAGCACAACGTCATGAATTCCATGAACCATCCGGAGGAACTGGCGGGGGAGCCGGGCAACTTCGTGGCGATCGCCGCCGGCTCGGGCATCACTCCGGTGATTGCCATCGCGCGGACGCTGCTCGCTGCCAACCCGGAGACCACGTTCGACCTCGTGTACGCCAACAAGGCCGCCATGGACGTCATGTTCCTGGAGGAGCTGGCGGACCTGAAGGACAAGTACCCGTCCCGCCTGGCGCTCCATCACGTTTTGTCCCGCGAGCAGCGGATCGCGCCACTGATGACCGGGCGCATCGACTCTGAGAAGCTGCAGGCGCTGCTCTCCTCGGCGATTCACTCCGAGGACGTGGATGAGTGGTTCCTGTGCGGGCCGTTCGAACTGGTCCAGTTGTGCCGCGACACGCTTGCTGCCCGCGGTGTGGAGCCGGAGCACGTGCGCTTCGAGCTGTTCACCACCGGCCGTCCTGACCGCCCGGAGGGCCACGCAGGCCGTCCTGTTGTGGAGGACGAGTCGCAGGAGACGTACAAGATTACGTTCAAGCTGGACGGCCTTACGGGCGACGTCGCCAGCCCTACCCATGCCCGCGAGTCGATCCTGAACGCCGCATTGCGTGTCCGCCCGGACGTTCCGTTCGCGTGTGCCGGCGGTGTGTGCGGCACCTGCCGCGCGAAGCTCATCACCGGTACCGTGTCCATGGACGAGAACTACGCCCTGGAGCAGGACGAACTGGACAAGGGCTACGTCCTCACCTGCCAGGCCCACCCCACCAGCGAAGAAGTGACCGTCGACTTCGACGTCTAAGGAGTCCCCATGATCGAGCTCTCCATTGCCAACGGCATTGCCGAAATTGTCCTCAACGCCCCGGAAAAGCTGAACTCGCTCAACGAGGACGCGCTGCTTGAGTTGGGCAAGGCGTACGACGACGCCGCTGCCGCCGCCTCCCGGGGCGAGGTGCGGGCGCTGCTCCTTCGCGGAGAGGGCCGGGCCTTCTGCGCCGGGCGGGACATCGCACGGGTCACACCGGAAACCGACGACGCGCAGGCTTACCTGGGTGGCCTGGTTGAGCCTTTGTTGAAGAAGATGGCAGCTTTCCCTGCGCCCACCTTCGCTGCTGCGCACGGAGCATGCCTGGGTGTCGGACTCGGGCTCCTGCTCGCCACGGACGTGGTGTACGTGGCGGAGAATGCCAAGTTCGGCTCGCCGTTTGCCAAGCTTGGGGCGACCCTGGACTCCGGCGGGCACTGGTACTTCACGGAGCGGCTGGGCATGCACCGCACGCTGGACCTGATCTATACCGCGGACCTCATCTCAGGAACCGAAGCCGTGGCCCAGGGCATGTTCAGCCGGGCCATGCCGGACGACGCCCTGCTGGCTATGGCCCGTGCCATCGTGGAGCGCGTGGCTTCCGGCGCCACGCAGGCCTTCGTCGCGTCCAAGGAACTGGTGGCGCACATCCGCGACCAGCGCCTGGGCCTGTGGGAGTCCATGTCCGAGGAAAACACCGAGCAGGCACGCCTGTGCAAGACCGACGACTATGCTGAAGGATTCCGGGCGTTCCAGGAGAAGCGGGCGCCGGTTTTCAAGGGGTAGGCGGTCATTTGAATGGCAGAATGTAGGTAAACCGCCTGAACCCGGGCGGTTGCGCATAGACCTGGAATGTTAGGACGTGAGATAAAGCGGATTGGCTACACTTCGGAACTCACGGACGCCCTTCGGCGGAAGAAGCAGGCTTCGAACGGCCGGGTCGATCTCAACAACTCTCCTACTTCGGCGAAACCAGTCAGGGTTCCCACGGATGTCATTGCCGATCAGGTGGCAGCTTCGATGGCCGTTGAGGGACGGATTGGCCAGGGCAGCACCTTTACCGTGCTGCTTCCGGTAGGGCACGACGACGTTGCTGCCGCCAGCTGACGCCGTGCCCGCCCGCACGGCTCAGAGAATCGCCGTCATCCCATTCCATCCCGAGCCAACTTTCGTGGCCTTGGGCCAGGCCCAAGCGCCATTACCTGCGTAGAGCCACAGTTCACCGGCGGAATTCCGGGCGAGGATATCGGCCCTGCCGTCGCCGTTGAAATCACCGGGTCCAACGAGGGAGTCCATGACGTTCCACCCTTGGCCGATGGCCTGGCGGGAGAGCCAGCCGCCGTATCCGTTGGACGGGTAGAGCCACAGTGTTCCGGCGCCGTCGCGGGCCACCAAGTCCGAGGTGCCGTCGTTGTTGAAGTCGCCTGCACCGGTGATTTCGGACATTCCATTCCAGCCGGAACCCACCCAGGTTCGGGGGAGCCAACCGCCCTTGCCGTCACCGTGGTACACCCACAAGGCACCGTCCCGGGCCCGGGCAACGATGTCCGTGAATCCGTCGCCGCGGAAGTCGATGCCTTCGATTGCGCTCATGCCTTCCCAGCCACTGCCAACCTGCACGCGGGGCAGCCAGCCGCCCGAACCATTTCCGGGATACAGCCACAAGATTCCGCCGCCATCGCGGGCCAAAACATCGGCTTGGCCGTCACCATTGAAGTCGCCCGGAGCCACGAGTGCTGTCATGATGTTCCAGCCCTGACCAACTTGCGTGCGGGGCAGCCATCCACCCGAGCCGTTGCCCGGGTACAACCAGAGCACACCGGAAGCGTCCCTGGCCAGGATGTCGGGTTGACGATCGCCGTTGAAATCGTTCTTGAGGGGCTGGTCGATGTTCCCATCGATGACAGCAACTGAGGCGGATCCGTTGTTGACAACATAGACCTTGTTGCTGGACGGGTTGACGGCTGCGGCGTTGGGTTCCATCCCTGTGTAGACCGCTGAGCTTTTGTTGTCCCCGCCGTCGATGACGGTGGTTCCACGGCCATTCATTGTCGCGTAGGCCTTGTTGTTCGATTCATTGACCACGATCGTCCGAACACGGGTGGCGGTGGCTATGTTCGCGTTCTCGCTCATGGTGGCTCCGTTCACCACCCGGATGGATCCTTCTACGGAATTAGTGGCAGCGCCTACGTAGACCTTGTCCGTGACGGAGTTGACGGCCAATTGGTAAATGGAGCTGTTGAAGCCCATCGAACTTGTGACTGTATCGCTGCTGCCGGAGATGGAGAGCAAGTTGTCTTTGTTGGCGGCGTAGACCTTGTTGAGCTTGGCATTGACGGCGATATCGACTACCCCGGCGGCTCCCGCGATCGGGCTGACCGTCCCGGCGCCGTCAATCACCTTCACGGTTCCTGCCGAGCGCAGGTAGGTCTTGTCCGTCGTGGTGTTGAAGGCTATTTCCTGCACTCCCCCGGCGAGGGGGACGGCAGTAGTCTTATTGGTGGCGCCGTCGAGGACTGTGAGCCCGTTTCCCGTGCCCACGTACACCTTGTTGGTCTTCTCATTCACGGCGATCGCGTCTGCCGTTGCTCCGATTGGAACAACCGTTGCCGCGGTCGTCGCTCCGTCAATCACGGCCAGGGACTGGGCGTCGGTGGCGTAGATCTTGTTGGTCGCGGAATTCACTGCCAGTCGCGAAGAGTAGTCACCGGGCTGGTAGATCCGTCCGCCCCCTGTTACGCCCCGCGCACGCTGAATATGCCCTCCACGGTGGACACGTAGGCCGTATCCGTGGCGGTGTTTACTGCGATGGTTCCAGGGTTGTCGCCAACGGTGTCAATCTTGACCACTGAGTCGGCAGTTGCAGGAGCGGCGTTGCTGCCTGCAAGAAGGAGCAGCGTCAACGCGCCAAGCGTGGCGGTAGTCCTCGCCAGTCGTCGTTGTTGGTTCACCCCGCCGAGCGCGCGCGAGCCATCAGCCAAAGCGATCATGTTTCCCCCATAAGTAGTGACGCCCGTGCGTCGATAGCAGCATTCTATATGGGGCACAGGCCATTAGGCTGGGCCAATGACCACAGCCCGGAACCCAGCCACAAACCGCGGGCAGCGGTGGCTGCAGGCAACCTTCGTCGCCTACCTGGTGGCTTTGGCCTTGGTGGTTTTCCTGCCGTCGAAGGAAGCCGGCACTGTCACCGGCTTCGTGGGAGTCATCGCCGCTTGGCTGGCGGCACTGGGCTTGCCGTACACAGAAGCAGCCGCCGGGGTGGAGTTCATTTCCAACATTGTCATGTTCGTCCCGTTCGGTGGGCTGGTCGCTTTCCTTTGGCCAAGCCGTTGGAACTCGTGGCGGATGCTTCTTCTCGGCGCGGCCACGTCCACCTTCATTGAGCTCACGCAGCTGTTGATTCCGGGCAGGGTAACGGCCCTTTCGGATGTCATTGCAAATACCTCCGGGGCCGTGCTTGGGGCGCTCGCGGCCAAGTGGCTTTTGGGACGGCAGCAGGACCGCAGCTAGAGGTGCTAGCCCAGGTGGTCTTGCCTGCCTGGCTCACCACGATCGCCCCGTCCGTGCGGGGGTGCGCTGAAGACCTAGGCCTGGGTCAGTGTCCAGCTGAATGCCACTATTCCACCGAGGACGGTGATGGCAATTACTGACATCCAGTGTGCGCGGAGGACCTTCCAATAGTCCGTTAGTGCCATGGAATTGTCCCCTTGATGTTGTGTGGCATCGACACAAATAGGTGCGCAGTCCTTGAACTGAGTCAGGGATATCGTAACGTGCAGTTCTAAAGGGCGGCTCACCCGCAGTTGCGATGGGGGATTTGTAACAATGCAGGATACTGACTTTCTTGAACGGGACGCGCAGGACGTCGGGCAGCCTCAAAGCTGTTCATTAGGGCCCGAGGAGTGCTTTTTCGGTGCCGTTTCGCTGAGCAAGCATTCCGGGGTTTTGGCAGAACCAAGCCACGGCGCGTCCTATCAAAGCGTGGATATCTTCTTTGTACATTCGGGAGTTATCCGCACTCCCCAATCCGGGGCCATCATTCAGGGCGCAGGTGCGGTGGTCATCGTTCCGGGCGGGCAGGCGCTGCAGTGGCCGTTCTTGGGAGAGACGGAGGCAACCCGGATCAGGATCCAGCGCGCCGCGGCAGAGACTTTCGTGCCGCATGCCTTGGACGCGGTGACCGTAGCGCCGGTGCGTTCCAGGTTGGACGATGCTGCCGCTGCCTTCGCCGGTGCCATCCTGGGCCGGCCTTCAGCGAGGGGTTCAGCGATTGAGTCCTATGCCACCGAGCAGATCCTTTTGGAACTCATGGGCAGCTTGCTCCTGGATCGCTGTGGTGTCTCCTGGCATTCAACATCCGTGACGTCCGTGCTGCGCGACCAGGCCATGGCTGTCATTGCCCAACGCTGCGCCGACCGGGAACTGAATCCGGAAGCCGTGGCCAGGGCTGTCCAGTCCTCCTTGCGCAGGGTTCAGGCGGCCTTCGCAGAGGTGGGAAATTCCATCGCGGCGGAGATCAGGAGGCAGCGCGGCAGGCTTGCCTGGACCCTGCTGACCGACGCCCGCTACGACGTCCTGAGCGTCCAGCAGATTGCCGAACAGGCCGGTTTTGGAACCACCGCGGCACTCCGGCGGGTGCTCGATGAACTCTATGGATGTGGACCTACCGATCTCAGGGAACGGCGCAGTGCAGGCTAGTCCGATGACCCGAAATCCGCTGGAATCACGGGGCCGGGAGACCATTTCGTGCACACCTTGGACCATTTAGCGACAACTTTCCCGCGGGCGGCCGATCTGGCTATTTTGAGCAAAACGCGTGGGTAATCTCTATGCCAGATGGGGGAACTCGGCGTGTGCTGGATTCCAACCGATGGTTTTTCATCCCTAGCCGAAAGAAGAACTATGAGCGACGAACTTACCGTCTCCGAGCCGCGCACCCGCCGTGCTGTGGTGAAGGGCGCAGCATGGTCCATTCCGGTCATTGCGGCTGCTGTTGCAGCGCCCGCCGCGGTTGCTTCCGTGAACAACGCCAGCCTGGCCTTCACGGCTTCAAAGACCGCTCTGCTGACACTCAACCTGCTCGACGGCGGTGGCACCCTGACTGCTACGGCGCTGACCACGGTTCCCACTGAGGTCACCTTGACCAACGGCGCCGGCGCGATCAACCAGACAGCCACCATCACTGTGACGGTCGGCCGTCCTGCCGGTATCAACATCCCGGTTGGCCGGGCCCGTGGCTTCGGCGTCTACTCATACAACGGCGTGAACAGCACGGCCGGGCAGCGCACCGCCACCTACCAGAGCGCTCCCATCATTGGCCAGTTCGGCTTCCCGCTGACCACGTTCACCACCACGCAGCTCATCAACGTTGCCAGCAACGGGGCGCTCGCTGTTCCCATTGTTTTTGGTCTCGCGGGCAATAGCACGGGAGTCGCGGTCAGCCTCCTCGCGACATTCCCGGTAACCATTACCGTGGATCTGGGAACCCGTACCCTGACGGCTACCAGCACTATCTCCGTACCGGTCGGAGCAGGTATTCTCTAAAGCTTTCCTTGATGAACTTTGCAAACGGAAACGCGTCAGTATTTGCCTGGCGCGTTTTCCTGCTTCCTGTTTACATGATTCAGCTTCTTCTGTGCCCGGATAATGCAAGGTTCCTTACCTTGAATCGCCGGCTGATGATTCTTTGGGTGGGATAAATGCGGACCGGTGACATTACCGTGGCTGCCTTGGGCAGCTTGGTCAGGATTCGGCTGGATTTCTCCGATCACGCTTTTGATGAGCGCCGATTCGCAAAATTCAAAGAACCGTGGCGGGACGCCTCGCCCGATTGTGCCGGGGTGACTACCGACGTCGGCCATCCCGTTGCGGAAGTGGTGTGGCGCTTCCCGGACGACGACGGCACTGCCGGTTCCGTTGCGGAACTGTCCACCTACGCCACCCTGGCGGCCATCGAGTCAAAGCGGGGCAGGCTGCTGATGCTGCATGCGGCCGGCGTGGCCGATGAATCAGGACGTGTCTTGGCCTTCATTGGTCCGTCGGGCCGCGGCAAGACCACATTGGCCCGCACCTTGGGGACCGGCTTTGGGTACGTCACCGATGAGACTGTGGGCATCGAGGCCGACGGGACCGTCCAGCCCTACCGCAAGCCCCTCTCCGTGATTCGCCCGGGGGAGTCGTTTAAGGACCAGTTGGCGCCATCTGAGCTGGGACTTCAGGACCTTCCGGTTGCGGACCTCCGCCTCGGGGCGCTGGTTGTGGTCTCCCGCGAGGAGGATTTTGCCCGAGCTCCGGAGATCACCACGATGGGTCTTTGCGAAGCGCTGGCCGCGATCGTTCCCGAGGCGAGCTACCTTGCGGACATGGACAGGCCGCTGCAGGCCATTGCCGCGCATGTGGACCGCTGCGGCGCCATCCAGAAGATCACCTACGGTGAAGCCGAGCAAGTATTGCCGCTGGTTCCGGAACTTCTTGCCCGGACTGAACCGGAACGGTGGGTGGCTGTGCTGCCAATGCAGGACCTGGCCGGCCTGGATACGTCGGCCGGGTCGGCGTCGTATTTTCCTGTCCCCGTGATCGATGCCGTGGAGGCCGGCGGGCAGACTGCTGTCCTTAACAACGACCGCATGGTGCACGTCCTGGACGGCGTGGCTCCGACTATTTGGCGGTCTGTGTGCCAGGGGTTCAGCTTCGAAGCACTGCTGGAACGCATGGACAAGCTCTTTGGCGTGCCTCCGGGACAGGAACTTGCCGATGCCGTGGTCGGAGTCCTCGAGGCCCTCGCCGAGGCAGGCGTTCTTGTCCGTGTGCCGGTGCCCGTGCCATGACAGCCGTGAAAGCGCAGGCTCCAGCCCGCCGTCGCCGATGGCCCCGCTCGCCGTGGGTCCATGCACTGCTCGCCCTGGTGGTGGTGGCCCTGGTGCAGGGCTTCTTCGTGAAGGTCTATCAGGTGCCGTCCGGCTCCATGGAGCAAACCCTTAACGTCGGAGATCGGGTTTTGGTCAACCGGATGGCCTACTCCTTCTCCGAGCCGCGGCACGGCGACGTGGTGGTCTTCCGTAAGCCCGCAGGCTGGGGAACGGCCCCGGAACGCAGTCCGATTCGGACTGCTGCGGGCTGGTTGGGCGACCTCACCGGGATCGGACCAGGCAACACCGAGTACCTCGTGAAGCGGATTATCGGTCTGCCCGGGGACACCGTTGAGTGCTGCGACGCCGCCGGACGGGTGAAGGTGAACGGCATCGGCGTCGACGAGCCTTTTGTCTACCAGGACCTTCCTTTTGATGCGGCCGCGGGGATGGAATGCTCGACGGCGGCAAACTCGCCACGTTGCTTCGGGCCGTTCCACCTGGCACAGGACCAATACCTGCTCCTGGGGGACCACCGTGCCAACTCGGAAGACTCGGTGGCGGCCTGCCGTGGCTCCCAAGCGGAGCCAGGATGCCTGAAAACGGCGCAACGCTCGGACCTTGTGGGCACGGTGGACTGGTTCCTGTTCCCGTTCAATAAATGGGGCGGGAACCAAAACCTGAGCGGTAGATTCTGAGCCTGGAAAAACCGGTACGCACGGAGGCGGGGGTCACAGCCGTCCTTTCGCCGGCGAGTCGACGTGGACAAGCGGCAAAACCGGCAAAGGGTTGGATGTGGATTCGGAGGCCGGACGCATCAATAACTATCGTGAAGGCACTGGAGTTACATCTCAAAATGGAGGATGGGCGGTAAGTGATCAAGGATTTCATTCTGGTTGACCAGTAAAGACTCGAGGTCCTGCATGCGTCATTCCGCGCAAAAGATGATTATTTACGCGCATTATGAAGGAGCCTGATGGTTACAGAATGAGCGGTAAATGCTAATTTCCGCGCAGTTTCCTTGGCGCTGCAGGGTCAGAGACCGAGGAATTCCCTGACAGCCGGCAAGGAAGCGGTCTGAACGGCAGCCAACGCACGCCGGGTATTGGACTCGCGGAGCATGTGGGCAAGCTCGTCGGTCGGCGGGGGGTACGTGTTCACGCCGGGGTGGGGAGGTGCAGGGTCAAGCAGCAGTGAGATGTTGGTTTTGACCGCCTCATCAATGCCTGACAACAAGAGGCCCAACTCCCGTCTGTGGTCTTCCAATAGATCGTGCCAAAGACCGGCCGGCGAGACTGTAATGATGGCCGGGAGGGTTGTTTGGTTCGGTGCATTCCATTTCGCAACCAGTGCGGACGCTTCCACGCCTCGCGTCAGGGAATCGAAACGCAGATTCTCGATGACCTTTTCAAGCTCGGCCGATGTGTAGTTCAAGCGGTGCCAATTGCCTGTTTGCAGGTGCAGTATCTGCGTCTCCAGCAGGAATAGCAGGTAATCAAGCTGCCTTCGCTCACGCCACAACCGAGCCGATAGCTCATCCGCCCCCAACGGTTCCCCAATCCCTTATTTGCCCGCCGAAAGCAAGTTTCAGCAGGGTTTCTGTTGATCTGCTGTTGAGAGTACACCGAATTACCGACCAATTCATTGCCGGGAAAATAATAAGCAATCGAACAATTAGCGGTCAGGGGCACAGATGAATGCATATGCTGGTGACTATGGTTTCTTCTGCCCGTATCCCCGTCCGGCCCATCAAGTCGCTCCTGTACTGGCGCAAAAGCAAACTCAACGGTGCTGCCACCGTCCCGGTTGTTCTGTCTCTGGACCCCGCCGGTGTCATAAGAATGCAGGACTCCGAAATGGTGACTATGTTCGCTGCCCCCGCGAACCAAGCAACGGTTCGTTTCACAAACTGGGGCACCATGATGCTGACCATTCACGGACGCCAGTACGACGTTGTGGGTGTGGGAGCTACGTTGTCCCCCCAACCGTCATCGGTGCAGCTGGCCGCCGTCGACGGTGGTCTGCAAAACAATTCAAGCGTGACCCGCGCTGGTTCAGCGGGTGCTGCTCTTAGCGCCGTCGAAGCAATCGGGGCTGTGGCCGGCGCGGCGGGAGGCGCGGCCATGCAGTTCGCCTATTACAAGGGACTGGAGGCCATCAAGGCATGGCAGGACGCGCTTCCCCAGACTGGCGCTCTTGTGCAGAAGAGCCCGATGAACGCGATGAAGTACTTCACGCTGGTGCTCGTTGCCGTGGTGGTGATTGGCCTGGTTGTTTTCCTGAGCACCAAGTAGCCGGACGACCCTCGTGCCGACCGCTGCGCCGGCGTAGCGTGGGCACATGGAGTCCGGGGTCAGGACTGTCAGGCTCCGCACGGGAGTCACTGTCCAATGTTTTGTTCGGGGCCGGGTTGGGAAGATGAACGACGAGGGCGGCGCGCCCCTGCTCTTGCTGCACGCCTGGGGCGAGTCCTGGCGGAGCTTTACCCGGCTGATTGCCGCCCTGCCCTCCGCCACCATTGTGGCGCCCGACTTGCGGGGACATGGGGGAGCGGACAAACCCGGAAGCGGATATTCGTTGGTGGAAGTGTCAGAGGACGTAACGGCGCTTAGCGAGCACCTTTGCGTCCGCCGAGCCCACGTGCTGGGCTCCTCGAGCGGCGGCTACGTGGCCCAGCAGCTGGCGGTGTTGCACCCGGAGCTGGTGCAGTCCCTGATGTTGGTCGGAGCACCTTTGAGCCTTGAAGGGAAGCCCCCGTTCGGGGATGAGCTGGAACAACTCCGCGACCCCGTCACTGAGGCGTGGGTGCGAAGATCGCTGTCCTGGTACCAGCTGCTGCACACCGTTCCTCCGGACTACATCGAGGACCGCGTCCAGGACGGAATGTCCATTCCTGCTGACGTGTGGCGGGCATCCTTGCGTGGGTTGTGCGAAGCCGCGCCACCCACCCAGGAAGGCCGGATTTCAGTGCCGACGCTCATCATCCGGGGAGCCCACGACCACTTGGTTCCACGGTCGCACCAAGAGGCGCTGGCACAGCGCATTCCCGGCGCCGTGCTCAGAACCTACGAAGACACCGGGCATCTTGTGCTCTGGGAATGCCCGGAGCGGGTGGCGGAGGATGTACGGGATTTTGTGGGCTTGAGCATCCGGAAATAGGTATGGAGGCCGGCCAGTCCATCTACGGCGCCCGGAGTTCGTCCTCGGAACCGGTCAGGCGCTTCAATTCAGCCAGAAAATGATCATTTGCGAGCTCGCTATAGTGATACGGCTGCCGGCCCCATTTGTGTTTCGCAGCGGCCATGGGAGCGCCGCCGGGGTAGTCGATGAAGCGGACTCCGGGAATTTTCTCGATTTCTTTATACAGGTCGTACAGCAACCTGTTATTGCGGTCGAACCAACGCGAACGGGGAAAGGGCACCCCATCAGTGTCAACGGTGGCCCAGTAGACGCGGTTTACGATGATTTTGCTGGGGTCCACCACACCTGCCAGCGCGCGAATACCTTGAAGCCTCAAAGCGAGTCCTGTCTCGCTCCACGGCTCATAGACGTCCGAAGACGGTATCGGATAGCCCGTCGCCTTCAATTCCTCAGACTCTGTGATTGTGCTTTCACCCAGTTGCAGGGTGCTCATACGTTCGTCGATGAAGTCGACCACCAGGACATCGAACGGGGTCGACTTCAGCAGAGCGGGCAACGACTTCTTGATGTCGGTCTCAAGCATCCTCTTTTGAAAGTTGCTGCTGAGGGCTTCGACATCAGGTAAGGGAGTGCCGGGAGCCGGAGGTTCGCTGAAAGCACTCGCCAGTGAGGACCGGGCGAAGTATCCCTCGAGCTTGAAGTCACTCGGCTTTTCAAACGGATCGCGGGATACACAACTCCCATATATGAATATCGATGGCACTTGGCCAGACTACATCAGCGGGAGGACGCGGATGACCTGGCCCTGGTGCCGGGACAGGCACGAGGGCTACGGCCGTTTCGCCTCAGTTGCCCTTTTCCAAGGCATGGGCGGACACATAGCTTCCCAGTTGGTCCTTTGAGAGTGCGGCCGCAATGTCGGCTATCGCGGTTTTATCAGCGACCACAATCGACTGACCATCGGCCGAGGTTCCTGTTCCCAACGTTGGCAGGGTAAACATCACTGTGTTGGACGGGCGAAGGTCCTTCAGGCTCAGGGCGAGACTTCCAATCGCGGAGGCGTCAAAGCCCTTGTCGACGCTCACGAACGGGGAGACTGCCGAGACCATGTTGTTGACCGTGACAGGGTTTGTCAGAGTTTCCTTGGCAATCGTCTTGCTCATGATCGACTTCAGGTAGGCCTGCTGGTTGCGCACTCGTTGGTAGTCGCCGTCGCTGAAGGACTTTCGTTCGCGGACGAAGGCGAGGGCCTCGTCGCCGTTCAACGTTTGCTTGCCGGCTGCGTAATAGTGGCCCTTCATCGGCCCTGATGCCGGGGCGAAGGGAATCTTGACGTCAACCTCAACTCCGCCCAATGCATCGGTGAGACCTTTGAATCCTTCGAAATCCACCATTGCGACGTGGTCAATGCGTTGTTGGAACAAGGACTCGACAGTCTGTACAACCAGTGGAACGCCGCCGTAGGCAAGTGCGGAATTGATCTTGGACTCGCCCTTCCCCGGGATGTTCACCCAGAGATCGCGCATCAGGGAAACTGCATAGACATTCTTCCGGTCGGCCGGGACGTGCACGAGCATCAGCGTGTCGGACCGCTGGTCTGTTGCCGCGTTGGTCTCCAGATCCACGTGATCGGATCCCCTGGTGTCACTGCCCATGACGAGGATGTTCATGGCAGCTGTCCCGTTTACGGGTTCGGTCTTTTGTGGACGGGTGGATTCTTCCGGGAAGGCGGAGTCAATCTTGTTGCTTCCGTTGTTGAATGTCTGGGCAAGGTTGAAGAGGTACAACCCACAAACCAGGCCCACTACAAGAACCACGGCCGCAAAGCCGAGGAGCACATTGCGTGCCGTCTTGTTGCCCCTCTTCTGACGTCGGGGACGGGATTCCCTTGAGGTATTTTCTGTGTCAGTCGGGAGCGTCATGTGTTCCTTGGTGTTGGCTTCAGCAGAGTTGATCGTATCAAGTGCCCAGAGGATGCTGCCGCAGTGGGCTCCCAAGCCACGGTCAATGACACCGCTTATCCAAGCGAGGAAAAGAACTGCGGCGCAGTTCCACCCCAGCCATTCGTCACAGTGAGTGAGTAGGTTGAGCCCGTTTCAATCGTTGTTTTTCCGACGCCGATTGAAATCATCTCAAGCCCCGGATTTAGTCCGTGTTGCAGACCATAGCCGGCATTTGTCCCTGAGGCTTTAAGGACTTTGAGTTGGGGATGACCCTCCGCTGTGGTCCAGCGCACTTTAACTGAGCTTCCCTGGAGATTGAAACCCGCCACCTGAATCTGGCCCGTGTCGGGTCTGAAGGTGACATCCGTCAGGATCGGGGTTTTCAGCCCTGCCTCAAGCTGGTCTTTGAGCGCAGTACCTTTGCCGGCGCAGTTGAAGAAAGAGTCCCACATGTAGGAGACGATTTTTTGCGCGTTGACCACCTGCTTCAGCTGCCGGTCCAATCGTGCTTTAGTGGTCAGACCGCGGAAGCCGTCCCCACAGGATGACGTGTTGCTGGCAGGGGTCATGCCTTCCACGTTTGCCCAGAGCACGGCGCTCGTGCCGGCGACGCCTGCTGCGGCAGCCGCGAAATAGTCTCGGTTGGGCGCTACGTATTTACTGGCCCAGGATCCCTTGCCTACGGCGGCGGCACTCGATGGATCTACAGGTGAGTTTGCTTCGCTGGATGAGAATGCCCCGCCCTTTCCGGTGCCCATGCCGTCCTGGATGGCTATGTTGAGAACCACGCCATTGGAGGTCTGCGCGATCTTGCGGACAGCAACACCGGCCTCTTGCGGACTGGAGCTGGCTTTGCCAAGCCGTGCCTCAATGTAAGGACTGACAACGGCTTGCCGATCCGGCAGGATCCGATGAATCAGTTGGTTTTGGCTTGCGTAGAGAGCCAGTACCGAATCATAGGTTGGGCTGTCTGCCAGGGGTATCTCGGTGTGGTGATAGAAGCCCGCCAAGCCGGGGAGGTCGTTCTCCTGTGATTGATACTGCAAGAACCTTTCGGTGAAAATCGCCAACGTTCGCGTGTAGGACAGATCCGGAAGGTATCGGATATCCGCTCTTTTGGCCGGCGCCGGCAAGCCCGCGAAGTATTTCATCTTGAGTTTCGTCGCCGCCGACGCGAGGGATGAATACTGATCGCTGGCATTGGCCGCGCTGCCTCCCGCCACCACAACGTCATAGCTTCCGTTGGTGGAGGTGCACCCTTGGCCCTCGTTGGGGATGAGCAGCACGGCAAAGGTCAAACCGTTGTTTACGACACTTCTGTCTCCGGGGCATCGCAATATCGACGGTCCCCAGTGGCTGCCGTCCAGAAACGTGAAGTATCGGTTGATTTTGAGGGGCCCCGCCACGACGGTAGCGCAACTCTTTCCGTCGATGAGACAGTCCCTCGGAAGAGTCTTCTGGCTGACGGGTTGGAGCGCAGTCCCAAAGGTTATGACCGTGTCGCCACCGAACGTTTTGATGTCCGACAGCTTTTGGGAGTTGGCGGAATCCCGCGAGCTGGCGGCAATAAAAAAGCCACTGATTGGATACGTTGGCGTGGTCAGGGGTGTCGCCACCGGTGCCTGGACCGGTGGCTCAGGCATGAGGGACTGTTGTGCCTGGACACGAGGAGGCTCAAAGGAAGCTACAAGGGAGTCGCTGGTGAGCAGCACGGTCGCCATGAGAAGGACAAGAGGCAAGAGCCAAAGCGGGCCTCTGTCTCCAAAGGGAACTTGCCAGGTGAACTGGGAAATCCGCCCAGACCTCTGCCTGGGCGACGTCCGGGGTGTCATGGGCTCCTAGGTTGTCGGCGACAGCATGACGACTCTATCAACCAAACCGGCAGCGGGTACGGGAGATCGCGGGGAGTTGAGGTGGCTAATCCATACGATAAACTAAATCGCGCTGGCCTCCTACAGTGGCAGGCTCGTTGGTGCCCTCGTCTCGGGCGGCAACGATTTACTTAGCGCTGACAGCGTTCTGGAAGTACATGTAAAGGGGGGAAGTTGGGCACTGGAATCAGACGTGTTCAGGCCGCGATGGTCGTTTTCTTGCTGGCGATCCTCGGGTTCCTTGGAACCCAACCTGCCCTTGCTACCGAAACGGATCCCGCACCGGGAACAGAACAACCAGGACCCGGCGATGGGAGCACTGAGCCCATCATCCCGCCCATTATTCCGCCAGTGATCGCGGATCCGAGCCCTTCACCGTTGGAACCGGAACCCGTACCCTCCGTTCAGCCACCACAGGAGACTGTACCGGCTCCAGCGGAACCGTCGGCCCCGGTTCAAATTCCAGCGCCGGTTGCTCCTCCTGCGGAACCAACCATCGCTCCTGTGGTGCCAATAGTGCCATTGCCCACGGTGCCCGTGGATTTCGGAGCGCAAACTTACGTTCCGGAACCTGAAACGCCCGCCGAGCCGGAGCCGAGCACTGCGGTGGAAGAGACAGTTGCGCCGACACCTACGCCGGCGCCGACCAAGACGGCAGTGCCTCCAGTGGCAAGCGCGGACATTGCAGGTCCCCTCAAGGTGGCCCTTGCCCCTGTGGCTGAAAATAATCCACTGGCTCAAGGGTTGATGGTCCTGGTCCTCATCCTTTTGGGCGTGGCCTACTTCCGCGCCCTTCGTACCAAAGGGATCCGCGGACCCCGTCTAAACGGCAAGTAGGGCCATGTTTAGATCCCTGTCAAGGGACCGGGCTGCCAAGAATCCGGCATCGCCGGTGCGGCTCATGTTATTGACGCATTCGTACTGGCCGGAGCACAGCCCACCCCAACGCCGATGGTCGTCCCTGGTCCGGGAATTCCGTAAAGCAGGATGGAAGGTGGATGTCGTAGCGCCAGTTGCGCACTACCCGAATGGACGCCGAAACCTGCCGCGTCGGGAAGCCGGCGTTGCCTTTTCCCAACAACAAGGTCCCCACGGCGAAACCATATGGCGGGTCCCCTATGTGCGACATATTGGTTCGTCCTCCCTGGCGCGCTTCATTGATCAACTTTTCTCTGCTGTCGTTTCTGTTCCCGTAGGGCTCCTCGGGCCCAGACCTCATGCGATCGTGGCGACAGCACCAAGCCTTCCGACATTGGCTACTGGATATGTACTTTCCCGACTTCGTCAGGTGCCTCTGATAGTGGAGATGCGGGATGCCTGGCCAGACCTCGCCCGCGATGCCCGCATCGTGCAAGGCAGCGTCAAGAGCCTCATCGAGCGGGTCGTTGAATTTGTACAATTTCGTGCAGAACTGGTCGTGACCGTTACAGAGGGTTTTGCCGAGACACTCCGGGACCGCGGCCTGGCCAACGTAGTCACCGTGAGCAACGGTCTCGATCTTGGATCCATGCCCTTCCTGGAGCCACCTCCGGCGCAGAGGGATGTGTTTCATGCGCTTTATCTTGGAAACCACGGCAAGAGCCAGCGGCTGGACATCCTCATCAGGGCGAGCGCGCTCCTGGGCGACAAGTTTCATCTGACCCTCGTCGGTCAAGGCACCAGCAGGCCTCAGCTGGTGAAGTTGGCCCGTGAACTGAATGCGCCCGTCACATTCTTTCCATCGCTCCACGGCCCGGCTGTCATGGAAAAGTACCGTGAAGCGGATACGTGCATCGTTTCCCTGCGAGACGACTGGAAGTCGTTTGAGACGACAATCCCATCCAAGACTTATGAGGTCCTTGCCATCGGTCGCCATGTGACTGCAGTCGTGCGCGGTGAAGCCGAACGCATCATTTTGGAGGCTCATGGCGGCGACGTTGTTGCAGCAAGCCCGGAGGCAGTGGCGAGGTTGTGGCAGGAATTGGCACTGGACCGCAGCCGTCTCTCCTCCGGTAGGAGCGGTCGTGACTGGGTACGCCGTAACGCGGACTACGCAAATCTGGCGGGCCGGTACATGGAAGCCATCACCACTCTTGTTGGTTCCGCCGCGGTGGCCCGTCCAGGGCGGACTTCGTAATGCAGGTCCTGCGAAATATGCGGTTGGCTGCTGCGACAGTATCGGAGCAGCTGACAGAGTCACCGTTCTTATTGGCAATCCAGGTACTTCGAAAACTTCCCACACGCTTGGTGAGGCCGTTTGCCCGGGCGGTGGCGAGGTTCGCCCCGACGTCATGCCACCCGGTGCTCTTGCTTGCATCCTTTGCTGCGGGGGATGCAAAGGGACTACACGCCCGATTTGAGCACGGAATCTCGTCCGACCCCACGGCGGCGCGGGCCAGACAGGCGGCAGAGGTTGCCTTGGCTGCCGGACATCCGGGATGGGCCGACCGTTTTCTTGCCGAAGCGCAAGGTGCTCCCAAGGTTTCGGCAACTCTTGCCCGCCGTCGGTGGTACGACGGCGATATGTCAGGAGCCATCGCCGTATTGAAAAACGACGGGATGGACACTTCCAAGCAGGGCCAACGCCTTCGGTCCGAGCTTCGGGTATTTGGCGGCTGGCGGCCTGTTTTGCAGCGAACAAACGCCGATGCGCGCGATGGCAAGGTGCTCCATCTGCTGACCAACTCTGTTCCCCATACGGGCAGCGGATACGCGCGGCGTTCCCACTCCATATTGAAGGCCCAAAAGAGTGCTGGTTGGGAACCCCTGGCCGTGACACGTTTGGGTTATCCCGTTCAGGTGGGTGCGTTGACGGCCCGCGCACATGATCTGGTCGACAGCATTCCGTACCAGCGGCTATTGCCCGGGCGCATGAAGCCAACCATGGACGGACGCCTGCAGCAGCAAGCCGAGGACTTGCTCGCCGTGGCCAGGAACTTCCGACCGTCCATCCTGCACACAACCACGCACTTCGTTAATGGCTTGGTAGCCCGGGAGGTCGCAGATGCGTTGGACATCCCCTGGGTTTACGAAGTTCGTGGCCAGTTGGCTGACACCTGGGCCTCTACTCGAGGGGAGGCCGCGCGCCGAAGCGAGCGGTATCAGCTGTTTGTGGAGCGGGAAGCAGAAGTCATGAGGAGCGCGGACCTCGTTGTCACGCTGGGCGAAACCATGAAACGGAATATCGAGGGTGTTGGCATTCCGGCCGGGAAGATCCTGATCGCTCCCAATGCCGTCGGTGACGACTACCTTGCAGAGCCCTTGCATCACGCCGTTGCAAGAAGGGCACTGCATCTCGAAGCCCAGGGCCTCTTCATCGGTACAGTGAGCAGCCTGGTTGACTATGAGGGGCTGGATGACCTCGTCACAGCATTTGCATTGCTGGCGCCGCGGCTGCCACAGTTGAAACTGGTTTTGGTGGGTGATGGTGTTGCCGCCCCCGCCCTTCGGGAGCAAGTGCGCCAACTGGGGCTTTCCGAGAGGACCATCTTCACGGGGCGAGTTAGTCCGGACAGGGCCCGCCTTTATCATTTGGCCTTGGACGTATTTGTAGTACCCCGAAAGGACTTGGCCGTGACGCGCTCAGTTACGCCGCTAAAGCCTGTTGAGGCCTTGGCATCAAGTCGACCAGTGGTGGCCAGCCGACTGGAAGCCCTCGGCGAGATCGTGCAGGACGGCGTCAACGGAAAGCTGACCGAGCCCGAAAATCCAGAACTCTTGGCGAAAGTGCTGCTGGAGTTGCTCGAAGAAGAAGAGACACGCCGGGTTTATGGAGCTGCGGGTCGTCAACAGGTGCTGCGCACCAGAACGTGGGATTCCAATGCCCAGGCGTATGGACATGCCTATGAAGATTTGGTGCGCCGGAAAATGAGGAGAGCCAGTTAGTGTCCGCAAAAAAGGCAAAGCTTCCGCCGCCAGCGGCCATCCAGCCGATGTCCGTGGACATGCGCAAGCTGTCCCGGGTTGGATCGAGACCCGGCTTTCTCGACTATCTGGTCCAGCTTTGGGACTATCGGCAGTTTATTTTCTACGATGCCCGGGCCAGAGTGCAGACTGGAACCCGCAAGGACCGCCTGGGTAGCGCTTGGCTGCTGCTCAATCCCGTGTTCAACGGGTTGACGTATTATCTAATTTTCGGTCTGCTTCTCAACACAAAGGGCGGGATCGAGAACTTTCTTGGTTATCTGATTGTGGGCATTTTCATGTTCCAGTTCAGTGCCGGTGCGATCACCGAGGGTGCCCGCTCCATTCGCAATGGAAAGTCTGTTGTGCAGGCCTTCAACTTTCCAAGGGCGGCTCTTCCCATCGGGGCCAATATCCGTGAGATCCTGTCTTCGGTGCCGCTGATTCTTGGCATGCTGCTTCTCATCGTCATCATTCCGCCGGCAGAAAAGATCAGTTGGCTATGGCTGCTCATCGTGCCGGCAGTGGTTCTTCAGGGTATCTTCAACCTGGGTATCGGCATGATCCTCGCTCGCATCATATCGATGGTGAATGACGTAACGCATTTGCTCCCATTTGCCATCCGCGCCTGGATGTATGCGTCGGCTGTCTTCTATTCTTACGAACGCTTCATCCATGAACCCACCTTGCTGGCCGTGATGAAATACAACCCACTTTTCAACGTGATTGACATCGTTCGCAGTTGCGTTCTATACGACACCGTTCCGTCTTGGGAGTCGTGGGCAAGTTTGTCCGTCGTAGCCCTTGCGGCACTGCTGATCGGTTTTGTTTTCTTCTGGAGGGGTGAAGAGACTTATGGTCGCGATTGATGAAGCCGTGTTCCTGGACGGCCCACCGTGCGTCGTCGTCGACAAGGTGCGGATGACCTACAAAGTTCCCTCCTCCGATGGCCGGACCTCGGCCCGTAGAAGCGGCTTCCGGGGTGCCATAAAGAAGCTCTTCCAGCAGTCCAACCTCGTCACGGTCAGCGCACTGAAGGAGATCTCGCTGGTAGTTGAGCGAGGTGAGTCGGTGGGAATAATCGGGCGCAATGGCTCAGGCAAGAGCACAATGATGAAGCTCATCAGCGGTCAGGTCGCCCCAACTCACGGAGCTGTTTACGCTTCGAGCACCCCCGTGTTGCTTGGCGTCCACGCGGCACTGGTCCCCGATCTTTCCGGGGACCAGAACGTCGTCTTGGGATGCCTCGCGATGGGCATGGATCTGGAGCAGATAAACGAGCGTTTCGACAGCATTGTCGAAGTCTCTGGACTCGACTCCGCCATCTACCTCCCAATGAAGTCTTATTCATCGGGTATGGCTTCAAGGCTCCGCTTCGCAATTGCCGCATCCGTTAATCCGGAAATCCTGCTTGTCGACGAAGCCCTGAATACAGGCGACGCGCAGTTCAACAACAGGAGCAAGGCCCGCATGGACGAGTTGCGGGCCCAGGCCGGCTGCGTGTTCATCGTCAGCCACAGCCTCGATACGATCCGAACGATGTGCAGCCGGGTGATTTGGCTGGACAAAGGGGAATTGATCATGGATGGAGACACTGAGGAGACCACCCAGCTCTATCACGAGTTCTCCTCGCATCTTTCCAAGGGAAACAACATCACTGCTGCCAAGATCAAAGACCAAGCGAGAGCGAACCTTGTGGCCACGCAGGTTCTTGAGCGCGCAAGCGGTCGCCGGTTGGAGGGACGCTGATGGCAGTTCTGGGTGATGCACGCAAGGCACTGTGGCACCTTCGAAAAGGGGGCTTGCTCCAGTTCACGGAATGGAGGCGGCGCCGCGGAATAGAAAAGCGTATCGGTGCCTGGAACGAACGCTCCGGAGACCGAGGACCCGAGCAGCTCGGCCCTCCGGTTTTTGCGCCCCACCGGATTCCTGATCGGAATCCGCGACGGTCCGATCTGACTGTTGGTGTCATTTTGGACGACTTCTCCGCCGCGGCTTTTTCATTCGAGTGGAACATTGTCCAGTTGCGCAAGGACCAATGGCTGCAGCAGCTGTCTGCGACATCCGTGGACTTCTTGTTCGTGGAATCAGCCTGGAATGGCAACGGCGGATCCTGGAAATACCAGCTGATGGGTGCTTCCGGTCCGAAGCCAGAGTTTTTGGCACTCCTTGCTTGGTGCAGGCAGCACGGAATTCCAACCGTATTTTGGAATAAGGAAGACCCGCCACATTACGATGATTTTCTTCCAGCGGCCAAAGAGTTCGACGTCGTATTCACAAGCGATTCCGGAAAAATCCCGTCTTATCAGCGCGATTTGGGTCATGCCCGCGTAGCGGCACTTCCATTTGCCGCGCAGCCAGCCATCCACAACCCGGTGAGGGTGGGGCCGGGTTGGCACGCCCGTGGGGTAGCCTTCGCGGGAATGTATTTTGCCCACAAGTACCCCGAACGGCGTCAACAGATGGATTTGATCCTCTCGGCGGCGCGGGACGCATCTACGCGCACCGGTGGCCCGGAGCTGGAGATCTACTCGCGCCAACTGGGCGGAGACTCAAACTACCAATTTCCTGTCCCGTTCAACGAGCATGTTGTTGGCAGCTTGGAATACTCCCGAATGCTGACTGCCTACAGGGCCTACAAGGTATTCCTGAATGTGAACTCCGTCGTGGATTCGCCCAGCATGTGTGCGCGACGAATTTTTGAGATTACTGCTTCCGGAACACCGGTGGTATCCGCCAAGAGTGCTGCGATCCGGGAGTTCTTTGCCGCCGATGAAGTGCTGGTTGCAGAGACACGGAAGGAGGGTGCAAACCAGATACGGATGCTGGCCCGGAGCCCTGAGTTCAACGCCCGGGTCGTGCACAGGGGCCAGCGTCGCATCTGGCGCGGCAACACCTACGCCCATCGAGCGGAGACCGTCGTTGCCTCGGTCCTGCCTGAGCGAAGCATTCCGGTGGTGCTGCCTTCCGTTAGCGCACTGGTTTCGACGATCAGGCCGCAGCAGGTGGAACACATCTTCGCCACAGTGGGCGCCCAGGAAGGCGTCGACGTGGAGTTGGTACTTCTGACACACGGTTTTGAGGCCGCTGCCGGGGAATTACAACAACTGGCGTCCAAGCACGGGGTCGGCAGGTTCACGGTTCTCTCTCAACCCAGGGAGACCACGCTCGGGGAGTGCCTCAATAAATGTGTTGCGGCTGCGTCGGGAGCGGTGCTATCGAAAATGGATGATGACGACTACTACGGTCCGAATTATCTGGCGGACTTGCTTCATGCCCTTGATTACTCCAAGGCTGACGTTGTCGGGAAGCACGCACATCACATGCACTTCACTTTGAGCAAGATGACCGTTTTGCGCATGCCCCAGCATGAGCATCAGTACAGCCGGTTCGTCATGGGTCCCACCATCACGGCTACCCGGGAGGTCTTCGAGTCGCATCCTTTCGAACCCCTCAACCGAGGCGAAGATACGGCATTCCTCAAATCTGTGTCGGATGCCGGCGGCCTCATTTACGCCTCGGACAGATTCAACTTCTGTCAGATCCGGAACTCCGAAGGCCATACCTGGAATGCCTCTGATGAAGAATTGGCGGCTTCCGGCGAAATTCAGTTCTTTGGAGATCCCAAAGAACACATAACTGTTTAAAAAAGGGGAAGAAATGACTGATATCAATTCCGTTGCAGTGATTGGACTAGGCTACATCGGGCTGCCTACCGCCGCGATCCTGGCCACCAACGGCATCAGCGTTGTAGGCGTGGATGTGAATCAAAAGACTGTCGACGCCGTAAATCGCGGGGAAGTGCCTTTCGTGGAACCGGACCTCGGGGTGCACGTTGCCGGCGCGGTCAGCCAAGGAAACCTGCGCGCGACCACAGAGACCCCTGCTTCGCAGGCCTACATCGTTGCGGTCCCGACACCATTCCTGGACGACCGTTCTGCCGATCTAAGTTACATTGAGGCCGCCGCCCGGGGCATCGCACCACAGTTGACTGGCGATGAACTGATCATTCTCGAATCGACGTCGCCTCCGCGTGCTACACGCCATCTCGCAGATTACATTCTGGAGTTGCGCCCGGATCTGTCTCTGGATGGAGCGGGCGGCGCACCTGTCATCCACTTTGCGCATTGCCCCGAAAGGGTCCTTCCAGGACGCGTGATGATCGAACTTGTCACCAACGACCGCATTGTTGGTGGCATCACGTCCGAGGCCGCCCAATTGGCGAAGGACCTGTACGCAGTGTTCTGCCAAGGTGAGATTCTCCTGACGGATGACGTCACTGCCGAGATGGCCAAACTCGTTGAGAACTCCTACCGTGATGTGAACATCGCCTTTGCCAACGAACTTTCGGTCATCAGCGACAAACTCGGCATCGATGTTTGGGAACTGATCCGTCTGGCTAACCACCACCCTCGCGTCAACATTCTTCAGCCAGGTCCCGGCGTTGGAGGTCACTGCATCGCCGTGGATCCTTGGTTCATCGTGGACGCTGCCCCGGAGGAATCACGGCTCATCAGGACTGCGAGGGAAGTCAACGACGCAAAGCCCGAATGGGTTGTCGCAAAGGTTCGGGAGGCAGCCCTGGCTCACGGAAATGAGCCCAGGATTGCAGCGCTTGGACTGGCGTTCAAGGCGAACATTGACGATCTGCGCGAGTCCCCGGCTATCGGCATCGCGGCGGAGCTGGCGGATAAGCTTCCGGGGTCGAAGCTCCTTGTGGCCGAACCGCACGTGGATGCGTTGCCTCGGGCCCTTGAAGGCCGGGCCAATGTCCTGCTTGCGGACACCAACGACGCCATTGCCCAAGCCGATGTTGTGGTCGTACTCGTGGATCACGATGAGTTCAAGGCGGTGTCGCCCGAAGCCCTGGCAGATAAGTCCATCATCGATACACGTGGTATTTGGCGTGACAAGGTGACCGAGGAGATCTCCGCCGCGGCGAAGGCCTAGTTTCAGGGAGATTCGAAAGAAGAATATGCGGCAAGAGTCGGCCGGGGCATAGTGCCCCGGCCTTCTCCGTTTGCAATGGCAGCGCGAATATAGGATCTGCGGGCACATGTGGGAGAATCCACTCATAAGATGAGACCGGCATCACTCGTGAAAGAAGCTATGGAAAGTTCTACCGAATCAATCGAAACCACAAAGCTTGACGTGGAACATGGTGATAAGCGCTTTGTCGTGGAAGTTGTTGCTGGTGACCACATAGGTGCGACCCTTGCTGCCAGCAGGAAATTCTACGAGTGGCAGTTCCTTGGGACCTTGGCTGAGTATCTGGAGCCCGGGGACCTGGTCATCGACGTCGGAGCCAACATCGGAAACCATAGCCTCTACTTCTCCGGGGTGTGCGGGGCTGACGTGATTGCCTTTGAGCCGCTGCCACTCGCCTTCGAGGTACTTCAGCGCAACGTTCGTGCCAATTCCCTCGAAACGAAAATTGAAGTGCAGCAAAAGGCTGTGGGCGCGGCACCTGCGAAGGCCAAGTTGGAGAAGCTTGATTTGGCAAACGTTGGTGCGACGTCATTTTCCGTGGACACTGATGGCGAGTTCGAAGTGAGCTCCCTGGATGCGGAGAACATCAACCGACAGGTGGCCCTCATCAAGGTCGACGCCGAAGGTATGGACTTGCAAGTGCTTCGCGGTGCTGCAGGACTGATTTCACGGGACCGGCCGATCATTGCGGTGGAAGCCGCGACCAAGTCAGACCAAAGAAACCTGGAGCAATTCGCTGCCGAGGCGGGCTACGCATTCATCGCGGAATTCAACGCTACGCCCACTTACGTGCTGGCGCCCTCCGCTACCCCGCTTGAGCGTGCAAAAATCGAACGCCGTGCTGCCAGCCTGGTAACCCGGACGCACTGGAATACGCGGGACCTCTATTATCGGCTTGGGTTGGTCAACAGCGACCTCCGAACTGTCCGCGATGTGCAGGAAACGAATGTTCCACTGGTAGCCGCTGGCGCAGATGTTCCAGAGTTGTTGGCGGCCCTTTCGGCACGCGTCCGGCAGTTGGAGGGTGATGTTCAGGCACTCTCCAACCAACTGGCCGATCGGCAAGGGAGCGCCGAAGACAATGACGAAGATAGGCCGCCCGTCCTATAGGTGTGTCGGGGCCTTCTGGTTTCAGGGGCGGGTCCAGCCTCGAAAGGTAGCGGATTACAGGGCTTTGGGGCACAGACGATAGGATCGACAGGTTGTAGTCCGTCGTATCCTTGGGGAGCCCCACAGTGTCAGAGCGCCGCTTCATCCGGCTGAAGGAATCCACGCCAAATCTGGATGGTATGAGGCCCCGGCCCGAGGGGTACCTGGAAGCGACCGACGGCACAGTGGGGGAAGGTCCGTGGCGAGTCCGGACCGATGAGCATGGCTTCATCATTACGGGTAATGAAGTGACTGAAGGTGCTCCTCCGCTGGTCTTCCTCGGTGACTCGTTCGTCGAAGCCACCTTCACACCTGAGAACGTCCGGTTCGTGTCCCAGGTCGAGCGCCACCTGCAGAGCGACGGGCTAACCTTCCGATGCCTCAACGGAGGATATTCGGGCGCTACCACCTTGCAACTGTTCAACGTGTTCCTCAATAAGGTGGTCCCGTTGGTTGGTCGTGGGGGCAAGGTTGTGTTTTTCCTCCCACAGTCCGATCTGCCGATCTACTTCCGGCCGCACAGCTACTGGTACCCCACGGACCGTTACGCGCCACTGCTCCCCCCGGTGGAGCCCACCGCAGGAGATTTGCCGCGAGGTTCCAGCGCGCTGACTGCGATTCTTGGCTTGGCCGTCTGGGCGGCACAGGAATTCGGCATCGACCTGATCCTTGTCTCGTCGCCGCACCGCAATGCCACGCGGGAGGATGATGCTTACTTGTCCCGCCGTATTTCTGCGGACCAGCACCTGTCCCTGCTGCAGCGGCGGGAAGACATTCGAACGGCAGTTCAGAAGTTTGTGGCAACCAGCGGTGTTACATTCATAGATGCTGATACGGAGTTCCTGGACAAACCTTCAGCATTCTATGATGAGTTGCACTTGAACGACTCAGGGCACGACATCTTCGCTGCTTGGTTGGCCGACCAATTGCGCATCAAGCTAACGACTTAGTACGCGTTGAACTGCACGCAATTGCGGCGCCCTCCCCTTGACGGGGCGGCGCCGCTTTTTGTTGATCTTGAAGAATGCCTAGACTTCTTCCAATGCCTCTTGAACCAGCGAGACAAAGAACTCAAGGGAGTAACGTTCCCGTACAAACTTCTGGCCGCGCTCCGCGTTCCTATTGAAGGTGTCGAGATCTTGATTTCGTAAAATGTAGTCCCTGATCCCAAAGATGTCGTCGAAGATGTAGTCCTCGGGATAAATGTAGTCAACGCCGTGCCAGGTCAGGAAGACGCCTTGGTTTCCCGATGCGAAGCCCTCGGCCGGGGCAACATGGAAACTCTCCAAATCGCTTAGGGACAATACAAAACCGAAGTCGGCCAAGGCAGTTTTTGTGTCCACCCAGCCGGAGAAAGTAACCTTCTCCGAGAGGTTGTGGTCCACGATATATTGTTCGCAGCTTTCATAGTAGGAGCGTTCAATGGGGTTCTTGTAGACCCAGGGAAGGTCAAGAGGACCTTTACCAAAGACGGTCAATGTGAAATCGCCGTGGGTGTTCAGATAGTGAAGCAGTTCCAGAGCCCGGTGATAGCCCTTCAGTTTTGGAAGCATCCCCACCATCGCCAGCCTGGTGGTTTTCCCGGGGTTGCTGCTTTTCTCGTAAGCCTTAACATCCAGATAATTGGGAATGATCCTGACCTTGGTGCGGTCCATGCCGAAAGTACGTATCATGTCCTCACTCGTGTGGAGTGAGACGGAGATGAAGCAGTCCACTTTTGACTGGTCAACTTCATGACCAAACCTTGCGTTGAGCTCAAATCGGTGGAGGCGGACCACAAGCCGCTGGTGGGGGCGTTTGTGCTTGGCGTACCAAACAGCGTTGCCCAGCAACCATTCGCAGAAGATAACGTCAGCCCACTCGAGAAGCTCTCTGCTCTTTTCCGGATCGTGGGCGTCGTGGCCGGTCCATTCGTCCAATCGGATGTCATACAGTTCCCGCATTGCAGGGATAGCTGGGGAGATGAACTTGAGATCCATACCCGCAATTAACAAGCGCTGTTTGATGTTCTGCTGGAAGGCGTCGTAATCGCCGGCGTTGATGACCTCAAGGGTCTCCCTGATCCGAGGCCGGAACGTTCGCTGGCTGATGGCCTCCCAGTTGCTGTGAACCAGCCTTGACAGCTTGGAGAACAGGCCGGCATCGATATCACCACGGTTGAAGCGATAAAGCGACTCTATGGCCACCCTGAGGGCCACGTGCCCACGAATAGCCATGTAGCTCAGGCCCACTTGTGCCAAAGTGGCTTCGGCGCTTTCCCAGACCTCCAGGTGGGAAGCCAGCTCACGTGCACCATACTGTTGGGTGGATGACCTGATGAACCCTATGGTTTTGTGGTAGACAATGGCTGGTTCGTCTAGGTAGGAAATGTTCCGGGCAACCGACAGCACGTTATTCAGAAAAACGGTGTCCTCGCCCATGTGCAAGTGCTCGGGCCAGATAATTCCGTTGTCGATGAGAAGTCGCCGTCGAATTAATGAAGAATTGGTCGTACTTTGATCGCGTATTATTTTCGCAATCTTCTCCGTCCTCGAATCGGAGGCATTGAAGTCAGCGACCCGATTCAGGAGCAGGGGCTTCTTACCGCGCTCTACCGTGTACAAAGACGCACGTACTATGTCTGAATCCTCATTGGACGCCAGCTCAAGTTGATGCTTCAGAGCCGCCGGCAGGATCTCGTCGTCGCAATCAAGGAAAAAGACGTACTGGCCCAGGGCATTGGACGTCCCTACATTTCTCGGACGTGATGGAGAGCCGCTGTTGGCTCCCAACGGCACGACCCTCCAGTTGGAGTGTGCACTGCAGCGTTGTTCAAGCAGGGGCAGGGTCCCGTCCGTCGAATGATCGTCGACGAAGAGCACTTCGAAATCGTGCTCGGGGAGGTCGATTCGCTCCAAGGACTCAAGGCACGGCCCGATCTTGGTTGCTGCGTTGTAGCAGGGAACGACAATGCTTAGCTTCATAACCGGAGATTCCTCGGGGACTTGCGTTGGCATGTTCAACTCTTTATACGAGGTAGAAGTTATCGGACATGGTCAGACCATAGTTGCTGACGGCCTTCTTGAGGAACGCTTGAGGAGCAACGATGTTGTCAATTGCATGTTCCGTGACGTAGCGATACGGTGCATCCGCACCCATGGCGATGGGGCCATCGGCATAGCTGAGGTGGAGGCTTGCCTCGTAGATGGTTTTCGCTGATACCTCGGACCGTGGTGAGATCACTGCAAAAGCGTCACCACTTATATAACTGGCGGCATCGAGGTTCTCATTCTTCGCCCAGGCATGGGAAAGAACCACGACGCCAAACCGACCATATTTAGCCTGGTAGTGCGCAGCATCGCTTTTCTCGAATCCCGCGCCCAGAACAACGATGAGTCGGTCGGCAATATCGGCATACTCGCCCTGACGCGCTATGGCCTGCTTCAACTCCGCCTCGTTCTCCACGGGGCACACCAGCGTCAAAAGGCGGTTTGTCTTGACGTAGTCGAAAGCGATCGCATCCAGGATGCGTTCAAACCGTCGTTCATACGTGTGATTGGCCAGGACGTCATGAAGAGCCGCATGTCGGATCGCAGAAGCGCTCCCGGCATCAAGGCCGATAATGTCGGAATGTCCTTCTCCTGCGAACAGTATCCGGTCCTTGAAGAAGGCAGCGACGCCCGGGGAGTAGTTTGAGACAACCAATGTGTTACAGGACATCAGTTCAAAAATTCGACGTGCGAACATCGTAGGCGAGGAGGTCACAGTGTTGATGTTCAAACCGATAGTTTTCGACTTGTAGGCGTCTGCGATCTTGGAGTGTGGAATCGCGGGCTCCGTGAGGTGGCGATACTCCACAGGGAAGTGGTGCAGTTCGTCTTCCGAGCCCCAGAACCGGTCAAAAATACGAAGGTCCAGGCCCGCCTCGAGTATCTGCTCGAAGATGGTGGACATTTCTGCCGAACGCTCCTTATGATTCGCGTACCAGCTTCCAGCGAAGGAGACGCCCTCCGTGCGCGTCGAAGTCTCTACCGGGTTAAAGAGTCTTGGCTGGGTCGCGAACGGCAGGCAATGCACGCTGGGGTGGTCGTATTCTTCCTGGTACCGGGGTACGCAGGTGAGATCGGTGGTGAAAATATGATCAAACCGGACAGCCGTGTCGATAAAGTTATGCACTTTATCGTCGAAGTGGGTGGGATCTTCTTTGTTCCAGAAAACAGTCGGTACGCCCTCGCGTTTGCACCACGCAAGAATTTCAAGGAGTTCGCTGCGGTTTTCGCGCGCAAAGTTTGAACTCGTGTATACGCGGCCCTTCCAAGGCCGTCGCACACTATCAACGCCCGACCAGGCGGACTCACACAAGAAGAGGTCCGGGCGTTCGGCTTCGAACCGCTCCCGCCAATTGTCCGGCTCAATGATAATGGGACTGAACTCGTACTTGAAGCAGTTGTAAGTGAATTCATCCGCAATCAGTGCGACTTTAAGGTTTTTGGCCCGTTTTGGATCATCGTCATTTTTCCCAAAGTTACCGGGTTGGTTACCTGGGGATGATTGAGCAGCAACAGCTTTGTCTCCCGACCGGACATTCCCTCCTTCGACCGAGAATCCGTTGCTGATCTGCAGTTGGTTTTTAGCTGCATCCCAAAGCATCGTTCCTACCCTGACTTCGGCCGCATCCTTGGGAACTGCCAGAGTGAGGATCAAGTCGTTGGCCTGGCGGCCGTCAATGTACTTGTAGGGACCATGCTCAGACTTGGAAAGCTCGGCGGGAAGAATCCTTCCACCACCGCTGTCGGCGAACTCCACCAAGGCCAGCCCGCTCTTTTTCGAAAGGCCTTCAACTCTGGGAAGTACCGAGAACTTCACCGTCAGCGTTCGGCCCCGGACATGGCTTAGAGGTAATCGTGTCCACTGAGCTCTGGAAGTCACGCTGATGCTTGCTTCGGAGTCGTGCAGACGATCGAAAACCAGGGCCTTCGGGTTTGTTTGCGGGGCGCCATAACCAGGGCGAAGTTTGTTTGCGGACTCAGGCGCGAGTTCAACGATATCCACAGCGTTCAGGATTCGCAGGGTGCCCTCGCCGGCGTGCCAGGCAGCTATCGAGACGTGCACACTGACGCAGTCGATGGGTGCGTGAAGCTCGAACGCGTAGGTTCCATCGGAAGCGGGCACCAAATACAGATACTCGCCGATTGGTCCTCTTGGTACTTCGGTCAGGCTGCCAACCTCGACCCCGTCTTTGTCCTCAAACTTCAGGAGCACAACGACATCACGGGGGCCGATCGCCGGGGTGCCAACGAACTTCCCTTCTATCCGGAAATGCTTGGAATCGAGAGTGGAGAGATGGAGCGAATACGGGTCCTTTGAGAGTGCCACCCCGGCACTTGCTTGGCTGCCCGTGAACAGTGCCACGCGGTTCCGGCGCAATTCCGGACCGGCCTTTGCCGGGAAGGGCGGAAGTACGCTGTGGGTGACTGTCATCTCATTGTTGAGTGAAAGGCTCCCTGGATATCCCTTCCACAGGGCAAAGCCAAGGACTACCTCTGTGCAATCCCAAGGAACAAATAGCTTTGCCTCGCCCCAGCCAAGTGCATCCGGGACGATGTAGATGTAGTTACCTTGGCGTCCCTTACTAATGCGGCCCCTGCTTGGCACCTCGTTTCCGGTCGCATCCAGGAACTTAACCCAGATGATTCCGGCTTTGGTGCCGTGCTGATCCGGGCTGCTGATTGTCTGGAACCGTGCAGTTACCTCAGAGCCAGGGACAACTTCAAGCCGGACCTCAGTGGGCCGCTTGCGCAGCATCACGTGGTTGGAGGCAGCCTCGTTGGCATCCAGCAGCACCACAGACCGCGGTTGTGCCGTCTCCTCGTCTGTCCAAATGGGTTGTTGCTGTACAGGGCGATCAAAGATTTTGCGAAGCAACGCTTGGCTCCATTTTCTCAGGTCGGGGAGTAACGATGGCGGGCGTCGGCATCCGTGCCAGGTCCCTAGCTGACAGGCTGTGCTTCACTGTCGAACTCTGGGATGCGGACGCCAATTCCCAGGAGTTCTGCTATGGCCGCAACTGTCCTTTCGGCGGCCTTGCCATCGCCGTAGGGATTTACGGCGTTCGCCATGGAGTCGAAGGCGTCCTGCCTGTTGAGCAGGCGATCCACCTCCCTGACGATCTGTTCTTCGTCTGTTCCGATCAGGGCCACCGTGCCGGCGTGCACTGCTTCGGGGCGCTCAGTGTTTTCACGCATCACCAGCACGGGCTTCCCCAAACTGGGTGCTTCTTCTTGGACTCCGCCGGAATCCGTGAGGACAACGTGCGCCAGTGCGAGCATTCGCGTGAACTCGCCATAGGCAAGCGGTTCGGTGACGATTACGTTTGGCTTGTCCTCGATCGCTGGCAGGACAGCTTCGCGCACAACGGGATTCTTGTGTGCCGGCAGGACGATAGTGAGGTCCGGTTCGGCGTCTGCGATTCGCGCCAACGCACGGCCCACGCCACGCATTGCGTCGCCTTGGTTTTCGCGGCGGTGGGTGGTGACGAGAAGGACCCTTCTGCCGCTGACGGCGAGTTCCTCAAGCTTTGGGTCCGAGAACGCAACCTTTTTATCGACGGTGGTTAGCAGGGCATCGATGACTGTATTGCCTGTAACAACGATGTCGGCAGCCGGTATGCCTTCGGCCAGAAGGTTAGCCCTGCTTGTGCTGGTCGGAGCCAGATGGAGGCTGGCAATCTGGCTCGTTATCTTCCTGTTGGCCTCCTCGGGGAACGGCGAAAAGAGATTGCCGCTGCGGAGACCGGCCTCAACGTGGACGACGGGAATTCCGTGGTAGAAGGCGGCGATGGCTCCGGCTGTCGACGTCGTCGTATCGCCTTGGACCACCACAGCGTCAGGCTTGTTTGCCGAGAACAGCTTGTCCAAACCGTCGATTGTGCGCGTCATGATCGCGGAGAGTGACTGGCGCTGCTGGAGGATGTTGAGGTCGTGGTCCGGAACAATACCGAAGAGGTGGTTCACCTGGTCCAGCATTTCCCGGTGCTGGCCCGTCACAGTCACGACGCAGTCGAACTCTGCCGACTGTTGCAGGGCGTTCACGATGGGAGCCATCTTGATGGCTTCCGGACGGGTACCGAAAATTGGCATGACGCTGGGCATGGATTCCCCCGGGAAAGACAGTGGCTGACCAGCCGATGCTATCGCAAAGCCAATCGAGGTGATTAATTGTGTATGACGAACTAATCCTGTCAGCCAGCAAACATCAAGGTCAGGACCAGAAGTGGAATGCTGAGCGAGACGAGGATCACAGCGACCAACGCTATCAGCCGTTTTTGCTTGCGGCTGGCCTTTTTGAAAGGCGAATTCCGCACAAACGGCCGGGCGTTTGTTGGCGCGGCAGGACGACGGCCAGGTTCGGGGGCCAGGGGTGCCGGGGCTTCGTCCGGGCGTCCCTCTGGAATCGGCTTCATGATAGTGGGGCTTATGGGCAGTTGTGAGGCCGAAATGTCCCCAAGCAGGCGCCGTTTGCGCATGTGACGAGGGGAGGGCGAAAGGACTACCGGTTGTCCGACAGTATCCGTCACTTGTTCACTCCTCAGCTGCGTCCAGAAGGATCAGGCCAAACCAATTCTTGCACTCGCACGGCGCTTGGCAACATTCGCGCCCACTGGAGGTACCAACTTGCAGCCGGTCGCCGGCCGTGCTTTCCCCATATGCGCAGACCAAGAGGCGGCCCGCAGGTTGAGTCTGCGGGCCGCCTCTTTTGTGTCTCAACCGCGGTCGGAATATGTAGCGTCGTTCCTTGCGCCGGAACCGTTGATGACGTTCACAAAGTAGTACTTGCCTGTGCCCAGGGAAGTGCTACCCAGCTTGGCCGTAACAGACTCCAGAAGAGGGTTCATGCGTGTTTGTTTGCCGTAGCCAGGGTTGAAGTCGGCAGACGTCACGGTCTTGTCGAACACCCGGCCGTAAGTGTCCGTCCACTTCACCTGAATGGTGCCGCCGCTGAGATTTTGCCCAGTGACGAGTACGTCGCCATTGCCATAAAAGATGGAGTCGGTGATCACTGGTGTCATAGCACCGGATTTCATCTGGTCGATCATTGGCGCCCAGGTTCCGCGGCAAGTGTAGAAAGGATCCCACATGTAGGAGATGACCTTGACAGGGGCATTGCCCATCTGCTGGAGCTGTTTGTCATGCCGAGCTTTCGTGCTTTGTCCACGGTAGTTGCCATCACACGGGTTTTGACTCGTCCCGGGCGCCATTCCTTCCATGTTTCCCCAGAGCTGCACCCCAGTCCCATCAAGGGCATCGGCCATGGCGTAAAAGTAGTCGCGATTCGGGGCCAGATAGCGGGATCCCCATGTGCCGCTGCCAGCTATTGACGCAGCGTAAGCGTCAACTTGCTGCCCGCTGTCGCTGCTGAAGAACGAGCCTGCCTTTCCTGTACCCATCCCGTCTTGAACGGCGATGGCCAACTTCACACCGTTTGCGGTACCAGCGATGTTTCGAATGCCTGCACTCGCCTGCGCAACAGTAATATGCGCTGAATAGTCTGTCCTCGTGTCCATGTAGGGGCTGATGAGGGCGGCCCGACTGGGCATGTAGGCAGCGATGGCCGAATTCTGAATGGAATAAACGGTAAGCGTTGCGTTCCAAACAGAGCCGTTTCCTACTGGCATCTCCGTGTGATGGTAAAAACCTGCCAGCCCGGCGACATTGTTAACTTTCGCTTGGAACTTGATGAAGCGGGCCGTGAACGCCGTGAATGTGGATTGGTAGGTCAGGTCGGGAACGTAGGTGATGGTTGTGCTCTTGCTGGGCGCCGGCATGCCAGCGTAGAACTTCATTCCCAGGGAAGTGGCAGCCTTGGCAACCGACACAGAGATTGATGCCGTTCCACTGGTTATGAATATGACGTCGTAAAGGCCATTGGACGAGTTGCAACCGGTGCCTTGCGTTGGGATCACCATCACCGTATAAACGTTGGCACCACTCGTAACGCTCTTGTCACGTGGGCATGCCAGGGATGGGGCGCCCCACGTGTTTCCGTCGCTGTAACTGAAATACCTGTTCACTTTGACATCCGAGGTTGCAGCTGCCACGCAGTTGACTCCGGATATGGAGCAATCAGAGGGCAACTGAGCAAGGGTTGTTGGCTTGACTACGGAGCCGAACGTGATGACAGTATCTCCACCCACAGACTTGATGTCGGTCAACTTTTTCAGATTGGCGTCATCACTTGTACTGCCGAAAATGAAATATCCGCTGATCGGATAGACAGGGGGAGGAGCGGCGGCTTGGACTGGGCTTCCGTGAAGTAACCCCAGCATCAGGGCGAGTGCGGCCAAAAGGCTCGCTGCTATATGCCGTACGTTGACATCGTTGTCGATGAACGTCCCGGCTTTGATTTTTGCCACGGCGGATCCTTGGGCTCGTAGGGTGAGACCATGGACCTATGGCAAAAGGATGCATGCGGACCTATGCAAACTCAATGCTTTGACCGGAACCTTCAAGTGGCAGCAAATTATTGCGCGTCCTGAAACATCTGTGACAGAAGACTTTCCAGCTGGAATTAAACAACACCGAATTTGTCACAGACCGGTGCCCGCAACTAACACTCCGGCTGCATCCACACATCGATGAGCCCGCCCGTTTCGACCACGAACCGGTCCAGCCATGCCCCTGCGGAAAGCTCGGGTTCCGAGCCCACCATTTGCACTTCAACATTCGTGCACTGGCGCATCAAAGTGCCTGCCCGCATCAGGTGGTAATCGGACGTAACCACGGTGACGGACTTCCATCCGTGTTCAGCAACCAATTTCGCCACGGCGTCTGCTTCGCCGCGCGTGTTAAGGGGGTTGGGTCGAAAGCACACAAGATCAGGGTCGCCGGAGTTTTCGTCGCAGAGTTGATCACCCTCCGCGTTGCCGGAGAGCCCGGTTGTCGAAACCGCCAGGACGGGTATGTCGAGGGATCGTTGAAGGTCCTGGGCAATTGGTAGGCGCTCACGGCTCATGCCTCCCAGAACCACCACAGCATCAGTGTGGTGGGGCGTCGCCTGCGGGGGCATAGCGAAGAACTGGATGGCCAGGAGCAGCCACACAATAAACCCGGCCGTAGCCACCAGGGCGGCCCACACCGCGGCGCGCGTGACGGAGGCAGTTTTGGTGGGCACGGAGAAAGTTTATGGTCCCAAACTGGATGTTCCCCACGCGTCAAATCCGCCAGCGAGGATTACCGCGTATCAACATCCTCGAAAACAAGGAAAGTCTGCGTATCCAGCACGCCGTCCATGGACTGAAGTTGGTCGAAGATCACACGGCGGAGGTGGATGTTGTCTGTGGCCCGGACGAGGAGAATCACGTCAAAGTCGCCGCCGACCAGGGCAATGTGATGCACCTCGGGGATGGACCGTAACTGTTCCTTCAGCTCCCGCCAGGAGTGTTGCTGGACTTTCAGGGTTACGTAAGCGGAAGAACGCAGCCCGGCTTTGATGGGGTCCACCAGGGCAGTGAACTTGGTTAGCACGCCTTCGCCTGTAAGCCGCGCCAGCCGTGAGTAGGCGTGCGCTCGGCTGATATGTACGTTCTCGGCCACTTGGGTGATGGACATGCGGCCGTCCGTGGTGAGCTCCCGGATGATGTCCCGGTCCACGTTGTCCAGGGGCACGGCACTCTGCTCAGCCTCGGTCTCGCTCAACGGCGTCTCCAATTCGTCTACAACGCAGCCAGTTACCTAGCTCACACTGACAATTTGTCTTCCAGAATAGTCCCATTTTCAAAGCCCTTCCATGATTCGGCCAAAAGCTGGATACGAAACATCGCCGGGGAACATACTGGAAGCACATAGTGGCTAGAGAAGGACGGACCAATGACGATCCATGCAGACCACTCTGCGCCGGAAACGGCTGTGGAGGACCAGGCTGCTGACGTTCGGACAAAATTCGGCATCAGCGTTGAGGACTATATGCTCCCCGCCCGGCACCAGATCCAGATGGTGAACCCGGACGGCACCCTCCGCCCGCACGACGAGCAAGGCACCGAACCCGGCCACGAGTACCCCACGCCCAGCGACGCCGAACTGATGGCCGCTTACGAGCAGCTCGTCGTCGGACGTCGCGTCAACGACCAGAACTCAGCGCTTGTCCGGCAGGGCCGGATGGCCGTCTATCCCTCAAGCCACGGCCAGGAAGCCTGCCAGGTGGCAGCTGCCATGTGCCTCAAGGAAGGCGACTGGCTGTTCCCCACCTACCGTGACGCTGTCGCCGTCATGACCCGCGGTGTGGACCCGGTAGAAGTGATGACCATCTTCCGCGGCGACTGGCACGGCGGGTACGACCCCAAAGAGCACAACGTCGGCATCCAGTGCACGCCGCTGACCACCCAGTTGCTGCACGCCGTCGGCGTCGCCCATGCCGCGAAGCTGCGCGGTGAAGACACCGTAGTGATGGCCATGTGCGGGGATGGCGCCACCAGCGAAGGTGACTTCCACGAGGCACTGAACTTTGCCGCCGTCTTCCACCTGCCGGTGATCTTCTTCGTGCAGAACAACAAGTACGCCATCTCGGTGCCGCTGAGCCACCAGTCCGTGGCGCCGTCGCTGGCCCACAAGGCTGTTGGCTACGGCATGGCCGGTGAGCGCGTGGACGGCAACGACCTCGTCGCGCTGCTCGCCGTCATGGATCGCGCGGTGAAGCTGGCGCGCGAAGGCTCCGGACCGCTGCTGATCGAGGCCCACACCTACCGCATGCAGGCCCACACCAACGCCGACGACGCCACCCGCTATCGCCCGGACAGCGAAGTCGCCGAGTGGCAGGCCAAGGACCCGCTGACCCGCATGAAGGCCTACCTGACTGACACGGGCCTCTTGGACGACGCAGCCAGCGCCAAGATTGCCGAACACGCCGAAGCCGTTGCCACCCAGCTCCGCGAAGGCCTGGGCGAGGACGTTCCGGTACAGCCGCTGGACCTCTTCAAGTACGTCTTCGACAAGCAAACCCCGCAGTTGAAAGAACAGTCTGAGCTGCTGGCCAGCGAACTTGCCCGCGAGGAGAGCGCAAATGACCGTCACCACCACCGTTAACGGAAACGTCAGCGCTGCCACCGCCAGCGCCGCCGCATCAGCCGCAGCCACCGCCGAGGCAAGCGGCCCACAGAGCATCACCATGGCCAAGGCACTCAACACGGCGATGGCCGACGCCATGCGCGCCGACTCTTCCGTGCTCGTTTTCGGTGAAGACGTCGGAATGCTCGGCGGCGTCTTCCGCATCACCGACGGCCTCATGGCCGAATTCGGCGAACAGCGCTGCTTCGACACCCCGCTCGCGGAGTCCGGCATCGTCGGCATGGCCGTGGGTATGGCCATCAACGGCATGCGCCCCGTCATCGAAATGCAGTTCGACGCGTTCGCCTACCCGGCCTTTGAACAGATCGTCAGCCACGTCGCCAAGATGCACAACCGCACCAAGGGCAAGCTCAAAATGCCCATGGTTATTCGTGTCCCATACGCGGGGGGCATCGGGGGAGTGGAGCACCACTGCGACTCCTCCGAGTCCTACTACGCACACACCGCCGGCCTGAAGGTCTACACCCCTGCCACCGTTGCAGACGGTTACCGCATGCTCCGCGAAGCCATCGACTCCGACGATCCCGTCATGTTCATGGAACCCAAGAAGCTCTACTGGTCCAAGGATCAGGTGGACTTGGGTGCCTTGCGCGCAGAGCACGACGCCGGGACCTCCACCGAGGGCCGCGCGGCTGTTGCCCGTCCCGGCACGGACGCCACCCTCATCGCCTATGGCCCGTCCGTTCCCACCGCGCTGGCCGCTGCCGCTGCCGCCGCCGAGGAAGGCCGCTCGCTCGAAGTGATCGACGTGCGCACCATCGTCCCCTTCGACGACGAGACCGTCTGCGCGTCCGTCCGCAAGACGGGACGCGCCGTCGTAATTGCCGAAGCCCACGGCTTCGCGTCCGTGTCCTCCGAAATCGTGGCCCGCGTCCAGGAACGTGCCTTCCACTACTTGGCGGCGCCGATCCTGCGCGTCACCGGCTTCGACGTCCCGTTTCCGTCTCCCAAGTTGGAGCACTACTACCTGCCAAGCGTCGACCGCATCCTCGACGCCGTCGACGACCTTCAGTGGGAGGACTAACCATGAGCTCAGATATGCAGGTATTCCGTCTGCCCGACCTCGGCGAAGGACTCACCGAAGCCGAACTGGTCAACTGGCTCGTAGCCGTGGGGGACCAGGTCAAAGTGGACCAGCCCATCGCCGAAGTCGAGACCGCCAAGTCCATGGTCGAGGTGCCTTCGCCTTACGCCGGCACCGTCGCCGAACTGCACGGGGAGGCCGGTCAAACGCTCGACGTCGGCAAGCCGCTGATCTCGATCGCTCGCGTGGGTGCCGCTCCAGTTGCGCCGGAGGCTCCCGCCGCAGCTGAAGACCCTATCTCCACCGGGGTGCAGGCCTCGGCCGAGGTTTCCGCAGCTGCGGAGACGTACCGGACCGAGGAGAAGGCCGGCTCCGGGAACGTGCTCATCGGCTACGGCACCCCTGGGGGAGCCACCGGTGGCCGGACCCGGCCGCGGAAGGCGAGTGTCGCCGTCGTCGAGCCTGCTGCTGTCCCCGAGGTGTCGCTTGAGCCGGCCGTAGCCGGGACCCGCATCCCGGGCAAGCTCAGCGCCGTCATCTCCCCGCTGGTGCGGAAGATGGCGCGTGACCACGGCGTTTCGCTGGACTCGATCGAGGGTTCGGGGGCCAGTGGGCTGATCATGCGCCGGGATGTTGAGGCCGCGATTTCTGCACCGGAGGCTCCGGCTGCTGCCCCTCCTCCCGCTCCCGCTGCTTCTTCGGCTCCGGCTGCCGAGGGCTCGGTTGATGGCCGGACCGGCCTGGCGGTGTCGGCGCGGACGCCTGTTCGTGGCGTGCGCAAGGCAGTGGCGGCGAACATGACGAAGAGCCGTTCGGAGATTCCCGAAGCCACCGTGTGGGTGGACGTGGATGCCACGGCACTGCTCGACATGCGGGCGAAGCTGAAGAAGCGCTCGCCGCACGACACCCCCGGTCTCTTGGCCTTCATCGCCCGTTTTGTCACGGCTGGGTTAAAAAAGTACCCGGCCTTGAACACCCGCTTTGAGACCGGCGCCGATGGGTCTCAGGAGATCGTGGGCTTCGACGGAATCAACCTCGGTTTCGCTGCCCAGACCGACCGCGGACTCGTGGTCCCGTCTATACGGAACGCGCACACGATGAGTGCCCGCGAACTGGACGCCGAGATCCGGCGACTCACCGCCGTCGCGCGTGACGGAAAGGCGACCCCGACGGAACTGGGCTCGGGCACCTTCACGCTGAACAACTATGGTGTGTTCGGCGTCGACGGTTCAGCGGCGATCATCAACTACCCCGAGGTCGCAATGCTCGGAGTCGGACGCATCATCGACAAGCCTTGGGTGGTCAACGGTGAGCTGGCCGTCCGGAAGGTGACCGAGCTGACCCTGGCCTTCGACCACCGCGTGTGCGACGGCGAGACGGCGGCGGGCTTCCTCCGGTACGTGGCAGACGCAATCGAAAACCCGGGTGGTGCGCTCGCGGATATGTAGGTCCAGCCCCATGCACCAAAGCAGGTCCCCGATGAACTGATCGGGGACCTGTTGCTGTTCTTGGGACTCGTCATATTCGAGTGTTGCACCTCACCCGGAAAATTTCTGCTTACAATGCACTGGGGGTCAGCTGGTGGTCTCCAGTCTGCCCGCGATCGACCCCTTCCATGGTTTGTCGCGATGTTCCGAGGATGCCAAATCATGGTAAAAAACTCAGCTAGGAAATCGCTAAGATTCATCGGCTTAACTGCCGTTGCCCTTCTCATCGGCGGAGGGTTTGGCGTCCAGCCGGCCTTGGCCGGCGACAACGACATTCTTCCCAGCGCACCACAGACGCTGCAGCCGACTCCTGAATCGAGAACCGACCAGTTCATCGTTGGCGTCAAGGACAACACGGTCCAAGCCGCCAAGGCATCAGTGGAGGATGCAGCCGACAAGGCTGCCTCGAAACTGGGTGTCGCAGCAAGGACTGTCCACGACACTGCTACCGGCGGCCACGTGGTGAAGGTTGACCACGCCCTTTCGGGCACGGAGGCCGAAAAGTTCGTGCAATCCCTGCGCTTGGACCCTGACGTGGCGTATGCGGAGCCGGACACGGTGATGCACATCGCTTCGACGCCGAACGACACCTACTTCAACGAACAGTGGGACTTGTGGGAGAGCCCAGGGGGCATGCGCATTCCGTTGGCGTGGGACTACACCCATGGCGAAGGGGTGGTGGTGGCAGTGGTGGACACCGGCATCACCAGGCACCCTGATCTCGATGCCAACGTGCTGCCCGGTTACGACATGATCTCCACCGCGGCGGACGCCCGCGATGGTGACGGCCGGGATCCCGACCCCACGGATATGGGTGACTGGGCTCCCGCCAACGAATGCGCAGTGGGCAGCCCCGCTGAGAATTCCTCCTGGCACGGCACCCACGTGGCGGGAACCATCGCGGGAGTAGCCGATAACAGCCGCGGCATCAGTGGCGTAGCCCCGCGGGCGAAGATCCTTCCCGTCAGGGCAATGACGTTCTGTGGTGGATACACCTCCGATATCGCGGACTCCATCATTTGGGCCGCCGGCGGTGTGGTGACGGGCGTGCCTGTCAATCCAAACCCGGCCAAGGTCATCAACCTGAGCCTCGGCGGGGTCAAAACCTGCTCTGCGACGTACCAGAATGCGATCAACTTTGCGCACAACGCGGGCGCCGTCGTCGTCGTGGCCGCTGGAAACTCCAACCGGCCTGCAGCTGATGTCAGCCCTGCAAACTGCCAGAACGTCATCGCGGTTGCCGCGAGCACCAGGACAGGTGCCCGGGCCGCCTACTCCAACTATGGAGCCGCCATCGACGTAACTGCGCCTGGTGGGGACATGACCACGGACGCGCGAAATGGCATTCTGTCCACCTTCAACTACGGGACCACCACGCAGGCGGACCCCGCCTATGCATTTGCGCAGGGAACGTCCATGGCTGCTCCGCACGTCTCCGGATTGGCCGCCCTCTTGTTCTCGGCTGAAGGCAGCGCTCTGACTCCCGACACCTTGGAGCAGCAGCTGAAGGACACCTCCAGGCCGCTGCCCGCGGGATGCCCCGCAGGATGCGGAGCCGGCCTGGTAGATGCCTCGGCTGCCATGATCGCCTATGGCGGCCACCTGCCGGTAGCTCCGTCTCAGGTGCTTTTCCACGACCTTGATGGGACAGCCAAAGACACGTTCGAGATCCCGCCGGTAGAAGGCGCCGAGTATTTGGTGGATGGCAACGTGGTTGCAGCCGGGACGTATCCCGCCACTGGCACCGTTACTGTTACGGCACGGGCGGCCAAGGATTATGTCATGGCCGCAGGCGCCACCACCACATGGACCCACGCTTTCAAGTCCACTTGGATCAAGATCACGGACTTCAACGGGGACGGAAAATCGGACGTCCTCGCGCGAGACACTAACGGTGTGCTGTGGCTGTACCCGGGTAACGGCTCAGGGGGATGGCTTCCGGCCAAGCAGGTCGGTTTCGGCTGGAATGTGATGACGGCCATCGAGTCTGCCGGTGACTTCAACGGGGACGGCAAGGCGGACGTGATCGCCCGCGACGGCAATGGTGTTCTGTGGCTGTACCCTGGCAACGGATCGGGCGGATGGCTCGCTGCGAAGCAGATCGGTTCCGGCTGGAATGTGATGACGGCCATCGATGCGCCGGGTGACTTCAACGGGGATGGCAAGGCGGACGTGATCGCCCGCGACGGCAATGGTGTTCTGTGGCTGTACCCTGGCAACGGATCGGGCGGATGGCTCGCTGCGAAGCAGATCGGTT
>NZ_JBIVHM010000006.1:0-87531 GCF_044749185.1 Paenarthrobacter sp. NPDC089675 | reverse complement strand
GTTCCGGTTGGAACGTCATGAGTGCCATCGACGGCCCTGGTGACTTCAATAGTGACGGCACGGCTGACATTCTGGCCCGTAACTCTTCGGGGGCGTTGTTCCTTTACCCGGGCAACGGCGCCGGTGGCTGGCTTGCGGCGCGGCAGATCGGCTGGGGCTGGGATGTCATGACCGCGATTGAGGGTCCCGCCGACTTCGACGGCGATGGCCGGGCTGACGTTTTGGCACGCAACGGCGCGGGTGCCTTGCTCTTGTACCCCGGTAACGGGGCGGGTGGGTTCTTCAATCCCCGCCAGGTTGGTTCGGGCTGGAACGTTATGAGCATCCTGCTTTAGCCGAGATACGCGAAACCTGTGAAGCGGTTTTCCGTTTCGGCGGGCGCTTCCGTTTCAAGGGGCCACGATCTGTACGATCGTGGCCCCTTGGGTTTTCGCCACCATAGTTCATTCCGTCATCTCCCAGCTTCCCGTGGGTAGAATCGAGGCCTGAACATCGCCGGATTGCACTGTAGACGGAGAATTAATTGTCAGCTTGGCTAGAACTTGGTCCGAACAACTACGTCCTGGAAACCGAAGGGTCCCTGCTAAACACGGGACTCGTTGTGGGCACCGAGCTCGCCATGGTTATCGATACCGGATGCGGACCTCGCCAGGGCCGTGAAATCCTCGCTGCAGTCCGAGAGAAAACGCAGCTTCCATTGGTGGTTGTGAACACGCACGCGCACTACGACCACTTCTTCGGGAACGCTGTTTTTGCGGACGACGGCGTTACGGAGTTTTGGGCGCACGCCAACTGCGCAGCCACGATTGAAAGCGATGGCGACCTGCAGCGACGCTTCGTTGCAACCAACGAGCCGGAAATGGCGGCCGGTGAGGGCGACGCCGTCGAGATCGTTGTTCCGAACGCGATCGTCCATGACCAGCCCGTACTCGTCGATCTCGGTGGCATCACCGCTACGCTGTTCTACCTTGGCCGAGCACACACGGATGGCGACCTACTTGTAGGTACCAACTCAACCTTGTTCGTTGGTGACCTCGTGGAGCAGGGAGCGCACCCGTCGTTCGAGGACTCCTACCCTGAAGAGTGGGCGGATGTCCTGAGGCACATCTCGGCTTTGCGCCACCGGTACGAGCATCTGGTCCCCGGCCACGGGAAGCCCGCGAGCGACCAGTTCGTCAAGACCATGGCAAACACCATGAGCACTGCAGTTCGCCAGGCTACCCAGTCAATCCGCGACATGCCGGCCGACGCCACCAAGGCCATTCCGGTTCTGCCCTACGGGCCGGAACAATCCCGCTGGTTCATCAAACGACTCCAGGAAACGCAGTCACAACATGGGAAGGTTGCGGGCGGTTCACTGGCAGCTCCGGACTTCGGTCCCGAGAAAACGGGCTTCTACCCCTCCTAAGCAAGGTTGCTTACAAAAATTTCATCTCGACCCCTCCAAAGCATGGACTATTGGGTTTATCCGGTTTTAGGATGAAGTCGACCATCGGTTTGCGACTACCTGGGGGGTGTCGAGATGAAGGCCATACACGTGTTTCCACGTGCTGCTCGGATTCTCCGCTCCGTCATGATCGCAGGCGCTGGTACCGCGGTATGGATGGCGCTATCTGCCACAGCCGCCAGCGCAGACTCCAGAAGCCCTGATCAGTCATCGTTGGGCGGGATCAAGTCGTCCGTCAGCTCCACGATTTCGTCGGTGCAGGGCGTTACGCCCGACGCTGCCAAGACGCCAGTTATCGGCATCCCGGTACCCAATGTTTCTCTCCCCGCGCCGGTCAAAGCCGCAGTTCCGGCTCCAGCCGTAACGGTCCAGGTTCCGACGGCGACTCCCGTGGTTGAGCAGGTGGCTGGGTCCGTTGACAACATCGTTGGAACGCTGCCGTTAGTCAACCAAGTCGTTCCCTCCAACACGGTCGGAACGGTCGTGGACTCCGCAGTTGTGCCTGTTACGGGCAGCGTAGACGAAGTCGTCGGCGTTGTAACCCCACCAGTCAATGAAGTTCTTAAGCCGATCGCGCTGGCACCGGTGACCGATGCGACCAACCCGGTTGTGCAGCCCATCGTGGACGTCGTTGATAAGGCTTTGCCGCCGCTGAACGAGGTCCTCCCACCAATAACTGGACCAGCGGATTTCCTGCCGGCGCTGCCGGGGGACCAGTCGCCAGCCGTCCCTGCCAAGCCAGGGGAAGGCACCTTGCCGCCGTCCGCCGTCGTCATCTCGCCCGAGGCAGTTGAACCCGCCGAAGCGGCAGGGCAAGCGGTGGAAGCCGCGCTCACTGAGTCGTTGATCGCCGTTGCCGCGGGTCAGGTCGGGGGTGTCCAGACTTCACTGCATTCACCTCTGTGGAACCACTCACCTGTACCAGCCGTTGGGGACGTTGCGATGGCGGCAGGTGACGGCGGTTCCCCTGCGGGTCCGATCGTCCCCGAAACGGCTCCCCTGGCCGCCACCAACGCTGGTTCGGGAAGTTCCCAGAACGGACCGGTGAGCCCGGTGGCAGCGTTCCTGGGTGGCGCCTTGGTTATTTCTGCAGACTCAGTCTCTGGCCTCGCCTTGGCCAGCAATGAACAGCATCCCCGGTCGGTCTCGTCTGATCCCGGCTCCTCTCCTGACTAGTTCCCTAACCGCGCCGCGCGCAAGTCGGCGGCATACGGCAATTTTGACGATCCGTGGATCGGACGTCTCCGGGACAAGACCTTCAGGAGAAGATCACCATGAACTCGACAATCCGCAGGTGCCTTGTAGGCACATGCTTTGCCGGCGGCCTTATCGCCCTCGGCGCCACGGCGGCCAACGCCGCGGACACGACCAGCGGGAGCGGCGGACTGCTCTCCGGAACACAGGTAGTAGCACCAGTTGCCGCACCTGCAAGCCTCAACTCCACCTCCCTCGGGATTCTTGGAGGTTCATCAGCAAATACAACGGCGCCTGCCACAGCCCCAACCTCGGGTGCAGCGGCAAGCCCCAGCACCAGCGGCTCCAACGCCGTTGGGTCCGGAACACAAGTTGTTGCTCCGGTTAGCGCGCCCATAAGCCTGGGCTCGTCATCAGTGGGTCTGCTGGGGGGCTCCACTGCGACGGGCCCAGCCACAACATCGGGGCCGGCCGCGTCCAGTAGCCCGGCGGCCACCACCAGCGGGTCGGACGGTCTCGCGTCCGGCACCCAAGTAGTTGCACCGGTTACAGTCCCCGTGACTGTCGGTTCCACCTCGGCGAGTCTATTGGGGGACTCATCGGCGTCAAAAACACCAGCGCCAACTACTCCTGCGCCAGCGGCATCGCCGGCGCAGGCAACCACGTCGGGGGGAGAGGGTATCGCGTCCGGCGCCCAGGTAGTGGCTCCGATTTTGGTCCCTGTTAACATCGGGGCCACTGCAGCGGGGGTCGGCGGCGATTCGACTGCTGCTTCCGCTACCTCACCCGGGGCCTCCGGTGCAGCTGCTCCGGCTGCCGGCACGTCCGGTTCTGATGGGGTTGCTTCGGGAACACAGGTTGTTGCTCCGATTACTGCTCCGGTTGGTGTTGGAGCTGTTTCGGCTGGTGCGTTGGGTGATTCCGCAGCTACCACCGGTGGTTCTTCCACCGGTACGGCGGGCTCGGGTGCAGCTGCTCCGGTTGCTGGCACGTCCGGTTCTGATGGGGTTGCTTCGGGAACACAGGTTGTTGCTCCGATTACCGCTCCGGTTGGTGTTGGAGCTGTTTCGGCTGGTGCGTTGGGTGATTCCGCAGCTACCACCGGTGGTACTTCCACCGGAACGGCTGCTCCGTCTGGTTCGTCGGGCGGAACCACGAGTGGTTCGGGCGGGGTTGCTTCGGGAACCCAGGTGGTTGCGCCCATTACCGCTCCGGTTGGTGTTGGAGCTGTTTCGGCTGGTGCGTTGGGTGATTCCGCAGCTACCACCGGTGGTTCTTCCACCGGAACGGCTGCTCCGTCTGGTTCGTCGGGCGGAACCACGAGTGGTTCGGGCGGGGTTGCTTCGGGAACACAGGTTGTTGCTCCGATTACCGCTCCGGTGAACTTGGGTTCGCTGGGTGCTGGTGTCCTTGGTAGCTCGACCGCCACGACCGGTGGTTCTTCCACCGGTACGGCGGGCTCGGGTGCAGCTGCTCCGGTTGCTGGCACGTCCGGTTCTGATGGGGTTGCTTCGGGAACACAGGTTGTTGCTCCGATTACCGCTCCGGTGAACGTGGGAGGGATTTCCGCAGGGTTTCTGGGTGACTCAGTAGTAGCCACTCCTGGGGCTTCAACGGGCGCTGCAACCACCGGAGCTCCTGCTGAGGGCACTACGTCGGGTGACGGTGGACTGCTCTCCGGAACTCAACTCATCGTTCCCATTACAGCACCGGTCACCATCGGCTCGACGTCTGTAGGCATCGGCGGCGGTTCATTCGGCGGAGTGACCCCGCCGGTTGTGAACCCACCCGTTGTTGAGCCACCTGTTGTAAACCCACCTGTTGTAAACCCGCCTACGACTGGCGGACCGAGCACTGGCGGACCGAGCACTGGCGGACCGAACACCGGTGCACCGAGCACTGGTGGACCCAGCACCGGCGGTGCAGATATAGGGGTTAGTGGTCCCAGCACGGGGATCGGTGGCGCCGGAGTAACGGCCAGCGGCAGCCAGTCGGGCAGTGTGAAGCTGATCGTCAGCGGCACCCGAGGTGCGGTGGCAGCGGCCTCCGCGACCGCCGTCGGAGGTTCCACTGCACTGGCCAGCACCGGCTCGAACGAGAGCTTCGTACTCTGGGCAGTTGGTCTGGTCCTGCTGGGCCTGTTCCTTGCAGCGGTCAGCCGTCGCAAGGTAGCTGCCGTCCGCCGCTAACGCGCGAACTGGAGTGAGAGCGGTTGCGGTTCCGGTTTCCGGAACCGCAACCACTCCGCGTGAGGAATGCGATACGCAGAAAAGAAGCCCGGCCGCTGCTGTGGCCTTAGCGCTTCAGCTGCCCCTGGCGTTGGACATGCTTTTTCAAAGGACGCCGCAGAAGCCCTTCAAATCCGACCATTGCCCGTGAAGCAACGGCCCAGTATCCGACGCCGGTCGCCAGGCAGATGCCAACGGCGAGGCCTTTATGGCTGTCCGGGAGGTATGGGTAGACCAGCCAATGCGAGACGTAGATGTACATGGAGGCACTCGCCAGTAACGCGGTCAACCGACGCAGGCCACAGGGCACAGGAAGCGTAGCGGCCCACAACAGAATCAGGAACCCCACCAAAACTGTCGCGCTTCGATACTCGTTGGTGAAGCATCCGGGGATCGTCAGCAGGGCAAGGGCAGTCATCGCCGCGCGTTGCCACACGGTTTTTGCGGCGGCAGCCGCCCAGCCAAAGGCGAAGAGCCAAAGGACAGGCCCTTGGCCGGGATAGGGCAACTCGATGACGTCGAAGCGTTGAAGCAGGTCAATGCCGGCCAGGACAAGCGGAAACGCCCACGGCCATCGACGCTGGGCATTATCGACGGCGGGGATGGCAAGGAGCAAAGCCAGCCCGAGGAGGGTATGTACCAAAATTTCGATAAACCAGAATCGGGACATGTCCGTCCAGCCTTGTGGACCGACCACCGAGTTCAGCAGGAAGACGTTGTGCCAGGCGTAGTCGTCGGTGGTTGCAAAGGCAACGCTGATGACCGCGACGCTGGGAACGACGATCCTCGCTACCGTGCGCAATTGTCGTCGAAGCCGCTCACGCCGCTCCCCGCTTAATTGGAACCTTGCAAAGTTGTAACCCGCCACCGCGATCAGGACGTGGGCGGTACCTTCCCAGTGGAAGAAGCCAACGTGGGTGGACACGATGAAGATGATGGCGATTGCGCGGAGGACGACGCCAGTGTCCATCTGCGCCCAGAATCTTCCTCTTCTGCGCCCAGCATCTTGTACTTGCCTTCCCCCGGAAGGTGCGTCGGTGGTGCCGGACTTTCCCGTCCTGGTGGCCGGTAGCTTTGTTGCTGCCGACAGTTCACATATGGGCATCAGGTGCCAACCGCGCGGGAGGTGGCCCAGGGTTCTTTCGAGCCGGACGGAGGCCGCCACGTATGACAGGGAATCACCGCCCAATGAGGTGAAGGTGTCCGTATCGCAAATGTCGTCGCGTTCCAGGACGTCGGCGAAAATCGTCAGCGGGTTGTCCTGTCCAGGCACGTCGGTGGGGGCCGTGCCGACTGGTTCGATGCGGCCGGGCAGGTTGAGGATTGCCGGATAATCCGGTTTTCCATTGGCAAGGCGGGGTATTTCCTTTACGGGGACGAGCTTCACCGCTGCGCGGGGTATGCCAAGGTCCTGCGCCAAGGTCTTGGCGATCAGGGTCAGGTCCTGGTGTCCTTCAACGGCGGCCACCACTGCGTCGTCGCTTCCGGCGACGGCGGCGATCACCCCGAATTCGCCGAGCAGGCGTTCGACTTCGCCCAGATCTACTCGCAACCCAACGATCTTGACGAAGCGGCTCAGCCTGCCAACCACTTCATACAAGCCTGCCGTGTTGCGCTTGGCGAGATCTCCGGTGCGGAGTTCGGTGACGTCCCGGCCACGCGCAAAGTCAGCAGGCTTTTCGGCGTATCCGAGCATGACATTAGGGCCCGCATAGACCAATTCGCCCGCGTCAAGTCCCGGGACGGGGTCCAGCCGGAACGAGCCACCGGGGACAGGGACCCCGATTGCACGGGGATGTTCAGCGGCCAGGTCCGGTGGTAGATAGGCCATCCTGGCGGTCGCCTCCGTTTGGCCGTACATGACGAAGAGGTCCCAACCGCGCACGGCCCCAAGCTCCGCGTAGGAGCGCACGAGTTTCGGGTCCAGCCGCCCGCCGGCCTGGGTGATGTACCGCAGGCTCGGCAGGTCCATCTGCGCGAAACCGACCCTGTCCAACAAATCAAAGGTGTAGGGGACACCGGCAAATGAGGTGACGTTCTCCCTCCGGACGAGGTCCCAGAAACACGGATCGACCACAGACAAGTCCGTCAAAGCCAAGCTGGCGCCCACGCTTAGGTGGCTGTTGACCACGCTCATTCCGTAGCAGTAGGAGAGCGGAAGCGTGGTAGCGGCGGTATCTTCCGGCCGCAGGTGCAGGTACTGCGCGATGGCGCAGGCATTGGCTTCCAGGGCATCGCCCGAGATGCGGACGAGCTTCGGGGAGCCCGTAGAACCGGATGTGCTGACCAGCAGAGCGAGGTCCGGATGGAGATCGTGCGCTGTCTGCTGTCGTCGTACATCCAGGGCCACATCGCCGTTGTGCGTGCCGGCGAGGATATCAGGATCATAGCTGGCCAGCAGTGCCTCCGCAGCCGGACCACCGCCGGCGGGCAGGATCAACAATGGATGGCCGGACGCCAGTGCGGCCAAGTACACGGTCAACGACGCGAGGGTGTTTTCGGCTTCCAAAGCGATAAGCCGTCGTCCGTCGCCGAAGGTGCGAGCCAAGTCATCCACGCGCCGGGACAGCTCTGTGTAGGACACCGACCGGCCGTCGACGCGCACCGCTGGCCGATCCCCAAAAGATTGCAATCGGGACGCAAAGCCGACACCGGTCAGGACAGACTGAATACTCACCCGTCAAAGTGTGAAGGTATGCCTAACCTAACACAATTGGATTTTTTGAAAGCGTTTTCGGTGACCGCCCCGTGCAGTAGAGGGTGCGACAGGTTGCCGGCCCTGCCGAGCCGGCAACCCGATAGCTGCCTAAAGGGTTGTCAGCAGTTGCTGCATTTCCTTGATTTCGGATTCCTGTGCGGTGACTATGTCCTTGGCCAACTGGACGGCGTCGGGGTTTTTCCCATCGGTGGTCTCGGTTTTGGCCATCGTCACGGCGCCTTGATGGTGGGCGATCATTTGGGTCAGGAATAGCTTTGCCGCCTCCACGCCCTGAGCTGTTTCGAGCTTGGACATGTCATCTTCACCCATCATGCCGTCCATGCTGTGGCTGTCCGCCATCATCGTGGGCTCATTCCAGGTCTTGAGCCAGCCGGTCATTTTTTCGATTTCCGGACCTTGGGCATCTTTGATTCGGCTCGCCAACGCGCTCACGCTGGCAGGGACGTCTTGCTTCCTGAGGATCATCTCGCTCATCTCCACTGCTTGGGCATGGTGCGGGATCATCATCCGGGCGAACATCGCATCAGCGGAGTTATGGTTCCCGGCCAGGGGCGACGCAGATGCCGACGGAATCATGGATGGGCCCATGCTGCCGTGATCCATGCCGGGCATGGACGTTCCGGAGGATCCCGGAGTGGCGGTAGAGCACCCTGCCAAGGCGAGGCAAGAAGCAAGGGCGACGGCGGTCATAGGCAGAATCGTTTTCGTTTTCATTACAGGGGTTCCTTCACAAAAGGCATCTTGGCGTCGATATGCCGACGCCAACAGGACTAGGTGTGCCGCCCATCGTCGAAGAGTCTGTGTTGGGCGCGCTGTAGCTGCCGATGGCAGCAGATAAGGACTTGCGGTCCGTAGCGGAGACGGCCCGTGGTGTGCGGGTCTATGTTCTGCTGATCGACAAATCACCAGGTGAAGGGCTGCCGGGAATGTAGGACCAGGCCGCCCTTGCTTGGACGCCCAGCGACTGAAGGTTTGAGGGAACGACGGCGGTGCTCTCAGGCAGTGGTGCCGCGAGGCTGCCAGTCGCAGTGGATGGGATGCACGAGCCTCCCATGACGTGCTCGCCCGAGCAGTTTCCCGAGCACGTGCACTGCGTCTGCGGAGTCGTGTCGATTCCCGATGAGATGAAGAGGGACTGGCTTGTGTGCCCGATCGTATGGCGATCGCCGTGAGCGGTGTGAAGCCCGACGGCGGTGGCACTCGTGCGGGCTTCAGCAGCAGCAGTTTGGTGCATTGTGTGGGGGCCCGTGATGACGATGTGCATGCCCAGCACGCCGGTGATTAGAGCCAGGACGACAGTCAGGAGCCCGAAGGCGAGGACGGGCTTGGCCCAGGGCTGTGGTGCTGACATGACACGTCCCTTTCCTTGCTCGACGGTTTCGTGCCGGTGGCTGATGACTCCAGAGTACCGGCGCCCAATCGATGAGTGTCATAATATGCGTATGAATGCAGATAAGTGTGGATTGTCGGTCGACAGCGGATACGTCGAATTGGCCGTCGAGGTCTTCGCCATGCTCGCCGATGCGACCAGAGTCCGGATTGTCCTGGCACTGCGGGACGGCGAGCTGTCCGTCAATGAGCTTGCTGAAGCGGTGGGGAAGCCCCAGTCCGCCGTTTCGCAGCACTTGGCAAAGATGCGTTTGGCGAGAATGGTGTCCACGCGCCAAGAGGGAACACGCGTGTATTACCGGCTGGAGAACGAGCACGCCCGGCAGTTGGTCGCCGATGCGATTTTCCAGGCCGAGCACAGTCTGGGCGGCACACCACCGCACCACCACCAGCAATCCGGGGGCGGCGCAGCATGAGTCACGCGCATAGTAGCCCTGAACAGCGGACAGCCCGGCCGGCCGACGAGGCCGGCCACGAGAGCCACGACCATGACCACGAGCACCATGGACACGACCATGACCACGAGCACCATGGACACGACCATGACCACGACCACCCGGGTGGATTGAAGGGTTTCCTGCACGGATTGTTTGTTCCGCACAGCCATGATGCAGCGGACTCGGTGGATGAGGCCATGGAAAGCTCGGCCAAAGGAATCCGCGCATTGAAGATATCGCTGGCTATCCTGTTGGTCACTTCCCTGCTGCAGTTGGCTGTTTTCGTCATCAGCGGCTCGGTGGCCCTCTTGGCCGATACGATCCATAACTTCTCCGACGCCCTGACCGCCGTTCCGTTGTGGGTGGCATTCATCCTGAACCGACGGGCTGCCACCCGGGCCTACAACTACGGCTTTGGCCGCGCCGAAGACCTGGCGGGGCTTTTCATCATCGCCATGGTGGCGCTCTCGGCCGTCGTCGCCGCGGTTGAATCCGTCGTCAGGCTCTTCCAGCCGCAGCCCTTGAGTAACCTGGGCTGGGTCCTGGCTGCGGGTTTGATCGGGTTTGCCGGGAACGAGATCGTGGCCGTATACCGCATCAGGGTCGGCAAGGAGATCGGCTCCGCTGCTTTGGTGGCCGACGGCGTCCATGCCCGGACGGACGGATTCACCTCCCTTGCCGTAGTAGCCGGTGTCGTAGGCGTCTGGCTCGGCTTCCCCCTCGCTGACCCGATCATCGGCATTCTGATCTCGGCCGCTATTTTCGTCCTGCTCTGGGGCACAGCCCGGGATATCGGACGGAGGCTTCTCGATGGTGTTGACCCGCACCTTCTTGGACGGGTTGAGAGCGCCATTGCAACGGCGGCCCCGACGGAATCGACGGTGAAACTTCGCTGGAGCGGGCACAGGCTGCATGTTGAAGTCACCACCTCGGTGGATGCGCATTGGAGTATGTCGGAGTTTGCCAGCTTCCGGCGCAGGGTTGAAGACGCGGTCCGGACCAACATCCGCAACGTCGGCACGGTGACAATCGTCGCCAGCTAAAACCCCGAGCCTGGACCCAGACACAGAGTGTCTCCAGGGAGAGACGCGCGGTCCTAGGATGAAAGGGATGACAAGCACCCGGACAGATCAGAACTTCAGCCTTCGCAGCATAGCCATACCGGCTTTTGGGCCCGCCCTGCTGTTCTGTATCGGGGAGGGGGCGGTCCTGCCGGTTATCGCGCTTTCGGCGCGCGACCTTGGGGCCTCCGTAGCTGTCTCGGCATTGATCGTGACCTTGATCGGTCTGGGATCCTGGCTTTTCAACATTCCGGCTTCCATCATCACCATCAAATTTGGCGAACGCTGGGCCATTGTTGGGGCCGGTGCCGCGGGGGCCCTGGCCCTGGGGGCGGCGGCTTTTGCGCCCCGGCTCGACCATGGGATCTGGCTGCTGGCCGCTGCGATGACCGTTGTTGGTATGAGTTCCAGTGTTTTCAACCTGGCCCGCCAGAAGTACCTCACCGAGGCCGTTCCCGTCATCTTCCGTGCCAGGGCGCTTTCAACTCTCGGCGGTGTCACGAGGATCGGGATCTTCATCGGTCCGTTCATCGGTGCCGGCGTGATGCAGTTCGCGGGGATCAGCGGTGCTTATTGGGTGGGTTTTGCGGGGATGATGGCAGCTGCTGCGCTGTCGCTCACTATTCCGGATTTGGTAGCTCCTGAAGCGTCCGACGGCGGCGCCGCACCTCCAGCGTCCACGCTGCGGCAGGTGACGGCCTCCCATGCGGGGGTGTTCTTGTCCGTGGGCTTCGGCATTCTGTTGCTCAGCGCCTTGCGGGCATCCAGACAGGTGGTGATCCCACTTTGGGCAGACCATCTAGGCATGGATGCCACACATGCATCGTTGATCTACGGACTCTCGGGTGCCATCGACATGTTGGTGTTTTACCCCGCCGGCAAGCTCATGGACCGCAAGGGCCGGCAGTGGGTGGCCGTGCCCTCCACGTTGATCATGGGCGTAGCTCTGGTCATCATTCCGTTCACCAGCGGCTTCTTCCCGTTGCTGCTCGCGGCATTGCTGATCGGATTCGGCAATGGCATCAGCTCGGGCTTAATCATGACCCTCGGGGCGGACTTTTCGCCGGATAACGGGCGAAGCCATTTCCTGGGGGTCTGGCGTTTCATTGCCGACTCGGGAGCGACGGGAGGGCCTGTGCTGCTGTCTGCGTTGACAGCCGCGGTCTCGCTTGCTGCAGGAGTGTGGGCGACGGGAGTGCTGGGCTTTGCCGCTGCTGCCGTGTTCGCCATAGCCATTCCCAGATTGAAGCACCGGCGGAACTACTAAAGACCGGCAGGTTGCACCACCATGGGCCTCTTCCACCGACGAACAGGCCGATCCCCGCTGACCAACCCAACCGCCACAACCAGCAGCACCAAACCCCACGTCGCACTCCACGTATCCAGAGCACTCCGCATCACCACGAACGGCGGGATGATCGCGAGGACAGTTCCAAGGCCAATCCGCCAGGCAGCGGGCCGCGTTGCACCCAAGGCCAATGCAGTACTGGCAACTTCCAGCCGGACCAGCGGCATTGACGCGAGCAGCACGAGTGCCCACGCGGCAACATAGAACGCCGGTCGGCTCAGCCACCATTCCGTGCTGGCAGGCTCAGGGAACGGCAAACGCAGCATCAGGGCCAGGCCGAACATCACGATGATCAACGGCAGATGCCAGAGGTAAATGGTCATGGCTCTGCTACCCACCACATACATGACTCTCTGCACCCAGCCCTGCTGAACCAAGCGCTGCAGCAACGGGTAAAAAGCCTTCAACAAGAGCACGTGTGCCAGGCCCACCAGCACCAAGGGAAACATTGGAGGGTTCTGGTTGGTCAGCATGTCCACGGGATATAGGCCGTCTTGTGTGAGCGGCATCAGGGCCACGTAGCAGGCTAGGGCAGCGGCAACGAGCTTCCACCGCGCGATTCCATCAAAGAGTCCATCGGCGTAAAAGAAGCCCAGTTGCTGCAAAAGCCCCCAGACAAACACCATGTTCAGCAGGCCGATCGGGTTGGAGTCGAAGCCCCACGGGTTGCGTTCGAGCCCCAGCCGGATGACGTCGACGACGACGGCGGACGCCACCAAAATCCCGACGGTACGGTATGGGGCAACCTCGTGGAGTCGTGCCATCATGGGCACCATGGCCTGGCAGATCAGGTAGGCAGCGAGGAACCACAGCTGAACACCGGCACCCGCAGCGATGACTTTCAGCAGGTCTGACGGGACGCCTGCCGCCGTCGCGATCCAGAGCGCCGAGGCGAGGAAGGCGTAGAGCGCCACCGTTGGGCGAACCAATCTCAACACCCGGTTGCGGAGATAGTCGCCGGCGTCCCCGCCCTTTCGCTGCAGGCTGCGCCAGGAGGTAAGGGACGCGAATCCGCCAACCACGAAGAACAACGGCATGACCTGGCCGAACCAGGTTCCCTGGGCAAACCAGCTCAGGGAGGTCAGTGGATTCCCGACTGCGATCCCATTGTTATCAACGCTGATGCCCATCATGAGCAGGTGCACGGCTACCACTGCGAACATGCAGGCTACCCGGATGAAGTCCACCACGAGGTCCCTTGAGCTGGGGCCGGTGCTCTGCGGAGTAGAGGCGAGGCCGGTTTTCATGGAGGGCATGGTTGCTCCTGAGTGTTAATCCAACGAGTGGATTAACTATATGCCACGAAAACGCCCTGAGCCATGGGTGCCTTTCGGGGTGGTCGGCAGCGGGAGGTGCCGCCCGCCGTCGTGCCCTAGCGCTTCCTGGCCGCCAAGCCGAACAGCCATGTGCCGCCCAAGGCAGACGCGTATCCGGCGATCACAATGAAGGCGGTGCCTGCGCGGAAGTAGTCGATGGTGCTGTCTGTGTCGAGTCCCGGCATTACTTGGAGCAGCGAGTATGCCGCTACGGCGCCGGCGGCCAGGAGGGCGAGGAGGGTGACGTAGATCCACGCGCGGGACGACGCCCAGTGCTCGCCGTAGCCATCCCATACGTTCCACTTGTTCCCGGACCTGAGGATGAGCCAGCCGGCGGGCAGCATCACAGCGCCAACAACGAGGAAGGCTGCTACTACGTCGGAGGGGCGGTGCCACTGGTTGATGAGTGTGGAAACGCCCGTGGCCACCGCGAAGGTGCCGCCGAGGAAGCCGGCGAGGGGCCGCCATCGCGGCGAAACCATGAGGAACACTGCCGCGGCTGCGGATGCAGCCAGGGTGGTGTGGCCTGAGGGGAGTGAGTTCAGATCCAGTGTTTGGACCCCGCGGTCGGGGCGGTCGGGGATGAGGAACTTGAGGACCTGGGTGGCAACGTTAGCGGCCACGCAAGCGGCGACGGCGATGCCCGCGGCCGTCCAGCGGCGGCGGGCGATGGTCACGAACAGCACCACAAGCGTGGCAATAACCAGGGAGGTGACGGGTAGGGCATCGAGGAATCCGGTGGAAGCCTTGCCGGCCGAGCCGCTGAGTTCCTTGGCTTCAACAAGGGCCGACTCGTCGATGAACTGACCGGTGGTTGTGCGGACGAAAAAGTAGTAGGTCGCCGCCAGGCCTGCCATGCAGGCGATGGAGATGAGGCAGAACAAGAAGCCCGTACCGGCGCCTGCTGGACGCTCCTGACGTGGCCGTTTGCTCGACCTCCCGCTCACGCGGAATTGCTGGGAACTCATTCTCTCTACCCTGCCACAAATCGCTGGATGCCTCATGTGGGCCTCCTGGCCGATGCGGGGTCTGAAGTGAGATCCATGCAACATTCCTGTGACGCTTGACACGTGTTAGGTGCCAGGACTACTGTTCCTAACACGTGTTAGGGAAGGAAATCTACAATGCCGGGAACCAATGGGGCTTTGCGACAATTCACACGCAGGACCGCCCTCACAGCCCTCGGTGCCGGGATCGTCGGGGTGACAGCGGCGTCGTGGCCGCGCCTCACCGGAACAGACATTCCAGGCCGGGGAGACAGCAGCCTCAGTATCGCCATCATGGGCACCGCCGCCGACGCCGCGGCCCGCCAGAAGGTCATCGACGCCTTCGCCAAAGTCCACCCTGAGATCAAGGTCAAGGTCCAAGCCATCCAGGCCGTGGACTGGAAGGACTTCTTCACCAAGATCCTCACCATGGTGGCCGCAGGCACGCCGCCGGACGTCGTGTACGTGGCCACTGAAGGCGCGCAGCTTTTCGCCGAGAAGCTGGCCCACCCGCTGGACGAGTACCTCCGCCGCGATGCCGACCACATGAAGGAGTACTTCGCGGACGTCCACCCCAGCCTGGTGGAGGCGTTCATGTATAAGGGCAGCTTGTTCCAGCTTCCTATCGACTGGAACGCAGCGAACATGTATTACAACGCCACATCGCTCCGGCAGGCTGGGCTGGAACGGCCCTCCGACAACTGGACCCACACCGACTTCCGCGCAACGCTCGCCGCGATGAAGAAGGCCAACCCCAAGGACTTCACCCCGTACTACTGGACCAATCGCTTATTTGGCGGCGTGGTGCCGTGGCTCTACGCCAATGACACAAGCTTCCTCAAGGAAACCAAATCCGGCGGGGGCGAGTGGTTGTGGGACAGCTTCTACGCCAACGACCCGTCGCGCCGCCTCCGGTCCGGCGGCTACCAATGGCTCGAACCCAACGCCAACGACCCCCGCGTCTTCGAATCCTTCGACTACCTCCGCGGACTCGTCAAGGACGGACTCGGCGTCCGCCCCGAGGAAGGCGGCGGTGGCTCGTTGATCGGCCTCTTCGCCTCCAACCGGATAGGTACGACGCCGGCCGGCGGCTACTGGGTGCAGGGCCTCCACGAGGCGGGGATGACTGAAGACGGATACGACGTCCAGTTCTTCCCCAAGTGGCGGACCCAGCGCCATCAGTTCGGTACGGCAGGGTACGCGATCATGAAGACCGCGAAGGACAAGGACGCAGCCTGGGAATGGGTGAAGTTCAGCTCCAGCCTCGAGGCCATGCGCATCGTGTTCCCCACGCCGAACACCACCCCGGCGCGACGGTCAATGGTCAACGAACAGCTCTATGCCGGAACTGGTCCGCGCCACTGGAAAGTCTTCTACGACACCTTGGACCGGTTTCCCACCACGGGTCCGATTCCGGCACCTCCCCAGCAGGCCGCCGTCGAAACCGCCCTCATGAAGAACGTTTCCCTGGCTGTCAGCGGAGACGAAAACCAACTGAAACAGGCCCTCGCCTCTTTGCAGCGTGACCTGGAACTGGCCTTGAGGAGGCAGCCATGAGCACTGCGACCCGTACAAAAACGGGAACCGGACGGATACCGGTCCACAGGGGTGGCGCGGTGTCCAGAGGGGGCCGCGTCCAGCAACGGTGGCTCCCATGGGCATTCCTCGCTCCGACTATCGTGGGCATGGGCATCTTCACCCTCCTCCCGATCGTGGCTTCGGTTGCGCTCGCGTTCTTCCGCTGGGACATCATCTCGGCACCCACGTTCGTTGGCTTCGACAACTTCGCCGAAGTGGTGCAAGACCCCACAGTCCGGGTTTCGTTCCTGAACACCATTGTCTTCGTCATACTGGCCGTGGCTCTCCAACTCGGGCTGGCACTGGGCCTGGCGATCATGGTGCAGGAAAAGCTGCCGGCCTGGCTGAGGGTTTTCTTCCGCTCCGCGTTCTTCTTTCCGCTGATCCTGTCCGCGGCCTCGGTCTCGATCTTCATGCGGTACCTCTTCAACGAGCAGTTCGGCGTCGTGAACTGGCTGCTGTCCCTCATTGGCATCCCCGCGGTGCCTTGGCTGACGACGCCAACCGGGTCTGCCGCCGTCGTGATCCTTGTGTATGTGTGGCAGAACTTCGGCTTCTCGTTCCTGCTGTTCATCGGCGGCCTCGCCTCCATCCCGGTGGAGACGTACGAGGCGGCTTCGATCGACGGCGCAACAGGCTGGCGCAAGCACTGGTACGTCACGCTGCCCCTGCTGAGCCCCACCACTCTGGTGGCCTCCGTCATGGCGATCATCAATGCACTCCAAGTGTTCGACCAGCCCTATGTCCTCACCCGCGGCGGCCCCGGCGACTCAACCCGCACGGCCGTCATGGTGATCTTCGAGTCGGCCTTCCAGCGCCTCGAATTCGGCCAGGCCTCCGCCATCGGCGTGATCCTGACGCTCATCATCATGGGCATCACGGCCCTGCAATTCCGGCTCGGCAAACGATTCGTCTTCTACCAGTAAGGCCTGCCATGACCACCATTTCTGAACGTGTTGAAACCACGGCTCCCGTAGTTGTGCGGAAGAAGCGCGACTGGTCAGTGGCTGTCCGTGTTGCCGCCCTCCTGATCGCCGCCGTCTTTGTCCTGGGACCAGTCCTCTGGACAATTTCCACCTCGCTTCGTCCGCCGACAGAATCCTTCAAGCTGCCGCCGTCGTTCCTGCCGCTCAACCCGGACTTCACGTCCTACGGCCAGGTGTTCAAACAGCTCAACATTGTTTTGCTGGTGTTGAACAGTGCGTTGGTAACGGGGCTGATCGCCGTCGGCCAGATGATGACGGCGGCGTTGGCCGGTTACGCCTTCGCGCACCTCAAGTTCCGGGGACGGGGTGCGTTGTTCTCGATCGTGCTGGCCACCATGATGGTGCCGGCGCAGGTCACGATCGTTCCCGTGTTCATGCTGATCCGCGGCGTCGGGCTCTCGGACACGCTGCTCGCGCTGATCCTTCCGGCCATTCCGACGGCGTTCGGCACCTTCCTGATGCGCCAGTACTTCATGGGACTCCCGGGGGAGCTCGCTGAAGCGGCAGCGATCGACGGCGCCTCGCCGTGGCGGACTTTCCGTTCCGTGTATGCCCCGCTGGCCATGCCCGGCTTGGCGATCGTGGGCATCCTGGCGTTCAACTTCCACTGGAACGAATTCTTCAGGCCGTTGATCATGACCATCTCCGAGCAGAACTTCACCCTTCCGCTCGGCCTGGTCTCCCTCCAGGGCAACCTCGGCACGGGAAGCATTTCCGTGGTCCTGGCCGGTGTTGTCCTCTCCATGATTCCTGCGCTGGTGGTCTTCATGTTCGGGCAGCGAGCCCTGCAGGATGGACTAACCGCCGGCACGGGCAAGTAGTTTTTACATACCTTGAAAGGGTTTTCAATGACGGACCTTGCTGTATCTTCCCTTGTGCTTGCGGCAACGCACCCGGACCCGGCATTCCCGCGGTTCCACCCACGGCCCGCGCAGGGCTGGATCAACGACCCCAACGGTGTCAGCTACATCAACGGGCGCTACCACGTGTTCTTCCAGTACAACCCCGAGTCCGCCAGGCATTCACAAATTCACTGGGGCCACGTGAGCTCCGCTGATCTGGTGCATTGGGAAGAACACCCAGTGGCTTTGGCTCCACAGCCGGGTGGGCCGGACTCCGCGGGATGCTGGACCGGTGTGGTTACCCTCGACGGCGATGTGCCTACTGCTGCCTACTCCGGGGTCAAGGACCACGGCGGTCACTCGCAGGTGGTGATTGCCCGCGGATCCTCGGATCTGGTGTCCTGGAACCAGGATGGGCACATTGCGGCATCCATGCCATCGGACCCCTCGGTAACTGCGGTCCGTGATCCGTTCATCTTCACCTTCAACGGGTCCCGTTACGCCGTCCAGGGCGCGGGCCTAGCCGACGGGCGTGCCGCGCTTTTGCTCTACTCGGTGGACTCCTTGGATGAGTGGAAGTACCAAGGCATCTGGCTGACCACCGCCGATCCCGTGGCTGCCGCGCACACCCCGGCCGAGATCTGGGAGTGCCCGCAGCTGGTTGAGGTGCCTACTGCCTCCGGCGGGTCCACGTGGGTGGCGATGTTCTCCCTGTGGCTCTCCGGCGACGACCACGAGCACGCCAACGGCGTTGGTCACCTCATCGGTTCGCTCTCCTCGGATCCGGAGACCGGGCTGCCGGTGTTCACCCCTGTTTCCGGTGGCAAGTCTGATCTTGGGCGCGATTTCTACGCACCGCAGATCCTGCAACTTCCCTCTTCTGCTCCGGCCGCTTTGCTGTGGGGTTGGGCAAACGAAGGTCCCGGCCGTGATGGTCGGCGGGGCCGCACCCAGGAGGAAATCGACGACGCCGGGTGGTCGGGTGTGCTGACGCACCCTCGCCTTTTGTCAGTGGTCGAGGGGGCGCTGGTTGTTGCTCCGGCGCCGGAGGTATCCGCGTACCGTGGTGCTTCCGTGGCTTCGGGTGCTGCCGGGTCCGTGGCTGTTCCGGACTTCGCGGAGGTGCTGGTGACTGGTTCCGGCACTGTTTCCCTGGAGCTGGGAGGCGGTCCTGGTTCTCAGGCGGTCTACTCGGGTGTCTTGGCTCCGGGGGAGGAGATCCGGATCTTCATCGATGCTTCCTTGGTGGAGGTGTACCGGTCCGGTTCCGTGGCCACAACCCTCCGGGCCTACCCGGCGCCCGGGGAATCCTGGACGCTCATGGTTTCTGAGGGTGCGACCGCCGATGTGTGGGAGTTGGCCCTCCCACGCTAGGTCTCAATCCTTTGTGGGGCCTGCTCTGCGCGTCATTCCTTGGCTTTGGGGCGCAGAGTGGGCCTCGCAACGTCAAGTTTAGCGGGGTGCGGGGCCCGTGGACTCCCGCAACACCAAGCGGCAGGGGACCATCGTCTCCAAGGTGGGTGCCGCCGTCGTGCTTGTGCTGCCCTCCACCGAATCCAACAGCGAGGTCATGGCCGCCCGGCCGATCTCCCGCAGGGGCAGCGCCATGGTGGTGAGTGCAGGGACCATGGTGCCGGCGATCCGGTGTTCGTCGTCGTAGCCCATGATGGACAGGTCCGCGGGGATGCTGAGTCCCAAGCGGGCCGCGGCCAGGGCGACCCCGATGGCCAAGCGGTCGTTGGCGCACATGATGGCGGTGGGACGCTCGGCCGGGTTTACGCCGTCGAGCAATCGCATGGTCCAGTTGAAACCGTCGTTGATGTCCCAGCCGGCGTGCTTGATCCAGTCTTCCCTGACGTTCGCGCCGGCGCCGGCGAAGGCTTCCCGAAACCCCTGCACACGCAAGGGAGCGGCGGGGTCTTCCTCGGCGCCGGCCAGCAGGGCAATATCGCGGTGGCCATGTTGCAGCAGGTGTTCTGTTGCTTCGCGTCCGCCGCTGACCTCATCAGGGATGACGTGGTGGATTTGCGGGTCCGTCCGGCTGTCGTAGCAGTTGGCGAGGACGGACGGAACGCGCTGCATGCCGGGAGGAACATCCAACGGCTTAAGGCCCACGGTCACGTACATCAGCCCGTCCACCTGCCGGTCCAAGAGGGTCTCGATGGCGCTCGCATCCCGGGCAGCGTCGCGTTCCGTGTCCATGACGACGGTGACGAAGCCACGACTGCGCGCGACGTCGTCCGCTCCGCCGATGATGTTGCCGTCGAACGGGCTGACCACCACCTCATCGGACACGATGCCGATGACCCGGGAGCGCTGGTTCCGCAAGCTGAGGGCAATGGCATTGGGGGAGTAGTTCAGCTCCTGCGCGGCCAGTCGGATGCGGTCCTGGCTTTCTTTCGCCACGTTGCCGTCACCCCGGCCGTTCAGGACAAGGGAAACCGCGCTCCTGGAGACCCCCGCCCTTTTGGCGACATCCAGTGCAGTAGCCTTGCGGTTCATCGGCGTCCTTCCCTCCATGCGTTGATCAGCAGTCTACCTAACGCGTGTGAGGAGTTGCCGCTAAGCAGTAATGGAGTAGCCGAACTGGGAATAGAGGTGGGCCATGAAATTGGCCAACCAGATACCCGACACAATCAGTGAAACCACCACGGTTCCGATGAGCGCCCACACCGGGGCCAGGCCGCGTCCCGGGGCGACCTTGCGCACGATCACGCTTCGGCCGATGACGTAGACCGCTCCGCTGAGGAAGCACCAGGCCCAATGGAACGGCCGGATCACACCGGACCGCTGAAGCCGCTGATAGTCGAAGTAGGCCAGCAGCACACTGACACCCCAAATCAGGACGCCCGAGATCTGGAGTGCGACGTAGCCGCCGGAGTAGATCGACGTGGGGTCGATGGTGGTGGCACCCTGCCGGGTGGTGATGAGCCGGAAATCCGGCTGCCACGTCAGCAACAGAATGACCGAAACGAGGGGGATCAACACGATCGCCCAAATAAACGGGTTGTACACCGGTGTCTGGTTGCTGATCAGGACGCGCTGCTGGGGCATGAACTGCGACGGACCCTGCGCCAGGTGCGGGGTCCACTGCACGCCATCCCACCACCGCATCTGCTGCGGGTTGGAAGGATCCGGATACCAGCCCGGCGGCGTCGGACCGTTGAAACCCTGCGTCATGAATCCCCCTAAATGAGTGTCAAGGCTGAGGATACCGCGGTTATGCGATCTCTCTTAGCAGGCACTCCTCCACATCGCAGGCCAGTCGGTGTATGCATGGAGCATGACCTTCTTCGAGGACTACCCTGAGCCGCCGGAACATCCACCGCATACCCCGCCCACCTCGCCGGCCTGGGCGGGGCCACCCGCGGACGAACTTCCCGGAGTAGTCCCGGTCAGCGCATTCGTACACAGCGGCGAACGGGTTGCCCTTGCGTTGAAGTCCGTTGATGTCTACTCCACCGGCTGCGTCCTGGATCTCGTGTGGACAGTGCGGCGGGCAGGGCGAACAGAACACGAGTGGCGCGACGTCCTGGACAAGGCGCTCACACCCCGTGGTCCCTTCCAGCCAGGCTCGGACGGTCTGCTGGTGGGTGTGGGCTTTGGAGACGGGCGGAAGGCCTTTGCTGCCGCCACAGGACCCGGCACGGATGACGGCGCCGAGGATGTGGCGGGGCCTGTCCTGGTTGCCTTGGGTGGTGGGGGAGCCGGCGGCAATGACCAGATCGTGGAGGGCACGTCACGTTATTGGCTGTGGCCCTTGCCCATTGACGGAAGACCCGTTTTGGTTGCGAAATGGGACGGACTCGGCTTGCCGGAGAGCTCCCTCTCCATTCCCGTTGAGTCCTTCCCGGAAGCAGCCCGTTCCGTCCGGAAATTCTGGGTGGAGTAGATATCCACATAGCGCAGGCAGGCCGGTCTGAGCCCAAAATGCCGCCGGTACAGTGGCACTATGCTCCCTGCGATTGAAGAACTCCTCGATTCAGCCCACGTCGTCTCGCTACCGATGCGCGTGAAATTCCGCGGAATCATGGAACGCGAGACGCTCCTGTTAAAGGGGCCACTCGGCTGGGGGGAATTCTGCCCTTTTCCTGAATACGACGACGACGAATCCGCCCGCTGGCTGTCGTCCACCATTGAGGCGGGCTGGCTTGGGTTCCCCGCTCCGCTTCGCCACAGCATCCCCGTCAACGCCACTGTTCCGGCGGTTCCCGCGGACCGCGTCCCGGAGGTACTGTCCCGGTTCGGTCGTGTTGATGCGGTCAAAGTCAAAGTCGCGGAGCGGGGACAAGAACTTTTCGACGACGTCTCGCGGGTCATTGCTGTTCGGGAAGCCTTGCCCAATGCCGCCATCAGGGTGGACGCCAACGGTGGGTGGGGGGTGGAACAAGCCGTTGAGGCCCTGGGCAGGCTCTCCGTGGTGGGACTTGAGTATGCCGAACAACCCGTGCCCACGATCGAAGGCCTGGCGGAGGTACGAAGCAGGTTGTCATTGACCGCAACCCCTGTTCTGGTTGCCGCCGACGAAAGCGTCCGTAAAGAAGACGATCCCCTTCGCGTTGCAAGGGCCGGCGCGGCGGATCTCATCGTTGTGAAGGTAGCACCGCTTGGGGGAGTGGCACGTGCCCTGGACATCGTGGCCCAGGCCGGCCTGCCCGCCGTCGTGAGTTCCGCACTGGACACCTCCGTAGGGATCCGCGCCGGACTGGCCCTTGCGGCCGCCCTTCCCTCCCTTCCGTATGCATGCGGTCTGGGCACGGTCTCGCTGTTTGCCTCCGACATAACGGTGGACCCCTTGGTAGCGGACGACGGCGCCATCCACCTCCGCGAGACCGTTGCCGACCCCGGGCTGCTGGAGCAGTACGCCGCTCCCGCTGAACGACGCGATTGGTGGCTCGAAAGGTTGCGACGCGTTCACGGTGTACTGGCCCGTTCCGGAACGGCCTTGTTCACCGACTCTTAACCCGCGCGTCCTCGCGGCTTCGGATTGCGCTGACAAGCTCGGCGGGAACCTCGTACCCACTCTGGAAGGTCCCCCATGTCTGAAACCACCGGACGCAAGTTCCCCCTGCTCCCCATGCTTGGCCATACCAAGGGCAAGCGCAGCGCCGTCACCTGTGCGCTCAAGTGCGATAACGCCTGCGCGGGCGACGTCTGCAACACCAGCTCCAACGGCTACTTCCGCGACATCGCCTCCACCGCAATGTCCCGCAGGGCCGCCCTGGGACTTGGTGCCGCAGGTGCGCTCGCCGTCGTTCTTGGCAGTGCGGTAACGGGCACGGATGCCGCAGTAGCAGATTCCGGCAACGGGCTGTCCGATGCGGCGAAGGCGGGCTTCGACAAATCCAAGCTCAAGTTCACCCCCATCAAGCCCGTTGACGCTGCTGTTGACGCCTTCACTGTCCCCGAGGGATTTGACTGGAATCCGATCATCCGTTGGGGCGATCCGCTGTTCAACGATTCCCCGGCCTTCGACCTGAACAAGCAGACGGCCGCTGCCCAGGCACGCCAGTTCGGCTACAACAACGACTACACGGACATCCTGCCCATTCCGGACTCCAAGGATCGCCGCGCACTCCTGTTCACCAACCACGAGTACACCAACGAGAACATCATGCTGCCGGTTGGTTTCGATGCTGCCGAAGCCCGTGCCATCGGTCGCGCAGCGCACGGCCTGGCTGTGGTGGAGCTCGAGCGCAAGAACAAGAACAAGCCGTGGAGCTACGTGCAGGGCGCTCCCTTGAACCGCCGTTTCCTCACGGACACCGTCTACGAACTGGACGGCCCTGCAGCCGGCACCAACCTGGTCAAGACCATCGACGACCCTGCCGGACGCTGGATCAAGGGCACCCTGGGCAACTGCTCCGGCGGAACCACGCCGTGGGGCACCATCCTCTCCGGCGAAGAAAACTTCAACGGCTACTTCGCCGCTCCCGGCACCAGCGACTCGGACAAGCGATATGGTCTGTCCGCCAAGCCCACCACGCGCAAATGGGAACTCGACGAGCCTCGCTTCGATACCCGCAACGCCGGCTACGCCAACGAGACCAACCGATTCGGCTGGATTGTGGAAGTGGACCCGTTCGATCCCACGTCCACCCCGAGGAAGCACTCCGCCATGGGCCGCTTCAAGCACGAGGGCGCCAACGTGATCGTGGCTCCCGACGGCCACGTTGTTGCCTACATGGGCGACGACGAGCGCTTCGACTACCTCTACAAGTTCGTTTCCAAGGGCAAATACCAGGCCGGCGACTCCCAGGCGGCCCGCCGCAACAACATGAACCTTCTTTCCGAAGGCGACCTGTATGTTGCCCGCTTCACGGGGGATTCCCCGGCCGCCGAGATCGATGGCACCGGCAAGCTCCCGGCGGACGGCGCGTTCGATGGCTCCGGCGAATGGCTGCCGTTGGTGGTCAACGGCCAGTCAGCCGTGCCCGGCATGTCCGTTCCCGAGGTCCTTGTGTACACCCGTCTCGCCGCAGACAAGGTTGGCCCCACCAAGATGGACCGTTGCGAAGACGTCCAGCCCAGCCTGCTCACCGGCAAGATCTACGTGGCCTGCACCAACAACTCCGACCGCGGCAAGGCCGGCAAGGAAGGTGCCACCGAGGTCAACCCCCGCACGCTCAACCGTGACGGCCACATTGTGGAAATCACCGAGGCCCCGGGCCAGACCGGCACCAAGTTCAACTGGACCCTCCTGCTGGTTGCGGGCGATCCTGCCAAGAACAACTCCACCTACTTCTCCGGGTTCCCCGCAGACAAGGTCTCGCCGATCTCCTGCCCGGACAACGTAGCCTTCGACTCCGTGGGCAACCTTTGGATCTCCACGGACGGCGCCCCGTCGACCATCGGCTACAACGATGGTCTCTTCAAGGTCACCTTGGAAGGCCCGGAACGCGGCAAGGTGGAGCAGTTCCTCGCTGTCCCGCGCGACGCCGAGACGTGTGGTCCGATCGTCCATGACGAAGAGCGCACCGTTTTCGTAGCCGTCCAGCACCCGGGTGAAGAGGGCACGTTCGATGCCCCGCACTCGTACTTCCCTGACTACGTCGGCGCCGGTGCCACGCCTGCCGCGGGCGCTGTCCGCGCGCCCCGCCCGTCGATCGTCCAGGTGTTCCGCAAGTAGCGCATTGCCGCGAAACGCTCCTTCATCCCGTTCCGGGGGTGGAGGAGCGTTTCCGTTTAAGGGATGGGATGTGAGAGAGCGTTGGACTGAAAGGGGCGTTATGTGAGAGAGCGTTGGATGCACTCTCGCCTATGACCCTCTTCACGCGGACGCTCTCTCACATCCCGTTGGCGCCAATAGACTGGGACGGTGACTTCCCAGGACTCTCTGACATCAATCGGTGCGGCCCGGGTTGCCGTGACAGCCCTGCTCGACGGCGGTGTGCGGCACGTGGTGGTAGCCCCGGGTTCGCGGTCCGCACCCATGGCCTACGCTTTGGCTGAAGCCGAAGCAGCGGGAAGGGTCATCCTGCACGTCAGGATCGACGAACGCGACGCCGGCTTCACCGCGTTGGGCATTGCACTGGCAAGCGAGGCTCCGGCGGCCGTGCTCACAACCTCAGGAACCGCCGTCGGAAACCTTCTTCCTGCCGTCATGGAAGCCAATCATGCTGCGGTACCCGTGATCGTGGTTTCGGCAGACCGACCCGAAGAACTCCACGGAACCGGCGCCAATCAAACCACCATCCAACTGGATCTTTTCGGCGAGCACGTACGGTTCGCCGTCGACGTCGCCGCCGGAGACAACCCGCAGCGCGCGGTCGCCACGGCGATCTATGCCGCGACCGGCGCCTTGGAAGACACCCCGCCCGGTCCTGTCCAAGTAAACCTGGCTTTCCGTGATCCGCTGGTTCCCGAGGCCGGGGACGGTGTGGCGGAAGCCTCGGGTCATGGCCCTTTCCATTACGACGCCGGTCCGCAGGCCCTGGATCTGCCGGCGGCGTCCGCGGAGCTGCCGCACAGAAACACCGTGGTCCTCGCCGGCCACGATGCCGGCCCGGTTGCTGAGGCTTTCGCCCGCGCCCACGGCTTGCCGTTGCTGGCCGAGCCGTCCTCCAATGCGCGGTTCGGACCCAACGCCGTGGGGCCATACCGGCTGCTGCTTGAACACTTCGGCCCCGAATCGCCGGCGCCCATAGAACGTGTTGTGCTCTTTGGCCGCCCCACCTTGTCCCGGCCGGTCGGTGCCTTGCTGGCACGGAAAGATGTGGAATCCGCAATTTACCAGCCTGTCCCCGTGGCCTGGTACGAGAATGGGCGCCGCAGGGAAACACCGTTGGAAACCTTGCCGGAACTGGCGGATTTTGCCGGACGCGGTTCTTCCGAGTGGCTCGACGCCTGGCTCCTTGCCAGCGCAGCGGCTCAGCATGCCCTGGACGGCGTACTGGAGGAGGAGCCCGCAGCCAACGGGCCGGCGGTCGGTGCGACCGTCTGGGCAAACGCACGCGGAAAGCTCGTGCTCGGATCGTCCAATGGAATCCGGGACGTGGACCTCGCAGGCCAGCCCCAACCAGACCCCATAGCCTCGGTTTACGCCAACCGCGGGCTCGCCGGCATTGACGGCACCCTCGCCACGGCCACGGGAATCGCGCTGGGCAGCGGGCGGGAAACCACGGTCCTGCTGGGCGACGTCACTTTCCTGCACGACGTCGGCGGACTGCTTCTCGGCCAGGGGGAACCCACCCCGGACCTGCGGATCGTGGTCCTCAACGACTCCGGCGGTGCCATCTTCGGGTTGCTGGAGCATGGCGCGGTCGAAGAGTCGGGCGCCTACGGCACCGCCGTCGAACGCCTCTTTGGCACCCCGCACTCAGTCGACATTTCGGCACTCGCGGCGGCTTACGGCGTCGGGCACCAGGCGGTAAGCACGACGGCGGAACTCGCCGAAGCGCTCAAGTCGCCGGTCAAGGGGCGCACCATCGTGGAAGTGCGCGTGGACAGGGCGGGGCTGCGTGGTCTTCATTCCCGGATCAAGGAGGCGGTTGCTTCCGCTGTGGGAAAGGTGCTCACGGCAGGTTAGGGCCTTAAACGCGAACATCCCGACGGGTTGTGAGAGAGGAAACTCCGAAACCCGTCGGGATGTGAGAGAGGAACGCTGGGGTTAGTCCTCGACGACGTCGATGTGGGTCGGGTCGAGGACGCGGCGCAGGAATTCCTTGGTCCGGGGCTGCGTGGGGGCACTGATGACCTGCTCGGCCACGCCTTCCTCCACCACAACACCGCCATCCATGAACACCACACGGTCGGCAACTTCGCGGGCAAAGCCCATCTCGTGCGTGACAACCAGCATGGTCATACCTTCCTGGGCCAGCTTGCGCATGACCGCGAGGACATCGCCAACAGTTTCCGGGTCCAGAGCGGACGTCGGCTCGTCGAAGAGCATCAGCTGCGGGTCCATGGACAGTGCGCGGGCGATCGCGACACGCTGCTGCTGGCCACCGGAAAGCTGGTCCGGGAAACGCTCGGCGAGGTGTCCCAGCCCAACGCGCTCCAGGTTGCGGCGGGCCACGTCTGCGGCCTCCGACTTGGACCGCTTGAGGACCTTCACCTGGGAGATGGTGCAGTTGTCCAAGACACTCAGGTGGGGGAACAGGTTGAAGTGCTGGAACACCATTCCCACGCTCTGGCGCATCCGGTTGAGATCGACATCCGGGTCGGTTGCCTCGAACTTGCCCACATTGATGGTGCCTGCGTTGGGCTGCTCCAACAGGTTGACGCAGCGCAGGAGCGTGGACTTGCCGGAACCCGACGGACCGATCAGGCACACAACCTGGCCGGGTTCGACCGTCAGCGAGATGCCTTTGAGGACCTCGTTGCTGCCGTAGGACTTGCGGAGGTCCTTGATGTCCACGCCTGCAGCGTGGACTGTTGCGGAGTTGGTCATGACTGTCCGTCCTATCGCTTGGTCCGCGCGGAGCGGCTTTCGAACTTCCGTGCCAACAGGCTCAACGGGATGGTGATCACCAGGTAGAACGCGCCGGCCACCAAAAGCGGAGTCAGGCCTGCGCCAAGGCTGGAGATGCCGTCGCGGCCGAACTTGGTGAGCTCGTACTGGGATGCCGTGAGGCCCAGGACGTAGATCAGCGAGGAGTCCTTGGTCAGCAGGATGATCTCGTTGGTCAGAGGCGGCAGGACGATCTTGAAGGCCTGGGGGATCACGATCGAAACCATGGCCCGCCAATGCGGCATGCCCAACGAACGCGCTGCCTCCATCTGGCCCCTGGGGACGGCCTGCAGGCCTGCACGAAGCGTCTCGGCGATGTACGCGGAAGCGACGATGCCCAGGGACACCATGACCACCACGTTGACGTCCCACTGCACACCGAAGGCCAGCGGTACGCCATAGCCGAAGGCGATGAAGACCAGCAAGGCCGGAACGCCGCGGAAGAACTCGATGTAACCGGTGGCGAGCCAGCGGTAAAGCGGGAAGGAAGAAAGCTTCATGAGGGCCAGCAGCAACCCGCCGGACAGGCCCACCACGAACGCAAGGGCCGTGTAGATCAGGGTGTTCTTGAGGCCCACCAGGAAGATGCCCGGGAACATCGGCCCGATCTTGGCGAAGTTGAAGACGCTGTTACCGATCGTCTTCCAGTCCACGGCGAGGATCACGGCGGCCACGGCCACAACGAAGATACCGGCCTGGACGTAAAGACTGACTTTGGCTCGTTGACGTGCAGTCATTGCCATGGTGTTCTCACATTCATGTTGCGCAGGTGGGGCCCCGAACCGACTGTTTCAACAGAGAGTTGCGGGGCCCCGCTTGCGTGGATCTCGGGGAGCCGGGTGCTTACTTGGCGGCTTCGCCGAACCAGGTGGTCTTGAACTTCTGGAGGGTGCCATCATCCGTGAGGCGCTTCAGCGTGGAGTTCACGGCGTCAGTCATGGCCGTGTTGCCCTTCTTGATCGCAATGCCAAGCTTCTCGCCCGTGGCGTAGTCCTCGACGCGCTTGATCTTGGAGTCATCCTTGATGGCGTAGCCCAGGACCGACTGGTTGCCAACGGCTGCGTCGATGGTGCCGGCCTTGAGTGCCTGGACCAGGAGGCCGGAGTCTTCGAACTGCTGGGCGTCGATTCCCTTGTCCTTGGCGTACTGTGCGCCGGTGGTGGCCTGCTGCACACCAACCTTCTTGCCCTTGGCGCCGTCCAGGTTGCTGATGCCGGAGGAGCTGGTGGCCACCAGGGTCAGGTCGTCATCCATGTACGGGTTGGAGAAGTCCATGACGTTCTTGCGGACATCCGTGATGGAGATCGAGGAGATGGAAACATCGCAGCCGGTGAGGGCGGTGCCGGTTTCGATTGCCTCGAAGGAGCTGTCCACTACGTTGAGCTCGGCCTTGAGGTCCTTGGCTACCTCGGCGGCAATGTCCATGTCGAAGCCGACGTTCTTGCCGTCCTTCTGGAACTCGAAGGGCTCGTAAGGGATGTCCGAGCAAACGGTGAGCTTGCCGGAGTTGATGAGCTGAGGGCCCGAACCCGAGGCTGCCGGGGTGGAAGAGGAACCACCGCAGGCCGTCAGGGCCAAAGCACCTGCAGCGAGAACGGCGGCCATCTTGGTGCCGGACAGAACTGAACGGGAGATCTGCATGTTTTTAACCTTTTGTTGCAGTGGATGCTGAACTGAGTCGGTTTTAGTGTAGCGCCGAACGTGAGATGTGCATCACAGGAAACGAAGTTTCACTATTGGATAACTAGTCTAGCGAAGATGCAAGGGCCCTTACAGACTTTCTGTCTGGAATCCCGGATCTACCGGCTGATGCCCAGCGCCTCAAGCATCGGCCGGAATTTCGCCCACGTTTCCGCGAGTTCTGCCTCAGGCTGCGAACCTTCAACAATGCCGCAGCCCGCATAGAGACGCACTGTGTTGGCGTCCTCGATCACGGCTCCGCGCAGGGCGATGCCCCACTCGCCGTTGCCGGCCGCGTCCAGCCAGCCCACGGGTCCGGCGTAGGGGCCGCGGTCCAGATGTTCCAGCTTCCTGATCAGGGCACCCGCCACCAGGGTCGGCGTTCCGCACACGGCGGCCGTGGGATGCAGGGCGTTAATCAAGGCCAGGCAGGTGGGTACGTGGCCCTCGATATCTGCCAGCTCGGCCTTCACGTCCGAAGCCAGGTGCCACACGTTCGGCAGCTCGAGAATGAACGGTTCGCTGTGCGAGTTCATTGCTTCGGAGAAAGGTGCCAGCTGCCGGGTCAGGGAATCGATGGCGATCTCGTGCTCGTGCCGCTGTTTCTCTGAGCCCGCCAGCACACGCTCCGCATATTCCATGGGAGAGCCGTCCATGCCCTCGGCGTCCCGGCGATCCAGCGTGCCCGCCAGCACTCGGGCCTGGGCGGTCCGGCCCTCGACCTGGATGAGCATCTCCGGAGTAGCTCCCACCAAACCGTCTACGCCGTATGTCCAGCACTCCCGGTACCTGGCCGCGAGCTGGCGAAGTACCTCCGCGGCACTGACTCCGGCAGGTAGGTTGGCAACGACGTCGCGCGCCAGTACCAGCTTCTCCAGCTTGCCGGTGCGGATCTCTTCTACGCCGCTGGAAACAGCTTCCATCCACGCCGCCTCGGTCAGCGAGCCCCGGCTCAGCGAACCACGCGCACCATTGAGGGCGGCAACCTCAGGTGAGGGCCCGACGTCGGAACCTCCCGCGGCGGACTCGTCACCGTTGGTGCCCGAAAGCCACCGCTCGACGGCGGCCAGCACGCCCGCCTCGGTGAGGGGAACGTCGTCGAACGTCAACTGCGTAGCCCAGGCACGGCCGTCACGGATGCCAACCACGAGCTCGGGCAGGATCAGGCGCGAAACGTGCGGGGAAGTCTTGGAAAAAGCGAAGGAACCGAAAGCTACCGGGCCTGTGCCGGGAAGCTCAACGTGGTCCGTGATGTCTGCCTCAAGGATGAGGTGCCGCCACCAAATGTCGGCCTCGAGGAACCTTTCCGGGCCCGTGGCGTTGAAGCGGGTCAGCTCGCCGTAACCGACCAGGCCGGCCTCGCGTCGGGACCAGCAAAGGACATCGTCACGCACCAGAAATGACGGCAGCCCCCCGGAGGATGAGTCGACATCGAGGGGGACTGTCAAAGTGCGGAGCGTGCTGGTCATGATGGAACAACAGTACTCCCGGTGTGCGCAGAACCCGCCCCGTCTTCTACAGAGCAGCAAACTTCGCTGATTGTCTGAGACAATTGCAGGGTGAACCGAGCATCCTTGGAAAAGCGTCCGGACGAAGTTGCGACGATGTTTGACGATGTCGCCCCTAAATACGACGTCGTGAATGACGTCCTCTCCATGGGGCAGACACGTCGCTGGCGCAGGATCGTCGTGGATGCCATGGACGTCAAGGCGGGCCAGCGTGTCCTGGACCTCGCTGCCGGAACGGGCACATCGAGCGAACCCTATGCCGATTCCGGCGTGGATGTTGTGGCCTGCGACTTCTCCCTGGGCATGCTCAAGGTGGGAAAGCGCCGCCGCCCGGACATCGACTTCATTGCCGGTGACGCCACCAACCTTCCGTTCGCGGACAACAGCTTTGATGCTTCCACCATCTCCTTCGGCCTGCGGAACGTGGTTGAACCCCGCAAGGCCCTCGAGGAGATGCTTCGCGTCACCAAGCCCGGTGGCCGCCTGGTGATCGCCGAGTTCTCCCAGCCCGTTGTTCCGCTCTGGCGCACCATGTACACCGAGTACCTCATGCGCGCACTCCCGGCCATCGCCACCAAGGTTTCCTCCAACCCGGATGCTTACGTGTACTTGGCGGAATCAATCCGTGCGTGGCCCGACCAGGACCACCTGGCCCAGTGGCTGGCCGACGCCGGCTGGACCGACATCACCTACCGCAACCTCAGCGGCGGCATTGTTGCCGTCCACCGCGCACAGAAGCCGGCAGAACACCGCGAAAGTGTTCCGGTGGCCAAGCTGCGCCGACAGATCAAGCCGCGCCGGACGGGCGCACAGTCAGGCTGACTTAGGACATCGTGAAAGTACTGATTGTTGGCGCGGGCCCGGCAGGGTCCACCGCCGCGTATTACCTCGCCCAGGCCGGCATCGATGTGACGGTGCTGGAGAAGACTTCCTTCCCGCGTGAAAAGGTGTGCGGGGACGGCCTCACTCCGCGTGCCGTCCGCGAGATCCAGAAGCTCGGGCTGCCGCATGCCGTTGAAGACGGCTGGCGGCGCAACAAGGGACTCCGCCTGATCGCCGGGGGCCGCACCATTGAACTCCCATGGCCCGAGGTTTCCGACTTCCCGACCTACGGGCTGATCCGCACCCGCCTCGGCTTCGACGAATCGCTGGCCCGGCACGCGCAGGCCGCCGGCGCCGTCGTGCTTGAGCGCCACAGCGTCACAACCGCCCTACAGGACGACGACGGCCGCGTCATCGGGGCCCGCGCCGCGATCCTCGACGAGTCCGGACGCAAGACGGGCGAAACGCGCGACTTCCTCGCCGACGTCGTACTGGCCGCGGACGGCAACTCGACGCGGACCGCAGTTTCGCTGGGCATGCAGAAGCGCGACGACCGGCCGCTCGGCGTTGCGGTCCGCACGTACTTCACCTCGCCCCGTCACGAGGACGACTGGATGGAGGGCTGGCTGGAACTGCCCGGCAAGTCCGGCAAGCCGCTGCCCGGGTACGGCTGGGTGTTCGGCGTCGGCGACGGCACCTCCAACGTGGGCCTCGGCATCCTCAACTCCTCCAAGGAATTCGGCAAGCTCGACTACAAGCAGGTCCTTCGCGAGTGGACCGCCGCCATGCCCGCCGAGTGGGGTTTCGCTCCCGAAAACCAGGTGGGGGAGATCCGTGGCGCCGCGCTGCCCATGGGCTTCAACCGCACGCCGCACTATTCGCCTGGGCTCCTCCTTTTGGGCGACGCCGGCGGCATGGTTTCCCCGTTCAACGGTGAAGGCATCTCCTACGCCATGGAGTCGGCCCGTTTCGCGGCTGAGTTCATCATCGATGCCTCCGCCCGCTCGGCTTCTGCCGCATGGAACACGCACGACGCCGATGCGCACCTGTCCCGGTACGCGGACTATGTGCGGGACCAGTGGGGATCACACTTCACCCTCGGCCGGGCATTTGCCTTCCTCATTGGCAAGCCTGCCGTGATGAAGCTGGCGCTGCGGACCGGCATGCCCATTCCCGTGCTGATGCGCTTTGTGGTCCGGTTGTTGGCCAACCTCACAGACCCCTCCGCGAAGGGCTTCGAAGACCGGGTGATCCGGGTCCTGGAAAGCCTCGTTCCCGCGACATCAAATACTTCCTCTGCCCGCTCTTTTACGGCGGCAGGGTCCGAGACCGCGGTTTCCGCACCAACTAGTTAGGGTTAACCCGTGACGAACTCTGCCGAACACAGCTGGACCCACGCCGGGCACGGCCTGCGGGACACCAACGAGCCTGCTCCCAACACCACCGCGATCGCAACGGGTCTCCAGCTGCCCGCCGGTTTCGCCGCCATCGCAGGCGACGCCGAGCTCGGCCCTGCCATCACCACCAACCTTGCACGCGTGGAGAAGAAGCTGCGCGAAGCCATCTCCAACTCGGACCCGCTGGCTGACGCAACGTCGCGCCACCTGGTGGAAGCCGGCGGCAAGCGCATCCGTCCGCTGCTCACCCTGCTTTGTGCACACCTCGGCGATGCTTCGCGTCCCGAGGTTGTCCAGGCCGCGGTGGTTGTGGAGCTCACCCACCTTGCCACCCTGTACCACGACGACGTCATGGACTCGGCACCCTTCCGCCGCGGCGCCCCCACGGCACACGAAGTGTGGGGCAACTCCGTGGCTATCCTGACGGGCGACCTCATCTTCGCCCGTGCCTCCATCCTGGTTTCCGAGCTGGGCTCGCGTGCGCTGGGTATCCAGGCCCGGACCTTCGAGCGCCTGTGCCTCGGCCAACTCCACGAAACCGTGGGTCCCCGAGAAGACGAGGACGCCGTTGAGCACTACCTCTCCGTCATCGCGGACAAGACCGGCTCCCTGGTTGCCGCTTCAGGCCAGCTCGGTGCGATCTTCTCGGGTGCTGATGAGGCGTTCGAGGACGTGCTGGTTGAATACGGCGAAAAGGTCGGCGTGGCCTTCCAGCTTGCCGACGACGTCATCGATGTCACGGGTGTGAAGGTCAAGTCCGGCAAGTCCCCGGGTACCGACCTCCGCGAGGGTGTGCCCACGCTGCCCGTGCTGCTGCTTCGCCGCGATGCCGCAGCCGGTGATGCCTCTGCTGTTTCGCTGCTGGAACTGGTGGACGGCGATCTGTCTTCCGACTCGGCCTTGGCTGAAGCCGTGGCCGGCCTGCGCGAACACCCCGTCACCGCGGAGTCCTGGAAGATTGCCCGTGATTGGTCGGATCAGGCAATTGCCGCTTTGGAGCCCCTGCCGGAAGGTGTTGTGAAGGCCTCCCTGACCAACTTTGCCCACGCAGTGGTGGACCGCAGCAGCTAGGTTTTGGCCCTTTAAGGTGTGGCTTTCAGACCTTGTTTCGACGTTGGATGGCCGGTCTGCAATCTCAAAAGGTTGCAGCCGGCCATTCTGCTTCTAAACAAGGTCAGGACGCCGCGGGCCCTTGGGCCCGAAACTCCCGGCGTCCCATTTCTTAAGCACGGCAAGCACCTGTGCAACCATCCGCTCAGGATAATGAACGACGTCGGCATAGTAATAGCGAAGGACAAGGCGGCCGCCGCTGATGCTCGCGTTGTTCCGGTACTGATCCTTCTTGACCTGCCGACCCTCCAAGTGTGTGCCCCCGTCGAGTTCGACCACGATGCACCCGTTGATGAGGCAGTCGACTTCACCCACACCGGGAAGTTGTACGTGCATTCGGACAGTAAGTCCTGCACGGACAAAATGCGCGTGGGCGAGGACCTCCAATAACGAGTCAGCGCGGGGTATGACCATGTCAAGAACAGCCCGTGCTTTGCCGTTGCGCTTGCCGGGCAACTTTGACCGCAGGAACTCCTGGGTCAGAAAGGCCTGGCTGATGGCGCTCTGGACCAGGACCAAGGCCTCTAGCTCGGACAGGCATCGCAACGCATGGAGCAGCACATCCGCAACTCCGGCAACGGGGAGGAAAGAGTGGGCCGGATGTTTGCAGGCGGCGTGGTCAACGACTTCATTGCGGGGGATGCCGTTTCCGCAACTGATATGGGGAGTGGCGGGTGGGCTGTTCAGCGTCCAAAGCTTGTAGAAGCGAGCGGCAGAGATGCATGTCAATCGTCCGTTTGCCTGGTATGCGGCAAGAACATGGGCATCGGCGCCCGGGAGTCCATAAACCCCTCGCTGCACCCTACGGAGCTTTCCTGAGGCTACGGCGGCTGCGAGGGTCCGCTCAGAGAAGCCGGCCTTCCGCAGGGCTGCGGTCCGGGCGCTTCCGAGCCGACGACGAAGAAATTCCTCTGGATCCATGACTCATGATTCCGTCGCAGGCACTCAGAAATCAGCCGGGTTTGAGTGTTTTGTGGATAACTTGCGGGACTCAGTAAACAGGATCACGGCTGCTCAAATTGCATTGACTGAGGTAGTTGCAAATATGACAGAATTGTCATAAGCTATTCACGGATCCACTAAATGCCTCCGGTGGGTCTGATGCGAACGGAGATTGTGGTCCCGGTTCGGTGCAGCGTATGACTCGTAACGTTGCAGTGAGCCGGGGCCATTCCGGTTTTAAGAAGCCAACAGTCCAGCGCCTGAACCGGGGGAGGCGCGCTGCCGCCGTCGACCCTGTTGCCTCCTGACCCTTTCTTGAGGTGTCGGAGGAAAAAGACAACCTACAGGGGGTGCTAAAGGCGCGCTGCGGTCCGAAAGAGGGTCAGGAAGCCACGGCACCTACAACAAAAACAGCCCCCGTCCAACCAAAACGGCCGGCACGGGGGCTGCGGACAAAAACCTAGTCCTCGTCGTTGAAGGCCCATTCGAACATGTCGAAAACGAACTCGGAGAACGTTCCTTCCTCGCTCTTCCACTGCCCGCGCGCATTGTTGCGGCGGTAGACGATGGGGTCCGGGATGCTGAGGTCGGCTACACGGAAGCCCCAGGTGAACTGTTCTTCCTCGTCCTCGAGGAACATGAGGAAGCCTTCGTCGTCGACTTCGAGTTCCTCGGGGTCCCAGAAGTAGTGGTAAGCCTCCATGAGGTCCTCACAGCCGCCGAGGGCGAGATAGAACTCGCGGAGGACCAACGGGATAGTGAAGGAGTGCTCGGACAGTGCGTCGTCGAGTTCTCCAGGCGTCAGTCCGTCTTCTTCCTGCCATTCATCCTCGAGATACTTAGGGACCAGCGCGCGGAACTTCTCGAGGAACATGTCAGTCATGCTCTTATCCTAGCTAATCCCGGACCCCCGGATTTGCGCCCGCGCGGTGCCATCCACGGACCGCCAAAGGCACGTACCAACCGCGCCGCCAAGCAGTAACGCGGAAGGCGAAAACCACGCCGGCTATGACGCAGGCCGTCAGTCCGCTGAAGAGTCCAAGGTCCCACAACAGAGTGGTCAGGCCCGCACCCACGAAGGCCGGCAAGGCGTAGATGTCACGGTTGTCGAAGAGGGTGGGGATCTCGTTGGCCGTAATGTCCCGCAAGAGACCGCCGCCCACGGCGGTGGTGACGCCCAGCAGGATGCAGGTCACCGGGTTCATCCCTGCTGAGAGGGCCTTCAGCGTGCCGGTGATGCAGAACAAGGCCAGCCCGCCGGCGTCGAACAGCGTCAAAAGGGAGGTGAAGCGCTGGACCGACGAGAACAAGTAGTACACCAGCAGCGCAGCAAGCAGCGGCGGGGCAAGGTACGCAGGGTTGGTGAAGGCTACCGGCGGCGCGGCATTGATGATGATGTCGCGGATGACGCCGCCACCCAGGGCAACAATGGAGGCCAGCAGTATGGAACCGACAAAGTCGAACTGCTTCCGTGCAGCCAGGAGGGAGCCGGAGACGGCGAAAAAGAACACGCCGATGAGGTCGAGCCACAAAAGAACGGTGTCAAGGGAAATCAAGTGGACGGTTCTTTCTTTACGTGCTTCTCAACTGGTGCTGGCTCAACGTTACGCTAGCTCCCATGAACAGCCCCGTCTTGATCGCCTGCGCCCACGGAACCCGCAACGCCGAAGGGCAGGCAGCCATCCGGCAGGTCATGGCCGAAATCGAAGAACTCCGGCCCGGGCTGCAGGTCCTCGAGGCCTACGTGGACGTTCAGGAGCCTGAGTTGTCCGGGGTGGTGGAGGGGCTGCCTGAGGGGACTGCCGCCGTCGTCGTACCGCTTTTGCTGTCCACAGGTTTCCACATCAAGGTGGACGTGCCCAAGGCGATCAAGAGCCGGCCGGAGGTTGTTGCCGCCAAGCCGATCGGCCCGGATGCGCGGCTCGCGGAGCTGCTCGCGGCGCGCCTGCACGCCGCCGGGCTCCAAGAGAACGACGGCGTCCTGCTGGCTGCCGCCGGCTCATCACTTCCGGACGGCTCGATTGATTCCGAGGAGCAGGCGCGGCTGCTCGCCGGGCTGCTGCCCAACAAGGTGAGTGTCGCCTACGGGGCCAGTGCCCAGCCGAACGTGCCCGACGGCGTTGCCTCCTTGCGGGAGGAGCTCGGTTCAAGCGGGGGTCGGGTTTTCGTCGCGTCCTATCTCTTGGCGACCGGGTATTTCCATGACCAGTTGTTCAAGGCGGGAGCAGACGTTGTGACCGATCCGCTGCTGCCTTCGAAGGTCCTGGCCGAGATCGCACTGGAGAGATATGACGCAATCAAGGACAGCCTTTCCTGAAGGCCCTTGCCCTCAAATGACGGGGGAAATGACTGCATAAGAAGCCCGTCAGTACAAGGCTGCGGGGCCGTTCATGACGAAGTGTTTCCTTAGGTGACTCAACATTTCCGGACCTTTGCTGGCGAAATCTGGCCGCCCCTACCTTGGATATATGACAGATACAGCTGTAGCCGGTGCGCCCGCGGACACCGAAGCCTCAAAGCGCCCCGCACGCACCCGCCCGGCCGCCAAACCCCACGGTCAGTGGAAGGTTGACGGCACCACGCCCCTCAACGCGAACGAAACCTGGAAGCAGGAAGACAACGGGCTTAACGTCCGCGAACGCATTGAGTCTGTCTACTCAAAAGAAGGCTTTGACTCGATCGACGGCACCGACCTGCACGGCCGCTTCCGTTGGTGGGGCCTCTACACGCAGCGCAAGCCCGGGATCGACGGCGGCAAGACCGCAACGCTTGAACCGCACGAGCTCGAAGACAAGTACTTCATGCTGCGCGTACGCATCGACGGCGGTGCGCTGACCACTGAGCAGCTGCGCGTGATCGGCCAGATTTCCGTGGACTTCGCCCGCGGCTCCGCCGACCTCACGGACCGCCAGAACATCCAGCTGCACTGGATCCGTGTTGAAGACGTCCCTGAAATTTGGCGCCGCCTGGAAGCCGTGGGCCTGTCCACCACCGAGGCCTGTGGTGACGTTCCGCGTGTCATCCTGGGCTCCCCGGTTGCCGGCATTGCCAAGGACGAGATCATCGATCCGACGCCGCTGATCCACGAGCTCGCCGAGCGCTTCATCGGCGACCCGGAACTGGCAAACCTGCCCCGCAAATACAAGACGGCCATCACCGGCCACCCGTCCCAGGACGTGGTGCACGAAATCAACGACTTTGCCCTGGTTGGCGTTGTCCACCCCGAGCTCGGCGCCGGTTACGACCTCTGGGTGGGTGGCGGCCTGTCCACCAACCCGCGCCTTGCCGAACGCCTCGGCGTGTTCGTCTCCGCAGACGTTGCTGCCGAAGTGTGGCTCGGCGTCACCAGCATCTTCCGTGACTACGGCTACCGCCGCATGCGCACCAAAGCCCGCCTGAAGTTCCTCATGAACGACTGGGGCCCGGCCAAGTTCCGCCAGATCCTTGAGGACGAATACCTCGGTTTCAAGCTTCCGGACGGACCTGCCGCGCCGAAGCCAAACGCACCGGGCGATCACATCGGCGTCCACGAGCAGAAGGACGGCAAGTTCTTCATTGGTGTTGCCCCTACTGTTGGCCGTACCTCCGGCGAAGCTCTCGTGAAGCTCGCGGACACGCTGGAGCAGCACGGCACCTACCGGCTCCGCACCACCCCGCACCAGAAGCTCGTCATCCTCGACGTTGCAAAAGAGCAGGTGGAACCGCTGATCGCCGAACTGGACACCCTGGGCCTCTCCGCCCGTCCGTCCGTGTTCCGCCGCGGCACCATCGCCTGCACGGGCATTGAATTCTGCAAGCTCGCGATCGTGGAAACCAAGGTCACCGCCGCCACCGCGATTGCCGAACTGGAACGCCGCCTGGCTGACCTCGTGGAGACCAAGCAACTGCCGCAGGCACTGTCCCTCCACATCAACGGCTGCCCGAACTCGTGCGCGCGCATCCAGACTGCCGACATCGGCCTCAAGGGCATGATGTTGCCAACGCCCGACGGCGACCCCACCCCGGGTTTCCAGGTCCACCTTGGTGGCGGGCTGGCAAACAACGAGCGCGAGGAAGCAGGTTTGGGACGTACCGTCCGCGGCCTCAAGGTCACGGTGGAAGACCTGCCCGATTACGTGGAGCGCGTGGTCCGTAAGTTCGTCGAGATTGGCGCTGAGGGCCAGACCTTCGCTGAGTGGGCACACTCCGCAGATGAAGGAGACTTGCAGTGACCACAGCCACTAAACGCTCCACCGAGGAACTCAAGGCACTGGCTGCAGCCGGTGCCGCTGAGCTGGACTGGAACGCCCCCGCAGCAGACATCATCGCGTGGGTGGCACGGAACTTCGAACTGCCCGCTATCACTGTGGCCTGCTCCATGGCCGACGCCGTGCTGCCGGCCCTCGTCGCCGACCAGATTCCCGGCGTCGACGTCCTCTTCCTTGAGACGGGCTACCACTTCAAGGAGACCTACCAGACGCGCGACGAGGTCGCGGCAAACCTGCGGGTCAACGTGGTGGATGTCCTGCCGGAGAACACCGTTGAGCAGCAGGACCGCCTGCTGGGCAAGGACCTGTTCGCACGGGACCCCGGCAAGTGCTGCGCGCTCCGCAAGGTCCAGCCGCTGCGCCGTTCGCTGGCGGGCTACGAAGTGTGGTTCACCGGTGTCCGCCGTGACGAGGGCCCCACACGCACCAACACCCCCGTGGTCACCTGGGATGAAGGCTTTGGCCTGGTCAAGGTGAACCCGATGGTCGACTGGAGCTTTGACCAGCTGGTGGAGTACTCCGAGGACAACATCCTCCCCGTCAACCCCCTCCTGAGCCAGGGCTACCCGTCCATCGGATGCCAGCCCTGCACGCGCAAAGTGGCCCCGGGCGAAGACCCCCGCGCCGGCCGCTGGGCAGGTACCGACAAGACAGAATGCGGACTACACACATGAGCACGTACACAACAGAGGAGTCCACAGTGGAAGTTGCAGCGGCAGTCGACGCCCCCTCGGTCGAGCGCCTCAGCTCACTGGACACCCTCGAGTCCGAAGCGATCCATATCATCCGTGAGGTAGTCGCCGAGTTCGAGAAGCCTGCGCTGCTCTTCTCCGGCGGCAAGGACTCCGTGGTGATGCTGCACCTGGCCACCAAGGCGTTTTGGCCGGGCAAGGTTCCCTTCCCGGTTCTGCACGTCGACACGGGACACAACTTCCCGGAGGTCCTGGACTTCCGCGACCGCACCGTTGAGCGACTGGGCCTGAAGCTGGTTGTTGGCTCAGTGCAGGAATTCATCGACCGCGGCGAACTCGCCGAGCGCGCCGACGGTACCCGCAACCCGCTGCAGACCGTCCCCCTCCTGGACGCGATCCAGCAGAACAAGTTCGACGCCGTCTTCGGCGGCGGCCGCCGTGACGAGGACAAGGCCCGCGCCAAGGAGCGCATCCTGAGCCTCCGCGACGAGTTCGGGCAGTGGGATCCGCGGAACCAGCGCCCGGAGCTGTGGAACCTCTACAACGGCCGCCACACGGTGGGACAGCACGTCCGCGCGTTCCCGATCAGCAACTGGACCGAGCTGGACATCTGGCGCTACATCGAGCGCGAGAACATCGAACTGCCCGGCCTGTACTACGCCCACGAGCGCGAGGTGTTCGCCCGCGACGGTATGTGGCGTGCAGTCGGCGAGGTCTCCCAGCCGCTCCCGCATGAGGAAGTCATCACCAAGACGGTCCGCTACCGTACGGTGGGCGACATGTCCTGCACCGGTGCCGTCGAGTCCGACGCGTACACCGTGGCCGACGTCGTTGTTGAAGTCGCTGCCTCCACCCTGACCGAACGTGGCGCCACCCGCGCAGATGACCGCATCTCCGAGGCAGCCATGGAAGACCGCAAGAAGGACGGCTACTTCTAAATGAGCACCGAAACCGCATCCCTCATCGCCGCCACAGACGGCCTGGAATCTGCTCCGCTGCCGTCCACGCTCTTCCGTTTCGCTACTGCCGGATCGGTCGACGACGGCAAGTCCACCTTGGTGGGCCGCCTCCTCCACGACTCCAAGGCGATCCTTGCCGACCAGCTCGACGCCGTTGCCCGCACCTCCGCGGACCGTGGCTTCGGCGGGGAAAAGGGCGGCATCGACCTCGCCCTTTTGACCGACGGCCTGCGTGCCGAGCGTGAACAGGGCATCACTATCGACGTCGCCTACCGCTACTTCGCAACGGACCGCCGCAGCTTCATCCTGGCGGACTGCCCCGGCCACGTTCAGTACACCAAGAACACGGTGACGGGCGCGTCTACTGCGGATGCCGTCGTCGTACTCATTGACGCCCGCAAGGGTGTCCTCGAACAGACCCGCCGCCACCTGTCCGTGCTGCAGTTGCTGCGCGTGGCCCACGTGATCGTGGCCGTGAACAAGATCGACCTGGTGGACTTCAGCGAGCAGGTGTTCCGCGACATCGAAGCGGACGTGCAGAAGGTTGCCCGGGAACTGGGACTTGGATCGGATGGCGTAGCCGATCTGCTGGTGGTGCCCGTCTCGGCGCTGGATGGCGACAACGTAGTGGACCGCTCCGAACGCACCCCCTGGTACACCGGTCCCGCCCTGCTAGAGGTCCTCGAAACCCTCCCAGCCGCCGATGAGCTCGAAGCCGAACTGGAAAGCTTCCGCTTCCCTGTCCAGCTGGTTATCCGGCCGCAGGGCGCGCTGGCCCCCGATGCAGTTGCAGGTGGCCTGGACGTTGAAGCCTACCGTGACTACCGGGCATACGCAGGCCAGATCACGGAGGGCTCCGTGAAGGTCGGCGAGGAGGTCACGGTGCTCACGCCGGGCCACGAACCACGCAACACCACGGTTGTCGGCATCGACTTCGCAGGCCGCTCGCTCGGGGAAGCCGCTGCTCCGCAATCGGTGGCCCTGCGGCTGGCTGACGAGTTGGACATTGCCCGCGGCGACACCATCGCTGCGGCCGGCACGGTACGCGAGGCCTCCGCAGACCTGTACTCCTCGCTGTGCTGGCTTTCCCCGAAGCCGTTGCGCGAAGGCCAGAAGGTCCTGGTAAAGCACGGTACCCGCACGGTCCAGGCACTGGTCCGCAGCGTGTCCGGCAAGCTTGACCTTGCGTCGTTCAAGGTTGAGCCGGCGTCGAGCCTGGAACTCAATGACATCGGAAACGCCCAGCTTCGCCTCGCCGCAGCCCTGCCCCTGGAGAACTACCTGCGCCACCGCCGCACGGGTGCGTTCCTGGTCATCGACCCGATCGACGGCAACACCCTTGCCGCAGGCCTGGTCAAGGACCACCCGGGTGACCACGAAGACGAACGTTACGTCATCTAAGGACACACACAGCAACAAAACCGCGGCTTGTTCGCTGCTCCCTCCCTTGTGGAGCGTGATGTCCGAACAAGCCGCGGTTTCTTTTTGGGAAGGCCATATGCCCCGCAACACCACCCTGAGCACCCTCCTGGACGCCGGGAAGAACCTGGTCCTGGACGGAGCCCTGGCCACGGAATTGGAAGCCCACGGTTGCGACCTTGAGGATCCGTTGTGGTCTGCCAAGGTCCTCCTGGAGCAGCCGCAGCTGATCAAGCAGGTCCACCGGGACTACTTCGACGCCGGAGCAAGCGTGGCGATCACGGCCAGCTACCAGGCAACACCGGCTGGCTTCGCCCGGCGCGGGCTGTCCCTGGAGGAGTCCTTGGAATTGGTGGCCCGGAGTGTCCGGCTCGCCGATGAAGCCAGGCAGGAGCACCTCGCGGCCAACCCCGGTTCGGGGCCCTTGCTGGTGGCCGGCTCGGTGGGACCGTACGGCGCCTACCTCGCCGACGGCTCCGAGTACCGCGGGGATTACACGCTTTCTGCCGCGGAATTCCGGGACTTCCACCGGCCGCGGATCGCCGCGCTGGTTGAGGCGGGAGCAGACTTCCTGGCCTGCGAGACGCTGCCTTCGTACGCCGAAGTGGAGGCGCTGCTTGGACTCGTGGGGGAGTACGACGTCGAAGCCTGGTTCACGTTCACGCTGCGGGACGGTGCCCGCATCAGTGACGGAACGCCGCTTGCGGACGTGGCGGCGCTGCTCAGCGCGGAACCGCGCGTTGCCGCCGTCGGGGTTAACTGCGTGCCGCTGGATCTTGTGACTCCAGTGCTCGGCACCCTCCACGAGGCCACGGATGCTCCCTTGGTGGCGTATCCGAACTCGGGGGAGATCTACGACGCCGTGACCAAGACGTGGGCTCCTTCGGAGGGTCTCCGGGGCGGCGGGACGCTGGCTGGAAACACTGCCGACTGGCGGGAGTTGGGAGCGCGTTTGGTGGGTGGCTGCTGCCGCACGAATCCGCGGGACATTGAAGGCCTCGCAGCGAATATGACGCAAAGTGACCCTTCATGAACCTTGATTTCTACGGGATTGAAGCCGAAATATGACAGTCCCTACTGTGAACTCATGACCACTCCGGAACGGTCCTTCCTTGCCCTCGACGGGCGATGTTAGGGGCCCGATCTCGCCCCGCTTCGCATCCAAAAATCTCCTAAGGACCTCCCCATGTCGAATACTCCCGAGTCACCCAAGCCCGGATCTGATTCCGGCACCACCCGCATCGTCGCGGGCCAGACCCCGGCCAAGCCCAAGCGCCGCCGCACCCTCGAGATCGGACTGGCCGTTGGCCTGGTCCTGTTGATCGGTGCAGGTGCGGCAGTCGCCTCCGTTGTTTCGAACAGCAACCAGGCGGCACCGGCTCCGGCCACCACGCCGGCAGCAGAGCTCAAGCTCGGTTATTTCAGCAACGTCACCCACGGCCCGGCCCTGGTTGGCACCAGCAAGGGCTTCATCCAGAAGGAGCTCGGCAGCACCAAGCTCAGCACGCAGATCTTCAACGCAGGCCCCGCTGCGATCGAAGCCCTGAACGCCGGAGCCATCGACGCCACGTACATCGGCCCGAACCCGGCCATCAACTCCTTCGTCAAGAGCAACGGCGAATCCATCAGCATCATCGCCGGCGCAGCTTCCGGTGGTGCCCAGCTGGTGGTCAAGCCGGAAATCAACTCCGCAGCCGACCTCAAGGGCAAGGTCCTCGCTTCCCCGCAGCTCGGCGGTACCCAGGACGTGGCACTCCGCGCCTGGCTCGGCCACCAGGGTTACAAGACCAACCCCGACGGCAGCGGCGACGTCAACATCAACCCGACCGAAAACGCCCAGACCCTGAAGCTCTTCCAGGACGGAAAGCTCGACGGCGCGTGGCTGCCTGAGCCTTGGGCCTCCCGCCTGGTGCTCGAAGCCGGTGCGAAGGTCCTGGTGGACGAGAAGGACCTGTGGGACAAGGGCGACTTCACCACCACCATCCTGATCGTGAACAAGAAGTTCGCTGCCGAGCACCCCGAGACGGTCAAGGCTCTCCTGAAGGGCCACGTCGAATCCGTGAACTGGCTGAACTCCGCTTCGGCTTCGGAAAAGGCGTCCACCATCAACGCAGTCCTCAAGGACACCGCGGGCAAGCCGCTTCCGGCCAACGTGATCGACCGCGCGCTGCAGAACATCAAGTTCACCACCGACCCCCTGGCTGGAACGTACAAGAAGCTCCTCCAGGACGGTGTTGACGCAGGCACCACCAAGACGGCCGACATCAACGGCATCTTCGACCTCCGCGCCTTGAACGAGGTGGAGGGCAAGAAGACCTCCGCCGCCGGACTCGGCCAGGACTAAGCAGTAACAGGCTGGTCCGCCCTCTCGTGGGGCGGGCCGGCCATTGGCCGCATCCGGGCCCTTCCGGTCGCGGCTCACGCAGTACCAGCTTGACGAACAACAAACGAAGGACGGGACCATGCCAGTCGTACTGGAGAACCTGGGCAAACGCTTCGGCGACGGGGCTCCCGTCCTGGACGACGTCAATGCCACCATCGGGCAGGGCGAGTTTGTCGCCCTCCTCGGTGCGTCCGGCTGCGGCAAGTCCACCCTGCTGAACATCATCGCCGGACTTGAGCAGCCGACGTCGGGCGCTTTGGAAGTCCCCAGCGACGGTGCGGCGTTCATGTTCCAGGACTCGGCGCTGTTCCCGTGGCTGACCGCGCGCGGCAACATCGAACTGGCGCTGCAGCTGGCCGACAAGTCGAGCAGCAAGGCGAGCCGCCGTTCCCGGGCAACCGAGCTGCTGGAGCTCGTCCACCTTGGTGGTGCAGGGGACAAGCGTCCGCACGAGTTGTCCGGCGGCATGCGCCAGCGCGTGGCCCTTGCCCGGTCGCTGGCCCAGGACCGCCAGGTGCTGCTCATGGACGAGCCGTTCGCTGCGCTCGACGCCATCACCCGCGACCTTCTGCACGATGAGTTGGAGCGGATCTGGAAGGAAACCGGGCGCACCATCATTTTCGTGACCCACAATGTCCGCGAGGCCGTGCGCCTGGGGCAGCGGGTACTGCTGCTGTCCTCGCGTCCCGGCCGGGTCGTCGCAGAATGGGACGTCACTGAAGAACACCGCACCGATGCCGGCCGTGCAGGGGAGCTGACCGGCGTCATTACCCGACGACTTCGCGAGGAGATCCGCCGCCATGCCAAGTAACCAGACCACCGAAGAGCGGACCCTCCCTGTGAGCGACCAGAACCACATCACCTCGCCGTCCATCAAGGGCAACCCCTCCGAGCTTCGCGACCTTGAAGCCGGGCTGGACAACCTCCAGTCGGACACCGGCCGGAAAGCGGGAATCGAATGGAAGCGCATCCTGCTCCCGATCGCGGCCCTGGTTGTCCTTGTCCTCGCGTGGCAGTTCTACGTCTCGCTGGGGTTCAAGCGGCGCGACCAGGTGCCGGGCCCGTTGGATGTACTGACCCAGTTGGGCGTCTTGTGGAGTGAAGGCAAGGTCCAGGAATCGGTCTGGACTTCCCTGCAACGCGGCTTGATCGGCTTCCTGATTTCCGTCGTGGTGGCAACGCCGATTGGCTTGTTGCTGGCACAGGTTGCACCTCTTCGGCGTGCTTTTGGGCCGCTGATCTCCGGTCTGCAGGTCCTGCCCTCCGTGGCTTGGGTTCCTGCAGCCATTATCTGGTTCGGGTTGACGGACGCCACCGTGTACTTCGTGGTGCTCATGGGTGCCATCCCGTCGATCATCAACGGCCTCATTTCCGGCGTCGACCAGATTCCGCCGCAGTTCCGCAGCGTCGGCACGGTGCTTGGTGCGAACCGGCTGCAGATGGCGCTGCAGATCGTCCTCCCGGCGGCCCTTCCCGGCTACATCGGTGGTTTGAAGCAGGGGTGGGCCTTCTCGTGGCGGTCCCTGATGGCTGCCGAAATCATCGCAGTCGGTGGCACCATCGGCTTCGGTTTGGGTTCGCTGCTGGACCAGGGCCGTGCGTTGTCCGACATGGCGATCGTCATGTCCGCGATCCTGCTCATCCTTTTCGTGGGCATCCTGATCGAACTGCTCGTGTTCGGCCCCATCGAGAAGCGCCTCCTGCAGCGCCGCGGCCTGCTGGCGGGAAGCTCGCGCTGACCCGTTCAAGAACGCAAACGCAAAAGCCCGACGGCGACTCCCGCCGTCGGGCTTTTGCGTTCAGATTCTCCCTCACGTAACGCCGGTTTCCTGGCCGTTCCTCTCTCACGTACCCCTAAACGGCCCGACGGTAGTGCACGGCGACAACCCCGTTGCTGAGCGGCCGCGACGTAACCAGTTCAAGGCGTCGGGTACTGGGTAACCCTTGGTGAAAGAGGGTTGGACCATGACCGGTGATCATAGGGTGGACCAGAAACCTGTACTCGTCGATCAGGTCCAGCCGGTCCAGCTCCGAGGCGAGTTTGCCGCTGCCCACCAGGACCCCGCCGGGGGTAGAGTCCTTGAGATCCTGCACGGCCGTTTGCAGATCACCCGTCACATGGTGGCTGTTGGTCCATGGAAAGTTGGTCCGCGTTGCGGAGACGACGTACTTCGGCTTGTCCTCAAGGGCCACCGCCCAATCTCTCAGAGCCGGCGGCGCTTCGACCTCGCCCCGCGCGACCGCAGGCCAGTAGGCTTCCATCATTTCGTACGTGGTTCGGCCCCAGAGCATGGCTCCGTTCTCCTCCAAGAGCCGGGTGTAGTAGGCATGCGTTTCATCATCCGCGATCCCCTCCCGGTGATCGACGCAACCGTCCAGAGTGACATTGATGCTGAAGGTTAGGAGCCCCATTGGCCGATTCTAGCTCCGCAATTCCAACGCTCTCTCAGATGTTCGCCCTTATTTCGGGACCCTCGCTCATCAGGTGATCGAGGAACGGTCAGGAGGGGGGCGTGAGGTGATCGAGGAACGGTCAGGAGGGGACGTGATGTGAGAGAGGAACGGTCAGGAGGGGGCGTGATGTGAGAGAGCATCCGCGGTTGGTGGTGTAGCAGTTCACAGCACAAAAGGCGCTTCCTGAGGAATGAGCAGGCATTCACCGGCGTTGTGACGGGCATGCACAACAAACGGATCGGCTTCCTTTCCTTCGGCCACTGGGCCCGTGTCCCAGGCTCCCTGGTCCCAACTGCCGGTGAGGCCCTGAAGCAGGGGATTGAACTCGCGGTCGCCGCGGAGGAACTGGGCATTGATGGCGCTTTCTTCCGTGTGCACCACTTCGCGCGCCAGCAGGCCTCGCCGTTTCCGCTGTTGAGTGCGATCGCAGCCCGGACCAGCCGCATCGAAATGGGTACCGGGGTGATCGACATGCGCTACGAGAACCCCCTCTACATGGCCGAGGAAGCCGCAGCAACGGATCTCATCAGTGACGGCAGGCTGCAACTGGGCGTGAGCCGTGGTTCGCCCGAGCCTGCACGGAACGGTGCCGCGAATTTCGGATACGTCCCTGCCGATGGCGAGGACGGGGGCGACATGGCCCGGCGCCACACGGCGCTGTTTCGCAAAGCCATCGCCGGACACGGCGTGGCCGAGGCCGACCCGCACTATTCCGGCGGCGCCACGGGCCTCCTCCCCATCCAGCCGCAATCGCCCGGCCTGACGCAGCGGATCTGGTGGGGTGCCGGCACCCGCAAGACGGCGGTGTGGGCAGCTGAGCAGGGCATGAACCTCATGAGTTCGACGCTCCTCACCGAAGATACCGGCGTGCCCTTCGACGAGCTCCAAGCCGAGCAGATCCGGATGTTCCGGGAAGCCTGGGCCGCTGCCGGACATGGCTTCGAACCGAGGGTTTCGGTCAGCCGCAGTGTGATCCCGATCGTGGACGACGTCGATAACCACTACTTCGGCCTCCGCGCCCAAGCGGACAGCCAGGACCAGGTGGGAATTCTCGACGGCGCGTTGTCGCGTTTTGGTAAGAGCTACATCGGCGAACCGGACCAGTTGGCAGAAGAGTTGGCGAAGGATGCAGCAGTCCAGTCTGCAGACACGGTGCTGCTGACTGTGCCGAACCAGCTCGGCGTCGATTACAACGCGAAGCTCCTGGGCAACGTGGCACAGCACATCGCCCCGGCGTTCGGATGGAGCGCCGGGCGCGTGGGGTAACCTCCCCGGCAGGCGTCCACGGAGGCCTTGAAACGCCGGTACCCTTATTGGCTGTGTGCGTCGCTGAGGGAACACCGCGGGCGCACATGTAAGCCCCTTCAATGAGGAGGGGGCTGACGAAGCCAGTAAAGGTAAAGATGGACATCCAGAACCTACTTGAAGACATCGCAGGAGCTGTTCAACCACACGTCGGCCAAGGACAAGTGGCCGCCTATATTCCACAGCTCGGCGCCGTGGATCCCTACCAGTTCGGTATCTCCCTGGTGACGCGCGACGGCGAGGTCTACTCCGCCGGCGACGCCCACGTTGAATTTTCCATCCAAAGCATTTCCAAGGTCTTCGCACTGGCACTGGTCCTTTCCAGCGACGGCGACGGAATCTGGAAGCGCGTCTTCCGGGAGCCGTCGGGGAACCCCTTTAATTCCCTGGTCCAGTTGGAAAGCGAAGACGGAATACCCCGCAACCCCTTCATCAACGCCGGGGCAATCGTGGTGACCGACAGGCTGCTGAGCCTGACCGGGGACGCCGCCGGAGCAGTACGGGAGCTGATGAGGCGAGAGTCCGGAAACAACCTGGTGGATACGGACCAACGGGTTGCGACATCGGAACTGGGCAGTGGCCACAGGAACGCTTCGCTCGCGCATTTCCTGGCCAGCTGCGGCAACCTGGAGAACCCGGTGGAAGACGTCCTGGAGTCCTACGCACAGCAGTGCGCCCTGGCCATGACGTGCGAAGACCTTGCCCTTGCCGCCCGCTTCCTTGCGTCAAATGGGCTGGGGGCCGGGGGAGAACTGGTGCTGTCACCGGCCCAAACCAAGAGGATCAACGCCGTCATGCTCACCTGCGGTACCTACGACGCCGCAGGCGAATTCGCCTACCGGGTAGGACTGCCCGGGAAGAGCGGCGTCGGGGGCGGCATCGTCGCCGTCGTTCCCGGCAAGTGTGCCATCAGTGTCTGGAGCCCGGGGCTGGGACGGTCCGGAAACTCGGTGGCAGGCGTTGCCGCGCTGGACGAATTCACAACCCGCACTGGCTGGTCCGTCTTTTAGCCAGACGGCGGTTTTGAAACCTTTTGTGACGCCGCGTTACCCAGCGTTACCGGGTGTGTCCGGGCCTTTGAAGCATGTTACGGCGCCGCCCTACAGTTTTTTCATGGCAATTCAGGACATCTACCCCACCGCGCTGCGGCTTCTCGGCCGCCCGGTGCTGGTTGTGGGCGGCGGACCCGTCGCCGCACGCCGCGCCAAGGGGCTGCTCGACGCCGGTGCGAAAGTTACGGTGGTCGCTCCCGTTGCCTCCGAAAAACTCCTCGCCCTGGTCGACTCCGGGCTGCTCGTTTGGGAGCCCCGGGAGTACCGCACTGAAGACCTCGACGGCGTCTGGTTCGTCCAAACGGCGACTGGCACTGCCGCTGTGGACACCCGGGTAGCGGCCGACGCCGAGGCGCAGCGCATCTGGTGCGTCAACGCTTCCGATCACGAAGCATCCGCTGCCTGGACGCCCGCTGTCGCCGAGGTGGACGACGTCAAGATCGCCATCAACGCCGGGGGAGACCCGCGCCGAGCCATGGCCCTCCGAGACGCAGTTGCGACGGCACTGGAAACCGGTGACCTTCCGATGCGGCGCCACCGGAAAGCGGACAGCACAGGTTCCACGGGTTCCGTCGCCCTCATCGGCGGTGGACCGGGCGACGCCGGGCTCATCACCGTCCGCGGTCGCCGCCTGCTGGGCCAGGCCGACGTCGTGGTTGCCGACCGTCTTGGTCCGCGCGAGCTGCTCAAAGAGCTGGGCCCCGACGTCCGCATCATCGAGGTGGGCAAGACCCCCGGCCACCACCCTGTACCGCAGCTTGAGATCAACCGCATCCTCGTGGAGGAGGCCCTTCAGGGCAACCGGGTGGTACGCCTCAAAGGCGGCGACCCCTATGTCCTTGGCCGCGGCGGCGAGGAAGCAGAATACTGCCGGCAAAACGGCGTCGAGGTTGAAGTGGTGTCCGGCGTGACGTCTGCGATCTCTGTTCCCGCTGCCGCCGGTATCCCGGTAACGCATCGAGGACTGGCCAAGGGCTTCAGCGTGGTCACCGGCCATGAGGAGTTGTCCGAGGTTCCCGCACGCCCCGACCACACTGTGGTGTTGCTCATGGGAGTGGCGCAATTGCGTGACTCCGCGGCTGCGCTGGCAGGCTCGGGTCTGCCTTTGGACACTCCAGTAGGTATCGTAGAGAACGGGTATTTGCCGGATCAGCGCGTCACAATCGGCACCTTGGGAAGCATTGCGGACCAAGCGGAAGCCGTGGGCGTGGCCAATCCAGCGGTGATTGTGATCGGAGATGTCGTCCGCGTCAGCCCTTTCGCCCCGGAACATTTCAAGACCGCTGACTACAGCACCATTACCCCCAACCGTCCCCGCGTCCGCACCAACTAGCCCCCGGCCCAACCAGGCAGCAGTAGAGCGCGCTTTGAGCCTTCAAACGCGCACACTTGCGACTCAGTTGGGAGGCCCGAAAAGAAGAAGGAACACAGCCGTGTCAATTAGCACCCCCGTAGGTTCTGCGGACCGTCCGCTTCGCGTCGCCGTCATCGGCTCCGGCCCGGCCGGCGTGTACGCAGCTGACATCCTGACCAAGAGCGAGGCCGTCAAGAGCGGCGAACTCAACGTCAGCATCGACCTCTTCGACCGCTACCCTGCGCCGTACGGCCTGATCCGCTACGGCGTTGCCCCGGACCACCCCCGCATCAAGGGCATCGTCAACGCCCTGCACAAGGTGCTGGACCGCGGCGACATCCGCTTTTTCGGCAACGTGGACTACGGCACGGACATCTCCATCGAGGACCTCCGCAAGCACTACGACGCCGTGATCTTCGCCACCGGCGCCATCAAGGACGCCGACCTGAACATCCCCGGCATCGAGCTGGAGGGTTCCTTTGGCGGCGCGGACTTCGTTTCCTGGTACGACGGACACCCGGATGTGCCGCGCGAGTGGCCGCTGGATGCCAAGGAAATCGCGGTCCTGGGCAACGGCAACGTGGCACTCGACGTGGCCCGTGTCCTGTCCAAGCACGCCGATGACCTCCTGGTTACCGAAATCCCTGACAACGTCTACGCCGGCCTGAAGAACTCCCCGGTCACGGACGTGCACGTCTTTGGTCGCCGTGGCCCGGCCCAGGTGAAGTTCACCCCGCTGGAACTGCGTGAACTCTCGCACTCCAAGGACGTTGACATCATCCTCTACGCCGAGGACTTCGAGTTCGACGAAGAGTCCGACCGCCAGGTGCAGAGCAACAACCAGACCAAGACCATGGTCGGCACGCTGACCAACTGGATCGCCGAGCAGCCCGAGGACCTCTCCGAGCTCAAGGCTTCCCGCCGCCTGCACCTGCACTTCCTGCACAGCCCGGTGGAGATCGTCGATTCCCCGGAGACCCCGGGCAAGGTTGCCGGCATCAAGTTCGAGCGCACGGAACTGGACGGCACGGGCAACGCCCGCGGCACCGGCGAGTTCATCGACTACCCGGTCCAGGCCGTGTACCGCGCCATCGGCTACTTTGGCTCTGCCCTGCCGGACGTCGAGTTCGACCACAAGAAGGGCGTGGTAACCAACGACGGCGGCCGCGTCCTGGATGCCGACGGCCAGCACGTCCCGGGCCTCTACGCCACGGGCTGGATCAAGCGCGGTCCCGTCGGCCTCATCGGCCACACCAAGGGCGATGCCCTCGAAACGGTCACCTACCTGCTGGAGGACCGCGAGAACCTGCCGTTCGCAGAGGTTCCTTCGGCAGACGCCGTCGTGGATCTGTTGGATTCCCGCGGCGTGAAGTTCACCAGCTGGGAAGGCTGGCTGGCACTGGATGCCCACGAACTCGCCCTTGGCGCAGCGGCCACCGAAGCCGGCGGTTCGCACGGCGTCGAGGTGACCCGTGAGCGCATCAAGGTTGTGCCGCGCGAGGACATGGTCAACATCTCCCGTGACGGTGTATCCGCGCAGGTCTAGTTTTACCGCACGGCGGGGCCACTCATGATGGGTGGCCCCGCTGCTGTTTAAGGGCTCCGGGCCGGCGGTAATCTGAGTCATGGACGTTGTTGTCATTGAAACACCGCAATTGGGAGACCGCAGCTACCTGGTCCACGACGGCTCCCTGGCGCTGGTGATCGACCCCCAGCGGGACATCGACCGGGTGGAAGCCGCCGCGGCTGCTGCGGGTGTTCGGATCACACATGTCGCGGAAACGCACCTCCACAATGACTACGTCACCGGCGGCCTGGCCCTCGCTGAAAAGCACGGAGCCGCCTACCTGGTCAACGCGGCGGACCACGTCTCTTTTGCGCGCACACCTGTCTCGGACGGGGACGCTTTTCTTGTGGGACGCCTATCGGTGCGGGTGGTGGCGACACCGGGTCATACCCACACGCACCTGGCGTACGTGGTCCGTGACGCAGTGGACGACGGCGGCACGGAGGCCGTGTTTTCCGGCGGCAGCTTGTTGTACGGGTCGGTTGGAAGGACGGACCTGGTCGCTCCGGACCACACCGAGGCCTTGGCCCACGCGCAGTATTCTTCGGTCCGGAAACTCGTTGCCGCAGCAACCCCGGAAGCCTCGCTCTACCCGACCCACGGCTTCGGCTCCTTCTGTTCCATCGGCCCTGCGAGCCACCAGGAGTCGTCCACGATGGCCGAACAGTCAGCGCATAACCATGCCCTGACTGACCCGAGTGAAGAGCACTTCGTGGCGGAGTTGCTGGAGAACATCACGGCGTATCCTGCGTACTACGCCCACATGAGCCCGTTGAACGCAGCCGGTCCCGCTGCTGTGCACTTGGACGTTCCGGCATCCGTGGAGGCTGCCGAATTGTCACGTCGCCTGCACGCGGGAGAGTGGGTGGTGGATCTCCGGCACCGGGTTGCCTTCGCGGAGGATCACCTGCAAGGCAGCGTTGCCTTTGAGTACGGAAACGGTTCCAACTTCACCAGTTATCTTGGCTGGGTGATCCCTTGGAACCAGCCGCTCACGCTCCTCGGCTCACACGCTGACGTGGAAAAGGCGATCCGTGACCTGGCGAGGATCGGGATCGAAAGCCCGGATGCCGCCGTCGGGCTTTCGCCCGGAATGTTGGCGCCGCGGGCGCCACGATCCAGTTACCCCCATGGCGACTGGAGTCTGCTGCTGAAGGAGAGGGCTCAGGACGATGTGGTGCTGGATGTCCGGAGGCGGGAGGAATTCAAGGCCTCGCACGTACAGGATGCCGTGAATATCCCCGTCTATGAGCTCCCCACCAGGATCACTGAGCTGCCGGAGACCAGGATCTGGGTGCACTGCGCCACGGGCTACCGGGCCAGTGTTGCTGCGAGTCTCTTGGATAGGGCAGGCCGGGACGCAGTGCTCATCGATGCCCGCTTCAAGGATGCAGCCGGGGCGGGCATCAAGCTCGCCCCATAGCTCAGAACTGCAGCGGCGTCTTGTCGGCGCAGAAATCCAGGTTCCGGTACACGCTGGAAACGGCGGCCTCGGGGTTGTGGGCCTCCAACGCATCAACGAGTTCGTCGTGGCCTTCGCGCGGGATGCCGTTGAAGCCGTCCTTGCGCTGCTGGCGGAGGAGATCGTTGTGGAAGACACCGCCGAACGAAACGTAGAGCTGGTGCAGCAGGGGATTACCTGAGGCCAACGCCACGCGTTCGTGGAACTCCCAATCCGCGGTGGCCCAGGCGGGGTAGTCCTGGGCGAACCAGGCATCGTGGCGAAGCGCCAGGAGCCGCCGCATCTCGGCGATGTCCTCAACGGTGGCATGCTTCGTTGCCAGCCGGGCGGCCTGGGTGTCGAGCCCCAGCCGTACCTCGACGATGTGTTCCTGCGTGTGCTCCTTGTACATGCGCTGGGCTGCACCGGAGATCTCGCTGTTGGCCCGGACGTACGTACCGTCGCCGCGGCGGACTTCCAGCATGCCGGAGTGCGCCAGGGCCTTGATGGCTTCGCGCAGCGTTCCCCGCGAAACACCCAGGGAGGCCATGAGCTCAGGCTCTGCCGGGATACGTTCCTGCAGCGGCCACTCGCCGGTCTTGATCATGTCCCGCAGCTTGGCGGTGATCTCCTCGGCAAGGACCGGGCGATGCGAAGGGGTCAGGGTCATGCCGTCCTCGGTTGGGTCTTGGATGCAGTGCGCTTGCTGGTGAGCAGGTGGCAGGTGACCATGAGCGCCACGGCCACGACGGACAGCAGGCTCAACGGCAACACCCAGCCGCCGGTGGCGCTGTGTAGCAGCCCCATGCCAAAGGGGCCGATGGCCGCAATCAAGTATCCCAGCGATTGGGCGATGGTGGAGAGCGCGGTGGTTTCCGCCGTCGAACCTCCGCTGCGGCTGATGATCACCAGGACCAGCGGGAAGATGCCCAGGCCGAAGCCGAACAGCACTGCCGGTATGAATGCGAGCGACGTCGGCAGCCACAGCATGGTGCCGATGGCCACCAGCGTGGAGCTGCTGGCCAGGTACAAAGCGGGCCGCAGCATGCCGGGGCGGGAGCCGAGCGTCAACAGGATCATGCCCGCCGCAACGGATACCAGCTGCATCACGCCGAACTGCAGGCCGCTTTCGGAAGCGCTGAGTCCTTGCGATGTGAGGATGTAGGCGAACCAGCTCATCACGGCGTAGGCAAGGAAGGCTTGGAACGTGAAGATCGCGGTGATCAGGAGGCCCAAACGGGTCCTCAGGAGCGGCCACATGGAAACCCGGGGACGGTCGGACTTGGCCGAGTTCCTGTGGCTGTGCAGGACTACCGGGAGGAATCCGAGCAAGGCCGCGACCCCCAGGAGGCCCCAAGCAGCCAGGCCCATGGATGGCGATCCAAGCTGCTGCGCGAGGGGCACGCTGACTGCCGCGGCGAAGGTGGCACCACCGGACATCGTGAAGGTGTAGACACCGGTCATCATGGAGGTCCGGTCCGAGTAATGCTCACGGATGAGCGACGGCATGGCTACGTTGCACACCGCCAGCCCGGACATGGCCAGGACGGTGCCGCCCAGGAGTGCGCCGGTCACGGGAACACCGCGGACCAGGAGCCCGGCGGCCAGGAGGGCCAGTGCGATGAAGATGGCCTTCTCGACGCCCACCCGGCGCGTCAGCCAGGAGGTCCCCAGCCCGGCAACCGCGAAACACAGCAACGGAATGGACGGCAGGATCGAGGCCACCAGGGCGCCATAGCCGAGGAACTGCTGCAGGTCATGGAAGAGGGCAGCTGCGCTGGTAATGCCGGCGCGAAGGTTCAGGCCAATAAGGACGACGGCAATGATGCCAACCACGACGACGACTCGTGACCTGGGTGCCTTGGCGGCGGTATTCGCTGCACTCGCGGCAGCGCCGGGGGAGATCGTAGGGATGTTTCCTGTCGTCGTTAGTGGAGTCGTCGTAGCCATATCTAAAGGTTAGACGTTTGACGTCTAATGTCTACACTTCTGTGGCGAATCTCTCCGCGGCGCTCAACTCACGCCGCTCAAACGGTGAGCGGCGGCACCCGGAGGGGTGGCCGCCGTCGTACGCTTACCGCGGGTTTCGGGAGCCCAGGCGCTGGACCGCCAAAGCCAGCCATAACTGGACGCGGTCCTGGGTTTGTGAGGGGTCGTAGCCGGTGAGCTCGGTGATCTGGGCCAGCCGGTAGCGGACGGTGTTCCTATGCAGCGTGAGTGCTTCCGCAACAGCCGCGACCGAGCCGTTGTGGTTCAGGTAGCTCTCCAGCGTGGCCACCAGTTCGGCACCGTGGGCGGCGTCGAACTTGCGCAGGGGAGTGAGCGACTCGCTCGCCATATCCGCCAAGGGCACGTCCTCGCTCGCGAGCAGCAACGAGGTCAGGCTGAGGCGCTCAGGCTCATTGACGGGCAGGCCATGGGCCACGGCGTCGCGGGCCTCGAAGTAGCTCCAGCGCAGGCCGTTCGGCTTGGTGTAGGCGCCGCCAATGCCGATCACCGCGTGGATGCCGGCCTCCTGCAAGTGATCGCTGAGGCTCTTGGCAAGAGCGGTGGCCGAGCTGCCGTCGTCGGTCACCACGGTGACCAGATCCTTCCCGACGACGGCGCTCACGCCACCTTCCAGCGCTTGGGGCAGCGAGATGCTGACCAGTTGCTTGTGGTGTGCTGTGGATTCAGCAACCAGCACCACGTTCTTCCGGGTGCTGTTGATGCCCACCCCGGCCAAACGGCGGGCGGCCTCAATGGTCTCCAGCGTGCCGTGGATGACGTCGTCCAACACCTGGCCGGCCATGGCACGCTGGGCCTGCCGCTGCTTGACCATGTTGTTGAGCTCGACGCTGATGAGGTTTTGCGCGTAGCTGACGATCCCGGAGTCGATGAAGGGTTGCCGCAACCACAGCGTGCAGGCGTCGCGGCGACCGGTGGGAATCGGGTACGAAGCCCAGCCTTCCGCCGTCGGGGCCGGCTTTCCGGGAACGCTGTTGTAGAGCTGCGCGCTGAACTGGGTGAGCACCACGTCCGTGCGGAGCATGCTGCCCAGTTGCTTGAGGAGTTCGGCCAGGCCGCCACCGGTGAGGAGCGAACGGGCAAGGATCTGGTGGCCGGCCAGGAGGCGTTCCAGGTTGGAATAGTGGTCCGCGGAATGGGACTCTGCAACGAGCTTTCCGATGGCGATGAACGGAATCTCGTAGGGCACCTCAACCAAGGGAAGTCCCCACCGGTTGGCCTCGGCGATCAAGGCTTCCGGAACGGATTCGTGGGTGAGGCCTATGCCGAAGCCAATCCCCACGGCGCCTGCCCGCTGGACCTGGCGGACGAATCGTCGCTGGTCGGCGGCACTCTTGAGGCGCAGGCCCGTGGTGAGTACCAGTTCGCCGCCGCTGAGGAACCGCTGCGGATCCTCAAGTTCGGTCACGGCGACCCAGCTGATGTCCTGGTTCCATGTAGTCTCCGCCGCCCCCGTTTTCCGGAGTTTCAGGGAGGGGACAGCAAGGAGCGAAGCGAGGGACATGGCCATGGATACAAGGGTAACCCGGCACTGGGCAAGCGCACTAAGAGCCGGGTCTGGGAGTGTGCAGCTGACTATTCCTTGGGACACCCTGCTGGCATAGGCTCTGATCAGCTAACCAGCCCATGCCAACACACCGAAAGAGGGTTGCACACCGTGGTTCAAACCTTGCAGAACTTCATCAACGGCGAGTTCGTTACGCCGTCAGGTACGGGTCTCCTGGATGTCGTGAATCCCACCAACGGGGAGATCGTCGCCAAATCACCCATTTCGGTGCAGGCAGACGTCGACGCCGCCATGACCGCAGCCAAGGAAGCCTTCAAGACCTGGAAGCACGTCACGCCCGGCCAGCGCCAGCTCATGCTGCTCAAGCTTGCCGACGCCGTCGAGGCCAACAGCGACGAGCTCGTTGAAGCCCAGCACCGCAACACGGGCCAGGTCCGTTCCCTCATCGCATCCGAGGAAATTGCCGCCGGCGCCGACCAGCTCCGCTTCTTCGCCGGTGCCGCACGCCTCCTTGAAGGCAAGTCCGCCGGTGAATACTTCGAGGGCCACACCTCCTACGTGCGCCGCGAACCGATCGGCGTCGTAGCGCAGGTTGCCCCGTGGAACTACCCGTTCCTCATGGCCATCTGGAAGATCGGCCCCGCCTTGGCCGCCGGCAACACCGTTGTCCTGAAGCCCTCGGACACCACCCCTGAATCCACCCTGGTCCTGGCCCGCCTGGCAGGCGAGATCTTCCCCGCCGGAGTCCTCAACGTTGTCCTGGGTACCGGCGAAACCGGCTCGCTGATGGTGGAGCACAAGGTCCCCGGCCTGGTGTCCATCACCGGTTCCGTCCGTGCAGGCATCGCGGTTGCCAGCGGCGCAGCCAAGGGCCTCAAGCGCGCACACCTGGAACTCGGCGGCAAGGCTCCCGCGATCGTCTTCAAGGACGCGGACATCAAGAAGAGCGCTGCGGCCATCGCCGAGTTTGCCTTCTTCAACGCAGGCCAGGACTGCACGGCCATTACCCGCGTCCTCATTGAGGAATCGGTCCACGACGACGTTGTGGCGGCCATGGTGGAGCACACCAAGACCCTGCAGACCGGTTCGCAGAACGACGAAGACAACTACTTCGGCCCGCTCAACAACGTGAACCACTTCAACGCGGTCACCTCGGTGGTGGAGAACCTGCCGGAGGACTGCAAGATCGTCACCGGCGGTCACCGCGCTGGCGAGAAGGGCTTCTTCTTCGAACCCACCATCATCACCGGCGCCAAGCAGAGCGACGACATCGTGCAGAAGGAAACCTTCGGCCCGGTCATCACGGTCCAGAAGTTCAGCACGGAAGCCGAAGCGCTTGAGCTGGCCAACGACGTCGAATACGCGTTGGCGTCCAGCGTCTGGACCACCGACCACGGCACGGCCATGCGCATGAGCCGCGACCTGGACTTCGGTGCCGTCTGGATCAACACCCACATCCTCCTCACGGCAGAGATGCCGCACGGTGGCTTCAAGCAGTCCGGCTACGGCAAGGACCTCTCCATGTACGGCGTCGAGGACTACACGCGCATCAAGCACGTCATGTCCGCGCTCGACGCCTAAGAATTTCCCCGTTTTTAGAAAGGCAAACCCCTCATGACCACCACCGCGAACGAACTCTCGTACCGCATTGAGCAGAAGCGCAACATCAACGGCACCTTCCCCGGCCCCAAGTCGCAGGCACTGGCCGAGCGCCGCTCCGCCGTCGTTGCTGCCGGTGTCGCCTCGGGCGTGCCCGTTTACGTTGAAGACGCCGACGGCGGCATCATCCGCGACGTCGACGGCAACTCCTTCATCGACCTCGGCTCGGGCATCGCCGTGACCAGCGTCGGCGCGTCCGATCCCGCCGTCGTCGCCGCTGTCCAGGAAGCTGCCGCGCACTTCACGCACACCTGCTTCATGGTGACCCCGTACGAGGGCTACGTCGCAGTTGCCGAGCAGCTCAACCGCCTCACCCCGGGCGACCACGCCAAGCGCACCGTGCTGTTCAACTCCGGCGCCGAAGCCGTTGAGAATGCCATCAAGGTTGCCCGCCTGGCCACCGGCCGCGACGCCGTCGTAGCTTTCGACCACGCCTACCACGGCCGCACCAACCTGACCATGGCACTGACCGCCAAGGCCATGCCGTACAAGACCAACTTCGGCCCGTTCGCGCCCGAGGTCTACCGCATGCCCATGAGCTACCCGTTCCGTGAAGAGAACCCGGAGATCACCGGCGCCGAGGCTGCCAAGCGCGCCATCACCGCGATCGAGAAGCAAATCGGTGGCGACCAGGTTGCCGCGATCATCATCGAACCCATCCAGGGTGAAGGTGGCTTCATTGTTCCGGCCGAAGGCTTCCTCCCGGCGCTGTCCGCCTGGGCCAAGGAAAAGGGCATTGTCTTCATCGCCGACGAGGTCCAGTCTGGCTTCTGCCGCACCGGTGAGTGGTTCGCCGTCGATCACGAAGGTGTTGTCCCGGACATCATCACCATGGCCAAGGGCATCGCCGGCGGCATGCCGCTGTCCGCGATCACCGGCCGCGCCGACCTGCTCGACGCCGTTCACCCCGGCGGCCTCGGCGGCACCTACGGCGGCAACCCGGTTGCTTGCGCCGCAGCACTGGCAGCGATCGACACCATGGAACAGCACGACCTCAACGGCCGTGCCCGCCACATCGAAGAGCTCGCCCTGGGCAAACTCCGCGAACTGGCCGAAGAAGTTTCCGTGGTTGGCGACGTCCGTGGCCGTGGCGCCATGCTCGCCATCGAACTGGTCCAGGCCGGTTCCAAGGAACCCAACGCCGAGCTCACCAAGGCCGTTGCAGCCGCTTGCCTCCAGGAAGGTGTCATCATCCTCACCTGTGGCACCTACGGCAACGTGATCCGCCTGCTCCCGCCGCTGGTCATCAGCGACGAACTGCTGCTCGACGGCCTGGAGGTCCTGGCGAAGGCCATCAAGGCGAACGCGTAACGTCTTAACAGAAGAGGCGGGCCGGGGAATTTCCCCGGCCCGCCTCTTTCGTTTGGCCACGTCGGTGCGGGTTCGCGGGAATGCTGCCAATTCGCAGGGAAGGTTCCGGGGGTTTTGGCAGCGTTCCCGCGACTTCGCGCGGTGGCAACATAGTCGGCGTCGGGAATCAGGCCTCGACGACGGCGGCGAGCCTCGCCTGCTTCCGGAGCACCGAGTTCTTCCTCGCGGTCCGGAGCATGTCGATGGTCAGGAGCACCAAGGCAAGCCAGACCACGCAGAAGCCGATCCAGCGGGCCGTGGTCATGGTTTCGTTAAAGACAGTCAATGCCACGATGAACTGGAGAACCGGGGCGAAATACTGGAGCAGGCCAATGGTGGTCATGGGCAGGCGCCGTGCGGATGCACCAAAGAAAAGCAGCGGCACGGCCGTGATCACGCCGGAGGCGACGATCAGCCAGAAGTGTCCGGCCCCGTGAGTGGTGAGGGTGGCAACCCCTGACACACCGAGGACCACCATGGTGATGGCAGCAAAAGGTGCAAGCACTATGGTCTCGACAGAAAGGCTGGTCAGCGCGTCCACCTTGGGACCAACCCTTTTCTTAACGAAGCCGTACAGGCCGAAGCTGAAGGCCAGGAGCAGTGCGATCCAAGGCAGCTGCCCGTAGGAGAACGTCAGGACACCCACCGCGAAGAAGCCGATACCCACTGCGGCCCACTGCAGCGGTCGGAGCTTTTCCTTCAGGACAAAGACGCCCAGGAGCACTGAAACCAGGGGGTTGATGAAGTAGCCCAGGGACGTCTCCACGGCATGCCCGGTGGTGACACCGAACGTGTAGGTCAGCCAGTTGACGGCGATGAGGCCTGCGGCAAGCGCCAGCGGACCCATGACGGAACGGTCCTTGACTGCGCGCGCAAGCATGCCCCATGAGCGGGTGATGGTGATGAGCAGGGCGCAGAAAATCAGCGACCAGACAATCCGGTTGGCCACGATCTCGACGGCTCCGGCCGGCTGCAGCACAAAGAAGTACAAGGGCAGCAAGCCCCACAGGCCGTAGGCTCCGATGCCGAAAAGGACGCCGGTGGTGGTCTCACTGCGCACTGGTTTCCCCGGCCGGGCAGGCGAACCGACCGCCCCTTCACCGCCGCCCGTGGCTGACGCCGTCGTGGGCTGGTTCGAAACAGATGAGGCTGCGGTGGTTTGCTCGGGTGTCGACACAAAGGCGCCAACACCCCGAGTGGACGCAATATTCCGCAATATTCCCTCGGAGGTTAGGAAATTGTGTGAGTCGTGCCATATGGGCCACGTGCTGCTGGGCCGCAACCTAGAATTGGAAATCTGCGCGCCCCACCAAGGGCGTGGCTTACTGCTTCGGAAGGGCCCACGGTGTCTGACTCAGCCGCAACCAATCGTCCGCTTCGCGTTGCCATTGTTGGTGCAGGTCCGGCCGGCGTGTATGCCGCCGACATCTTGACCAAGTCGAACGAGGTGAAGGATGGGCACGTAGAGGTCAGCATCGACCTTTTCGAGGCATATCCTGCACCCTACGGCTTGATCCGTTATGGCGTCGCGCCGGACCATCCGCGCATCAAGGGGATCGTCAACGCCCTCCACAAGGTGCTGGACCGTGGCGACATCCGCTTCCTGGGCAACGTGACCTATGGCCGGGATTTGACCCTCCATGACTTCCGCGCCTTCTATGACGCCGTCATCTTCTCCACGGGAGCCATCAAGGATGCGGACCTGAACATTCCCGGCATTGACCTGGACGGCTCCTTCGGCGGGGCGGATTTCGTCTCCTGGTACGACGGCCACCCGGATGTGCCCAGGGACTGGCCGTTGGAAGCCAAGGAAATCGCAGTCATCGGCAACGGCAACGTGGCCCTGGATGTGGCCCGCATGCTGGCCAAGCACCCCGAGGAACTTCTGGTCACCGAGATTCCGGACAATGTGTATCAGGGCTTGAAGAAGTCGCCGGTCACCGATGTTCACGTGTTTGGCCGCCGGGGCCCGGCCCAGGTGAAGTTCACCCCGCTGGAGCTGCGCGAGCTCTCACACTGCAAGGACGTCGATATTGTCCTTTATCCGGAAGACTTCGAGTTCGACGACGCCTCCGATGAGGCCATCCGCACGAATAACCAGATCAAGACCATGGTCAATACCCTGACCAACTGGCTGGTGGAGGAACACGCGGAGTCCGAGCAGCCGTCCTCCCGGCGCTTGCACCTCCATTTCCTCCACAGCCCCGTGGAAATCCTCGACTCTCCGGAAAGGCCCGGCAAGGTAGCGGCGATCAAATTCGAGCGCATGGAACTCGACGGCACCGGCAACGCCAAGGGCACCGGTGAGTTCATCGAGTACCAGGTCCAGGCTGTGTACCGGGCCATCGGCTACCACGGCTCGCCCCTTGAGGAGCTTCCGTACGACGCCCGCCGCGGTGTCATTCCGAACGACGGCGGCCGCGTCCTGGATGCCGACGGCGAACCCGTGCCGGGAATCTATGCCACGGGCTGGATCAAGCGCGGGCCCGTCGGCCTGATCGGACACACCAAGGGTGACGCGCTGGAAACCATCGGCTGCCTGCTGGAGGACCGGCTGGCCCTGCCTCCGGCGGAAAACCCGGATCCGCAGGCCATCATCGACCTGCTGGAAGAACGCGGCATCGAATACACCACTTGGGAGGGCTGGAACCGCCTGGACGCGCATGAGCTTGCCCTCGGCGAGTCGTGGAGCTCGGAGGGGAACGGCGAGGCAGTTTCCCGCGAACGCATCAAGGTGGTCCCGCGCGAGGAAATGATCCGCATCTCCCGAGGCTAGGGTCTGCGGAGGAGGCAGCCCGGGCTGTACACAAAGCGCCGACGCCGAACTAGACTGGCCCGTACCGCCCGCCGACAGCGTTGCCCCGTGACCGCAGCCAGGGAGTTCGATGAAGAGCCCGATCCACCCCTCGCTTTCCGGCAGTGATGCCGCGAAGCTCATCCAGCGGCGTGCCTTGGCGGGGCATGAACACCTGGACAACCTGCACGCCCGCCATGGCGAAGAGCTTTTGGGTCTCCGGAGCCTGGTGCGCGAATCCTGGCAACGGTCTGCGCAGCTCCTGGCCAACCCGGATGTTGCCGAGGCGCCGCTGGCGATGGACCGCGACGAGCTTGAGGATTACCGCCGCCAGCACCCGCTCGCCACGATCATGCCCGTGATCCGCAAGCTCCTGGTCCAGCCCAGCCACGACAGCGGCCTGCTGGTCGCGGTGGGGGACGACGTCGGCCGTTTGCTGTGGGTTGACGGTGACCCCGTCATGCAGCGCCGTGCGGAAAGCATGATGTTCGTCGCGGGCGCGGATTGGTCGGAGGCATCCGTCGGGACCAGCGCTCCCGGTACCGCTCTGGCCTTGGACCGCAGCATCCAGATTTCCGGCGCCGAGCATTTCAAGCGCTCGGTCCACCCGTGGAGCTGCACGGCGGTCCCGTTCCATGATCCCGATTCCGGCGCCCTCCTGGGCGTTGTGGACATCACCGGCACGGAGACAGCTGTGGCGCCGCATACGGTTTCGCTCGTGGAGGCCACGGTCGCAGCGGCCCAGGCGCAGTTGCGTATTGAACGCCTGCAACTTGCGGCGGCAGCAAAAGCAAAACCACGACGCCGGAGCTCACCGTCCGCCGCAGGCAGCAGTTCAGGGGAGACGCCAAACAAGAACTCCCTCTACCGCAACAGCCTCCAGTTGTTGGGCCGCGACCAGGCCTTGCTAAGTATCGACGGCAGGACCGTCACGTTGTCCGCACGCCACAGCGAAATCCTGGCGATCCTGGGAAGCCATCCGTCCGGGCTCAGCGCCGATGACCTGTGCGCCCAGCTGTATCCAGGCGAAGGCTCGGCAGTAACCCTCAGGGCCGAGATGGTCAGGCTCCGCAAAGTCATTCAGGAACTCAGTCCCGAGGCAGTCCCGGAATCCCGGCCGTACCGTCTGCCCGTGGAGCTCCTTCCCGATGCGGGCCAAGTGCTCACTTGCCTGCAGCGCGGAGCGCACCGCATCGCCCTGGAGATCTACAAGGGCGCGGTCCTGCCGCGTTCGGAGGCGCCCGGCGTCGTTCAGTTGCGCGAGCGGGTTTCGCATCTGTTGCGCGAGGCCCTGTTGAGCGACGGCAGCGCCGACACGCTCCTCAAGTACGCTGAGCTGCCGGAGGCAAGGTTCGACGTCGAACTCCGCCTTGCGATCCTGAAGCTGCTTCCGCCGCGCTCGCCCAAGCGGGCCGCCGTCGTCGCGGATCTGGAAAGGCTGGAAGACGAACTGGCCGTTTGAGTGACGTGACTCACATGGTTGCAACGTAGCTGCAACCTTCCCGCTCCTAGGCTCGGATCAATGGCGACAGCCACAGTGATTCGCAGCAAAGGAGCTAGCAATGACCGTTTATGCACAGCCGGGTGCCGAGGGTTCGAAGGTCACCTTCAAGGACCGGTACGAGAACTGGATCGGCGGGGAATGGGTTGCCCCGGTCAAGGGCGGCTACTTCGAGAACATCACCCCCGTCACGGGCAAGGCTTTCTGTGAGGTTGCCCGCGGCACGGCCGAGGACATCGAGCTGGCACTGGACTCGGCACACAAGGCGGCGCCGTCGTGGGGCAAGACCTCGGCAGCTGAACGCGCGGCCATCCTGAACAAGATCGCCGACCGCATCGACGAGAACGTTGAATTGCTCGCAGTCGTCGAAACGTGGGACAACGGCAAGCCGATCCGCGAAACCCTCAACGCCGACATCCCGCTCGCTGCGGATCACTTCCGCTACTTCGCCTCGGCGATCCGCGCCCAGGAAGGCCACCTTTCCCAGCTCGACGATGACACCACGGCCTACCACTTCCATGAACCGCTCGGCGTCGTGGGGCAGATCATCCCGTGGAACTTCCCGATCCTCATGGCCGTGTGGAAGCTCGCTCCCGCGCTGGCTGCCGGAAACGCCGTCGTCCTGAAGCCGGCGGAGCAGACGCCCACCTCGATCCTGGTCCTCATGGAACTCATCGGGGACCTCCTTCCGGCCGGCGTGGTCAACGTGGTCAACGGTTTCGGCGTGGAGGCCGGCAAGCCCCTGGCCTCCAGCCCCCGCATCCGAAAGATTGCCTTCACCGGCGAGACCACCACCGGCCGCCTGATCAGCCAGTACGCCTCCAACAACCTCATCCCGGTCACGCTGGAGCTTGGCGGCAAGAGCCCCAACATCTTCTTCGACGACGTCGCCGCACAGAACGATGCGTTCTATGACAAAGCCCAGGAAGGTTTCACGCTGTTTGCGTTCAACCAAGGTGAGGTCTGCACGTGCCCGTCCCGGGCCCTCGTCCAGGAAGGTATCTACGACTCCTTCATGGCCGATGTGGTGGCCCGCACCAACAAGATCATCCAGGGCAACCCGCTGGATACCGAAACCCAGATCGGCGCCCAGGCTTCCAATGACCAGCTGGAGAAGATCCTGTCCTACATCGACATCGGAAAGCAGGAGGGCGCCAAGCTCCTCACCGGCGGAGGCCGTGCTGAGCTCTCCGGGGACCTGGCCGGCGGGTACTACGTGCAGCCGACCATTTTCGAGGGCCACAACCGGATGCGCATCTTCCAAGAGGAAATCTTCGGCCCGGTAGTGTCCGTCACCAAGTTCAGCGACTACAACGACGCCATTGGCATCGCGAACGACACCCTCTACGGCCTCGGCGCCGGCGTCTGGTCCCGCAACGGCAACGTCGCTTACCGGGCCGGCCGCGAAATCCAGGCCGGCCGTGTTTGGGTGAACAACTACCACGCCTACCCGGCAGGCGCTGCCTTCGGCGGCTACAAGTCATCGGGCATCGGCCGTGAGAACCACGCCATGATGCTGGACCACTACCAGCAGACCAAGAACCTGCTGGTTAGCTACAACGAGAACAAACTCGGCTTCTTCTAAAGAACCGTGCACGGCAGTCGCCCTCCGCGGGATGCCGCGGCCGGCTGCCGTGCACAAACCATCCTGTTGTCCATTTCAAAAAGGGAGATCGTCAATGTCGACGACCATGCAAGCAGCAGTAGTAACCGAATTTGGAACCGACCTGAAGGTGATGGAGGTTGAACGTCCGACGCCGGGTCCCGGCCAGGCGTTGGTCAGGCTCCTTACGTCGGGGGTTTGTCATACCGACCTGCACGCCGCTGAAGGCGACTGGCCGGTGAAGCCAACACCCCCGTTCGTCCCCGGACATGAGGGAGTGGGCGAAGTGGTGGAACTGGGCGAAGGCGTAACCGACGTTGCTGTGGGAGACCTCGTTGGCAATGCCTGGCTCTGGTCCGCCTGCGGAGACTGCCAATACTGCCGCACTGGTTGGGAGACACTATGCGAGGCCCAGAAGAATGGCGGTTACAGCATTGATGGGTCGTTTGGGGAGTACATGCTGGTGGACACCCGCTTCGCTGCCCGGATTCCCGAGGGCTCGGACCCGGTGGAGGTCGCCCCGGTGCTCTGTGCGGGAGTCACTGTCTACAAGGGCCTCAAGATGACCGAAGCCAAGCCTGGCCAGTGGGTCACCATTTCCGGTATTGGCGGGCTGGGACATATTGCGGTGCAGTATGCCGTCGCCATGGGGCTCCGGGTGGCTGCAGTGGACATCGCGGACGACAAACTTGTCCTTGCCCGGCAGCATGGCGCCGAACTGACGGTCAACGCCCTCCACGAGGACCCGGCCGAGGTTATCCAGCGGGAAACAGGCGGCTCCCATGGTGTCCTGGTCACTGCCGTTCACCCCTCGGCCTTCGGACAGGCGATCGGCATGGCCAGGCGCGGTGGAACGATCGTCTTCAATGGATTGCCTCCGGGAGACTTCCCGGCTCCCATTTTCGACATCGTGCTGAAGGGACTGACCGTCAGGGGCTCCATCGTGGGCACACGCCAGGACCTGCAGGAAGCCCTCGAGTTCTATGCGCAGGGAAAGATCAAGCCAACGGTCTCCACCCGCGAACTCTCAGAGGTCAACGCTGTCTTCGACGAGATGAAGCACGCCAAGATCGACGGCCGAGTGGTCCTGAAGTTCTGATGAATCCGCACGCAGCCCCGGACCTGCTGGAAGCATCTGTCACCGTTCCGGGAGAGGACTTCTCCCGGGTGGCACTCACCCGGGCCTCCCTCGAGCTGCTGCGCAAGCTGTGGGAACAGCACGGCCCCCTGATGTTCCACCAGTCCGGTGGTTGCTGTGACGGGTCGGCACCCATGTGCTACCCGGCCGGTGACTTCCTCACCGGAGACTCGGACGTGCTCCTGGGCCGCTTCGACATCGGCCCGCAGGACGGAGAATCCAGGCCACTCGAGTTCTGGATGTCCAGGGAACAGTTCGAGTATTGGTCCCACACCCATCTGACAGTGGACGTTGTGCAGGGGCGGGGCAGCGGGTTTTCGGTCGAGGCGCCGGAAGGCAAAAGATTCCTGATCCGCTCCACCCTCATGGACTGGCCGGTTCCGGGTGTCTGACAGCGCCGGGAACCGTTGATCGATTCCATTATTCGGGCAGAAGGCCCCGTAACGGTGGTTTCACACCGGAACGGGGCCTTTCCGCTGGATGTGATGCAGGCAACGGAGCGAATCACATCCGCCACAGCAGTATCGCTGACCCCGGGATCGTCTCATTATTTGGGACAAATATGGCCGTCCATTGGTCGGACACTATCCTTGATAGGTCCCATACCACCCCCATCCAGAATGTGGCACATTTATGAACATTTTCAGGACCAAATCAATCGAGCAGTCGATCGCCGACGCCGATGAGCCCGGTCGCAAGCTCAAACGAAGCCTGAGCACCTGGGACCTGATGATCATGGGCGTCGCCGTTGCCGTCGGCGCCGGCATCTTCTCCGTTGGTGCAAAGGCTGCCGCGAACTTCGCCGGCCCTGCCGTCACCATCTCCTTCGTGGTCGCCGCCGTCACCTGTGCGCTTGCCATCATGTGCTACGCCGAATTCGCGACGGCCATTCCAGTGGCGGGCTCCGCTTACGTCTTTACCTACGCCACCATGGGCGAGGTGCTGGCGTGGATCATTGGTTGGAACCTCATCCTCGAACTCTTTACTGCTGCGGCCGTGATCGCCAAGTACTGGGGCATCTACTTGAGCAAGGTCTTCGGGCTTATGGGTGTGGATCTGCCGCCGGCCCTCAGCATCGGGGGTGTTGACCTCTACTGGGGTGCGTTCCTCATTGTCGCTATCTTTACGGTGCTGCTGGTGCTGGGGACAAAGTTGTCCGCCCGAGTCGGCAACATCTTCACGCTGATCAAGATCGGCGTAGTGCTGTTCGTGATCGTGGTTGGCTTCACCTACGTGAAGTTCTCCAACTACACCCCGTTCGTTCCCGCGTCCCAGCCGACCGCCGGCAGTGGGGTGGAAGACGTCATGAAGCAGTCCTTCTTTGGCTTCCTGACCGGCGCTGTCCCTGCGCAGTACGGCACGCTTGGCATCTTCGCAGGTGCTGCCCTGGTGTTCTTCGCCTTCATTGGCTTTGACGTTGTGGCCACGTCCGCCGAAGAGGTCAAGAACCCGCAGAAGACCCTGCCCCGTGGCATCTTCGGTGGCCTGGCCCTGGTGACCATCCTTTACATCCTGGTCTCGCTGGCCCTGACCGGCATGGTTTCCTACACCACGCTGGCGGCCGAAAAGGCCCCGACGCTGACCACGGCTTTCGAAGCGGTGGGCAACAACGATGCCGCCAAGGTCATCGCCTTCGGGTCCTTGGTGGGCCTCACAACCGTGATCATGGTGCTCCTCATGGGCCTTGCCCGCGTGGTGCTGGCCATGAGCCGCGACGGACTGCTGCCCCGCGCCTTGTCCAAGACCAGCGAGAAGCGTGCCACTCCGGCCCGCCTGCAGATCATTTGCGGCGCGGCAGTGGCCCTCGTGGCAGGCTTGACGGCCGTGGACCTGCTCGAAGAAATGATCAACATCGGCACGTTGTCCGCGTTCGTCATGGTGAGCTTGGGCATCCTGGTGCTGCGCAAGAAGCGCCCGGACCTGAAGCCTGCCTTCCGAGTCCCGTTCGGCAAGGTCCTGCCGTGGGTTTCGGCGATCCTCTGCCTCTACTTGATGACCAACCTGGCTGTCCAGACGTGGATCTTCTTCGGCATCTGGCTGGTAGTGGGCATGGCCATTTACTTCGCCTACGGCCAGCGCCACTCCCGGCTGAATGAGAAGTTCGCCGAAGCCAGGGCTGCAGTGAACACCCCTGGCGGCGAGCCGAAGGGTGACGCGGACGAGGACACCTTCACCAAGGTCTAAGTTCGATCAAGGCAAGCAAAAGCGCCCGGGAACCACAGGTTTCCGGGCGCTTTGCGTCTGCCCGGCAATGGAGCTGTGACGCTAGGGGGCAGCGTGTTCGCTGACCCACTCCACCAAGGGCCGCAAAGTCTCCCAGCGCGCGGCGATCTCCTCGCGGGCTGCAGGTGTGGACAGCCAGTCCGGCTCACCCACTTCGACGCCGGCAGACAAGGACTTGTGCTTCAGGAGCTCGGCACGTGGATGGTCCTTATCGAAGCCGCGCGGGACGGTCTTGAGCTTTTCACCTTCAATAGCGAACCCTGAAGCAGCCACGGCGTCCACGATCTGCTGCAACTCTTCACCGCTTGCGGGGGCGTCGACAGCCGCACGGAACCTGGCCAGCTGGGCAGGAGTGTGGGAATGGTAGCCGCCCCCGATGAGCAGTCCGTCGGCGCTGATCTGTACGTAGAAACCTACGCCTTCCTTGCTCGTGGCGAAGGCGCCTTGGGCCGTCTTGTATGGCGACTTGTCCTGGGAGAACCGCACATCCCTGTTGGGCCGGAAAATCTTGGCCGGCCCGAACTCCGGTTCCAGCTCCGCAAGGAGGGCTGTCAGCGGTTCCCGTACCTCGGCGTCGTACGTCTTTTTATGCTCCAGCCACCACTCACGGTTGTTGTTTTCTTCCAGTTCCTCGTAGAAACGGAACGCGGCCGTGGGAATCCCTTCGAATGTGCTCATGCAAGGATCCTAGGGACGCCGCACCAAGGGAAGCCATAGCCGGAAAAGCCTATGTGGAAAGAAAACACCCCGCCGCGGAGACGATCCGCAGCGGGGTGTTCCCATCAAGGCTGACGCTTAGAGCTTGTTGGCTGCTTCTGCGTCGGAGGAGCCTTCGCCGGCGCCGAGGTTGGCGCGCAGCTTGGCGCCGAGTTCGGCGTCAACGTTGGTCCAGTACTGGATGGCGCGTTCCTTGATGTCGGCGCTCTTCACGCCGCCGACGGCACCGGTGATGGTGTCGAGGAAGCGGGCCTTGGCGGCCTCGTCGTAGACCTCGCGGTACAGGGCACCGGCCTGGCCGAAGTCGTCGTCCTCAGCGTGCAGGGAGTGTGCGGAGAGCGTGAGCTCGCCGTCGTTCTCCCAGCCACCGGCCGGGGAAGCCGGCTCAACGGCAGCCGGACCGCCAACGGTGTTCGGTGCGTAGACCGGAGTGGACGGGGAGTTGAACAGGTAACGTCCCTGGCCATCCTGGCTGTAGTTGTGGACCGGGCTCTTGGGCTGGTTCACGGGGATCTGGGCGTGGTTGGTGCCTACGCGGTAGCGGTGTGCGTCTGCGTAGGAGAAGATACGGGCCTGCAGCATCTTGTCCGGCGAAGCAGCGATACCCGGTACGAAGTTCGACGGCGCGAAGGTGGCCTGCTCGATCTGCGCGAAGTAGTTCTCCGGGTTCTTGTTCAGCTCCATGGTGCCCACGTGGATCAGCGGGTAGTCAGCGTGCGGCCACACCTTGGTGAGGTCGAACGGGTTGAAGCGGTAGGTCTTGGCATCCTCGTAAGGCATGACCTGGACGTGCAGTTCCCACGACGGGAAGTTGCCGGCCTCGATGTTCTCGTGGAGGTCGCGGATGTAGTAGTCGGCATCCGAACCGGCCAGGGCCTCAGCCTGCTCGCCGGTGATGGAGTTGACGCCCTGGTTGGACTTGAAGTGGTACTTCACCCAGAATCGCTCGCCTTCGGCGTTGATCCACTGGTAAGTGTGCGAGCCGTAGCCCTGCATTTCACGCCAGGAAGCCGGCAGGCCGCGGTCGCCCATGAGCCAGGTGACCTGGTGTGCGGACTCGGGGGACAGGGTCCAGAAGTCCCACTGCATGTCGGCGTCGCGCAGGTGGGTGCCCGGAAGGCGCTTCTGGGAGTGGATGAAGTCCGGGAACTTGATGCCGTCGCGGATGAAGAAGACCGGGGTGTTGTTGCCCACGAGGTCGTAGTTGCCCTCGGTGGTGTAGAACTTGACTGCGAAACCACGGGGATCGCGCCAGGTATCGGGGGAACCGTTCTCGCCGGCCACGGAGGAGAAGCGGATCAGCATGTCCGTCTCGGCACCCGGCTGCAGGAAAGCGGCCTTGGTGTACTTGGAGACGTCCGAGGTGGTCTTGAAGGTACCGAATGCGCCGCCACCCTTTGCGTGGACGACGCGCTCCGGAACGCGCTCGCGGTTGAACTGCGCGAGTTTTTCAACCAGGTAGTGGTCGGTGAGGATGATGGCACCGTCGGCGCCGACGGACTTGGAGTGCGCGTCCGACGTTACGGGGGCACCTGACTGTGTTGTGGAAATGGCAGTCATTGTTCTCCTATTTCTGGGTTGCGGGTAGTACGGGAAGCTGTTGTTTGGCTTGGCAGTCCTGGCAGATGCCTTGGTAGAGGACGTCTGCGATCTGGATGGTCATTGGCTTGGAATTTTCATCCCAATGCGGTGTGAGGCACGGTGCGTGTCCCACTGCGCAGTCCACGTCTTCCACTCTGCCGCAACTGATGCACACGGCGTGGTGGTGGTTGTCGCCCACCCTGGTTTCATAGAGTGCCGGGGAGTGCGGAGGTTCGAAGCGCCGCAGCATCTGCAGGTCCGTGAGGTCGCTGAGCACTACATAAACCGACTGCGCCGTCAGTTCAGGCAGTTCCTCCCGGGCGGCAGCGAGAATACCCTCTGCCGGAGAATGCGGATGATGCTGGACCGCAGCCAATACTGCCAGCCGCTGCTTGGTCACGCGCCGTCCATGGGCGCGCAGGGCAGCGGCCCATGCGTCCTGGTCGGCTGTGTGATCGGTCATGCATCCATTGAAGCACTTATTTTGATAAGTTCACAATAAGGCGACGCTAACTTCCGGCAAACGGAACAAATCCAACAGGGGACTCGCCGGTTCGGCGCCTGATCGCCCCACCGCATGGATGCTTAGGGCCTCTCCCGAAGATTCTGCTTCCACGGCGACGCAACTGAGACCGCTGACCCCGCCGGGCATGGGCAGACCAGCCAAAGCGTCGGCGATCCCCAGCAGCTCGTCCGGACGCAAAGCGGCGATGGAACCGGCGCCGCTTGCAGGCCTTATCAAGCAGTGGCGGCCGGGAGCATGAAGTCCAACCTGAAGCGGCGCCTCCACCGTAAAAGGTACGACGCCGGTTGCCGGCCCACGCTGGAAGCCCGCCTGATCGAAATGCCCGGCTTCCGGCGCGACGTCCGCCAACGGGCCGTCGGCGAAGAATCGAAGCGATTCGCGGAGTTCCTCGTCGAGGTCCCCGAGGACCGGTTCAGGCACCGCAAGGCGGCGGTGGGCCGGAAGCGCCAGCTGGCGGCCCGGCGTCGTGGTTTCATCCGCCCAGCGGGCAAACAGATGGAAGGTGGGGGTTGAGGACTCGGCAACTGGCTCGCCGAGGGCCGCGCCGAGGGGGTGCCAGCGATGAGCGAACATCACCACAGCCTTGGCGGCGCCGAGCACGTCCCGGAGGGCGGCACGGGCGAGGTTGTGGCACCGGAGCCAGTCCGCGGCGGACGGACCGGAAAATTCCGTGGAGGGGTCGGACAGCCGAATGAGCACGTGGCCGGCAGTCAGGGGATGGCGTGGCCGGGCGATCTCCCAGACGGCGGAACGGAACAACAACTGCCGTGATATCACCATGTCTGCTCCTTCCCCGGGGTGAGCCTACCAAGGGTGTGGTTACGCCGGGAGACTTGGAGGCCGTGGCCACTGGGTAGGGTTGCTGGGTGGCAAGACTCCTGGCAGACATCACTCCCCTCAGGGAAAGCCCCGCTTTCCGTCGTCTCTGGCTTGGAGCATCTGTTGCTGCAGTCGGTACCCAACTGACCCTGGTGGCCGTCAGCCTCGAGGTGTACCGGCTCACCCAGGAGAGCCTCTACGTGGGACTCCTGGGCATCTTCGCCCTGGTGCCCCTGGTCATTGCGGGGCTTTATGGCGGCTCGGTCTCGGACGCTTACGACCGCCGGAAAGTAGCCCTCGTGGCGTCGCTCGTCCTGTGGGCCACCACCGCGGGCCTCGCGCTGCAGGCATGGCTGGAGGTTGGCAACATTTGGCTGCTCTACGCCTTGGTGGCCGTACAGAGCGGAGCCCAGGGAATCAATGGTCCGGCGCGCAGCGCCATCATCCCGCTGCTTGTCCGCAAGGACCTGCTGCCCGCGGCCAATGCGTTGAACATGCTGACGTTCGGTCTTTCCATGACGGCGGGACCCCTCCTCGCGGGCGTGCTCGTCGCCACGATCGGTTTTGGCTGGACCTACACCATCGACGTCGTCAGCTTCACGTTCGCCCTCTGGGGACTCCTCAAGCTTCCTCCGCTGCCGCCCTCCAAGGATGCAGTGCGTCCGGGGCTGCGGTCGGTGGTGGAGGGGTTCAGGTTCCTCGGCACCCGGCCCAACGTCCGGATGACTTTCATCATCGACCTCATTGCCATGATCTGCGCGCAACCCCGCGCGCTCATGCCGGCCATTGGCGCCGTGATGATCGGCGGCGGGGAAACCACAGTGGGTGTGCTGCTCGCGTCCACCGCAGTTGGTGCCTTCCTGGCCGGGCTGTTTTCCGGGCCCTTGGGCCGTGTTCGCCGCCAAGGCACGGCGGTGGTCCTGTCAGTGGTGGGCTGGGGTGCGTCGATCGCAGCGTTTGGTGCCGTGGTGCTGATGGCAGGGGACTCCGGGCGGAACGGTGTGACCCTTTGGCTGGTCCCGGCTGCCGCCTGCTGTGCGCTCGCCGGGATATCAGATTCCATCAGTGCCGTCTTCCGCACCACCATCCTCCAAGCAGCAACCCCTGACCACATGCGGGGCCGGCTGCAGGGAGTGTTCATCGTGGTGGTGGCAGGTGGACCCAGGGTGGGCGACCTGCTGGCCGGTGGAGTGACACAATTCCTCAGTGAGGGCGGGGTGCTGCTCCTTGGCGGGATGCTCTGCGTGGTCCTCGCGTGGGTGGCATCACGGATGCAGCCCGGGTTCACTCGGTATGACGCGAAACACCCCTTGCCGTAGGTCTCCAGCCATCCTCGCTGGGCGGTGAGATGAAGGGCGGAACATGGGAACCGCCGTCGGCGTTAATCCATACAGAACTCCAGCTCAAAAGCCGTAGAAAGCGATAGGACATCGTGCACAGACACAACAATGGACTCAAAACCGCCGCCCTGTTCGGTGTGCTGTGGGCTGTGCTGTTGGGTTTGGGTGCCATCATCGGCGCCGGTACCCGCAGCTCCACGCCCATTGTGATCATGGCCCTGATCGGTGTGGGCACTACCGCTTACGGTTACTGGAACAGCGACAAGATCGCCATCCGTTCCATGGCCGCATACCCTGTGACCGAGGCACAGGCACCCCAGCTCTACCAGATCGTCCGTGAGCTCTCCGTTCGGGCCAACAAGCCGATGCCGCGGATCTACGTGTCGCCCACCATGACGCCCAATGCCTTCGCCACGGGCCGCAATCCCAAGAACGCGGCCGTGTGCTGCACGGAAGGCATCCTGCACTTGCTTGACGCCCGGGAACTGCGCGGCGTGCTGGGGCATGAGCTGATGCACGTCTACAACCGGGATATCCTGACGTCCTCAGTAGCCGCGGCCGTTGCCGGCGTGATCACGTCCGTCGGCCAGATGCTGCTGTTCTTCGGAGGAGGGGACCGGCGGAACGCCAACCCGCTCGCAATGATCGCCATGGCGCTGCTGGCGCCGTTCGCGGCTTCGCTTATCCAGATGGCCATCTCACGGACCCGCGAGTACGACGCCGACGAGGACGGTGCCGAACTGACCGGTGACCCGCTGGCGCTCGCCTCAGCGCTGCGCAAGATCGAGTCAGGTGTCTCACAGCTGCCCTTGCCGCCGGACCAGCGCCTGGTCAACGCTTCGCACCTCATGATCGCCAACCCGTTCCGCGGCGGCGGGATGCGGCGGATGTTCTCCACCCACCCGCCCATGGCGGACAGGATCAGGCGGCTCGAACAGATGGCCGGCCGGCCGCTCTCGTAAGCCTGCCAAAAGCGTGCTAGGCGAAGAGCCCCTCGCCGATGAATCCGCCCTTCTTGACGCCCGGTGGCACGGCGAACAGCCCCGAGCCCGTGTGCTTCAAATACTCGACGGAGAGGGCGTCGTTCTTCGCGAGGGCCAGTTGCATGGGCACGTAGTGCGTCCGCGGATCCTTGACGAAAGCGATAAAGAACAAGCCCGCATCCAGGTGTCCCAATCCGTCCGAGCCGTCCGTGAAGTTGTAGCCACGCCGCAGCATCCGGACGCCGCCGTTTTGTTCCGGATGCGCCAACCGGACGTGCGAGTCCAGGGGGATGAGCGGATCGCCGTTGCGCCCCGCGAGCTTGAAGTCCGGAGCCGTGAACTCGTCGCCACCGGACAACGGAGCGCCGGCGCCCTTGGTGCGGCCGATCAGCCCTTCCTGGTCGCGCAGAGAGGTGCGGTCCCAGATCTCGATGTGCATTTGGATGCGGCGTGCCACGAGGTAGCTGCCGCCGCTCATCCAGTTTTCCTGGGGCCTGCCGCCTGCCGGTACCCACACATGCTCGTCCAGCAGGGAGTTGTCCTCAACCTTGAGGTTGTTGGTACCGTCCTTGAAACCGAACAGGTTTCGCGGCGTGACCTGCGCCCGGGACGTGGAGGATGTCCGGCCAAAGCCGAGTTGCGACCAGCGCACCCGGACCTTCCCAAAACCGATCCGGGCAAGGTTGCGGATCGCGTGGACAGCAACCTGCGGGTCATCGGCGCACGCCTGCACCACCAGGTCACCGCCGGTTCGCGCAGCCTGCAGGTCGTCGCCGGGGAAATGCGGGAGGTCGATCAGGGCTTCGGGCCGCCTGCCGTCCAGGCCAAAGCGGACCTTGCCGTCCTTTTCGAACAGGCCCGGCCCAAAGCCGAAAGTCAACGTCAGTTTGGCTGCCTCGAGGTCCAGTGCCTCGCCCGTGTCTTCGGGCGGGGCATCATAAGGGCCGTCGACGGCGCCCGTCTCACCCGTGGCGCGGCCGGCCGTCATCGCTTCTGCCGCTGCGGTCCAGTCCTTCAGGAGCTTGATCAGCTCTTTGCGGTCCTCAGTGGTCACATCGAAGGCGGCCATGTGCAACCGGTCCTGGGCCGGCGTGGTGATGCCTGCCTGGTGCTCGCCAAAGAACGGAATCACGGGCGAAGCGGCAGGAACTGCGGCGTTCGCGGTCACGGCATCGTGCCCAAGGAACCCTGCGGCAAGCCCTGCAACTGCTCCGGCGCCACCGACTCCGGCGAGGGACAGCAGCCCACGCCTCGATAGCCGACTGCGGCCCTCTGCGGCAGCACCGCCGTCGGGCGTCTTGCCGTTACCGGCCTCTGCAGGGGGCACGACGGCGGCAGCGTCACCCGCAGGGGTGGCCGCATTCAGCTGCCCGGGGCGCGCCGACTCGCCGGTGTGCCCGAAGGGGCAGCCGCTCACAGGACCACGGCTGAGGTGAGCTTGGACAGGGGCTCACCCAGCGAGTCGACCAGCGAGGCCAAAGCCTGGACCTGTTCAGGGCTGAGCTCGTTGTAGTACACGAAGCCATCGCCCTTGGCGTGCTTCTTCAATTCAGCCTGCAGTGCGGTGAACTTATCATCGAGGGACTTGGACAGCTCGGCGTCTTTTTGTTGGAGGGCAGGCTTGAGGCTCTCAAACGCGATGCGGGCTCCGTCCACGTTGGCTTGGAAATCCCAAAGGTCGGTGTGGGACCAGATCTCTTCTTCGCCCGTGACCTTGCCGGTCGCAACCTCGTCCAGGAGTTCCTTGGCGCCGTTGCCCAGCTTGTCTGCGGTGAGTTCCACACTGCGCGTGCGCTGGCTGAGGTCCTCGGTATCGGCGACGAGCTGCTTGGCTATGGCGCTGCGCTCGGCCTCGGTGAGGGCTTTGTAGCCGGCCGGCGGAAAGAGGTCTTTCTCCGCACGGTGCCAGCCGGTCCATTCCTGGCCGGGCTCCAGGTCAGCTTCACGTGCATCGAGCTTGGGATCGAGGTCGCCGAAAGACTCCGCAACGGGTTCGATTCGTTCCCAGTGCATTCGCGTGGCCGCGTACAAATCGCGTGCCTTGGCTGCGTCTCCGGCCGCAAAGGCGTCGGCGAACGCCTTGGTGCCCGTGACGAGCTGCTCGGCCTGGTCCTTCACGTAGGCGGCGTACTGCCGGGTCCCCGTGTCCAGGAGTTTCTGGAAATCTGCGTCGACGCTGGACTTGTTTCCGGATTCCTTGACTTCGAACGAGGCGCGGATTCCGTCGCCCTGCATGCCCGGCTTGCAGGCCGTGGTGTACTTTCCGGCGGGAGCCGTAACCACCAGGTTGCGTGAAATGCCCGGTCCGATGTTCTCCACTTCACCGATGATCCGCAGGCCGTCCTCAGCCAGGAGGTAGAACTCGGTGACTTCGTTGCCGTCGTTCTTTACCTGGAAGGTCAGGTTGCCGCTCGGCGCCGTTGCCGAAGAAACCTTGCATTCGCTTGAGGTGCTGCTGACCTGGATGGGCCCATCGGCGGAAGCGGCCGACGGCTTTGCATTGTCCGTGCAGCCACTGAGAACCAGTGGAACGGCGGCGGCGGCGCCAATAACGGCGAGCGTTTTGCGGTAGGCAGATGAAGCGCTTGGGCGCAGGGATATGCCGGGCATGGGGATGTCCTTTGTTGGGGGAGGCTGTTGGCGGTTACGGGTGTGCCGTGACAGCAGGAGCAGGGTTGGCGCTGGACACTTTGGGCTTCGCGGAGCGGTTGGCCCTGATGTAAAGGAAGAGCACCGGGATGACGTAGAGGAGCCACGCAGTTGCTTCCAGCCACGTGGTGGCGGGGGAGAAGTTCAGCGTGCCTTTCAGCAAAGTGCCGTACCAGGACGACGGCGGGATGGCCGCTGAGACGTCGAACGCGAGGTTGTGCAGGCCGGGGAGGATTCCCGCTTCCTGGAGATCGTGGACGCCGTAGGCAAGCACACCGGCAGCGATGACGATGAGCCCAACACCGGTCCACGTAAAGAATTTGCCAAGGTTGACCTTGAGGACGCCACGGTGCAGCAGGTAGCCCAGTCCGGCTGCGGCCAGCAGGCCCAGGAGGGCGCCAAGCAGCGGAAGAGTGGTTTCGCCGGTGGCCTGTGCCGCGGCCCAGATGAACAGGGCGGTTTCGAGTCCTTCGCGGCCAACGGCCAGCGCCGCCACAAGCACCAGGCCCCATGCGGCGCCGTCGGCCGCTTTGTCCACGTGCGAACGGAGTTCGCTGCCGAGGCTGCGCGCCGTCCGGGCCATCCAGAAGACCATCCAGGTGACCAGGCCAACCGCAACGATCGAGAGCCCGCCGCCGATTGCTTCCTGGGCTTCGAAGGTGAGGCCGCGCGGCCCGAAGGTCAACAGGGCCCCGAAGCCGAGCGAGATTGCCACGGCCAGGCCGACGCCGGCCCATAACTTAGGCAGCAGCGAACTCCTGCCGGTCTTGATGAGATAGGCCATGAGGAGGACCACGACGAGTGAGGCCTCAAGGCCTTCGCGCAGGCCGATCAGGAAGTTGGCGGTCATAAGGGTTTCTTTCGTTCAGGAAGCCTTAGTTAGGCTCGCCTAAGCAAGAAGAATACTGGCCGCTGGCGATTACGCAAAACCTTTGTGCCCTAAATAGTTCCCTCCATTACGGCGGTCGATGGACTTACGTGCATGAAGAAGCCGGGGTGCAGTGCCTCGTCTCAGTAAGCTGCGCAACGTACTCCTCATCCTCCGGGGGGCAGGTGGGTTGGCATCCCAAGTGGGGCTTCGTTTCGTGGCCTATCTGCGGTCGGTCCAGATTAAAGCGAGGACCGCAGGATCAGAATGATCGCTGCGGTCCTCAATTTCGCGTGAAGGTGCGTACTTAGCTGCGGAAGTTCACGAACTGCAGATCCGCTTCCTCGAAGTTCTTGAGGATCGCCATGGTGGCCTGGAGGTCGTCGCGGGACTTGGAGGTCACGCGAAGTTCGTCGCCCTGGATCTGGGACTTGACGGACTTGGGTGCTTCGTCGCGGATGATCTTGTTGATCTTCTTGGCGATGTCCTGGGCGATGCCTTCCTTGATGGTGCACTCAAGGCGGAATTCCTTGCCTGAGGGGAACGGCTCGCCCTGGTCAAGGGACTTAAGCGAGATGCCACGCTTGATCAGCTTGGACTGGAAGACGTCCAGGACGGCCAGTACGCGGTCCTCGGAGTTGGCCTTCATGAGGATCTTCTCGCCGCTGAAGTCGATTTCCGCGCCGACGCCCTTGAAGTCGTACCGCTGCGCGATTTCCTTCTGCGACTGGTTGAGGGCGTTGGCGACCTCTTGCTTGTCTACCTTGCTTACGACGTCGAATGTTGATTCGCCTGCCATGACTCTCCTTGGTTTGGGGGCCCGGTAAGGGCGGTTTGTCTGGCATCAAGCCTAATACGGAAGCGCCTCGATGGGGCCGGAGTTACCTTTCACAGTTCGCTCACAGCACACGCATGGTTGGAACCGAGACGGGCATCCGAGAGTTGTACCTGTTGGAAAAGCCACCTCGGAGGTAAGCATGAGCAACAAGGCCGTCCACTATGTCAGCAAGTCCGCGTCAGCTGCTGCCGGGTCCATCGGAACTGCAGCGGCAGCCGCGGCAAGCGCAGTGGCCGCAGCTGCCGTCGCAGCGTCGGTGGTACTGAGCCCGGTACCCAATGCGGAGGCCCGAATGGACGGCGTGCACGCAGACCTCCAGCGTGCCGTGGAGCTCAACCAGATCACCGCCGAGCAGGCTGCCAGGTTCGAGGCCAAACTTGCGGGCCGGATCCTCGGAGAAGCCTGAAATTCCGGGCTGGTTCGGGCCAAATTGCCTCGATTAGATTCTTGGCCGGAAGTTCTGTAAGGTTGTCTCTGCCTTCGGTTGCCGGATCGAAAGAAACGGTCTTCCGGAAGTGATCTTCTTTTGAAGTTCGGCAGATTACCCGAGCGGCCAAAGGGGGCTGACTGTAAATCAGCTGGCACTGCCTACGGGGGTTCGAATCCCTCATCTGCCACTCAATCGGAAAATCCCCGGAACCACTGGTTCCGGGGATTTTTTGTGTATCAAGAGGGCAGGTGATTCGTGCTCAATGCTGCGGGTCCCGTGAGATGGCTTCGCGCAAGTGGGTCACTTCCTGGCGCAGGGCGGAGATCTCGGCGAGGAGCCCGGCGATCTCGGCCCGCAACGGTGCTTCAGCTGCGATTGCCTTGTCGCCGGCAGCCGCGGCCACGTCCTCGGCATTCTCCTCGATCCGCTGCACCAGCCAGGAAGCGATCGAGGCTGTGACAATACCCAGTACGGCGATGCCGCTCATCATCAGGGCGGCTGCCACCACCCGACCGATGGGGGTGACCGGGTAGAGGTCGCCGTAGCCCACGGTGGTGATGGTGGTAATGGCCCACCAGGCGGCGTCTCCAAAGTTCTGGATCTTCGCATCTGGGGCACTCTGTTCGACGTCCAGCACTGCGAGGGCCCCAACCAGGACCAGCATGGCGGCTGATCCGGCCACGTAGGTTGCGATGCGTCCGCGCAGGGTTTCCCCCACGGTCCTGTGCAGGACGGACAGGAGTGTCACGAGCCTCAGGAGGCGGAGCGGCCTGAAGAAGGGGAGGACCACGATGAGGAGCTCATGCAGGTTCCAGATGAACCAGCGTTTACGGTCTTCGGCCAGCCAGAGGTTCGCCACGTAGTCCAGGGCGAAGATGCCCCAGGTGATCCACAGGACTGTCTCGAACGGCTGGGCTGCGGGACCTTCCACCCGCCCGATCACCTGCCATGCGTAGGCAGCGAGAAAGATCAGGGCGGTGCCCATGAGGGGCCACTCAACAAGGTCCCGGTATCGCGCTTGCGTCATAGGGGCATACTAGCCAGCCCCGAGGCGGTGTTTATCAGGCGGCGGGTGTTTCCACGGCGGGTGTTTCCAGCCAGTACCCGTCGAGGTGATGGACGAGTTGGCGGCCGAGTCCGCCCTTGAGCTGAACCCAGAGGGTGCTGCGATCGTTGGTCATGCCATCGATGGTTCCTTCGATGCGGTTGCCGCGGACATCGGCCAGGACGACTTCCTGGCTGATGGCGAGTTCCGGCCAAACGTCGCCGCCGGCTGTAATGGTGTTCAGTGCGCTCAAAGGGGTCCCCCTGTTTGTTCTTCTGTGTTCTCGAGTTCCAGATATTGTGCATGCTTTTCATGAACCTGCGGTAAACGTTTGTGCAATCGTTGGACATAAAGTCCGCCATGCGGCCAGCGGTTCCCTGGAATGTTACCCACGGGTAACATTTAGCCCATGCACCTGCTTCTCCGGACCCTTATGCTGCTCTTCACGTCGGCCAAGCGCTCGCCGCTGGGTGCGTGGGATACGTCCTCGCTCCCTTTGCGTGTCCTTCCCACGGACATTGATATCGCCATGCACGTCAACAACGGAATGTATTTCTCCCTCATGGACCTGGGGCGGTTCGACCTGATGGTGCGCAGCGGGATCTGGCGGAAGATGCGCAAGCGCGGCTGGACCCCCGTGGCTGCGGGGGAGACCATCGCCTTCCGCAAGTCGCTCCAGCTATGGCAGCGCTACACGGTGGAGACCCGCATCATCGGGCTGGACACCAAGGCCATCTACTTCGAGCAGCGCATGGTGGTGGACGGTGAGATTTACGCCCGTGCCCACATTGCCACCCGGCTGGTGAGCAAGGGACGGCCTGTGAGCCAGGAGGACATCATCGCGGAATTCGGTGCTCCGCCGGCTGACCTGATCCTCCCCGAGTGGGTCCATGAATGGCGCGAAAACAATGCGCTCCCGGGGGCCCGGCGGCCAGCCCCGCACGTCTGGGGCTGAGCGCCAAGCCCGACGGATTGCCTCGTCAGACCCCCACGTCACGACGCTGCAGGGCAACAGCTGCCACGGCTATCAAGGCAGCGGAGATGGTCAGCAGGCCAATCGCGGCGCCCCAGTCTGCGCCGTTGGTAACGGGCGAATTCCCGTAGGCCCAGTGGTATGGGGAGAGGTTCAACAGCCAGTCCATTTTGGGGCTTTGCCGGCCCACGGCATTGAAGACATAGCCCAGGACCGCCACAGCTGCACCTGCGGCGATGCCGTACACCTTCCGGCCGGTCAAGGCGCCTGCAGCCAAAGCGGCCGTTCCGCTCAGCAGGGCCAAGCCGGCGAACAGCACCACGGCTCCAGCGAGGTGTCCGACGTCGATCTGCAGTTTGGCGGGTCCGTTCAGTACCAGCACCAGGACAAAGACCAGGAGCGCGAGCGCTGCCACCCGGACAACCAGCGCAAAGGCACGCTCGAGGACCACTTGGATTCGGGTCACACTGTGGGCGAGGGTCAGTTCCAGGAGCCCGGACTCCTCGTCGCCGCCCACGGACGCGGCACCCCAGCCAACCGATGCCATGGACATCAGCAGGAATCCGATCAGGCCGAACAGGGTGGCCTGCGTGTAGCCGGTACCCGTAGCGATCTGGTCGTAGTTCAAGGCCTTGGTCATTCCCTGGGGCAGGGCATCGATCATTTGCTGCATCTGCGAACTGCCGCCGATCGAAGGGTAGAGCGGCAAGTAGAGCATGGTTGCTCCCGTCAGCCCGAGGCCCCAGGCCAGGGTTGAACGCCAGGAGTCGGTCAGCGCTTTGGTGAAGAGGGGCAGGACCCTAGGCATGATGGGCTTCTTCCTTGGATGCGGAAACGCTGCGCCGCGCTGCATCGGCACCATTGGCGCGGTGGCCGTTGCTGCCGACCGGATAGAAACCGGTGTACAGCTTCAGCACGGCTTCTTCGAGGTCGGGCTCCTCCAGGACGAGGTCCGTGAGCTGCAGGCGAGCCAACTCCTGGACAAGGGGCTGGACAGCACCGGACAACGTGGCTGTCGCCTCCACGGAGATGCCGTAGGCGCCTTCGGCCGGGAGTTCCCGCAGCACCACGTTGGCCACCCCCGGCACCCCGGCCAGCAGTGCGCCGACGTCGTGCGCTTCCGTTCCGGTGGCGTTGAACTTCAACTGCCGGACGGCAGCGTTACGCAGCGCCTCCACGGTGGATATGGTGACGATGCCGCCGTCGCGCAGGATCGCCACGGAATCAGCGGCCTGCTGGACTTCGCTCAGGACGTGGGAGCTGAGGAAAACGGTGGCGCCGCCCTCCACCGCTTCGCGGACCATCGCATGGAACTCCTGCTGGACCAGGGGATCCAGTCCGCTGGTGGGCTCATCAAGCACCAGCAGTTCCGGCCGGTGCATGAAGGCCTGGAGCAGGCCCAGCTTCTGCTTGTTGCCTTTGGATAGCTTGCGCGTCTGCCGGTCCAGGTCCAGGTCCAGCCGTTCGGCAAGGGCTTTCACATGGCTTTGGTCCACGGGTCCGCTGATGGCTTCGAAATGTTCCACCACACGGCGCCCGGTGGTCCGGTTTTCCAGGTGGAGTTCCCCCGGCAGGTACCCGATCCGCCTGCGCAGTGCGGTACCTCCATGCCGCGGGTCCTGGCCCAGGACTGAAATAGAGCCCGAGCTTGGCCTGATGATGTCCAGAAGGCAGCGCATGGTGGTGGTCTTGCCGGCGCCGTTCGGCCCGATGACGCCGAACACTGTGCCGGCCTCGATTTTGAAGTCCAGTCCGTGGAGGACCTCGCGGTGCCCGAACTTCTTACGCAACCCCTCGACGACGATTGCCTGGGTCACGGGGCATGCTCCCTTCGGTGGTGCTTGGTTGTTGTTGTTGGAGGGCTTCGCGGGCTGCATCCAGGAACCGCGAGTCTGTGTAGAAACCGTTGGTGTAGATGTCCAGCGCGGGGAGGGTCAGGTGCCTCAGCAGTTCCGGGCCGATCCTGTGTGGTTCTAATACGGGAGTGCCCAATGCGCGCGAAACGTGCCGCCCCAGCATCAGCATGGACAGGCTGTTGGAGGCAATGACGACGGCGGTGGCCCGGACATTGTCGAAGGCCCGGATAGTGCCGGCCTTGATGCCCGTGTGGATGATGTCCTCGGTTTGGCTGACCACTCCGTCAAAGAAGGCGTCAGCGGCGTCGGACTCGTCCCCAAGGGCGCGGCGGATGTACGCGATTTCGTCGGCGTACTGGCGCGGGTTGTTCAAATAGTCCTGGATGAGGAGCCGGGTGGCTCGCGGGTCTGCCTTCTCGTGGCCCTGGCTGGCTGTTTGGGCGAGGACATGGTGATCGCAGACCTCGCGCAGGCCGGCCTTGCTGCCGAAGTGGTGGATCACCAGGGCGGGGCTCACTCCGGCCTCAGCTGCAACGGAACGTACCGTGGCGCGGGCGAATCCCTCACGGCCGAACAGGCCTATGGCTGCATCCCGTATCCGTGCCCGGGTGGTCAAATCTTCTGCGGTTGAACGCATGTTTCAAAGACTAAACACTTGTTCAATGGACGGCAAGAGGCTGCGGAAAATAACGATGTAGCAGCAATGGCCGCGTCTCCGTTCAGGTGCGTGCCGGCGTCGCGGATACTTGGCTGAGTGTTTCCGGCGGGGAAGCAGCGGCAGGGCAATCCGCCCGCATTTTTATGGGGTAGCAGTATGGGATCCACAGGATCAGTCACCGGAGGATTCCGGCACAAAATCGCCACGGCAACGGCCGCTCTATTCTTGATGATTCTGCCCGCGCAGGCGGGGCAGGCCGTCACGGAGGTCCCGGCGCCCACGGTCAGCGGCGCCATTGGGCAGCTGTACAACACCAGTACATGGGCCCGCAGCGTCCTGCTTCGTCCTACCGGATCCGAGCAGTGCACCGTCACCGGTTGCGTCCAGAAATTCGCCGGCGGAGACATTGCCTGGTCATCACGGACCGGCGCCCGGGTAGTGGTCAATGGCGCGGTTCGCACGGCCTGGTGGGACGCAGGGGGTCCCTTTGGCTCCCACGGCTACCCAACCTCCGACACTGCGAGCGGACTGCGTAACGGTGGCACCAAGCAGGTGTTCGAACGTGGGGCCATCATTTCCTCTCCCGCCACCGGCACCCAACAAACCACCGGTTCCATCCACTTGGCGTGGCTCCGCTCCGGCTCCGAGTCCGGCTACCTTGGCTACCCCGTCACCGGGGAACGTGCCGGCCTGCCCGACGGCGGCGCTTTCCAGGCGTACGAACGCGGCTTTATCGTGTGGTCGCCGGGCTCGGGAGCACACCCGTCCACGGGAGCCATCCGGGAACGCTGGAGGCAATCGGGGCTTGAAAGCGGAGAACTTGGATACCCAACCAGCGATGAAGCCCCGGGGTTGAAGAACGGAGGCTCGGCGCAGCAATACCAACATGGAAGCATCGTGTGGTCGCCGGCGAGCGGAGCACGGGCTCTGACGGGTGCCATCCGGACCTATTGGAATTCCACGGGCGGTCAAGACGGAGCCCTCGGCTACCCCGTCAGCGAGGAATACCGCCAGTCGAACTTCGTTTACCAGCAGTTCCAAGGCGGGACGGTCTACTGGTCGGCTGCTACTGGGGCGCATTCCACCACCCACGGCGACATCCACAACCGCTATGTAGCCCTTGGGGGCGCAGCCGGCCGGCTAGGACTGCCGCTCACGGACAAGCTTCCGCGTGCCGGGGGTTCGGTGCAGCAGTTTGCCAATGGTTGGCTGGTCTGGGGGCCGGGTACCGGCACGCAAATAGTGGGGCATGCGACCTACAAAGTGTGGTCCGTCAACCCCGGAGACTTTGGCTGGCCCTTGAAAGACAGCTGGACGGACGCCCGCGGTGCCCACGTTGCATTCCAAAAGCTGGAAACCATCTGGAACGACTCCACCCAGGAGCTGTATTCGGCCGAGACAGTCGACGCCTCTACCGTGGTGCTGCTCGGAGATTCGCAGCTGGACCTGGACTCCTGGGTGGAGCAAGGAGCCCGGGCCGCTGGCTATCCGCGGCAGGTGGTCCGGAGTATTGGCGGGATCGGCTACGTCTCCGGAAGCTCAGTCGGCTCGGCGACCGATGCGGTGCTCCTTGACCGGATCCTCCTGCCGCAAGGCAACCCGGGCCTGGTGGTAGTGAACCTTGGCGGCAACGATGCCAGGATCTTCGCGACCGACGCCGCGATCCTGTCCCAAGCAAACAAGCTGTGGGATGAACTCCGGCGCAAGTACCCGCGCAGCACCATCCTGGTGAACGGGGTGTTGTCGCGCTACGACTCCAGCCACTTCCAGCGCCGATGGGTTGACGGCATGTTGATGCGTGAGGCGGCACTCCGTGGCTGGCCGCACATCTCGATGGCCGGCACGGCAACCATCGCCGGAGCCGACGGGAACTACCTGGACAACATCCACATGAACCAAGCCGGGCACAACAAGGTGGCTCCCCTCTACGCATCGGCGCTGAGGTACGTGCTCGGCAAATAGCATGCGGTTGTGGGGCCTGCTTTGCGCGCTCAGAAGCACTCTTGGCGCGCAAAGCAGGCCACGCAACGGAGTGGACTCCGTGGTTATTCCCGGTGACGCGTGAAGCGAACAGCAGTGCTCTCCACGGGACTTCGTGGGCAGGGTCGCGTACCGTGGAAACATGGCTACAGTTGACATCACTGGAGAACAGTTCGCATCGACCATCGAGGGCAACGACATTGTCCTGGTGGACTTTTGGGCAGCATGGTGCGGCCCGTGCCGCCAGTTTGCGCCCGTCTACCAGGCGTCGTCGGACCAGCACTCCGACGTCTTCTTCGCGAAGGTGGACACCGAGGCCGAGCAGCAGCTTGCCGCCGAAGCCGGAATCACCTCCATCCCCACACTCATGGCGTTCCGCGAGAAGGTCCTCGTCTTCTCGCAGCCCGGAGCCCTCAACGGCCCTCAGCTTGAGCAGGTCATCGAGGCCGTGAAGGGCCTGGACATGGAAGAGGTCCACGCCCACGTCGCCAAGCAGCGTGCAGCGCAGGCCGAAGAAAACTAGTCCTCTCCCGCGATCCACGAGGTCGCTGGAAACGTATCAAGGCCGCCGGAAAATCGGTATATATCAAGCTGTTTGTGACAGCTGGGTGGTTTTTCTGTGGTTGATTCCGGCGGTGGGTGGTATTCCTGGCGCGGTGGGTCTGCGGTGG